>JAUNDT010000003.1 GCA_030525945.1 Coriobacteriaceae bacterium | reverse complement strand
CCATGTTGCCGGTGCCCTTGAACTCCTCGAAGATCACCTCGTCCATCTTGGAGCCAGTCTCGATGAGCGCGGAGGCGAGGATGGTGAGCGAGCCGCCGTTCTCGATGTTGCGCGCGGCGCCCAGGAAGCGCTTGGGCGGGTACAGCGCCGCGGAGTCCACGCCGCCGGACAGGATACGCCCCGAGGCGGGCGCGGCGATGTTGTAGGCGCGGGCGAGGCGCGTGATGGAGTCGAGCACCACGACCACGTCGCCGCCCATCTCGACGATGCGCTTGGCGCGCTCGATCACGAGCTCGGACACGCGCGTATGGTTGTCCGCCGGCATGTCGAAGGTCGATGCCACCACGTCGCCCTTAATGGAGCGCTGCATGTCGGTGACTTCCTCGGGGCGCTCGTCCACCAGAAGGCAGATGAGGTGCACCTCGGGGTTGTTCACGGCGATGGACTGGCAGATCTTCTTCAAAATCGTGGTCTTGCCGGCCTTGGGCGGCGAGACGATGAGGCCGCGCTGGCCCTTGCCGATCGGGCTCACGATGTCGATGGCGCGGCCGGTGATCGAATCCTTGCCGTGCTCCATCTTGAGCGGCTCGTTGGGGTAAATGGGGGTCAAGTCGGAGAACTTGGGGCGCTTTTTGACCTGGTCGGGATCCATGCCGTTCACCGACGTGAGCTTGGCCAGACCGGGGAGCTTGTCCTGTGGGCGCATGGGGCGCAGCGTACCGCAGATGTAATCGCCCGCGCGAAGGCCCGCACCGCGGATGAACTGCGCCGAAACGAAAGCGTCGTCGCGGCTGGGCATGTACCCGTGCGCGCGGATGTAGCCGTAGCCCTGGTTGTCCATATCGAGAATGCCCTCGATGTCACGGAAACCCTCGGCGCGGGCAGCTGCGGCATAGACCGCCTCGACGAGCTCGGCCTTCTTGATGCCCGTCGGGTCCATATCAAGCTCGCGCGCCTTCTCGCGCAGCTCGGCGACCTTCATGGCGGCGAGCTCGTCCTTAGAAAGGCTCGGCTCCGTGGGCATGGCACGGTTGTTGCGCTGCTTGCGCATCTCCTTTTGGCGCTCGCGACGCTCGCGGCGCTCATCGGCCTTGCCGTTCTTCCTGTCGGCACGGTCGGCGCGGTCGGGGCGGTCGGCGCGGTCGTTGTCGCGGCGGGACTGGTGCGAGCGACGCGCCTGCTTGCCCTCGCGGGGCTCGGCATCTACCGCAGGGGACTCAGGGGCGGAGGCATCAGCTGCCGAGGAGGACTCGGCGGAAGCACCCTCGGATGCGGAGGCGTCTGCGGGAGCCGCGGGTGCAGGCGCATCCTCGTCGACGCCGGCCTTCGAGCGCCTCTTGCCGCGCGGGGCATCGGCGGCAGCTTTCTTGGCGCGGGAGGCGCGACCCGGACGGGAATCGCGCACGGGAGCAACTGCGGCCTCAGATTCGGAGACTGACTCGGCAGCGCGCTCGGCAGCAGAAGCACCAGCGCCCTCGACCTGCGCAGCCGCGCCGTCCTCGGCCTTCTCCCCCGCATGGGCGGCCTTCTCACGCTCCGCCATATACGCGGCCTGCTGAGCAGCCAGAGCCTCGGCTACGGCCTTCTCGGCCTCCACATAGGCCTTGGGCTTGCGGCCGCGCGCGTGCGGGCGCAGGGCCGGGTCCACCATAAGCGGCTTATCGGCAACAGGATCAAAAGTCGCGTCCTTCGCAGGAGCAGCGCCCTCGGAAGACCCGCCCGTCAGCATTTTCTCCGCACGCTCGGCACGCCTGCGCTCGCGGCGCACGACCGACGCCTGGCTGATTTGCGCTAGGGCGCGGGCCTGCATGATCTCGGCGGATTCAACGGCGACAGCGGCCTCGGCCTCGGCAGCCGCCTGTGCGCTCTTGCGTGGACGGCCACGACGCTTCGCGGGAGCGGCTACCTGGGGCTCAGATGCGCCCTCATCGACCTTCGCCTGGGCGGCATCAGAGCTCGGAGCGTCCTGGGAGGACTCAGCGGCCTGCGCGGCACGGGCAGCCTCGCTCTTGCGGGGACGACCGGGGCGGCGCTTGACCGGCTTGGCGTCCTCAGCAGGAGCCTGAGCAGGAGCGGCATCGGCAACGGCCTTCTCAGACGCGGCAGCGGCCTTTACAGCCTCCGCCTCAGCGGCATCCGCCTTTGCAGCGGCCTTCTCAGCAGCCTTAACAACCCTCTTGGCAGGCGCCTCAGCACCAGCACGCGCGGACGCAGCAGCAGGTGCTTCGACCTCGGCAGGGGCGTTTTCAGTATTCATTTCTTCAGACACGCGGTTCTACTTTCTTCTCGCGTTATTGGTGCGAACGCTTACGCAAACCCGTAAAGCTACAAACATGGGGTGAATTCGCATACGTTGTAGGGAGAATTGGGGCGCACACGTTCGCGCTAGGTGAAATATACCATAACGCACCTGAGCTGCACATAAAAAGCCGCCCGCGCACCAACACGCGGGCGGCTCAGCAACATGTGAGCTATGGGAAGCTGCGACTACATGGTCTCAGGCGCGGAAACGCCGATCAGGCTCAGCACGAGTGCCAGCACGGAGCGCACGGCGTCGCACGCGGCGAGGCGGGCGTGAGACAGCTCGGCGTCGACCGGACGGCCCTCGCTCGGCAGCACCTGGCAGGCCTGGTAGAAGCTGTGGAAGCCGGCGGCGAGCTCCTCGGCGAAGTGCGTGAGGCGGAACGGCGCGCGGTCGCGGGCGCAGGAGGCGATGAGGTCCTCGAGCTCGGAGATCTTGCGGGAGAGCGCGAGCTCGGTGGGGTCGGTGAGCAGCGCGTAGTCCACGTTCTCGCCGATGGCCTTGGCGGCCACGGCGTCCATGCCCAGCTCGGCGGCCTCTTCAACCGTCACACCGGCGGCCTTGCGCAGGATGGAGCAGATGCGGGCATGCGCGTACTGCACGTAGTACACGGGGTTGTTCTGGCTCTTCTCCTTAACGGCCTCGATGTCGAAGTCGATGGCCTGGTTGGAGGAGCGGGAGATCAGGGTGTAGCGCGTGGCGTCGGCGCCGACCTCGTCCACGAGCTCCTGGAAGGTGACCATGGTGCCCTTGCGCTTGGACATGCGGATCGGTTTGCCGTTGCGGAGCAGGTTGACGAACTGGCCGAGCAGCACCTCGAACTTGCCGGGGTAGCCCAAGGCGTCGCAGACGCAGCGCACGCGGTTGATGTAGCCGTGGTGGTCGCAGCCCCAGATGTCGATAACGTGGTCGACGCGCTGGAACTTATCCCAGTGATAGGCCACGTCGGAGGCGAAGTAGGTGTACTCGCCGTTGGCCTTCACCAGCACGCGGTCCTTGTCATCGCCCAGGTCGGTGGAACGGAACCACAGGGCGCCGTCCTTGTTGTAGAGGTAACCCATCTCCTCGAGCTTGGCAAAGGCGCGGTCGACCGCGGAGGTGCCGGCGTTTGCGCCCTCGGTGTCCTTGATGTAGACGGTGCGCTCCGAGAACCACTTGTCGAAGTCGCAGCGGACGTCGTGGCACAGCTGGCGCATGTTCTCCACCATCTTGGCGTAGCCCTCCTCGCGGAAGTAGAGCATGCGCTCCTCATCCGACACGTGGGCCCACTTGTCGCCGTCCTTCTTGTAGAAGGCAGCGGCCTCGTCGATGATGTAGGTGCCGCCGTAGGCGTTGCCGCCCAGGCCCTCGGTGAAGGCGTCCATGTAGGGATGCGAATCGAGGTGCTCGTCAGCCTCGTCCTGCACGAAGTTGTCGCGGTCCTTGGCCAGGAAATCGCGGGCGCCGTCGATGTCGAGGCCCTCCTTCTCCATGATCTCGATGAGCTGCATGTAGCGGTAGGAGATGGAGTTGCCGAACACGTCCATCTGGGAGCCGTGGTCGTTGATGTAGAACTCACGCTGGATGTCGTAGCCGGCGTGGCTCATCACGCGGCAAAGCGAGTCGCCGAGCGCGGCCCAGCGGCCGTGACCCACGTGCATGGGGCCGACCGGGTTGGCGGACACGAACTCGACCTGGGTCTTCAAGCCCTTGCCCACGTTGGACTTGGCGAAATCCATGCCCTGCTCGCGGGCGACGCCGAACACGGCGTTCTTGCAGGCGGCAGACAGGTAGAAGTTAATGAAGCCGGGGCCCGCGATCTCGACCTTCTCGACGTCGGCGTTCTCGGGCAGATGCTTCACAATCGCCTCGGAGATGGCGCGCGGCGCGCAATGGGCGAGCTTGGCGGACTTCATAGCGCAGGTGGAGGTCCACTCGCCGTGAGAAGTGTCAGCCGGTCGCTCGATACCACAATCCTCAAGCTCGAACGCGGGCAGGTCGCCAGCCTCCTGAGCAGCGGTCAGCGCGGCGCGTACCAGCTCTTCAATCTTCTCCGGCATAGAGGTCCTCCTCATCCTATGGCCCTGAGATGTCCTTCTCGCAGGGCTCACGTACAGACGCACTGTACTTTAGCACAGCGCCGCAGCTAGTGGCCGAACAATTGAATAAACCGTGCGGTGTTCATCATTTTTGTGGAGCATGTGAGCACGGGAATGCATAGAGATGATTCGTTTTGCACGCTTGCGCTTAGCTTGCTGCGGTTTTTTCACTCGTTATTCATGCTAATTGAGAGCTTATAGGGGCACTTTTGTACGAATCCGCACGTAAACATGGTAGAATAGAGCAATATTAGCGTATGGGGTATTCAGTTGGAGGAAGCATGTTCAAAATCGGTCAGCACGTTATTCATCCCGGGCAGGGCGTCTGCACGGTCGTGGGCTTTTCGGACGAGGGACCCGCGCCCATGATCTTGCTGCGCGCACGCAGCGGCCGCTCCGAGACGCACCTCTCCTATCCCCTCTCACAGCAAAATCGCCTGCATGAGGCCATCTCGCGCGATGCCGCGGAGGATCTTTTGGCCACCTACGCCGAGCTGGACGTGGACCCGTTCACGGAGCGCAACAGCTCGCTTGAGGAGACGCATTTTAAACAGCAGCTCAAGCTGGGCGCCCCCGAAACTGTCCGCGTAGCGAAAACCATGCGCTGCCGCATCGCCGAGGCCGAGGCGCGCGGTAAAAAACCCAGCAGCTATTACGCGCGCGTGCTCAAAGAGGCCCGCAAGCGCTCCATCGAGGAGTTCGCCGTCGCGCTCGATGCCGAGGAGTCCGAGATCGAGCAGCGCTTTATGGATGCCGTGGCAGCCGCCGGGGAACTCGCCGCGCTAAACTAAGGGCATCTATAAGGCTTCTTGCACCTGAGGAGGTCACCATGCCAACCCTTTCTGCCGGCATGACGCGCGAGCAGGCCTACGAGCTGCTCTGCGCCCACAACACCGATCCGTTCCACCTTGAGCACGGCGAAACGGTCGAGAACACGATGCGTTACTTTGCGCAGGAGTACGACCCCGAGAACGTCCAGTTTTGGGGCATTGTGGGCCTGCTGCACGACCTGGACTGGGAAGAGCACGACGACGACCCCATGAACCACACCATCTACGCCGCCAAGGACATCGAGGCGGCCGGCGGCACTCCGGAACTCATCCGCGCCATTCAGAGTCACACGAGCGACTTCAACACCTCGCTTCCCAAGCCGGAGCTCATGATGGAGAAGATCCTCTTTGCCTGCGAGGAGCTCACCGGCCTTATTGGCGCCGCCGTTGTGATGCGCCCGTCCAAGAGCGTTATGGACTTCAACGTGAAGTCGCTCAAGAAGAAGTTCAAGGACAAGCGCTTTGCCGCCGGCGTGAGCCGCGACGTGATCCGCTCGGGTGCCGAGATGCTCGGCTGGGAGCTCGACGAGCTGTTCGCCCGCACCATCGAGGCGATGCAGAGCTTCGCCCCCGACCGCGACACCTTCCAGGCCGAATAGGCTTAGAAACGCGGCGGATCGGGCACTTGAAAAAATTTTTAAAAAAGTGCTTGCACGCGTCTCGATGTTTCGTATAATAAATTTCGTTGCAAGGGCGCACAGAGCGAGCAGCAACTTGACAATTCCTCGATAGCTCAATGGTAGAGCCCGCGGCTGTTAACCGCGTTGTTGTAGGTTCAAGTCCTACTCGAGGAGCCAGAACTTTCAGACCCGCTTATCAGCGGGTCTTTTTGTTGCTTTGCTACTTTGTTGCCACCAACTCGCGCACTTGAGGATGCGCCTCTGCTTGAGCTGGCCGATTGTTTTGCCACTATCTTGCCACCAACCCGCGCACCAACCTGCAGGAGCCCTGGTCTGTTTTACGGTGTACGGAATGCAGGTAGATCCGTTTAGTCAGATCATCGTAAAAGAGAGCCGTTCGAGCATGGCAATCCAGCTCTCAACGCAGCAGCCCGTCACCCCTACGCCACCGTCATCAAGCTCGACGTCATAGTCATCAAGCTCGACGTAGCCTCATTGAACTCCCCATCACGAACCCCAAGCTCACCTCGCGCACCGCAAATTGGACGCTGCGGACAGCAATTCCGGGGTCATAGGCGTCAATTACGACGCCGTAGGCCTCAAACCCGACGTCAAAGGGAGCAAGCCCCTCCTCCACGCGCTGCAAGCTTAACTTCGAAGCCCGTGAACTCCCATCCGCACATCACGCCCTCCATACGGCTCATGCCCGTGCGGAACTGGTTCGCCACGAGCCCGCCCATCGTGCGGATGCGGCGGTTGCCGAAGTGGTCGATGTCGTCGACCTTGAAACCGGGCTCGCCGGCGGCGAGGGAGAGCAGGTAGCGCAGCGCAAGCTCTCCGCCGTGCGCCCCAATCTCAATTCCGTGCGACGCGATCCCAACGACACAGAATCCACTCTTAACGCCGGAAGTCGTAAGCTCCCCCGCCTCGCGTCGCCATCTCGGCATCATAAGCTGCAAAAATGAGGGGGCGTGGTCAAATCACCCGCTGACTGGGCACCTTACCCGCGTCGTTGGCGAGTTCACGACGCCATCCGGAAGCAAAAACCAAGACCATTGGTCAAATTACCCCGTGACTGGGCCTTTTCAATGCGTTGATCGAGTATCACAACCCAAGATTTAGCACCATGGAAGCCCAATCGCGGGGCAATTTGACCAATGCTCCTTATATTTGATTAATTGGAAGCACATGAGGGGTTCAAGTTCACCCAGTCACAGGGTGATTTGACCAATCGGCCGGGCATTTGCGTGATTTCAAAGCGCCAGTGAATTCAGATTCGCCCAGACACGCAGAGATTTGACCATATGGCCAATGAAGTATGCGATTGACCCTCGCATCCGGACACCGGCAGCACGACATGAGGGGGTATATGCAGCGACCCTCCCACTTGGAGGACAGCGACACGCCAGCGCATAGTGGCCACGGGCGCTGCCCTGCCGCACGCCAGCACGAAGTTTCACTTTTCTCGAAAAACAAGGGTAAAAAGTGTCCGCGGGAGCTGTCCTGCAACGCACCAGCACGATCAGCCACTTTTCAGGTGAAAACAAGGGCGAAAGGTGGCCAATCGTGCTGGTCTCTGGTGAAGTGACCGCAGTGGTCCCACGCGCCGGCCCACGGCACGCCAGGATGGAAACAGGGCGAGGACCGGCAGCATGGCAGCGCAAGGCGGCCGAACGTGCTGCCCTGCGGCTCGTCAGCACGAAATGCCACTTTTCAGGTGAAAACAAGGGCGAAAAGTGGCCGAACGTGCTGGTGCTCCGTAGGGCAGCACGTTCGGTCGGCTTGCAGGCGCGGTATCCTTCCAGCTTGAAGACGGCCAGCCGTTCTCAATTGCTCAGGGCGCGAGATTTGCAGGAGCGGCGTTCGTCCAGCTTGAAGATGAAGAGCACGACAACCCGCAGCGCCGACCCTGGGACCGCCTTCGCGCGGCACCCTGCCGCGCCGGTGCTGGCACCGCCTTCGCGCACAGGCCTGACTCCGGCCCCGGGGCCGCCTCCTACATACGGCCCTCGACCATGGTGAGGGAGATCTTCTTGCGGGCGCGGTCCACGCCCGTGACCCACACGGTCACCGTGTCGCCCACGGAGACGACCTCGCTCGGGTGCCCCACGAAGCGGTCCGCCATTTTGGAGATGTACACCAATCCGTCCTGGTGCACGCCGACGTCCACGAACGCGCCGAAGTCGACCACGTTGCGCACCGCGCCCTTGAGCTCCATGCCCACCTCGGGAGCGTCGTCGCGCGGGTCGCGGCCGGGCTTCTCCAGCTCCGCCACGATGTCGCGCAGGGTGAGCACGCCGCACCCCAGCTCCGCGGCCGTATACGCACCAACAACGTTCAGGAGCGACTTGATAGGGAGATAAAGCGCAGGTCGAGGGTAGTTCAGAGCTTCCCCTCCGAAGCGGAGCTCGTCAGTCTGGTGGAGGCAGTGTTCCGCGGGGCGTGCGAGGAGTGGTCGAGCCGCAGGTACATGGACCCATCGGGTATCGAGGCGCTGTGGGAGCGGGTCGCGGGCCCGATTCCCGAGCCGGGCGGCGAGCAGGTTGAGCGCGCGAGGGCGAGGATCGCCGCGCTGACGGAGCTGGACTGGATGGGTGAGGCGGCGTAAGTTCGGAGGAAGATGGATTCTAGGTCGAGGGCCTACTCCGCTTTTCGCGACGCCACCACGGTCATGACCGCGTAGATTGAATATGAACCGCTTTGGCCACGTTATCCACCATGGCGGTGATGGTAAAGCCAAGCTCCTTGGTTGAATATGACCCGATTTGACCACGCGATCCACCCGAGCGAAAAACAATGCTGGGCGTTACGCTGAAGATGGGCCGATTTGAACAGCACGCTAATCTAGCTGGGAAGCAAAGTGAACAATCGCGTTGAAGATGGGCCGACTTGTTGAAGTTGGACTGGCTCGACCAGGGCCGCCTCCCTTTAAACCACCATTGCACTTCCAGGACAGCCCGTTAGCCCATGCATAACCCCGCACGGCCCGCCAGTCATGCACAATCCCGCACAGCCCGCCATCCATACAAAAACCCACGCAGCACGACAGCCATGCAAAAGCCCCACGCGGCTCGTGATGCCGTGCGGGGCTCAATTCGTCCATACGGAACTCAAGCAGTCAATGGCGCACGCCACGGGGACCTAGCATCCTACGGTACAAACTGCAGAAGCCTAGCAGCCTGCGGTGCATGCCACGAAAACCTAGCAGTCGATAGCGCAGGCAACGAAGGCCTAGCAGCCCATAGTGCTAGCAGCGAAGCCTAACAGTTCTCGAGGTAGTCCTTGAGCTTGCTGGAGCGGCTGGGGTGACGCAGCTTGGCCAGGGTCTTCGACTCGATCTGGCGGATGCGCTCACGGGTAACGCCGAACTCGCGGCCGACCTCCTCAAGCGTGCGCGGATGGCCGTCAACAAGGCCAAAGCGAAGCTCGATAACCTTGCGCTCGCGCTCGGCCAGACCGTCGAGCACCTGGGTGAGCTGCTCCTGCAGCATGGAGAAGCTGGCGGCGTCGGCCGGGACCACAGCCTGGGCGTCCTCGATGAAGTCACCGAGCTGGGAGTCCTCCTCCTCGCCGATGGGCGTCTCGAGAGACACCGGCTCCTGGCTGATCTTCTGGATCTCGCGCACGCGGTCGGCGCTCATATCCATCTCGGCGCCAATCTCCTCAGGGGTTGGGTCGCGGCCGAGGTCCTGCAGCAGCTGGCGCTGCACGCGCACGAGCTTGTTGATGGTCTCGACCATGTGCACCGGGATGCGGATGGTGCGGGCCTGGTCGGCGATGGCACGCGTGATGGCCTGGCGGATCCACCACGTGGCGTACGTGGAGAACTTGAAGCCCTTCTCGTAGTCGAACTTCTCGACCGCGCGGATGAGGCCCAGGTTGCCCTCCTGAATCAGGTCGAGGAAGAGCATGCCGCGGCCAACGTAGCGCTTGGCGATGGAGACGACCAGACGCAGGTTCGCGGAAATGAGCGCCTGCTTTGCGTCGAGGCCCACCTGCTCGACGCGCATGAGGCGACGCATCTCGGCGCGAGTGAGCTCGATCTCGCCCATCTCCTGCTTCTCGAGCTTATCGGCGGCCTCCAGACCGGCCTCGATCTTCATGGCGAGGTCGACCTCTTCGGCGGCGGTCAGCAGGTCGACCTTGCCGATCTCCTTGAGGTACATACGCACCGGGTCGCCGGTGAGCATGACGGTCGTGGCATCGATGCCGCGAGCGCGCGAACGGCTGCGCGTGGTGCGCACGGTGCGGGCCTTCTTCTTGGACTTGGTAGAGGCCATCTCGGCGTCGGCGCGCTTGGCCATCTTGAGGTCATGGTCCTCGTCGCTCTCCTCGCCGTCGAGGTCGACGGAACCGTGCATCACGTCGCGATCCTCATCGTCGTCCACGATCAGCTCGGACTCATCGTCCTCGGACGCGGAGACGATCTCGACGCCGCGGTCGCGCAGGAATTGGTAAATGGAGGACAGCTGTGCATCCGTTACATCGACATCCTTGAGAACAATTTGAATCTCGTCCTCAGTGACGGAGCCGGCTTTCGAACCCAGGTCGATAAGCTTCTCGATAGTGGCATCAAGCGCGGCGCCAGTGCTTTGAGTCTTTTTCGGCACAGATGCTCCCTTCTTAGCACATAGGATTCATTACTTTACCACGGTTCTATACCCGTTTATGCCAAAAATTTGCACACAGCTGACCTAATTCTGTCTAAACGGGTCGGCGATACCCTCAACCGCCTGTTCGAGCTCGCGCACGCGCACGGTGTCCTGGCTCGCCTGCACCATGAGGGCGCGGCGCTCCTCGGCACCCAGCGAGCCGTCGGAACGCAGGCGCGCCGTCGCAGCCTTCGTGCGGCGGCGGACGGTGTAGAGCTCCAGCGTGTCGAGTAAAAACACGATGTTCGTCTCGGTGGGATGCGCGCTCGTGGCGGAGATCATGCCTGCGCTCACCAGCTGCGCCGCCTCGGGGCACACGGCGCGGGCGGCGGCCATGACATCGGCGGCACTCGTGCCCTCGGGCGTTGCGAGTGCGGCCCATGCGATCGTCTCGTGGCGGCCGTCGACCCACTCGACCTCCGTGATGCGGTCCGCGTACGCGCGAAACGTATCGGGAAAGGTCGTGAGCAAGGTGAGCAGCTCGCGCTCGCAGGCGAGCTGGCGACGCTCCAAATCGGTAAGCACGCTCAAGCCGAACGCCTCGTCCTGCACGGACGCGGTGGCGTCGAGCGCGGAAGCCGGCGCTTCACCCTCGTCAAAGACCGGCACGTAATCGTACGGGACCTCTTCCTCGGCGAACTCGCCAGGGCGAGCGGACGCCGATGCGGGCACGGGGACGGTGGAGACGGAAGCCGCAGCTGACGGCACGCGCTCACCTGCCGGCCAGGATGCACCCGGCAGCCCAGACCCGGACGCCCCTGCCGCATGCTCGCGCTCGGCACGAGCCCGTTCGCGCTGCTGCTCGCGGCGGAGATTCGTCTCCTCGCGCTGCTGCACCTCTCGAAACACCTTGCCGGCGTTGGAGCGAATCATCTCGACGTCAAGCCCGAGCCTATCGGCGATCTGCATGTAGTAGCCGTCGATCATATAGCTGGTACGCAGGGGGTAAATAAGCTCGAGCGCGGACTTCATCGCCTTGGCGCGGCCGCCGGGCGTGGAAATGTCGCTCTCCTCTTCCAGCTTGCCGAACACGAAGTCCATAAGAGGAATCGAGCCGTCCAACAGCTCTCGCAGGGCCGCCCCGCCGTTCGCGCGCACGAAGTCATCGGGATCCTGTCCGTCGGGTAGAATCACGCAACGCAGGTCGATGTCGTCTTTCTCGATGAACTGAATCGCGCGGCGCGCCGCCTTTTGGCCCGCCGCGTCACCGTCGAACATGTAGATGATCTTCTTGGTGAAACGCGTGAGCGTTTTGACATGCGCCTCGGTGAGCGCCGTGCCCAAAACCGCCACGATGTTCTCGATGCCTGCCTTCCAGCAGCTCATCGCGCTGATGTAGCCCTCCACCACGATAACCTCGTTTTGGGCGACGATGTGGTCTTTGGCCCAGTTGAAGCCGTAGAGGTTCTTGCCCTTGTGGAAGATCGGGGTCTCGGAACTGTTGAGGTACTTGGCGTGCGTCTTCTCCTTATCGAGCGCGCGCCCGCCGAACGCGATGCAGCGGCCCTGCTCGTCCATGATGGGGAACATCACACGGTCGAAGAAGCGGTCCGACAGCCCGCCGTTGCGGTTGCGCAGGGCAACGTTCGCATCAATCATCTCCTGCGGCTTAAAGCCCAGCTCCCCCAGATGGCGAACGAGCGCTCCCCTGCCCGGGGCAAATCCCAGGCGATACTTCTTGCAGGTGGCGGCATCAAGCTCACGGCCCTTGCAGTACTCGCGCCCGCGTGCGTCCTTGCCGCGCATGAGCAGCGTGTGGTAGAACTCGGCCGTGGCCTCGCACACTTCGATGAGGCGGTTGCGCTTGGTGCCCTTGCGCTTGAAGGCGGGGTCGTCCTCAAGCTCGATGCCCGCGCGGTCGGCCAAATAGCGAATCGACTCGGGGAAGCTCAGGCCCTCGCGCTTCATGACGTACGTGAACGCATCGCCGCCCTCGCCGCAGCCGAAGCAATGCCACACCTGCGTGGCGGGGATCACGTGGAACGACGGCGTTTTCTCCCCATGAAACGGGCAGCAACCCCACAGGTCGGTGTTGCCGCGGGGCTTGAGCTCAACGGTTTCCTGAACGAGCGCGACGAGGTCGGTGGCGTCGCGGACTTTGTTCTTGTCTTCGTCAGAAATCACGCGCGATTCTCACCGGTTCCTCTCCATAGTTCGTGCGAACGGCATCGATGTCGTTTTGAACAGCGCGAATGAGCGCATCGAGCGAGTCGAAGGAGCACGAGGGGCGCAGGCGGCGATCAAACAGCACGTCGACCTGGGCTCCGTACAGATCGCCCTCATATCCGATCAGATTCGCCTCAAGGTGCGCCGAAGCGGGCGAATCGGAGAACATCGGGGGAACGCCCGCGTTGATCGCCGCGGGCCACACGTCGCACCCCACCGCTACGAAGCCCGCGTACACGCCGTCTGCCGGGAGCTGCAGGCCCGTCGGCACCGCGATGTTCGCGGTTGGAAATCCCATGCCCGTGCCCTCGCCGCGCCCATGACCCACGCGCCCGCGCACCAAGGGGCGACGGCCGAGCTCGCGGGCGGCATGTTCAATGGCGCCGGCGGCCAAGCTCGCCCGAATGCGCGTGGCCGTAATGGGACGCGCGCCGTCGGTGAGCAGGTCATGGCCCGTAACTTCGATGCCCCGCGTGGCCCCCCACTCGCGGATAACCTCGACCGTCGAGGCGCCGCGCGCGCCCAGGCGAAAGTCCGACCCAACGTGAATGGCGCGGATATCGAGCGCGGGGGCGAGCACCTCATCGAAAAACGCCTGGTGGTCCAGGGCGGCAAGCTCGGGGGTGAATGGCACCACGGCAACTTGGGCGCCGAGCGCCGCCAGCGCGGCGAAACGGTCTTGGGCGGTCATGAGCTTGCGGGCAGGATTGGGGCTCAGCACCTCATCCGGATCGGGGTTGAAGGTCACCGCGACTGCCTCGACGCCTCGTGCACGGGCATCGCGCACCGCATGGGCGAGCAGCTCCTGGTGCCCGCGATGACACCCGTCAAACGCGCCGATGGCGATAACGCAGGGAACGGGGGCGCCCTCGCCCGCAGCGCTGGCATCGACGACCCTTACGCGCGCAGAGCCGGTCGCGATCAGCAAATCGCGCTCAAGCTCAGCAGGGCCGGGCATCCTGAGCCGCGCCTCTCCCCCACCAATACCGCAATCCGTCATTGGCCCACGCCTTCGATACCCTGGGGGAATACGAGATCCATGGCGAGCGAGCCGCCATGGGGCAGCCCTATGGCGCGTAGCTCACCTCGATACGCGAGCGCAACGCCCTCAGCGTCGCTCGCCTGCAAGCCGTCTTGACCCTTCAATGCTCGATCGCGCGAAATCGAGCGGCCGTTCTTGACGAACTCGGCCTCCTGCTCGGTCAGCTCGCTCACCGGAAGGCCCAGCACCGCGGCGGGATTCAGCGCCTTCTCATGCGCGCGCTCGACCGTAATGTCCTCGATGCGCAGGCACATGCCGCTCGAAACGCACCCCGAGGAGGTGCGGCGCAAATCGCAGATATGGGCGGCGCAGCCCGCAGCGCGGCCGATGTCGCGCGCCAGGGAGCGAATGTACGTGCCCTTGCTCACGTCGAACGCGCAGGTCCACACCACGGTCCCGTCCCCCTCGTCAATGGCAACCAGGTCGGCGGCGAACACCTCGATTGTACGGGCGGGCAGCTCAACGTCCTCGCCCGCACGGGCGCGCTTGTAGGAGCGCACGCCGTCTACCGAAATGGCCGAATACGCCGGCGGAACCTGCTCCTGCTCCCCGAGGAAATCCTTGAGCAGGCTCCGGGCAAACATAGGGGAGCGCACATCATCGCTCACCTCTGCCATACGCGTGACCTCGCCCTCAGCGTCGTCGGTGGCGGTCTCGCACCCAAAGGCGATGCGCGCCACATAGCACTTGCGGTCGAGGGTGACGCGGCCGAGCAGGCGCGTTGCCTGGCCCACGCCAACCACCATGACGCCCGACGCCAACGGGTCGAGCGTGCCCGCGTGGCCCACGCGGCGCTCCCCGAGCGCGCGACGCACCTGCGCCACCACATCGTGGGAGGTGATGCCCACGGGCTTATCGACCGCAAGCAGCAGATTCAGTTCGCTCGGCTTTCTTTTGGCCATTGGTTCCTCTCAAGATTGATGCTTGAAGTAATGACACTCGAGGGTCCAGGTGCCCGGATTCAGCCTGCTTCCAAGGACCGATATACCGAGACTCCGACCCCCGCCAAGACTCGACACAGCGGCGTCCCAGCGCGGCGAAGCGCACAAGCCGTGACCAGTCGAAGGCGGGACTCGCAAGCCTACAGCAGCGCCTCCAGCTTGGGCAGCACCGCGTCTGCCGCCTCGGCCACCGTCCCGTGGAAGGTGAAGCCCGCAGCCGCGGCATGCCCGCCGCCGCCGAGCTCGACGGCGATCTCGGAGATGTCGAGCTTGCCCTTGGAGCGTAGGTTGCCGCGCACGGTCCCCGGCTCGACCTCGCGCAAAAACAGGCAGAGCTCGGTTCCCGCCACCTGGCGCACGATGTCGACGAGGCCATCGCACTCGGCGGGCTTGACGCCGCACTCAGCAAGGTCGTCGGCGAACGCATAGCTGAACACCACGCGCCCGTTCGCGCGCGTCTCGATGCGGCTCATGACAATCGACTCGAGATGCAGGTACTCCAGACGCTGGCTCTGGTACACCTCGAGCGCGATCGTGGCGGGCTGGGCGCCGGCATCCACCAGGCGCGAGGCGCAGGCGAACGCCGAAGGATTGGCGTTTTGGTACTGGAAGCGCCCGGTATCGGTCACAAGGCCGGTAAGCAGGCACGATGCGATGTCGGGCGTGATGGGCCAGCCGGCGGCGTCGAGCAGCTCCGCCACGAGCACGGCGGTGGCGGCCGCGGACGTCACGCGCACCGTCACATCGCCGAACTCCTCGCGCGAGGGATGGTGATCGATCACCACGCGGCCGCGGGCGCGCTTGGCAACCGCAGCTGAGTCCTCGAGGCGCTCCAGCGTGGGAACGTCGACCGAGATGAACAGGTCGTACGGCTCGGAACGCTCGATCGCGGGAACGAGCTCGTCGGAGCCGGGCAAAAAGCGATACACGCGCGGGATGCTGCCGTTATCGGCGAGCAGGAAATCCACCGTTTTATCGGGGAACTGCGCGCGAATAGACAGGCCCAGTCCCAGCACGGACCCCAGCGCGTCGCCGTCGGGGTTCGTGTGGCCCGAGATCGCGATAGTTTGGGCGCCCTCGACGAAGTCGATGACGCTCTCCCACATGTCGGGCGTGGTACTTCGGCCCGAACAGGGCGATGTGCTACTGCTCATCAACACCTTCTTCTTGCTCGACGGCCTCCGGCTCAACCGGATACCCGAACTCGTCCTTCTCGACGGACAGCGTCGCCGGGACGTTCTCAAGGGCACGGGAGATCGCCTCCGCCTCATCGGTGGAGCGGTCGATCTTGAAGGCGAGCTCGGGCGTGACGCGCCAATCGAGGCTGCGCGCCAGCAGGCTGCGGATGCGGCCCTTGGCGGCGTTCAGCGCCTCGAGGACCTCCTCGTAGCGATCGCCCTCACAGCTCACGAACACGCGAGCGAACGAACGGTCCTGGGAGACCTCGACGCCGGTCAGCGTGACCAGGTCCAGGCGCGGATCGGAAATCTCAAACAACAGGATATAGCCGAGCTTCTCGCGCAGCTGCTCTCCCAAACGGCGGGTCATGGGCGTCTGCTTCATCGTGCACCAGCTTTCAGGTATTCGGTACGGGTCACGAAAGGACAACGTGCGCATTCACACGTTGCCCTCTCGTATACCCACAAAGGCTCTATCAGTTACAACCGTACTCCCCATGCGGACAAAGCAGGGTTTGTCGGGTACGGCACCCAAAGGGTTGTCCAGGTGCCCCAGATTCGGGCGAACGCGGAGGCGCGGTGTACTGACGTACATAAGCCTCCGGGTTCGCCCGAAGGTGGGGTGCCTGGACAAGCCGACTTACTCAGTCCTCGCAACCTCGACGATCTTATAGGCCTCAAGCACGTCGCCGACCTTGATGTCCTGGAACTTCTCGATGCCCAGACCGCACTCGTAGCCGCGCTTGACCACGTTGACGTCGTCCTTGAAGCGGCGCATGGAGCCGAAGGAGCCGTCGAACATCACGACGCCGTCGCGCACGACGCGGACCTTGTCGTCGCGGCTGATCTCGCCCTCGGTGACCATACAACCGGCGATGAGACCCGCCTTGGGCACGCGGAACGTGTCGCGGACCTCGGCGCAACCGGTCTGGACCTCCTCCTCCGTGGGCGCGAGCATACCGATGCGGGCGGCGTCGATGTCCTCGATGGCCTTGTAGATGATGGAGTAGGTCTTAATCTGGATGTTCTCCTTCTCCGCGGCGTCGCGAGCCTTCGCCTGCGGGCGCACGCCAAAGCCGATGATGATGGCGTTGGACGCGGCGGCCAGCGTGACGTCGGTCTCGGAGATGGCGCCGACGGCGGAGTGGATGATGTTGATGCGGACCTCGGACTGGTCCATCTTGCCGATGGAGTCGGCGAGCGCCTCGATGGTGCCCTGGGCGTCGGCCTTGACGACGAGGTTGAGCTCCTTGAGCTCGTTCTTGCTCATCTCGTCGAACAGGGTCTCGAGCGTGACGTGCTTGACCTTGTTCTGCTCCTCGATGCGGGCCTTGAGGGCGCGCTGCTCAGCGAGGTCGCGGGCGTCGCGGGCGTCCTCGAACACGCGGAACTCGTCACCGGCGGCGGGCACGGAGTTGAGGCCCAAGATCTCGACGGCGTCGGACGGACGGGCCTCGCTCTTGTGCTCACCGTGCTGGTCGAGCATGGCGCGCACGGAGCCGTAGCTCTGGCCGGCCACGATGGTGTCGCCCACGTGCAGGGTGCCGCGGGTGACAAGCAGGGTGGCAACCGGGCCGCGGCCGCGATCGAGCTTGGCCTCGATGATGTTGCCGGACGCGAAGGTGTCGGGGTTCGCCTTGAGTTCGAGCACGTCGGCCTGAAGCAGGATGGTCTCGAGCAGGTCGTCGATGCCCTGGCCCTTCTTGGCGGACACGTTGACGAACATGTTCTGGCCGCCCCACTCCTCGGGGATGATGCCGTACTCGGTGAGCATCTGGCGGACCTTGTCGGGGTTGGCCTCGGGCTTATCGCACTTGTTGACCGCGACGATGATCGGCACGCCGGCGGCCTTGGAGTGGTTGATAGCCTCGATGGTCTGGGGCATGACGCCGTCATCGGCGGCGACCACGAGCACGACGACGTCGGTGATCTTGGCGCCGCGGGCACGCATGGCGGTGAACGCCTCGTGGCCCGGGGTATCGACGAACGTGATCTGACGGCCGTTGATCGTGACCTCGGAGGCGCCGATGTGCTGGGTGATGCCGCCGGCCTCGCCGCTCCACACGTTGGTGTGGCGGATGGCGTCGAGCAGGCTCGTCTTGCCGTGGTCGACGTGGCCCATGACGGTGACCACGGGCGGACGGCTCTTGAGGTCCTCGGGCGCGTCATAGAAGCTGAAGGAGTTCTCCTCCTCCGGCGTGACGATGCGCACCTGGCGGCCCAGGTCGTCGGCCACGAGCTCGACGAGGTCGTTGCTCATGGTCTGCGTCATGGTGAGCGGAGTACCCAGCAGGAACAGGCGCTTGATGATGTCGTTGGCGGAGACGTCGAGCGCCTCCGCGAGCTCGGCGACGGTCACGCCCTCGGAGACCTTGACGGCGTCGAGGTCCTCGGGGTTGATGCCCTGCGCGAGAGCCTCCTCGATCTTGCGCTCCTCGGCGATACGCTCGGCCTCGGCCTGACGCTTCTCCTTGCGCTTCTTGCGGCGGCCGGAGGACTCGCGGGAGGCCTCCTCAACGGCGGCGCGGGCGTCGGCCAGCACCTTCTCGCGACTGTACTCCTCCGCCTCGCGCGCCATGCGTGCGTAGCGGTCCTCGCCCTCACGGGTCTCATGAGCGGCGCCCTTGCGGCCCTTCTTACCGCCCTTGGCGGCCTTGTCGGGCGACGGCGGGAAGTTGTCGGGCATATTGGCTGCCGGCGCGGACGAGCTACGACGGCGCGTACGGGCCGGGGCGTCGCCGGCGGACGCGGCGTTGCGGTCGTTACGGCGGCCACCGCGACCCGCGCGCTCGTTGCGGCCCTCGTTCGCGGGCTTAGCGGCCTCTGCGGCCTTCTTCTCCTTGAGGACGACCTCCTGCTCGGCGATCTGGTCGAGCAGGGAGCGGAAGCGCATGCCGGAGTCGCTCGCGGGAACGGCGCGGCGCTTGGCCTCCATCTCGGCCTCGCGGGCGGCCTTCTCGGCCTCCTCGCGGGCGCGGCGCTCGGCCTCCTCCTTGGCGGCGCGGGCGGCCTCGGCGGCAGCCTGGGCCTCCTGGGACAGGCGGCGCTCCTCCTCGCGGCGGGCCTCGGCGGCAAGGCGCTCGGCCTCCTCCTTGGCGGCAGCGGCAGCCTCGGCCTCGCGCTCGGCCTCCTCCTCGGCGCGCTTGGCGGCCTCGACCTCGGCGGCGCGGGCCTCGATCACGGGAGCGAGGTTCTTCTTGACCATCATCACATACGCATCCTCGAGGCTGGAAGACGCGGACTTAGCCGGGATCTTCATCTCCTCAAGGTGACCCAGGAGCTCTTTGGACGTCATGCCGAACTCCTTGGCCAGGGTGGAAATACGGACCTTCGCCATATCTATCACCTACCTCTCGCGCGCACGCGGTCGTGCGCGCACTCAATCAAACAATCAGCAAGGCGCGATGCGCAAAACGGGCCTAGATGAGGTCCTCGGCATCGGCGAAGGCGCCGTCCTCGGAGCCGTCGAAGGCGGTCACGTCGTGCACGCCGCAGTAGCGGGAGCCAGGGCGGGCCTGGTTGCGGCAGGCGATGCCGTCCTCGCTCACGAAGGCGCAGCGGCCGGGCTCGAAGTCGAGATCCTCGTCGAAGATCAGGTCCTCAACGACCGGCTCAGGCGCGAGCGGCACGTTCTTCAGGATGTCGGCGGCGAGCGTCTCGCTCTTGATGTCGATGTGCCAGCCAGTCAGGCGGGCGGCGAGACGGGCGTTCTGGCCCTCCTTGCCGATGGCCAGGGAGAGCTGGTCGTCGGGGACGATCACGCCGGCGTAATTCTTCTCGGGATCGATGAGCACGCGGGAGACCTTCGCCGGGGACAGGGCATTGGCCACGTACACGGCCGGATCCTCGTCCCACAGGATGACGTCGACGCGCTCACCGCGAAGCTCGCCCACAACGGCGCGCACGCGGCTGCCCTTGGGGCCGACGCAGGCGCCCACGGGATCGAGGCGGTCGTCGAGAGAGTGGACGGCGACCTTGGAGCGCATACCGGGCTCGCGGGCGATGGACTTGAGCTCGACGGTGCCCTCGTAGACCTCCGGCACCTCCTGCTCGAACAGGCGACGCATGAGCTCGGCGTGGGTGCGCGAGATCACGATCGGCGGGCGGGAGTGCTCGCCGCGCACGGGCGGGAGCGTGGAGTTGGGGTCGCGCACGTCGATGATGACGGCCTTGAGATGCTGGTTGTGCATGTAGCGCTCGCCGTTGGGGCGCTCGTTGCGCTCGTCGGGGTAGCGGCGCTGGTCGAAGTGCGGCAGCTCCGCCTCGACGCCATCGCGGATCTTGACGATGGTGAAGTCGGGCGTGGACTGCAGGACCGTGCCGTTAATGAGGTCGCCCAGGCGGCCGGAGAACTCCTCGTAGATCTGCTCGCGGGCGGCGTTGCGCACGATGGCGTTGATCTCGGCCTTGGCGGTCTGGGCGGCGAGGCGGCTCACGTCCTTGGGCGTGACGTCGATCTCCTCGTACTCGGTGAAGTTGCCCTCCTCGTCCATGGAGTCATCGATGGGCTCGAGGCGGTACACGTAGATCTTGCCGGATGCGCGGTCGATGGTGACCTTGGCGCCCCAGTCGAGCTTGAGCACGCGCGCGTAGGTCTCGGCGAGCGCGGCCTCGAGGCGGTCGAGCAGATACAGCTGGTCGATGTGCTTTTCCTGACACAGGAGCATCAGGGCTTCCATCATGGTCATATCGGCGTCTGCCATGGCTACTTTCCTTCCTTTACGCCCTTGAAGTCGTAGACCGGCTTCAAGGTGCACTTCTTCACGTCGTCAAACGAGATGGTGACCGCGTCCTCGCCCTCGGGCTGGATGGTCACGGCGGTGTCGGTCGCCTCGGCGATGACGCCCTTGTAGGAGCGGCGGCCCTCCATGGCGGTCGTGGTGAGCTCGACCTCCTCGCCCGCAAAGCGCGCGAAGTCGGACGGGCGGCGCAGGGGGCGCTTCATGCCGGGGGAGCTGACCTCGAGCGTGTAAGCGCTGGAAATGGGATCGAGCGCCTCGACGGCGTCGGAGACCCAGCGCGTGTTGGCCGTGACTTCGTCCAGGGTAATGGGCTCACCGTCGAGCTTGTCCAGGCGCACGCGGATGCACGGCGCCTTGGTGGCGCCGACGATCTCGACGTCGACGACGTCGATGCCGTGCGTTGCGGCGTGCTCCTCAAGCGCGTCGATGATGTCCTGCTCCAGTTTGCTCTTGAACATCCAACACCTCGCTTTCACGAAAAAGGAGCGCGGGCGAACCCGCACTCCTTCACGAATCAACTTCATTTGCAGGTGCAATATAGCACATCCCCAGCGTATGGGGCAAATTTAGCGCCTACGCACGGGTGTTTCGAGCCCGGCGCCGCCACAATTTCCGCACAATGGGGGCTCCTCGTCCCGTCGCCCCGCCCCTTGCACATATCATCCCGTGCTCAAACAGCGCCAGCGCGAACTGCGCGCGGGACGATATGCCCCAGGGGCGGGGCTTGCGTTTATCTGGCTGGTAAGCGCTGAACCCGTCCGGCGCGGGCTCGGATATACACTCCGGAATGTGGTTCCGCTGCGGTCCATAAAAACACTCCTGCGGAAAATGCGTCATTTAGGGTCAGACCCTAAATGACGCATTCTCCGTAGCCCCAGAAACCGGAGCGCATCGTCCCGCGCGCAGTTCCGCACGAGCCGAAGGGCCCAGTGGGCCCTTCGTGCGAGCAGGACTGTTTGAGCACGGGATGATGCGCGCAGGCCTCCGGGGCGGTCGGTACGGACCCAAATCAACGCCGCTTACTTGACCACCAGGTTGACCAGCTTGCCGGGGACGCAGATGGCCTTGACCACCGTCTTGCCGTCGATCCACCTGGCAACGGCGGCCTCGGCGACTGCCTGCATGGCGGCCTGGTCGGCATCGGCAGGAACCATCACGCGGGCGCGCATCTTACCCAGGACCTGGACGGCGATCTCGACCTCGTCGGCAGCAGCCTCGGCAGCATCGAACTCGGGCCAGGCGGCGGTGTAGACGCTCCCCTCGCGGCCGAGTGCGGCGTGCCAGAGCTCCTCGCAGGCAAACGGGCAGATGGGCGCGAGCACGCTCACGATGTCGGTGGCGACCTGCGCGGTGAGCGCGGCGTCGCGCTCGGGCGCGGGCGCGGCGTTCAAGTAGGCGTTCGCGGCGTTCACCAGCTCCATCATCGCGGAGATGGCGGTGTTGAACTGGCCGCGGTCGAAGTCCTCGGTGCACTTGGCAAGTGTACGATGGCGCTCGCGGTAGAGCTCGAGCGCGGGCTTGGAGAGGCTCGCCTTATCCAGGGCGGCGGGGTCGCCGGCAGTTTGGACGAGCTGCCAGACGGTGCGCCACGCGCGCTTGATGAAGCGGTTCGCGCCCTCAACGGCGTTCTCGTCCCAGTCGAAGTCCTTCTCAGGCGGGGCGATGAACAGGATCGCCAGACGCATGGTGTCGGCGCCAAAGGGCTCGATAACGGAGCTCGGCGGCACCACGTTGCCCTTGGACTTGGACATGGTCTCGCCGTTGGCGTCCTTCACCATGCCCTGGCACAGCAGGTTGGTGAAGGGCTCGTCCACGTCGAGCAGGTCAATATCGCGCAGCGCCTTGGTGAAGAAACGGCTGTACAGCAGGTGCAGGATCGCATGCTCGATGCCGCCGATGTAGTTGTCGACCGGCATGAAGCGATTCGCAGCCTCGCGCGAGAACGGCAGCTCGGTGTTGTGCGGGTCGGTGTAGCGCAGGTAGTACCAGCTGGAGCACGTGAACGTGTCCATAGTGTCCGTCTCGCGACGGGCGGGGGCGCCGCACACGGGACAGGTGGTCTCGTAGAAGTCACGGCACTCGGCGAGCGTCTCGCCCGCGGTGAGGTCAAGGTTCTCGGGAAGCGTCACCGGCAGCTGCTCGACGGGCACGGGCACGATGCCGCAGTGCTCGCAGTGGATGGCTGGGATGGGGTTGCCCCAGTAGCGCTGGCGGGAGATCAGCCAGTCGCGCAGGCGGTACTGCACGGAGCGGCGGCCGGTGCCGGCGGCCTCGAGGTCGGCCACGATCGCGGCCTCACCCTCGGAGTGCTTGCCACCCGGCATACCGGTGTACTTGCCGGACTGCACGAGCACACCCTCGCAGGTGAGCGCCTCATCCCAGTCCACGCTCGTCACGACGGTGTTCTGCTCGGCCTTGAGTTGGTCGAACAGCGGGTCGTCCTCAGACAGGATGATGGGCACGATGGGAAGATCGTACTTCTTGGCAAAATCAAAGTCGCGCGCGTCACCGCACGGAACGGCCATGACCGCGCCGGTGCCGTAGTCGGAGATGACGTAGTCGGCGACCCACACGGGCACCTTGGCGCCCGAGACGGGGTTCACAACGTAGCGGCCCGTGAACGCACCGTGCTTCTCGAGCGTGCCCTGCGCGCGCTCGACCGCGGAGATATGCTTGGCGCCCTCCACGACCTCGCGGACGGCCGCCTCGTACTCGGTGCCCTCGACGAGCTCCATGAGGCCCTTGTACTCGGGTGCCAGCAGGAAGAACGTGTTGCCGAACAGCGTGTCGGCGCGCGTGGTGAAGACGGTGATCTTACCCTCGTCGCCCTCGATGGGGTTGCCGTCCGCATCGCAGAGGGTGAAATCGACCTCAGCGCCCTCGGAGCGGCCGATCCAGTTGGCCTGCATCTGCTTGACGCGCTCGGGCCAGCCGGGCAGCTTCTCAAGGTCGTCGAGCAGCTCCTGCGCGTACTCGGTGATCTTGATGTACCACTGCTCGAGGTCGCGCTTCTCGACCTCGGAGTCGCAGCGCCAGCAGCGACCCTCCGTCACCTGCTCGTTGGCGAGCACGGTCTCGCACTTGGGGCACCAATTGACCGGGTTCTTCTTGCGGTACACCAGACCGCGCTCCCAGAGCTTCTCGAAGATCCACTGGCCCCAGCGGTAGTAATCGGGGCTGCAGGTTTTGACCAAACGGTCCATATCGTAGGAGAAACCCATGCGCTTCATAGTGACGAGCGCCTGGTCCATGTTCTTGTACGTCCACGCGGCTGCCTGGGTATTGTGCTTGATGGCCGCGTTCTCGGCGGGCAGGCCAAAGGCATCGAACCCGATGGGATGAAGCACGTCGAAGCCGCGCATACGGGCCTGACGGGCCATAGCGTCGCCGATGGTATAGTTGCGCGCATGGCCCATGTGCAGGTCACCCGAGGGATACGGGAACATCTCAAGGATGTACTTCTTGGGTTTGGTGGAGTCGGTGTCCACGGCAAAGAGGTTCTGCTCCTCCCAGGACTTCATCCACTTGGTCTCGATGGCCTGCGCATCATACGTAGGGATCTCCGCTGCTGCCCCATTTGCGGCAGAGCGATCACTGCAATCGCACACTTGTCGCGCCTCCTATCGTCACGAGCGGCGCAGTCGCGCCGCCATATATCAGCAATGCTCAAGATACTATCAAAAGACCCCGTTTTCCGTCTCATAAGTCGACTTCAGGCAGCCATTCGCCGCCCAGTGCGGAAAACAAACACGCTTGATGCAGAAAAGCGCCTTATTCTATCCCCCATTTCGACCATCGCCCGTTTTCTCGCTCGCTGGACTGACTAATCCTGCGGTTTTCTCGGCTGTTCACAGGCCCCTCGAAGGTCGCGAGCATAATAAGGCGCTTTTCTGCATCTGGGGGCCGATTTTTCCGCACTGATCAACTGTGCCGGGTGCCTTTGCTCTTTTCCAGCGGCAAATCCTTGATCACGCCCTCAAATGGGGGCACAACGAACTGCCGCCAGAGGGCGCGGCGCGCCCTCTGGGCCTCCTCGAGGCGCTCCCTGCCCTCCCAGCTTTCCGCCGCGCCTTCCAAACTCGAGCACACGCGCTTTCCAAGGGCCCTTCTTATGCGCTCCGCCGTCAGATCAAGATACTCGAAGCTCTTTATGTCCTCAGACGTGATGGCGAAATGCGGCAATCCCCGAATGGTGGCGATATCGTTGCGTCTCCTGGTATCCAGCAGCTCCTTAATATCGCCTGCATGCGTCGATGCCGGATCGTAGTCGACCGCCACAGCGCGCTTGTTGCCGTGAGTGTCCTTGGCCTCCAGCAGCAGGTCGGGAATGCGCGTTCCGTATCGCGCGTCACCGAAGCGGTCAACGCCGCTGTACACACGGTACTCCGGATTAAACGTTAGTGAGCCAAGGCCATATCCGCCCAGCCGCACGGGAAGCGCAAACAGCATGCCAAGCGCGCATTCCTTGGGCGATCGCGCATGGTCGGCAACGCGGCGGATCAAACGAAGGCCGCGCTTTGGGGTCCTCGGCCCGGGAACTCGCTGCAGATAAGAAGTGATTTTGGACGCGGAAATGAGCGGCGCGTCGTAACCCTGCCTAAACACGACGCCTCCTTGGGCTGCAGGCTCCAAACGAAAGCCCGAACAGAGCGCCATACCAAAATATATGGTCTCTTGATCGCTCAAACATTTAGAAAGCTGCATGTACACGAGTTCGGGCCGGCACACGAACAGGTCCACATCGTCAAACGCGCATTCAATGGGAATGAGGCATTCGGCAGGGAGCTTGCCATCGCTCAGATGGGTTCGCACGCAGCTCGTTCTCCTTTCGAGCCGCGGCTCGCACACCAAACAGTCCAACTTACCCGGATAGGACATGATGCCCAGCAAGTGCTGTGCAAGGTCATTGCCTGCGGCAACGGCGTCCTTTGGAGAGACGCGACACACGATCGATGAATCTACCAGGTAATTGCTATGACCGAGCAGCCAGTACAGCGCCGTCATGTGGGAAAGGACGACTTTCTTCACTGCCATACGCCCTCTTTCGCCGATGTCCCTGCAAACGAAAACGGGCCCCAATCGGGACCCGTTTTCAGCTTTGCACGAATAACGCGAATAAGAGGCGCGCCAACGCAATCGAAAAAAGAATCTACACGCCCATCTGACCAGTATCTGACACCGTGGCTAGCAGGTTAAGCTCACGGCAGCGGCCGCAGTCGGTGCAAGCACCGAAGATCGGTATCCCCCGTCCCGCACAGCGAACGCGCGTCCGGCACGAAGCGAGAAACCGCCAGCAGCCCACCTTGATGCCGCCGGCAAAATACCGCCGCGGTCCGGCCGCCGGGAGAAACCTACTGGTAGCTCACCGTCTGCTGGGAGTCCTTGACCACGACGTCGTGAGCGCCGCCTTCAACGATGGAGGTGGCGGACACGAGCGTGAGGCGGGCCTTCTCCTGCAGCTCGGGGATGGAGAGCGCGCCGCAGTTGCACATGGTGGACTTCACCTTGTAGAGCGTACCGCCCACGCCGTCCTTGAGGGAGCCGGCGTAGGGCACGTAGGAGTCGACGCCCTCAACGAAGGAGAGCTTCTGGGCGCCGCCGAGGTCGTAGCGCTGCCAGTTGCGGGCACGCGCGGAGCCCTCGCCCCAGTACTCCTTCATGTACTGGCCGTTCACGTTCACGCGGCTGGTCGGAGACTCGTCGAAGCGCGCGAAGTAGCGGCCGAGCATGAGGAAGTCGGCACCCATGGCGAGCGCGAGCGTCATGTGGTAGTCGTACACGATGCCGCCGTCGGAGCAGACGGGCACGTACACACCGGTCTCCTCGAAGTACTCGTCACGCGCGCGGCACACGTCGATGAGCGCGGTGGCCTGGCCGCGGCCGATGCCCTTGGTCTCGCGGGTGATGCAGATCGAGCCGCCGCCGATGCCAACCTTGATGAAGTCGGCGCCGCAATCGGCCAGGAAGCGGAAACCGTCGGCGTCGACGACGTTACCGGCGCCCACCTTGACGGAGTCGCCGTAGTTGGCGCGGATCCACTCGATGGTGCGCTTCTGCCACTCGGAGTAGCCCTCGGAGGAGTCGATGCACAGCACGTCGGCGCCGGCCTCGACGAGCATGGGCACGCGCTCGGCGTAGTCGCGCGTGTTGATGCCCGCGCCCACCATGTAGCGCTTATTGGCGTCGAGCAGCTCGTTGGGGTTGGTCTTGTGGGAGTCGTAGTCCTTGCGGAAGACGATACCCATGAGGTGGTCGTTGTCGTCAACCACGGGAAGCGCGTTGAGCTTCTTGTCCCAAATGAGGTCGTTGGCGTCCTTCAGGGTGATGTTCTTGTCGCCCACGATGAGCTCGGAGCGCGGCGTCATGAACTCCTCGACCTTCTTGGAGTGGTCGTCGCGCGTGGGACGGTAGTCGCGGCTGGTCACGATACCGAGCAGCTTGCCGCGCGGGGTGCCGTCGTCGGTGACGGGCATGGTGGAGTGACCGGTCTTCTCCTTGAGGGCGATGACCTGCTCCATGGTCATGCTGGGCGTGAGCGTGGAGTCGGACTCGACGAAGCCGGCCTTGTGGTTCTTGACGGCGCGCACCATGGCAGCCTCGGACTCGGGCGTCTGGGAGCCGTAGATGAAGGACAGGCCGCCCTCGGTAGCGAGCGCCACGCCCATGTCCACGCCGGACACGGACTGCATGATTGCGGAGACCATCGGGATATTCAGGGTGATCTCGGGCTCCTCGCCGTGCTTGAAGCGGGTCAGAGGGGTCTTGAGCGAAACGTTGTTGGGGATGCACTCGGAGGAGGAATAGCCGGGTACGAGCAAGTACTCAGAGAAAGTGTGGGACTCACCAGGGAAAAACGTTGCCATGTCGCTCCTTCGACTCATTGCTACCGGCTCTTGCGGCGTTTGGCGCGCCGCGCCTTTGGCGCCCTATACAAGTGGGGCAATTGTAGCGCAGAGGTGCTGCTACAATTGCCCTCGTTGGCCGTCTCCAAACGGTCTGCCCATTCCACACATTTCCCGCCCGATGGATTTTGCCGCTTGGAGGCTGGTCGCGTGACGCTTTCCGCCCATGTTCGCATCACCGTGAAAGACGATGCCAGCGACCTGCCGGGCGCGTTTGGCGCGGGCTGCGTGGCGTTGCTTGAGGGCGTGGAGCAGGAGGGCTCCCTCAACCGGGCCGCCAAGCGCATGGGCATGGCATACTCCAAGGCATGGCGCATCGTGCGTGAGGCGGAAGCCCACCTGGGGTCTCCCCTTTTGGCGCGCAACGGCGCCCGTGGGTCGGAGCTGACCGACGAGGCGAAGGCGTACATGCAGAGCTATCGATCTTTGCAGAAGAAGGTTGAAGCCCTGGTGAACGAGGAGATCCGCGGCTGGGGCGCCCCGCGCCAGTAGGCGCGGCTGCCTGGTGCGGGGCATCTAGAGGCGTGTGCGGAGCGGACCGGAGGGCGGGCGCATGCGGTACGGGCGCTTGGGGCATGGACGTGGGCCGGGGCGGACACGATACGCCCACTGCACGGGTCTCGCCCCCGATTGAGCTAACGAATGTGTACACTCGGTGCCTCAAAACGCGAAAAAACGCCCCTCGGGGCCGCGATTGTGTACACTCGCGGCCCCGAGGGATGAAACACTAAGGGATGCAGCCTGTCTGGGGGCCTCTCGAACAACCGTTGCAAAAACAGCCCACGTGCGCACTCGTACTTGGCTATGGGGGCAGTACCGCGCCCACTCGCGCACTCGCACTGGCAACGCAGAGCCACCAACGCTCCAGCGTGGATCCAAATTGCCCACACGGAGCTGCCGCGCCCACGTGCCTGCGCCGTGCCCACGCGGCACCGCCACGATCATGCACCGCGGCCACGCAACGGCACGGCACTCACGCGCCCTCCCCCGCCAGGACTACATCCCCAGCAGGGCCTTCACGCCGATGAGGATGAGCACCGCGCCGCCGGCGATCTCGGCGCGGGGGCCGAAGTGCTCGCCGAGCTTGCGGCCGAGCACCAGCACGAGTAGGCAGCACGCGAGCGTAGTCAGGCCGATCATGCCGCAGGAGAGCACCACGTTCTTGCCCTCGGCGGCAAACGAGACGCCGACCACGAAGGCGTCGATGGCCGTGGCAACCGCCTCCATGCCGATCATAGCCCAGGTCAGGCGCGTTGCCGGACAGCTCTCCGGCTCACGCAGCTCACGCAGGGCCTCGACGACCATCTTGCCGCCGACCACCGCCAGGATGCAAAACGAAACCACGCCCGCATAGCGGTCGATAACATCGGCGATGAGCGTACCGCCCAGATACCCCAAAACCGGCATGCCCGCCTGGAACAGGGCGAACGCGACCGGCATACCGAGCTTTTTGGAAAGCGGCATATCAGGCTCGCACAGGCTGTTCGACAGCGTGACCGCCATCGCGTCCATGGCGAGTGCGACGCCCAGAACAGCGCTTTCGACCACGGCCGCAAAGGTAATGGGCCCCATGGCAACTCCTTAGATAAACAAGAACGAGGCCCCAGCACGCAGCTGGAGCCTCGTCGTATGGACCGGATGGCGATTGTATCCCAACCGCCATCCGCGGCGCAACGTGCGACTTTTGTCTATGCGCTCAGCGCTGGACGACAACACATCCGGGCGCCAGCGTCGGCGCTCGCAGCCGTCGGCGATGCCGGGTTAGCGCTGGCGGCGGCGCATCTGAGCGCCGGCCATAGCAGCGGCGGCACCCATCACGGCCGTACCCGCAACGGCGAGCATGGCGGCGTCGCCGGTGTTCGGCAGGACAGCGTTGCCGTCCTGGCCGTTCGGCTTGTTACCGGGCTTATTGTCGCCAGGCTTGTTGTCGCCGTCGGGACCCTCGGGCACCACGGGCTTATCGGGGCCGACCGGCTTGTCCGGATCCGTCGAAGGAGCCTTGAGCTCGGCCACGGCCTTCTCAAGCTTCTCAACGGCGGCCTTCACCTGATCGGGCGTGGCGTTGCCGCCGTCAAGGAGCGCCTGGGCCTCGATGCGAGCCGCGGCAAAGGCAGCCCAGCTCTCAGCCGTGTAATCGGACTCAACCAGGCCAGCGACCTTATCGAGGGCGGCCACGAGCTCGGTCACGTTCACCAGGGCATCGCGCTTGGCGGCGAGCTCCTTATAAGCGGCGTCGACCTCGTCCTGGGTCTTGTCGCCACGGGCGAGCAGCTCAGTCGCGGCGTCACGCGCGGCAACGAGAGCGCCCCAGCTCGCGGTGGAGTAGTCGGACTCGTTCAGAGCGGCGACGTCCTCAAGCAGGGCCTCGAGCTTGGCGGTGTCGGGCGCCACGTACTCGGGCAGCTTCGACACGTCATCGGCGATGCCGTAGGCCTCGAATTCGAAGATGCGGGCGGCGGGCCACTGCGTGCCGGGAGACACGGCGGTGCGGATGTCGAGCTTCACGTAGCGGCCGAGCGTCGGGGTGATCGCGTGCTCGGACACGCCCAGGGTGTTATCGGTCACGTCGATGACCTTGGTGAAGTTGCGGCCGTCGGTGCTCACGGAAATCGTGAAGGAATACGTGTTGGCAGAAGCGCCCTCGCCACCGGCCGCGGCATGCTGGATGCGGAAGCTCGACAGCGTGTACGCGTCCTTGAGGTCAACGGTCAGCCACTGACCACCGTTGCCGACCGCGCACCACTTGCTGCCGGTCACCAGGCCGTCAACGGCCTTCTCGGCGCTCTCGGTGGGTGCGGCGGCACTGCTAGCAGTCGCGTCCTTGTGGAGCGCCAGGTTCTCCATCGTCTCGGGCATGGCCTCGACGACGTACACGGCGCTCTTCTGGGTCACGGTGTCCTCGCCAAAGCGATTGCGGACCGTGAGCGTGATGTCGTAGCGGCCGGGCTTGGTGTACACCACGGTGGGCTCGGCCTCGGTGGAGGAGTCCTTCACAGCGCCCGGGAAGCTCCACTCGTACTCGGCGGCGGAGGTGGAGCTGGTGTTGCGAAGGGTGATCTCGGTGCCCTTCTGGACCAGCGTGGAGGTAACCTCAAAGCCCGCCTTGGGCTCGATCTCGTATGCGATCGCGTCCTTGATGAAGTACACCATGCTGCGCTCGGACACGAGCTTGCCGCGCTCGAGGGAGGGCAGCGTGTTGTTCAGCTCGGCGGTGAGGCTATCAACAGCAGCCTGGTCGCCGTTGACCTTGGCGATCACCAGGTCGATGGCCTTGTAGCCGGCCTGGGCAACCTGGCCGAGCTTGTTCACGAAGGCGCTGATGGCGTCGAAGTCGCCGCCCTTGAGCGCGGCAGAGGCGTCAACCATGGCCTTGAAGTCGGCGCGAAGCGCGACGACGTTCTCGTCCTGCTGGGGATCCTCGGACACGACCACGGACCTCAGCAGGGCATCGGCGTGGGCCTTGGCCTCGGGCGCATCGGGGCGACCGCAGGAGAAGGAGCCGCCGAAGATCTGCGAGGAGTGCAGCGCGAGCGTGCGGACATGCTCAGCGAGCTCGGGGTAGGACAGCGCACAGGAAGCCGCGAGAGAGGCGTCCTCGTCATAGGCCTCGAGGTTCCAGGAGAAGTCGGCGCCCGTGGCGAGCGTCACGCGGGACAGATTCGCGCGGCCCATGGGGTTCATTACGAAGTAGCCGATGGAGCCGAACACGCTCTTGTCGATGCCGTGGATGGGACCCATGGCGAGCTTGTCGAGCTGGTAGTCGTTGCAGGGGTAGTTCCACCAGATGCCGGCGCGGTCGCCGTACACGCTGTTGATGAACTCGCCGTCCGCGGCGGTGATGCCGTCGGGAACAACGGAGCTACCGGTCCACAGGACCTCGATGTCGGCGTCGAGGTTCTGGGAGAACGCGGCCGTGTACGGCTTGGTGTTCGCGCCGTCCAGCATGGCGTTCGAGTCGTACTCGGTCGGAACCGTCGCCAGGGTGCAGGGCTCATCCTGCGCCTTGATGAACTCCTTGTTGAAGCGGTTCAGCACCTTGGCCTGGCCGGCGCCATCCTTGTTCTCGATATCGTCGAAGAAGATGGCGAAGTCACGCACGCCGTTGTCGTACATGATCTTGCACTTGTTCACGAGCGCCTGGAAATCGGACTCGCTCGTAAGATCGATGGAGTTGCCCGGCGACAGGGCGAACACGAAGTCGACCTTATTGGCCTTGGCCTCCTTCACCAGGGCGACCATCTTCGCCATCTGATCTGCAGGGTAGGGCTCGCGCCACTGCTCACGGTGGTACGGGTCCTCCTTGGGGGCGTAGATGTAGGTGTTCATCTTGGTCTCACCGTAGAAGCGCACCTGCTCCATACGGTCCTCCCACGACCAGTCCTCCTGGCCGCGGGCATAGAAACCCTCGATGGTGCCGCGAACGGGCAGGGCCGGCTCATCGGCAATGCGAGCGCCCGGCACCTCTTTACCGTCGATGAGCTGGGCAAGCGTCTGGACAGCATAGTAGCTGCCGTCGCCGCCGGCGCCCGTGAGCACGATGGTCTTGGAGGCGGCGTCCACACCCAGGACGTAGCCTTCCTCGTCGAGCTCGCCGGCGTTGGCGAGGCCCATGGCCTGAGCGGCAGCGTCGCGCGCGGAGCACACGTCGTCGGACTCGGTCAGGTAGATGGCGGTGGCGCCGCTCGTGGCACCCTGGGCGGCGGTGCGCTCGGTCACCTGAACGCCCGCACGGTCAAGGAGCTCCTTGACCTCACGCACGGCGTCGGCGTCGGCGACGTCGGTGCCCACGAGCTCGACCTGGGAGAGGACCAGCGCCTCGCCCTGGTACGTCGCGGTCTTGGGAACCGGCAGCACCTCAGGCGTAGTCGCGGCATACGCGCTGTTCGCGCCCACACCGGACACCGCCGCGGCGATTGCCAGCGAGAGCGCCCCCAATCCCGCTAATCGTCTACATTTCATGCGTTCCCCTTTCTACGGGTTAGACAACCCTTTCAATATACCGTATCCAGGGTTATCCCACGGGAACGCAGGGTTCGAAACGCACTGTCCAGGTCATCTGCGATCGCGAGAGGGTCGTCCAAGCCCGCGAATATGCGGACCGCCAGGCCGTCGGCGCCGTCGCGCGCATGCAGGCGCGTGTGTGAGCCGCCCGCGGGGCATGTGCGGCCATTCAAGCGGCAGCTTGCGATGAACTCGTCCGCATGAATCCCCCACTCGGGCGGCAGCTCGAAGTCGAGCGCGGGACCGAAGCCGTGCATCAGCGTGCGCGCGGCGATTCCATGGTCCGGGTGATTCGAGCAGCCCGGGTACGACACGCTCGCAAGGCCGTCCACGCAGCGCAGGTACTCCGCGAGGGCGCGCGCATGGTCGAAATGTACCTGCATGCGCGCGTCCATGGAGTCCAGCCCACACGCGATCGCGTCCAAATCGCACGGCTGCAGAGCGTCAGACTCAAGACGCGCTTCCTCGAGCCGGCAGCCCTTGCGCAGGCTCACCGCCACTACCTTGGAGTCGAGGTCGCCCGCCGCCACGCGGTCGAGTGCCTCGAGCGCCACGTCGGCGCCGAGCACGAACGGGTTGCAGCCAAAACTCGAGGGAACCGTGTTGTCGACCGCCAGCAGCTGCCCTTGCTCATGGACCTCACGCGCCTTTGCGCGCAGATCCGGCACACGAAGGCCCGCGCCGCCCAACGCGTCGACGAGCACCGCACCGGCTTCGCCTAGCCCCATCTGGGCAAACGCCGCGGTCACGTGGTCGGCGTGCATAAAGCAGGCGGCTGCAGCCTGGACTTTGTTCGCGTACCGAGCCTCGAGCTCTTCTTGAACAATCACCGCTGCAACCGCCTTTCGTATCGTAGGTCCGAAAGAGTATAGCCCAGCCTATCTAGGGAAAGCGCCCTACTCGCCGCAAACGAGATCCCAGCAGCGGATATCGGCGCCGGGCGCCGAGCAGCTGCAAGACCTGCGCTGGGGATACCAGCGCGTGCTCATAACGAGCTCGCCATCGTTGACGAACACCTCGACCGATGAGGTGTCGACCAGCACGCGAACGGACTGGACGCGCTCGACGTGCTCCCAGCGAACCGACCTGCCGCAGCCCGCCGCCGTCCTCGAGGGATCGGTGAAGCGCATCTCGAACCTGCCCGCACTGCCATCCGCAGCGGGGTTCCACGCGATTTCGAGTTCTTCGCCGAACACCATGTGCAGGCTCTGCGCGACCCCGTCGACAGTGATGTCGCAGGCCTCAGCCAGCTCATCCACGGTGAGCGTGCCGCTCCCCTGAGTGCCAGCGCCGCGGCTCTGCGCCACCTCGCGCACGGGCGCCTGGCAAACGCGACCCGCCTCGTTTACCCACAGCTCGCGCGGGACGGTAAAGCAATGCTGCCAACCCTCCGCTACCGTGGGGTCGTTGCCGTAGGAAGGCTCGTCGGGCATGCCCATCCAGCCGATCATGATGCGGCGGCCGTCCTGCGCCTCGAACGTCTGCGGCGCGTAGAAGTCGAACCCGGCGTCCCACAAACGGAAATCGCCGAGCTCGCACTCGCCGCACAGATCGCCCTCAAGCGTGAAATAGCCGGACTGGTAGACGTTTCGGCGCTCCCACTCGTCTCCCAGCAAGCCCTGCGGGGAGACGGAGAGCACCTGGATGCGGGCCTCGCGCGCTTGCTCCGCAGCGGGAAGCGGACGTGCCAAAGCCCCATCAGTCAGCGGAGCCGCGCCCGTCCCAACGCCAGACCCGGCCGCTACGCCACCGATCGGCAGCTCGAAGTAGTCGGGGCACTCCCACATGAAGCCGAACCGCTCGGGCGTGCTCACGCGGTTGACCAGCGTCCAGTGCTCCAGGTCGTCGGAAGCGAACACGAGAATCTCGCCCTGGTCATACGCGGAGCTCTTCCCGTGGCAGCGCTCAAGAAGATCGCGACGGGCACTCCCCTGCTCGCACGCCGCCGCCTCGGATGCCGTAGCGTCCTCGGATGCCACCGCCTCGGGCGCCGCGGCGTCCGCACACGAGCCCGCAACACGGCGACGCGCGCCCTGCACCATCAGGTAGCGCCCTTGCGCCGCATCGGCGCGCCACACCTTGGGGTCGCGCACGTGGCACGTCAGGTCCTCAGGGTAATCGGCGTTCGTCATGAGCAGGCGCTTCTCGGCAAACGCCGAGCCATCGGGCGTGGACACGGCGACGGTGTTGCCCTCGCGGCCGGTGTTGACGTAGTCGTACGCGCCGTCCGCGCCGGGCAGCTTGACGTTGCCGGTGTAGAACATCTCCACGCGGTCGTCGAGCACCAGGGCCGACCCCGAATACACGCCGTGGCAATCGAACGGCTCATCGGGCATGAGCACGCAGCCCTCGTAGGTCCAGCTCAGCAAATCGCGACTCGTGCTGTGCCCCCACATCTTGACGCCGCCGTTCACGTCAAACGGCGCGTACTGGAAGTAAGCGTGGAATACCCCGTCGCGCTCATGCAGGCCGTTGGGGTCGTTCAGCCAGCCAACCGGGGGCATCAGGTGGAAATGCTGAGCCCAGCGGCGCTGCGCGCCTGCCTCGGCAGACTCGACGGCACCGACGAGCTTGGCCAGATCGCGCTGCATTGCGTTGCTCATGAAAATCTCTCCCGTGTTCTCGATCGATTGAATCAAAACGCGCGGCGCCCCGACCACGAGCCCAAGCCGCAGTCGGGGCGCCGGCGCAATTGCGTGCTACGCGTTTGCCTTATCCTGGTAGAGCAGGTAGGACAGACCGAATGCCACACCGGCGGCGACGAGGAACATCACCACGTACTGAACCGGCTGGGACAGGCACAGCAGGATACCGAAGATTCCGGTCACACCCGTGCCCGAAGCGGCGAGATGCGTAAGCGCGCACACGAGCGCACCGGCGGCACCGCCCACGCAACCGGCGATAAAGGGCTTGAAGAAGCGCAGGTTCACGCCGAAGATCGCGGGCTCGGTAATGCCCATGAAGGCGGACAGGGCGGACGGGAGCGCAAGGCCCTTGACCTTGGCGTCGCGCGTCTTGAGGGCGACGGCGAGCGCGGCACCGCCCTGGGCGATGTTGGCGGCGCTGGCGATGGGCAGCCAGAAGGTCACGCCGTACTGGGCGAGCTGGCCGAGGTCGATGGCGGCGTACATCTGATGGATACCGGTAACGACCGTGGGAGCGTAGAACAGGCCGACGACGGCGGAGCCGATGCCGAACGGAATGGTGAGCAGGGCCTGGATGAGGCCGAGGATGGCGTTTTCGGCCCACACGAACACCGGGCCGACCGCCACGAGGGTCACCAGAACGGTCACGAACACGGACACGAGCGGGGTCACGAACAAGTCGAACATCTCGGGGACGATCTTGTGCAGGCGCTTTTCGATGAACGCCAGGATGCCGACGGCGATGACGATCGGGATCACATGGCCCTGATAGCCGACCCAGTCGAACCCGTACAGGTCGCCGATGACCGGCACGACTGTCTGCACGCCATCAGCCGCGACCGAATAGGCGTTTTGCAGGCTGGGGTTGATGAGCGCCATGCCCACGACCGCACCCAGGTACGGGTTGGCGCCGAACGCCTTGGCGGCCGAGAAGCCGATCAGGATCTGCAAGAACGTGAAGGACGTGTTCGACACCAAATCGGCGATGCGATACAGGAAGTTCGAGGTGTCAATGGCGAGAAAGTCGTTCGCCACCATGAAGTTGAGCGCGCCCATAATGCCCAGGAGCAGACCGGATGCCACAATCGCCGGGACGATGGGAACGAAGATGTCGCCGAGCAGCTTGATAGCGCGCATCGCAACGTTCTGCTTGGCGGCTGCGGCCTCCTTGACCTCGGCCTTGCTCGCCGCCTCGATGCCGCTTTGGGCGATGAACTCCTCGTACACCTTGTTGACCGTGCCGGTGCCGAAGATGATCTGCAGCTGACCCTGGGCCTCGAACACGCCCTTGACGCCCTCGAGCGCCTCGAGCTGCTCCTTGTTCGTCTTGGCGTTGTCGGCAATCACCAGACGAAGGCGCGTTGCGCAGTGAGCGGCGGACGCGACGTTGTCGGCACCGCCTACGAGCTTGATGACCTCTTCCGCGGTCTTTGCGTAATCCATGGGAGCCCCTTCCTCTTCTCCATGAACTAACTTCTGACACCCTGACTGTAAACGATTTCATATTGGTATGTAATCGTTTACAGTTTTTCACACGGCGAACGGTTGAATTTTGTCGGTAAACGGTTGAAGTGCCGCGCTTATCGGGTGATGAGCGTGTGCTCGATGCACGCGCTTTGATGCTCCGCGCGTCCCCCCTCTTTGATTTCGTCCAGTACCATGCGTGCCGCGGTCTCCCCGCAGGTCTTATAGCCGTAGTGCACCGTGGCGATGCCGCCGGTGAGCATGGCGAGCAACTGGTTGTCGCCAAATCCGGACACGCGAGTCTCCGGATGGCTTATGCCCGACTCCGTAAGCGCGCGCAGGGCCCCCGCGGCAATCATGTCCGTGGCGCAGCCCACAAACGCCGGGGCGGGGTCGTGTCGCATCAGGTCCCAGGCCGCCTGATAGCCGCCTTCGATGGAAAAGGGCGACTCGCGGTACAGTTCAGGGTCAAAGGGCACGCCGGCATCGCGCAGGCCCGCGCAAAAGCCGTCCTGCCTCGCAGCGCCGGCGGCCGTGTCCTCGCGCGTGACGCCGATATAGGCGATCGGGCCTGGAGCCTGGGACGCGATATGAGAGCCCAGGTCACGCGCGGCCTCATAGTCGTCGAAGTACACGCAGCTGCAGTCGCTCACCTGCTGGCCGGTCACCACAACGGGCACGCCCGCGGAGGCGAAGAACTCCCGGTGACGCTCAGTGACCACCGTGCCCGCGATGATGATGCCGTCAACGGGATGGCTCCGCAGCAGCTCCAAGTACTCGAGCTCGGCGCCCGGGTCGTTGGCGGTGTTCGCAAGCAGCATCTGGTAGCCGTTGCGCTGCAGCACCGCACTGATGCCCGCGGTCAGACGGCTGATGGACTCCGAGTTGATTTTTGGCACCACCACGCCGATGAGCCGCGTGGCGCCGGTCCGCAGGGAGCGGGCCTGATTGGAGCGCACATAACCGGTCTCCTCAATTGCCCGCTTGATGCGCTCCGACTTGTCGGCCGACACATATCCGCCGTTCAGATAGCGGGACACGGCTGCGACCGACACGCCCGCCAGATCCGCAACCTCACGCATCGTCATCGAACATCGCCCCTTCTGACATCGTTTTCATATGCCATTGTAGCCAATCCGCACCGCGTCGCGCTCAATGCCGCGCGCCACACAAAAGCGCCCCTCGCGATAAGGGGCGCTCGAGAATCCGGGGGGCCACACAACAGGCTGGCAGCCCAGACGGCATATATGGCAGCGAGCTTACGCGCGCGTGGCGATCTCCTCGCACACCTTGGCGATGAACTCGTCGACGCCCATGGGGACGGTCTCGTTGGTGCGGTCGCGGACGGAGATGTTGCCGGCCTCGACCTCCTTCTCGCCCAGGATGAGCATGTAGGGCACGCGGTCGGTGCCACGGGCCTCGCGGATCTTGTAGCCGATCTTCTCGTCGCGATCGTCGCACACCACGCGGATGCCGGCGGCCTCGAGCTTTGCGGTGACCTCGTGCGCGTAGTCGCGGCTCTTCTCCGAGACGGGCAGAACCTTGACCTGCATGGGCGCGAGCCACACGGGGAACTTGCCGGCGAAGTGCTCGATCAGGATGCCGATGAAGCGCTCGATGGAGCCGAAGCACACGCGATGCAGCATGACCGGGCGCTTCTTCTCACCGTCGGCGTCGACGTAGGTAAGGTCGAAGTTCTGCGGCATCTGGAAGTCGAGCTGCACGGTGCCGCACTGCCAGGTGCGGCCGAGGGAGTCCTCCAGGTGGAAGTCGATCTTGGGGCCGTAGAAGGCGCCGTCGCCCTCGTTCACCACATAATCCATGCCGAGTTGCTCAAGTGCGACCTTGAGGCCCTCCTCGGCGGCAGCCCAGTCCTCATCGGAGCCCATGGAGTCCTCGGGGCGCGTGGAGAGCTCGAGGTGGTAGGTGAAGCCGAACTTGTCGTACACGCTCGTGATGAGGTTCACCACGCCCACGATCTCGTCGGTAAGCTGCTCGGGCGTGACGAACAGGTGCGCGTCGTCCTGGTTGAAGCAGCGCACGCGGAACAGGCCGTGCAGCGCGCCCTTGAGCTCATGGCGGTGCACCAGGCCGATCTCGCCGGCGCGGATGGGCAGCTCGCGGTAGCTATGCGGCTTGGAGCTGTACACGAGCACGCCGCCCGGGCAGTTCATGGGCTTGATGCAGTACTCTTCCTCGTCAATGAGGGTGGAGTACATGTTGTCCTTGTAGTGGTCCCAGTGGCCGGAGGTGAGCCACAGGCTCTTGTTCATGATCTGCGGTGTGGAGATCTCGACGTAGCCGGCCTTGTGGTGGATCTCGCGCCAGAAGTCGAGCAGCGTGTTCTTGAGGATCATGCCGTTGGGCAGGAAGAACGGGAAGCCCGGGGCCTCGTCGCGCATCATGAAGAGGTCCATCTCGCGGCCGATGCGGCGATGGTCGCGCTTCTTGGCCTCCTCGAGCATGGTGAGGTGCGCGTCGAGCTCGTCCTTAGTGGCGAACGCAGTGCCGTTCACGCGGGTGAGCATCTTGTTGTTGGCGTCGTTTTTCCAGTACGCGCCGGACACGCCGGTGAGCTTGAAGGCCTTGAGCGCCTTGGTGTAGGTGAGGTGCGGGCCCACGCACATGTCGATGTAGTCACCCTGCTGGTAGAAGGTGATGCGGGCGTCCTCGGCCAGGTCGCCGATGTGCTCGACCTTGTACTTCTCGCCGCGCTCCTCCATGAGCGCGATGGCCTCCTCGCGCGGAAGCTCGAAGACGGAGAACTTGAGGTTCTCCTTGGCGATCTTCTTCATCTCGGCCTCGATGGCGGGCAGGTCGTCCTCGGAGAGGGTCTTGTCGCCCAGGTCGACGTCGTAATAGAAGCCGTTGTCGGTCGCCGGGCCGTAAGCGAAGTCGGCCTCGGGGTAGAGGCGCTTGATGGCCTGGGCCATGATGTGGGCGGCGGAGTGGCGGATGATGTGGAGGGCCTCCTCGGCGCTCTCGACCTCGGCCACCGAGCCGTCGTTGTGCAGTGCCTTCATTATCTGAACCTTCCTCATAGGGCGTTAGTACGCAGTTGAACTTCCAAATTGTACCTGTTTTGGAGGCGCTTACCCTCCTCTACACGAAAGCACCCGCCATCCTTGCAGGTGACGGGTGCTAAGCGGCACGTTAGGACAGCGCCCGTGCGTCACACGAGCGCAGCCGCGCGCCTACTGGATGTGAGTTCGGCAGTAGGGACAGACCTTCCAGTGGGCCTCGAGCGGCTTTTTGCAGGTGGGGCACACGTTGCGCACCTGCGTGTTGCACACGGGGCACACGATGAAGTCCTTCTCGATGGTGGTGCCGCAGTTGGGGCAGCTGCCATACTGGGCGAGCTCACGCTCGCGCAGGGCCATCTCGAGCTCCTGCTCCTCGCGGTCGGACGCATAGGTGCCGGGGCGCAGGGCGATGTAGGCGACCAGGCCGATGAACGGGACGAGCGCCACGAGGCCCCATGCCACGTACGCCTGAACGCCGCGGCGCTTGGCGTCGATGAACACGTAGGCAACGGAGAGCAGGTACAGCGCGACCACAAACGCGATGAAGGCATACACCACCATCATGAGCTGGGGCGACATGATCTCCTCAAGGTACTTTGACATAGGGGTGAACCTTTCGGCCGTGCGCGTGCGGGCACGCATCTGGTCATAACTGCAGGACATTGTATACCCGCCGCGCGTTTTGCGCACGCAGGCGCGCCACGGGGGTCGGCGGTACGGCCATCACACGAGGCAGTCATTCGGCTCGCCTGTGCTCGGCCGCGCGTGTACAGCCCGTGCGCGTGTGCAAACCTTGAAGCTCTACTTTAAGGTGAGGCTTCGGTTTATACTGGGTCAAAACGAACTGAGAAAGCGGTCGTACCCTATGTCGTGTATTTCCAACCATCGTTCAAGTTTTCGCAGCGCCCGCGCCGCATGCGCAGCCGGCCTCGCCCTGACGCTCACGCTTGGCGGAGCACTCGGAGCCTGCCCTTCCCCTGCTTTTGCCGCTACGGATGCCACGCGCGCCGAGCTTTCGCGCCTTCAGGAGGAAGTGTCGGGTGCGGCGAGCGCCTTTAATGACGCATCGGCCCGTGCGCAGGAGCTGGACGGTAAGGTCGACGACATCGCCGACGAGATCCTTCATATTGAGCAGGAGCTCATGCCGCTTCGGCAGAAAAGCGCCTCGAGAGCCGCGCGCGATCTGTACAAGACGCGCACGAACAGCGGCGGTGCACTCAGCCTGCTGCTCAACGCCTCGTCGTTCGAGGACTTTTTGAACCTGAACAAGTACCTCTCCTCCGTGCGCGACGCGCATGTGAGCGCCCTTGAGGAGCTCGACGCGCTCGAAGCCGAGCTCAACGGCAAGCTCGACGAGCTCAGCAAGACCAAGGACAAGGCGAACGCCGAGCTCGCGCGCGCATCCGAGGCGCTTGGCACGGCGCAATCCGCCGCCGCGAAAATGCAGGAGAAGGCGAGCGCCGAGGATGCCGCCGAGATGGAGATGGCGCGCAAGGCGGCCGAGCAGGCGGCGCAGCTGCAGGCTCAGCATGATGCCTCTGCAAGCAAGCCCGTGGTCCCCGAGACGTCCGAGCCGTCGAAGCCCAACACGGACGCCGGCAACGGCGGAGATACCACCGGGCAGGACCAGGGCGGGCAGCAGGTCGCACCTCCCTCCCAGCCGGATAACTCAGGCGGTGGGTCGACGCAGACCCCTGACAACGGCGGTTGGCTCACCGGCGTCGCATCCTACTACGGCATCGGCGACGGCTTCATGGGCGGTACCACCGCCAGCGGCGAGAAGGTCACCGAGACCTCCATGGGCGTCGCCATGCTCAACGTGCCGTTCGGAACCCGCGTTGAGATCCGCTACGGCGGCCGCTCCGTCATCGCCTACGTGAACGACCGCGGGCCGTACGCACACGGTCGTGTGATCGACATGCAGCCCGCGGTTGCGCGCGCCCTCAACTTTGTCAGCGTAGGCGTGGGCACGGTTCAGTACCGCTTCCTGTAAGAGGGGCGGCCCTACCGGCAGCCGCGGTGCGCTCGACGCACGCGCTATCCTCGCAGCGAGCCCGCGACCTCACCTGCCAACGTGATCGTTCCCGCCGCCACGACCGGCTCACGCTGCTCCGTGAATGCATCGAGCGCCTCTGAGACGGTTGCGTGCACGGCAACGAGATCAGACGCCGGCCGACCGAGCTCGGCGAGTTTTTCCTCTACCAACTTGGCAAGCTCGTGTGCCGGACAGGCGCGATCGCTCACGGTCGCCGTAACGGCGATGCGGGGAAATGCGGGGATGAGCACGTCGATGATGCCCGAAACGTCTTTGTCAGACAGGGCGGCCACCAGCAGCGTAGGGCGCTCCGCAACCGTGGGCGCGACCTCCCCCAGCGCCGCGACGAAGTTCTCGCAGCTCTGCGGGTTGTGGCAGGCATCCACCAGCACCATCGGGTCCGTGCGCACCATATCGAAGCGCCCGGGAATCGGGCAGGCATCGAGGCTGCGCTCCAACTTGTCCGTATTCAAAGCACGCCCGAGATAGAGCTCGGCAAGCGCGATGGCGCACGAGGCGTTTTGCGGCTGATAACTCGGCTTATGCATGCTCAGCTCATAGCTCCCAAACGGACCTTCGCAGCTGAACGAAACCGCCTCGCGCAGGGACCGGGGCTCACGGGTCGTTGTGCGGGAAACGATCCAGGGCTCAACACCGCACGCATCGCACCGCTTTGCCATGACGTCCTCAACCACCGGGTCGTGCGTCCCCTCGCCCAGCACCACCGCGCGGCCGGGCTTAATGACGGCCGCCTTTTCCCGGGCGATCTCGCCAAGCGTGTTACCCAGGATATGGATGTGATCGAGTCCGATGCCCGTGATGGCAACCGCCACGGGATCGGTGGCGCTCGTGGCGTCCCATCGCCCGCCCAAGCCGACCTCGAGCACCGCGACGTCGACGCGAGCCTCGGCAAAGATAATCATGGCGGCGACCGTAAGCAGATCAAACGGCGTAATTGTATAGGGCGGCAACCCCGCGTCCCCACGACGGCAGCTGACGCGACGCCCTGCCTCCGCGGCGGCGGAAACGCCATGGGCGAAGTCCGCGGGGTCGACCACTCGCCCGTCGATCTCCATGCGCTCCTCGTATGCCACGAGCTGCGGCGACGTGTAAAGCGCCGTGCGCAGCCCCTCGCCGCGCAGGATGGCTGCGGCAAAGCGAGTCGTCGAGGTCTTGCCGTTCGTGCCCGCCACTTGAATGCAGTCAAAATGCTCATCGGGGCGTCCGCACTCCTCGAGCATGTCCACGACCGTCTCGAGCAGCGGACCCGTTCCGCCGGGGATCTTACCGGTATCAGCCGCGATCGCAACGGCACGCTCGTAGGCGAGCTCCTCAAACGAAAACGGCAACGCGAAATTCGACGTGTTCTTTGGCATATCGAACGCAACTCCCTCACGGCACGGCAAACGAATAGGCGGGCGTAAGCGTGGGCCCAACGGCGCAAAACAAAAACCCGGGCCCGCGAAGCGCGAGCCCGGGCATATGCGAGCTTAAGCGAAGTCGACCAGCTGCGCCTTGATCGCGGCGATCGTGTCAGTCAGCTCGGCGGCACGCTCGCGCTTCTTGGCAACGACCTCGGGTGCGGCCTTGGCCACGAAGCCCTCGTTGGAAAGCGTGCGCTCGGCGGCCGTCAGCTCCTTCTCGGCAGCCGCCAGCTCCTTCTCCAGGCGAGCCTTCTCGGCGGCAAAGTCAACCAGGTCGCCCACGACAACGTACGCGTCGAAGTCAGGACCGGCCAAAGCAATGGAGGCCTCGGGCTTACCGGCAAACGTCTCGTCCGTTGCCACCGTCATCTCGGGGATGTTGGCAAGACCGCAGATGAAGGAGGACATGCCCTCAAGCGCCTCGGCGGCCTCGACGGAATGCGCGGCAACAACCACGGGCAGCGCCTGCTTGGGCGAGATGCGGTAACGGGCGCGGGTGGAGCGGGCGTCGGACACCACGGCGCGTGCGAGCTCGAAGGAGCGCTCGGCGGGCTCGTCGATGAAGCGCTCGAAGTCGGCGGGCTCGGGCCAGGCGGCGACCATCAGCGCCTCGGCGCGCTCGCACACGCCCGACTCGCTCATGTCGAGCCAGCTCGCGGGCATCTGATCCCAGATAGCCTCGGTCACGAACGGCATGAGCGGGTGCATGATGCGCAAAGACGCGTCGAGCACGAACATGAGGTTGCGCTGCGCCTGCAGGCGGGCGTCGTCGTCCTTGAGACGCGTCTTGGTGACCTCGACGTACCAGTCGCAAACCTCGTTCCAGAAGAAGTTCTGCACGCCGCGGGCCATCTCGCCGAAGGTGTAGTTCTCGATGCCCTCAGTCACGAGCTTGACCGCCTTGGCCAGGCGGCTGAACATCCAGGCGTCCGCGGCGGTCTGGGCCACCGGCTCGCCCGGAGTGTAGCCGTCCATGTTCATGAGCAGGAAGCGGCTTGCGTTCCAGATCTTGGTCACGAACGCGCGGGCCTGCTCGGTGCGCGGGCTGCCCTTGAGCTGCTTGGTCTTCTTGTCGATGTCGGCGTCGAACTTGACGTCCTGGTTGTTGGTGCACAGCGTGAGCAGGTTGAAGCGCATGGCGTCGGCACCGTACATGTCAATGAGATCCATGGGGTCCACGCCGTTGCCCTTGGACTTGGACATGCGGCTGCCGTCCTTGGCAAGGATCGTGGGGTAGATCACGACGTCCTTGAACGGGACCTCGTCCAGGAAGTACAGGGAGCTCATGACCATACGGGCGACCCACAAGGCGATGATGTCGCGCGCGGTGACGAGCGCCGTGGTGGGGTGATGACCCTCAAGCAGCTCAGGTTTCTGCGGCCAGCCCTGCGTGGCGAAGGTCCACAGCTGGGAGCTGAACCAGGTATCGAGCACGTTCTCGTCCTGATGCACATGCACGCCGCCGCACTTGGGGCACACGGTCACGTCGTCCATGCAGGCGTCTTCCCAATCGCAGTCCTCGCAGTAGAACACGGGGATGCGGTGACCCCACCACAGCTGGCGGGAGATGCACCAGTCTTTGAGGTTCTCCATCCAGGTGGTGTAGGTGTCGGTCCAGCGCGCCGGGTGGAAGGTCACACGGCCGTCCTTCACGGCGTCGAGCGCGGGCTGCTTCAACTTGTCCACAGCCACGAACCACTGCTCGGACAGCCACGGCTCAAGCGTGTTGTCGCAGCGGTAGCAGTGCATGACGGAGTGGTCGTGCTCGTCGATGTGGTCGAGCAGACCGTGCTCCTCGAACCACGCGACCACGGCCTCGCGGCACTCGTCGCGGGTCATGCCGGTGAACTCGCCATAACCCTCGACCACCACGGCGTGCTCGTCGAAGATGTTGATCTTCTCAAGGCCGTGGGCCTCGCCCATGGCGTAGTCGTTGGGGTCGTGCGCCGGGGTGACCTTGACAAAACCGGAACCGAAGTCGGGATCGACGTGCCAGTCGTCGAAAATGGGGATCTCGCGGTCCACAATGGGGAGCTTCACGGTCTTGCCCACGAAGGCGGCCTTCTCGGGGTCCTTGGAGCTCACGGCCACACCCGTGTCGCCGAGCATGGTCTCGGGACGCGTGGTGGCGACCACGATGTACTCCTGGCCGTTCACCGGCTCGGTGAGCGGGTAGCGCAGGTGCCACAGATGGCCCTTCTCGTCCTCGTACTCGGCCTCGTCATCGGAGATGGCCGTGGTGCAGTTGGGGCACCAGTTCACGATGCGCTTGCCGCGATAGATCAAGCCGTCGTGGTACCAGTCGCAGAAGACGCGGCGCACCGCCTCGGCGTACTCCGGATCCATGGTGAAGCGCTCGCCCTCAAAGTCGACGGAGCAGCCCATGCGCTTGATCTGCTCGACGATGGTGCCGCCGTACTCGTGCGTCCAGTCCCAGCAGGCGTCAATGAACTTGTCGCGGCCGATCTCCAGGCGCGAGATTCCCTCGTTCTTGAGCTTCTTGTCGACCTTAGTCTGCGTGGCGATACCGGCGTGGTCGGTGCCTAAGATCCAACGGGTAGAACGGCCGCGCATGCGCGCCATGCGTACGATGGCGTCCTGAATGGAGTCGTCGGTGGCGTGGCCCATGTGCAAGATGCCGGTGACGTTCGGCGGCGGGATGGTGACGGTGCAGTCGCCCACGCCCTCACGGCGCTTGTAGTAGCCGCCGTCGAGCCATTTTTGCAGGATAGCCGGCTCGTTGACCGCCGGATCGTAAGTTTTGGGCATCTCTTCTGCCATGGGCGTTCCTTCCTCGTTCGAGCGATGCGAAGGTATATCGTCATACTTGGTTCAAAAGGATAACACAGGAGCCGGGCGGGGCTTATCCGTCCTCCACTTCCCCACCGGCCTCCATGCGGCCAAGGTGTTCAAGCGCCGCCTCCCCTCGCCCGCCAGCGGAGCGTAGGAACACAAAAACCCGGGTGCGCGGACACCCGGGTTTTGAAAAGGTTTTGGCATGCGGTGCTTGCGTGCATGCCGGCGCGCGCTCAGGCGCGGCTCACATCGCAAGCTCAAACGCGCATAGCAGCGTGCCGGTAGCCGCTACAGCATCACCGGCTCGGCCGGCAACGCACGCTCAACGCACTGCTAATCGAGGTCGAGCGCGTCGGCCTCAACGGAAGGCACTGCCTCCGCAGCAGGGGTCGCCTCCGCAGCGGGAGCCTCCTCCGCACCTGAAGTCTCCTCGAAGCGCTCGCGACGCGGCTGCTCCTCGCCGCGAACGGCGGCGGGTGTCACCACGACCCGGCGCACGCCCTCCTCGCTGGGAAGGTCGAACATCGTCTGCTGGAGCACCTCCTCGCAGATGGAGCGCAGGCCACGGGCGCCCGTCTTGCGGGCGAGCGCCTTCTTGGCGATCTCATGCAGGGCCTCGTCCTCAAACACGAGCTCGACGCCCTCCATGGCGAACATGCGGCGGTACTGCTTGACCACGGCGTTACGCGGCTCGGTGAGGATCGTCACGAGGTCGTCCTCGGTGAGTGCCTGGGTCTGCGTGATGACCGGCGTACGGCCGATGAACTCGGGGATCATGCCGAAGTTGTTGAGGTCCTCGGGCAGCACCTGCTTGAGCAGGATGTTCTCGTCCTTGGACGTGGGGCCGGCGATCTCGGAGTTAAAGCCCACGCCCTGGTTGCCCACGCGGTCGGAGATGATCTTATCCAGGCCCACGAAGGCGCCGCCGCAGATGAACAGGATGTTCGTCGTGTCGATCTGCAAAAGCTCCTGCTGCGGGTGCTTGCGGCCGCCCGAAGGAGGCACGCTCGCGACCGTGCCCTCGAGGATCTTGAGCAGCGCCTGCTGGACGCCCTCGCCCGACACGTCGCGCGTGATGGACAGGTTCTCGGCCTTGCGGGCGATCTTGTCGATCTCGTCCACGTAGATGATGCCGATCTGGGCGCGGTCGATGTCGCCGTCGGCCGCGGTGATGAGCTTGAGCAGGATGTTCTCCACATCCTCGCCCACATAGCCAGCCTCGGTGAGGGCGGTGGCGTCGGCGATGGCGAAGGGCACCTCGAGCACGCGGGCGAGCGTCTGGGCGAGCAGGGTCTTGCCCGTGCCGGTGGGGCCGAGCAACAGGATGTTGCTCTTGGCGAGCTCGACATCCTCCTCAAACGCGCCTGCCACGTGGTCGCCGATGGGATCGCCGGCCTCATCGTTGCGGGCGGCGTCATCCACCAGCACGCGGCGGTAGTGGTTGTACACGGCCACAGACATGGCGCGCTTGGCGTCCTCCTGCCCCATCACGTACTGGGAGAGCGCCTCGTAGATCTCGTGCGGCGTGGGCACGCGCGTGATGAGGGCCGCGGCGGTCTCCTGCATAGTGGGGGAAGCGGGCTCGCTATCCTCCTCGGGCTCCTCAGCCTGGGCGGCGGCCATCTCCTGCTGATGCTGCTGGGCGGCGTAAGCGCCGAACATGCGCATCATCTCGTCCTGCGCAAAGGACTGGTCGAGGATCTCGTTGGCGGCCTCGACGCACTCATCGCAGATGAACATGCCGTCGTGCCCGCTCACGAGCTTGCGAACCTGCTCCTGCGTCTTGCCGCAAAACGAGCAGCGGACCGGCCCCTCCGAAGACGCGCCGTGGGTGTGGGTGAAATCGTCGCCGGCCATTAGCGTGCGCTCCCCGAGTCGTTGCGGGACGTCACGATGCGGTCGACCAGGCCGTACTCGAGTGCCTGCTCGGCACGCAGGTAATGGTCGCGCTCGGTGTCCAGCTCAACCTGCTCGAACGGCTTGCCCGTCGCATCGGCGAGGATATGGTTGAGCGTGGTGCGGGTCTCGCGGATCTCGCGTGCCGCGATCTCGATCTCGGTCTGCTGGCCCTGGGCGCCGCCACTCGGCTGATGGATCATGATCTTGGAGTGCGGCAGGCAGAAGCGCTTGCCCTTGGCACCGGAGGCGAGCAGCACGGCGGCCATGGACGCGGCCATGCCCACGCAGATCGTGGAGACATCGGGCTTGATGTAGTTCATGGTGTCCAGAATCGCCAGGCCCGAGTACACCTCGCCGCCCGGAGAGTTGATGTAGAGCGAGATGTCCTTCTCCGCATCCTGGCTCTCGAGATGCAAAAGCTGCGCGATCACGAGATTCGCCGTCACGGAATTGACCTCCTCGCCCAAAAAGACGATGCGGTCGTTAAGCAAGCGCGAGTAGATGTCGTAGCTGCGCTCGCCACGCGGAGTCTGCTCGATGACGTACGGCACGAGCGCGGAGTTGATGCGATTGATCATGGCGCCTCCTGTTACACGGGTAGTTTCAATACAAACATACGGTGCCGCCCGGCGCTGCAGCGCGTGGATGGCACCGTACGCGATTAGGCAGTACAGCCGCTATGTTACGCACACGCGCGTTGCGTGCTACTCAGCAGCCTTGGCAGCCTCGTCAACCTCGGTGACCTGAGCGTTCTCGACGAGCCACTCAACGGCCTTAGAGCGACGGATGGAGTCGCGGATGGCGGGCATGCGGCCATCGGCGAGGAACTGGGCCTTGGAAGCGGCGATGTCCTCGATGCCGGCGCGCTCGAACTCGCCGTCGACATCCTCCTCGGTGACCTCGACCTTGAGCTCACGAGCGAGCGCGTCGAGGGCGAGGGACTCGCGGGCCACGTCGTTGGCCTGCTTGTGCAGGTCGGCGATGAAGGCCTCAGAGGACATGCGGTTGGCCTGCAGCCAGCCGTCGAGGCTCATGCCGCGAGCGGAGAGGCTCTGCAGGAAGTTCTGGCCGAGCTCCTGGAACACGGACTGCTCGTAGTCCTCGTCCATCTCGTCGAGCTCAAGACGCTCGGCGAGCTTGGCGACGGCGCGGTTCTCCTTGAGCTGCGGCAGGGAGGAAGCCTTGTCGGACTCGATCTCGAGCTTGACGGCGTCGCGCATGGCGTCAACGCCCTCAAAGCCGAAGTTCGTCTTTGCGAACTCGTCGGTGAGCTCGGGGAGCTTGCGCTCCTTGACGCCCTTGACGGTGACCTCAACGGAGGCCTCCTCGGCGCCCTCGACCTCGGGGGTCCAGGAGATGGTCTTGGTCTCGTCGACGTTCATGCCGAGCAGGCCCTCGTCGAACTCCTTGGGCAGGTTGCCGGTGCCCATGGCGATCATGCGACCCTCGCCGGCGAGGGACTCGGCGCCCTTGACGTCCTTGATGTCGACGGTGACGTAGTCGGAGCCCTCAACGGCGCGCTCAACGTCCTCGAAGGTGGCGTGGTAGCTCATGAGCATCTCGACCTGGTTGTCGATCTCGGCCTCGGTGACCTCCGCCGGGGGCATCTCGATGGCAACGGCGTCGTAGGAAGACAGCGCGGGAGCCGGGCGCAGGGCGAACTCGACGGTGTAGGTGTAGTCGGTGCCGTCGGCGCACAGGTCGATCTCGGAGTAGTTGCCCTCCTTGACCGGGACGATATCGAGCTCGTTCAGGACGTTGCCCTCGTTGGAGCCGATGAGCTCGTTGGTGGCCTGAACGAGCACGGCGTCCTTGCCCAGAGCGGAGTCGATGACGGGACGCGGGGCCTTACCGGCGCGGAAGCCGGGGAAACGGTACTTCTTCGCGGCCTCCTTGTACGCCTTCTTGATGACGGCGTCGACCTCGGCGGCAGGGATGGTGACCGTAGCGGTGAGCTTGGCGTCCTTCACGTCAGAAGTGATGTTCAACGTTCCTCCTCTGGTACATGCCCGGCGTGTTGATGGGCGCCGGGGCCCTCTTAAAACAACCTTGTGTGGACTGGTGCGGGCGAAAGGACTCGAACCTTCACGGGAAGCCCACTGGAACCTAAATCCAGCGCGTCTACCAATTCCGCCACGCCCGCAGCTGGTCACACAGGCGAACATGATAGCAAAAAGGGACGCATGCGTGCACGCGCGCCCCTTCCCTATCCAAGTTCCATAGTATTCGTTCACGTGCGATGGCTCGCGAGCGCGCCGGCTCCATGCGCGCGGGTTCGCGAATGTGTGCACTCGCGAACCCAAAGGGCCGTTTTTGCCCCCTTGGTGACGCGAGTGTACACATTCGCGATCTCTTGGGGCCGATTTCCGCGAATCAGTGCTTCGAGTGTGCACATTCGGAGCGCCGACCCTTACGCCACCTATGCGAACGTGATCGCACCGGTTTCGTCGTTCATGGAGGAGATGCGTGCCAGGCTCTCCACGCGGTACCCGCGCTCGCGCAGCTTATCGCCGCCGCCCTGATAGCCCTTCTCGATAGCGATTCCGATGCCCGCGACCTCGGCGCCCGCGCTCTCCACAATCTCAATCAGGCCCTCGAGCGCGCAGCCGTTCGCCAAAAAGTCATCGATAATGAGCACGCGCTCGCTCGCGCTGAGGAAACGCTTGCACACGATGACCGGATACTCCTTTTTCTTGGTGAAGGAGTAGATCGTGGTGGAGTACTGCTCACCGTCCAAGTTGACCGACTGCGCCTTTTTGGCGAACACCACGGGCACGTTGCCAAAATGGCGCGCGGCAACGCACGCGATGCCGATGCCGCTTGCCTCGATGGTCAAGATCTTGTCGATGCGCTCCCCCGCGAACAGGCGCGCCCACTCCGCGCCCATGTGGTCGAAGAGCTCCACGTCGCACTGATGATTCAAAAACGCATCGACCTTAAGCACGTTGCCCGCCTTGGCAACGCCGTCCTGGACAATGCGGTCCTCAAGCTCCTTCATACGGAAAGCCCTCCTAAACAGGTTGTATATGAGCGCGTGGCCGGATTGAGGGCGCAGGACGATTCCACCGCGTAGCGCAGCTCATGCCTCGATGCGCGCCTCCCAGCGCCCCCCGCGCTCGAGTCCGCCCGAAACGCGGCAGCTTCAGGCTTAAGCCTGCTGGGCGGAAAACTCGGTGGTAATCCTGAACTCGCTCATCGGAATCGTGCGCGCCTCACGCGACGCGGCGTCGGCGATTTCGTCAGCGGCGTAGCCCACCGTGAGCATGTGCACCGGATAGAGCTCGGATGAAAGCCCGAGCTCGTCGATGGCCACGCGCGGATCGAAGTGGCACACCCAGCACGTGGACAGGCCCAGGTCCTCCGCCTGCATCATCATCTGATCGACCACGATCGAGGAGTCGATGCTGGAGGAGCTCATCTGGTCGTACTTGCGCAGCCAGGCCTCGCCCATCTTCTCGCACACCACCAAAACGAGCGGCGCGCCGAACACGCTGCCGTCCTTGGCGAAGTGGTGCGCCGCCGTCGCGGCCCTCTCGCGGAGCTGCGGCGTGTCGCACACGAGCACGCGCGTCGGGTGCTTGTTGCAGGCGGAAGGCGCGATGCGTCCCGCCTCGAGGATGGCAGCGAGCTTCTCCGCCTCCACGGGACGGTCCTCGTAGCTGCGGCAGGAATAACGGGCGCGAGTGAGTTCGGCGTACGACATGACGGCTCCTTTCGTTGCGGTGCATTCGGCTACAGGATACCCACAAAATGCGTCATTTAGGGTCAGACCCTAAATGACGCATTTCCGTAGTGCCCCAGGTTGCCCTGAAAGAGGAGCGCGCACGCCTACCGTGCGGCGCGGGACGATTGAGAGACAAGATGGGGCGCTACAGCAACCCAGACAGGGCTTGCTCGATATCGGCGATCAAATCCTCGGTGGACTCGATGCCGCAGGAGAAGCGCACCATATCGGGCTCGATGCCGCACGCGGCGAGCTCGGCGTCGTTCATCTGGCGGTGCGTGGCGTTGGCCGGGTGCAAACAGCACGTGCGCGCGTCGGCCACGTGCGTGGCGATCTGCGCGAGCTCAAGGCTCTTCATGAACTGCTCCGCAGCACTGCGCCCGCCGTTAAAGCCAAAGCTCACCACGCCGCAGGAGGCGTCCGGCAGGTACTTCTGCGCGAGCTCGTAATACTCGTCGCCCGGCAGGCTCGGGTAGCGCACGAAGCGGATCGCGGGGTGCTGCTGCAGGTACTCGGCGACCGCCTGACCGTTCTTGCAGTGCTGCGCCATGCGCACGTGCAGGCTCTCCAGGCCCATGTTGAGCAAAAAGGCGTTCTGCGGGCTCTGGATGCAGCCGAAGTCGCGCATGAGCTGCGCGGTCGCCTTGGTGATGAAGGCACCTGCCTGGCCGAACTTCTCAACGTACGTAACGCCGTGATAGGTCTCGTCCGGCGTGGTGAGGCCCGGGAACTTGTCCGCGTGCGCCGCCCAGTCGAAGTTGCCGGAGTCCACGATGGCTCCGCCCACAGCGGCGCCGTGGCCGTCCATGTACTTAGTGGTGGAGTGCGTCACGATATCGGCGCCCCACTCGATCGGGCGACAGTTGATGGGCGTGGGGAACGTGTTGTCCACAATCAGCGGCACGCCGTGGGCGTGGGCCGCGCGGGCGAAGCGCTCGATGTCGAGGACCGCGAGCGCCGGGTTGGCGATGGTCTCGCCGAACACGCACTTGGTGTTGGGGCGGAAGGCAGCCTCGAGCTCCTCGTCGGTCGCGTTGGGGGCGACGAACGTGCACTCCAGGCCCATGCGGTGCATGGTGTGCGCGAGCAGGTTGTAGGAGCCGCCGTAGATGGCCGAGCTCGCAACCACGTGATCGCCCGCGCCGGCGATGTTGAACACGGCGAAAAAGTTCGCCGCCTGGCCGGAACTCGTGAGCATGGCCGCGGCGCCGCCCTCGAGCTCGCAGATCTTTGCCGCGACGTAGTCGTTCGTGGGGTTCTGCAGGCGCGTGTAGAAGTAGCCGGCCTCCTCGAGGTCGAACAGCCTGCCCATATGCTCGGACGTGTCGTACTTCCACGTGGTGGACTGGTAGATCGGGACCTGGCGCGGCTCGGCGTCGCCCGGGCGGTAGCCGCCCTGCACGCAGGTGGTTCCAAGATGCTCGGCCATGTGGGCTCCTTTTCGTTGCAAAACGAGCGCGGCGAGCAAACCGCGAGTACCCGAATCCCGGGCGCCACACGGCGCTGCGCCGCTTTCATACGGGTAAGATGGTATACCGTTTGAAACACGCTGAAAGGAAGAACCGTGTCATTAAATAAAGATGAAATCTTGCTTAACCGCGACGAGCTCAAAGCGGCTGCCGCCGAATTCCATGCGCGCGGCTTCAACTGCGCCCAGTCGGTGGCATGCGCCCTCGCACCCGCGCTCAGGATGGATGAGCGCACCGTGTTCACGCTCACCGAGGGCTTCGGCGCCGGCATGGGCGGCATGACCGAGACTTGCGGCGCCATCAGCGGAGCCGTGGTGGCGCTCGGCCAGGTGGAGAGCACCGGCTTTGACGAGCCCACGAGCAAGGGCCGCACCTACAAGCTCGCCCGCACGCTCTGCGCCCGCTTTGCCGAGAAGAACGGCTCCAACGTGTGCCGCGAGCTCAAGGGCGTCGGCTCCGAGGCGGGCCCGCTGCGCAGCTGCGCCGGATGCATCGACGACGCCATCGACCTGTTCTGCGACGTTGTGATTGAGCAGGGCGCGCGCGAGGCGTAAGCGCAGGCGCCCTGAGGCACGCGGCACGCGCTGGTCTTCCGGCTTGTCTCGGGCTTCCGGCTTGACCCGGGCTTCTGGCTCGTCTCCGACCCTACGACTCGCTCGCGGCTCTTGCGGCTTGCCCCCGACCCCGAGAGCCTGCCAATGTGTACACTCGCGGCACGAAACGGCCAAAATTGAGCTTTTGAGGTCGCGAGTGTACACATTCGCGCATCCTCTCGCCGATGGTCTGAGCTCCTCGGCCCGCCCCTCGGGCTCTCGGCCCTAAAACTCCGCGAAACGCGGCTTTCCCACCTTGACGCGCTCGCGCCCGGCCATGAGCTCTGTGAGCTTGGGCATGAGCGCGAGCTCCTCGCCGGCCTTGTAGACCGCGTGGATAACGACCTCGCTGGTGTAATCCGTAGAGGCAACCTTACCGCCCGTATCGGAGATCATGCGCGCAACCTGCTCATACATCGGGTACGCGACGGTCACATCCACTGACACCACGCTCGTCATCTCCACGAGCATGCCCTGGGCGCGCGCCGTCTCAACGGCCTCTTGGGCAGCGGCGGTGTACGCGCGCACCAGCCCTCCCGGCCCCAGCAGCGTGCCGCCGAAGTACCGCGTGGTCACGCAGCAAATATCCTTAAGGCCTGCGCCGCGCAGCACTTCGAGCGTCGGCATACCGCTCGTACGCTGCGGCTCCCCGTCGTCACTTGCCCGCTCGGTGCCGTCGGCCAAGATGAACGCGGGCACGTTGTGCCGGGCGTCATAGTGCTTGGCGCGCACGGCCGCCTGATGCGCCGAGGCTTCCTCGGCAGACTCGACATGAATCAGCTGCGCGATGAACCGGCTCTTGCGGTCCACGAATTCGCCCGTCGCCTCAACGCCGGCACGCATGGTAATGTAGCTCTCCACGCACCCCTCCATCTCAAAGCCCCATTAAACAAAGCGCCCAAAGTGGACGAAGATCTCGTTCCCCCGTATTTGTCATTGCGGGCTCGTTTTGCCAGCCTGCGCACCGGCTGCCCCGCATATCGTCCCGCGCGCAGTTCCGCACGAGCCGGACGGCCACTTAATGTGGCCTCCGTGCGAGCCAGGACTGCCTGAGCACGGGGTGATATGCGGGGCAGCCGGTGCGCAGGCTGGCAAAACCCCTGCCTCATGGTACAATACCTCCTCGCAAAGCGGGCCAGGCGATCGCGCGACCCACCGCATCCGCAGCGGGCGTGAGGAAAGTCCGGGCTCCACAGGGCAGGAAGCTGGTTAACGGCCAGGCGGGGCAACCCGACGGAAAGCGCCGCAGAAAAGAAGACTCCCACCTGCGTGCTTGGGCCTTTATGGTCCTCGCGCGTAAAGAGAAAAGCTGAAACGGTGGTGTAAGAGACCACCAGCGCCGTGGCAACACGGTGGCTTGGCAAGCCCCTTCCGGAGCAAGCGCGAATAGGAGCGCCATGGGCCGGCCCGGTCCGCGCTCGGGTAGCGTGCGAGGAACTGCACGGCGACGTGCAGGCAAGATAAATGATCGTCCACGACAGAACCCGGCTTATCGGCCCGCTTTGCGTCCTTTCTCCCCCATACCACCTACCGCGTGCCCCAGGCGCCGCAATGCCTTACAGACTCCTTACAATGACCGCGAATATTAAGAGCTGGTAAATGTTTTGTAAGGAGTACAATTAAGAGGTTATGTACACGGGCGCTTGCAAGCGCCGATTTGGAACGTGGTATTCGTGGACGTATCCTTCTCCTACTTTATCGCGCAAGTCTTCTCCAACCCAATACTGGCAATGACCGTCCTGCTCACGCTGGGCGTTATTTTTGTCAACGGCTGGACTGACGCGCCCAACGCCATCGCCACCTGCGTGACGACGCGTTGCCTCCCCCCGCGTGCGGCAATCATCATGAGCGCCATCTTCAACTTCCTCGGCGTGTTCATCATGACGCACATCAACGCGAGCGTGGCCTCGACCATCTCGAATATGGTCGACTTCGGCGCCAACACCGACATCGCGCTCATCGCGCTGTGCGCCGCGCTCTTCTCCATCGTGGTGTATTCCGTGGGCGCGAGCATCTTCGGCATCCCCACCAGCGAGAGCCATAGCCTGATCGCGGGCCTCACCGGTGCGGCCATCGCCCTGGGCGGCACCGACGGCATCAACATGAACGAATGGGTCAAAGTCCTCTACGGCCTGGTCCTTTCGCTCGGCATGGGCTTTGGCATGGGCTGGATCATCAGCAAGGGCGTCACGCTGCTCTTCGCCGGCACCGACCGCCGGCGCTCCAACACGTTCTTCAAATGGGCGCAGATCGCCGGCGCCGCGGGCATGAGCTTCATGCATGGCGCGCAGGACGGCCAGAAGTTCATCGGCGTGCTGTTCCTGGGCGTGGCGTTCTGCAACGGCCAGCCGAGCGTCGAGAACATGGTCATCCCCGTGTGGCTCATGCTGCTGTGCTCGGTGGTCATGGGCGTGGGCACGTCCGTGGGCGGCGAGAAGATCATCAAGTCCGTGGGCATGGACATGGTCAAGCTCGAGAAGTACCAGGGCTTTTCCGCTGACATGGCGAGCTCCCTGTGCATCCTGTTCGCCACGCTCACCGGTATTCCCGTCTCGACCACGCACGTTAAGACGAGCTCCATCATGGGCGTGGGCGCGGTCAAGCGCATCTCGGCCATCAACTTCGGCGTAGTTAAGGACATGATGCTCACCTGGGTGTTCACCTTCCCCGGCTGCGGCATCATCAGCTTCGTAATGGCAAAGCTCTTCTTGCTGTTCATGTAACTTTGAAAGGACCGGATTATGGCCAAGAAAAACGACGCCTTCTACTTTGACAGCTTCGCGAGCGCTGCGGAACTCGCCTGCAAGGCAGCCCAGAAGCTCGACGAGATCATGCGCAACTTCGACCCCGCCAACATCGAGCAGGCGGTCGCTGAGATGCACGAGATCGAGCAGGAGGCCGACGAGATCGTCCACAAGGTGAACGACGCCCTGGTGACCGCATTCATCACCCCCATCGAGCGCGAGGACATCGCCACGCTGAGCAACAGCCTCGACGTGGTGATCGACCGCATCGAGGGCGTTTTGCACCGCATCTACTTCACCAATATCCAGGAGATGCGCCCCGATGCACTCGAGATCTCGGCCAAGGTCATGCGCGCCACCGAGCAGATGCACGACCTGGTACTCGAGCTGCCGCAGTTCAAGCGCTCCAAGAGCCTGCGCGAGCACGTGGTCACCGTGAACACCATCGAGAGCGAGTGCGACGACATCTACATCGCCGCCATGCGCGAGCTGCACACGGGCGACTTCGACCCGCTCACCGTGATTTCCTGGCGCGACGTGTACACCTTCCTCGAGTACTGCGCCGATTCCTGCGAGTTCGTGGCCGACACGGTTGAGTCTATCGTGATGAAGAACAGCTAAGGGCGTACAGCCCCTTAGGCGCGGGGCGCTCGACTGCCTCGCACGCAAAAGGCGGAGGTCCGATTGAACGGGCCTCCGCCTTTTTGTCAAACACGAGTGATGCGCCGAGGTGCGTTACTTGCGCGTGGCGCGGTAGTACTCGATGAGCGCGCGCGTGGAGGCATCCTGAGCCGCCAGCGCCTCGTCGTCGTGGAACGCCGGGGTGATCTGCTTGGCGAGCTGCTTGCCGAGCTCAACGCCCCACTGGTCGTAGGAGTCGATACCCCACACCGTGCCCTGGACGAAGGTGATGTGCTCGTAGAGGGCAATGAGCTCGCCGAGCGCGAACGGGGTCAGCGTGTCGCCGAAGATCGAGGTGGTCGGGCGGTTGCCGGTAAACACGCGGGCGGGGACGATCTCCTCCGGCGTGCCCTCGGCGCGGACCTCGTCGGCCGTCTTGCCGAACGCAAGCGCCTTGGTCTGGGCGAGGAAGTTGCCCAAGAACAGCTCATGCACGTCCTGGCCGTTGTCGACGAAGGGGTTGTGCGTGTTGGCGAACGCGATGAAGTCGGCGGGGACCATCACGTTGCCCTGGTGGATGAGCTGGTAGAAGGCGTGCTGGCCGTTAGTGCCGGGCTCGCCCCAGAAGACCTCGCCGGTATGGCAGGTCACAGCGCTGCCGTCCCAACGAACCTGCTTGCCGTTGGACTCCATGGTGAGCTGCTGGAGGTAGGCCGGGAAGCGGTGCAGGTACTGGGTGTAGGGCAGCACGGCATGCGTGTCGGCGCCGAAGAAGTTCACGTACCACACGTTCATGAGGCCCATGAGCGCCACGACGTTCTGGTCGAGCGGCGTGTTCACGAAGTACTCGTCGATGGCGCGGAAGCCGGCGAGGAACTGCTGGAAGCGCTCGGGGCCAAGCACGATGATGAGCGACAAACCCACGGCGGAGTCAACGGAGTAACGGCCGCCAACCCAGTTCCAGAAGCCGAAGGCGTTCTCGGGGTCGATGCCGAAGTCGGCGACGAGATCGAGCGCGGTGGACACCGCAACGAAGTGCTTGGCAATGGCCTCGGCGTCCTGCTCGGGCGTGCCGTCGATGGCGCCGGCGGCGCGCAGCTGCTCGAGCATCCAGGCCTTGACCTCGCGCGCGTTGGTGAGGGTCTCCAGCGTGGTGAACGTCTTGGAGACGATGATCACGAGCGTGGTCTCGGGGTCGAGGCCACGGACCTTCTCGGCCATGTCGTTGGGGTCGATGTTGGAGATGTAGCGGCAGTCGATGCCGGCGTCGGCGTAGGGGCGCAGAGCCTCGTAGGCCATGACGGGACCGAGGTCGGAGCCGCCGATGCCGATGGACACCAGATGCTCGATCTTCTTGCCGGTAACGCCGGTCCACTCGCCGGAACGCACGCGCTCGGCGAAGGCGTACATGCGGTCCAGCACCTCATGCACATCGGCTACGACGTCCTGACCGTCGACGATAAGCTGGCCCTTCTGCTCAGCCGGACGGCGAAGCGCGGTATGGAGCACAGCGCGATCCTCGGTCGTGTTGATGTGCACGCCGGAGAACATGGCGTCGCGGCGCTCCTCAACGCCGCATGCGCGGCCGAGGTCGGCGAGGAGTTTGATCGTCTCGTCGGTAATCAGGTTCTTGGACAGGTCGAAGTGCAAATCGCCCGCCGTGAACGTGAGCTTGCTCACGCGCTCGGGGTCGGCGGCGAACCAATCCTTCAAGCTGATGCCCTCGGCCTGCAGCTTGTCGTAGTGCGCCTGGAGCGCCTCCCACGCGGGAGTCGCCGTTGCGTCAATGGGAGCAGATACCGACATGTGATCCTCCTTGTAGCCTACATGCACGGACGCCTTCATTCTAGCACCGGCACACGGCCCGATTACGCCTGCTTGAAGAACGCGAGCGCGATGGCGCCGGGACCCACATGCGTGCCGATGGTCGCGCCCACGAGGGTGACAGGCAGCTCATCCTCGGTAACATGACCCCGCCACACCGAGGAGCTATCGGCGATGTACTTGCGCAGCAGCTTGTCCGAAAGGCCGGAGTACCCCAGCATGAACGGCATGGAAAAGTCGACGCCGCCCGCAGCCTCCATCTCGCGATACAGCAGATTGCGGCCGTTCTTGGAGCCTCGCGCCTTACCCAACACGGCGACCTCGCCATCCGCCAGCGTGATGACCGGCTTGATGGACAAAAGCTCGCCGACCGCGCCCGCCGCCGCGGAGATGCGCCCGCCGCGCTTGAGGTACTCGAGCGTGTCGAGCAAGCCGATCACGCAGATGCGGTCGACTGCGGCCTCGACGGCCGCGGCGATCTGAGCGGCCGACTTACCCTCGTCGACGAGGCGAAGGGCGTATTGAACCAGGATGTTTTGACCCAGTGTCACGCTCTTGGAGTCGACCACGTGGACCTCGGTCGCATCGCTTGCCTCAGCTGCTGCCGAGCATGCGCTTTGATACGTTCCGGAGAGCTTGCTGGACAGGGCAATGATCACCACGTCCTCCCCCGCCTCCTGGGCGCGTGCGATGGCCTGCGAGAAGGCGTACGGGTTCACCTGGCCGGTGGTGGGGAAATCCTCGCCCTCGATGAGCAGCTCATAGAAGCGCTCGCGCGACAAATCGACATCGGCCTGATAGACCGTCGTGCCAAATCCGATGGACAGGGGCAGGACGTCCAGCCGAGCGTGATCGCCCTGCAGGCAATCTGAACCGGAATCCGTGATAATGCGAACCGCCATGAGAACTCCCTTACGGATAGATAATGAACAGATTGATAGGAAGTGTACTCCTAAATCGGTTCATCACCGTTTTGTCACATGGCGTGCGGTCGCCTTCTATGAGCAGCGCCCGCACCAGCTGAGCTTTCGACAGCCTGGTGCGGGCGCGTGCAGGAACGTTCGAGCGTACTTACGCGACGCCGAAGAACGCGACGGCGATGCCGCCCGGCCCCACATGGACGCCGATGGCCGCGCCCACCTGAGAGATGGGCAGCTCATCCTCATCCACGCTCGACTCCCACAGATCGCGGTAATCGTTCAGGTACTTGCGCAGCAGCTTGTCCGTATTGCCGGAATATCCCAGAGCCGCGGGCATGTCGTAATCGATGCCGCCGGCCTTCTCGATCTCGCGATGCAGCAAGCCGCGCCCGTTCTTCGCGCCGCGCGCCTTACCCAGCACGACCACCTCGCCGTTCGTGACGGTGATGACCGGCTTGATGGACAACAGCTCACCGACGGCGCCCGCGGCCGCGGAGATGCGTCCGCCGCGTTTGAGGTACTCGAGCGTGTCGATGAGGCCGAAGATATGGACACGCCCCGTTACGCGATCGAGCTCGTCGGCAATCTCATCGGCGTTCTTGCCGGCATCCACCAGCTGCAGCGCGTACTGAACCACGATGCGTTCGCCAAGCGTCATATTTAGGCTGTCGACCACGCGAACCGTGTTCGAACCCGCCGCACGCGCGCCCTCGGCGGCGATGCAGGCGCTTTGATAGGTGCCCGAAAGCCCGCTCGACATCGTGATGATCACGACGTCGTCGCCCGCCTCGCGCGCACGGTCGAGCGCCTGGGAGAACACGAACGGGGTCACCTGGCCGGTTGTGGGGTGCTCGCTGCGCTCCACGAGCATCTCGTAAAAGCGCTCATACGAAAGGTCGACGCCCTCATAGAAGGTATCCTCGCCAAACGTGACCACGAGCGGCAGTACTTCGAGTGAAGGATGATCGGAGCTTTTGAACTCGGAACCAGAATCTGTGATGATGCGGACGGGCATGCTCCAACTCCAAACAACGCGATATAAGACAAAGTCCGCAGAACCGTATCATTTCGCAGCACATTCTGGCGCGTTCCCGCACGCAACCCATCAAAACAGCTTGTTGACTCCATAAACATGGCGGCTGAAGAGCCTCGAAGCAGAACGAGCCTCCCGTTATTCGCACTTCACCTGCCCCGGCGTCCCGCCCGCTCGCTCCCATCCGCACTCACCTGAACGGCGTGCACCCGCGCACCGTACTCACCCGCGCACCCCGGCGACGCCTGCACGGCAAAGCCGCTACGGCTGAAACGCCACAGCGCGAAGCGAGGGGGTATAGCGCCCCTCCGCTCCCAACACATCACGAAGGAACCGCAGGAAAAAGCCGGCATGGGCGATCTCGGGCACGCCCACGTCCTCCTCATGCAGCTCGCCTGGGCCGTCCTCTTCCGTGTACTTGGGAAGCGCACGGTCGTACAGGCGCGCCTGCCCGACAACCTGCCATAGGCCGTCAACGCAGGCGATGCGCTCGGCAATCGTCCCGTCGCGCCAGCGTCGACCCTCGCACAAAACCGGGTCGTGCACGTCGTACACGCGGTCGTCCCTCATGTCCCTCAGCAACGCGACCCCGGCGCCCGAATCCTTGTCCAAAATGGCGAAACGAGAGAAGAATTGCGTGCGTTCGACCTGCCGCAGGCGTTCCACCGCCTCGGACCCGATGCAATTGGGCGCCCGGCCAATATAGAGCTGCAGCGGCGTTCGCCCGTCATGCAGCGGCCGCTCGAACAAAACCCATTCGGTAAAGCACATGTTGATCATTTGAATGATGTCGAAGTCCGGATCGGCCTCCCGCATGGCCAACGGTTGCACAAACGCCTCGAACTCATCGGCGGCACTCGCGCGCCAGCAGGTCGTCCGCTCTCCCCAATACGCCGCCATCGCGGCGATATCGCACTCGAGCTCTTCCAAATCCACATCCATATCGGGCCTTTCTCTCGCGTGACACCCCACGAGAAAAACCCTACGCCCAGACCGGCAAAAACAAGGGCTCATGGCGAACTTACACCAACGCCATCTGTGCATCTATCAGGCACTTTCTGTCCAAATGTCCCGCAGTGTTTGCGTGTCTTCTGTCAGCGCGCTGGTCGCGCGGTCGGCGGCTCGGGCCTACAACGCCTGTCGAGCCGTCCTCTCCATCAAACCCGCATAGTCATATTTGAAGAAATCGTGAAGACATGCAGGCGCCCCACAGCACAGCCGTGCCATGGGGCGCAAATAAGGCCTGCTAGACCCTATGGTTTAAGCGATGCCTATCGACGACCGCCGTGATCGCCGGGGCGACGGCTCGAGCGGGAAGCCTGGCTCTTTTGCGCCGAGCCGCGACCCACCGTCATCTGCTTGGTGCGAGCCGCACGCCCACGACCGCGACGCTCGGAAACCTCGTCGTAATTGCGCCACGCATCGCGGCCCTCGCGCGACGTGCGCTCGCCATCGGCCTTGCGACCGTTTACCAGGCCCGCGCGTCCGGACTTCTTCGAGGAAGAACGAGCCTCCCCACGACCACGGGAGTCGGAACGACCACGGCCGTCGCGCTCGCCCGCCGAGCGCTCCGAACGCCTGCGGGAGCGGCCCGCACGGTCCTCGGCCTTCTCGGCAGTCGCACGGCCCCCGCGCGCCTCACGGGCGCTGAGCAGCTCGAAATCGGCGCCCTCGTCACCATGCACGCGAGTCTTGCCGCCGCGCTTGCGACGTGAGGGCTTAGGCGTTGCGGGCTCGGCGTGCACGGCATCGCCCGTGGCCCCCTGCTTGGGCGCGTCACCCCGCGCCACCCTCTCCTTTTTACGCGCGGTCGCCTTACGACGGCGCTTCTTCTCCTTCTTACCCGCAGGCGCCTTGGCGGGAATGCGCTCGGGGTCGATCTCGGGTGCATGGGCGCCCAGATCGAGGCCCTCAACGTCAAAGAGATCCGCGGTCTTGCCCATAAGGGCTTCGATGTCGAAGAACTCGGCGATGTCCTCGTCCGTCACGAACGTCACGGACCAGCCCTCCTCGCCCGCGCGACCCGTACGGCCGATGCGGTGGATATAGTCGACCGGATCGCCGGGGACGTCGAAGTTCACCACGTAGCGCACGTCGGAGATGTCGATGCCGCGCGCGAGCACGTCGGTTGCCACCAGCACGTCGCACGACCCCGCGCGGAAGGCCTTGAGCGCACGCTCGCGCTGGGCCTGGCTGCGGTCGCCGTGGATCGCGGCGCAGGTGATGCCCGCGCGGGCCAAGCGGCGGCTGCAGGCGTCGGCGCGGTGCTTGGTACGGCAAAACACGATGGAGCGATGGGCGCCCTCGCGCTTGAGCACATCGATGAGCAGGGCGTTTTTCGCCTCAGGCGAAACGGGGCACACGAACTGCTCAACCGTGTCGGCGGTCGAGGTAACCGGGGCGATCTCAACGCGGGCGGGATCGCGCACGAGGTCGGTGATGGAGCCCACCTGGCCCTCGTCGAGCGTGGCGGAGAACAGCAGCGTCTGACGGTCGTCGCGCGTCTGGCTCACGATGCGGCGGACGGCGGGCAAAAAGCCCATATCGAGCATGCGGTCCGCCTCGTCGAGCAAGAGCACCTGCACCTGGTCCAGCCTGCATGCCTCCTGGTTGATGAGGTCCTCCAGGCGGCCCGGGGTGGCGATGAGGATGTCGCAGCCGCGACGGAGCTTCTCCTTTTGCGGGTTGTAGCTCACGCCGCCCACCACGGTGACGCTCCTGTGACCGGTGCGCTTGGCAACCGCCGTGCACACGGCCTCGATCTGCTGGGCAAGCTCGCGCGTGGGGGTGACCACGAGCATGAGCGGGCCCTGGGCGGCGTCGCCCTTACGGCCACGCGAGCGCGGGACATGGGGCAGATTGTTCATCGTCGGGAGCAAAAACGCCGCCGTCTTGCCCGTGCCGGTCTGAGCCGCTGCAAGCACGTCCTCGCCATCGAGCGCATGCGGGATCGACGCCGCCTGAACGGGCGTGGGCTCGGTGTAGCCCATGTCGCGCACGGCCGCGAGCACATCCTCGGAAAGACCGAGGTCGGCAAAGGTAACGGATGCGGTTTCGTTTGTATTTGTAGAAGTCAAGGTAATCCGTTTCCGCGCGAAACAGCCGCGACGCGCCGCCAGGGCACGCTCGCCAAACCGTCCGCGCTTGGGTTATCGATATGAAAAAGGCGCGGGCCGGTCCGCGCGGTGGAGCGCATGCGTCCCCGGCGGGATGCGAACGGCATGCGTAGAGCAGATTCCACAGCGGTTAAGTATAGGGGCGATGCGCCAGCGCTCACAAAAGCTACGGATGTCTCCCACCCACCCAAAATGCGTCATTGAGGGTCAGACCCTAAATGACGCATTTTGGGTACCATGGGTGCAGAAATGACATGAGAAAGGTGGCTTTATGGCACAGCGAACCTTCGATGTTGGGGGTATGACGTGCGCGGCGTGCCAAGCGCATGTGGAAAAGGCCGTGCGTAAGCTCGAGGGCGTGAGCGATGTGACGGTGAACCTGCTCGCGGGCAGCATGCGCGTGACGTTCGACGAGCACGCCTTGAGCGCAGATGACATCGCGAGTGCCGTTGACCGAGCCGGATACACCGCGGCTCCGGCGGGCGGATCGAGCGCGGGCGCCGCAGCGACCCCTTCCGCCAGCGGGAGCGCGACTTCCGGCGGCTCGTTCGCCTCTCCCACCAAAAAGCTCGAGGCGGCCGCGCATGCCATGAAAGGCCGGCTGATCGTCTCGGTGGTGTTTCTCATCCCGCTCTTTTACCTGGGCATGGGCCACATGCTCGGCTGGCCGCTCCCCGCGTTTTTCGCCGATCACCGCAACATCTTGAACCTCGCCCTCACCGAGCTGCTGCTACTCGCGCCCATCCTCCACGTCAACGACAGCTACTTTAAGAACGGCTTTGCGTCTCTCGCCCACGGCGCGCCCACCATGGACGCGCTCATCGCCGTCGGCGCCACCGCGAGCATCGCCTGGTCCATCTACGGAATCTACCGCGTGGCCGCGGCCATCTCCACGGGCGACGTCGCGGGCGCCCACGCCATCGCCATGGACAGCCTGTACCTCGAGGGCGCGGGAACCATCCTCACCCTGGTCACTGTGGGCAAATATCTCGAAACGCGCGCCAAGTCCAAAACCGGAAGCGCCATCGAGGCGCTCATCGACCTCGCGCCGAAGACCGCCCGCGTCGTCGATGCCGAAGGTGCCGAGCACACGGTGAGCGTCGAGGATATCCAGCTCGGCAGCGTTATCCGCGTGCGCCCAGGCGAGGCGATCCCCGTCGACGGCATCGTACTTGAGGGCGCCTCCTCGGTTGACGAGAGCGCCCTCACCGGCGAGTCCATCCCCGTTGAGAAGACCGCAGGCAGCACCGTATGCGCCGCGACCATCAACCGCACGGGCGCGTTCACCTTCCGCGCCACACGCGTAGGGGCGGACACGAGCCTCGCCCAGATCATCCGCCTCGTGGAGGACGCGAACGCCACCAAACCGCCCATCGCCCGCATGGCGGACAAAGTCGCCGCCATCTTCGTGCCCGCGGTGCTCGCCATCGCCGCGATCACGTTTGCCGTCTGGATCGCCTTCACCGACAACGTGCACGAGGCCCTCACAGCGGGCGTGGCCGTCGTCGTGGTCAGCTGCCCGTGCGCGCTCGGTCTGGCCACACCCGTGGCGATCATGGTGGGCACCGGTAAAGGCGCCGAAATGGGCATTCTCTTTAAAAGCGCTGAGGCGCTCGAAACCCTGCGCGGCGTCGACACCGTGATGCTCGACAAAACCGGGACCATCACCAAGGGCGCGCCCACGGTGACCGATATCCTGCCCGCCACGCGCGTGGACGGGCGTGCTGCCATGAGCGACAAGGCACTGCTCAAGCTCGCGGCAGCGCTCGAGCGCATGAGCGAGCACCCGCTCGCCGAGGCGATCATGGCCTGCGCGGACGAGCGCGGGATCGTCGCGCGCACCGTGGAGGACTTCCAAGCCGTCCCCGGCCGCGGGGTCACGGCACGCGAGGGGGCCAATCGCATTGCCGCGGGAAACGCCGCCCTCATGGGCGAACTCGGCATCGAGGTCGACCGAGCGCAGCTTGCCGCATATGCGAACGCGGGCAAAACGCCGCTCTTCTTTGCCAAGAACGGCGAGCTCATGGGCACCATCGCCGTGGCGGACGAGGTCAAGCAGACGAGTGCGCCCGCCATTCAGGCGCTCAAAGACATCGGCGTTCGCACGGTCATGCTCACCGGAGACAACGAGCTCACCGCACGCGCCATCGCCGAGGCAGTGGGCGTCGACACCGTCATCGCAAACGTGCTTCCCGCGGAAAAGGAGCGCCACGTTCGTGAGCTGCAGGCCGCCGGCAACTGCGTGGCGATGGTGGGCGACGGCATCAACGACTCCCCCGCCCTCGCCCGAGCGGATGTGGGGCTGGCAATTGGAGCCGGAGCGGACGTTGCCAAGGAGGGCGCCGACGTGGTCCTCATGCACAGCGACCTGCTCGACGTCGCCCGCGCCATCGAGCTTTCGCGCTCCGTGATCCGCAATATCAAGCAGGACTTGTTCTGGGCGCTCTTCTACAATGCCCTGGGAATCCCGCTCGCCGCCGGCGTGTTCTACCCACTTTTGGGCTGGCAGCTCTCGCCGATGTTCGGCGCCGCCGCCATGAGCCTGTCGAGCGTCTGCGTGGTCTCGAACGCCCTCAGGTTGCGGGGGTTCAAGCCGTCAAGGTAACCTGGTAAAAGCCGTAAACGTAAGGAGAATCCCATGAACTACATCATCAAAACCGAGGGCCTGTCCTGCGGCCACTGCGACGCCAAGGTCGAAACGGCGCTGCTCCGAGTCCTGGGCGTGACGGACGCCGAGGCAGATCACGAGACGCAGACCGCCACGGTGGAGTGCGACGCCAGCGTCACGCCCCAGCAGCTCGCCGAAGCGGTAGAGGCCGCCGGCGAGAAGTTCCGCGCGCTCTCCGTCGAAGAGGCGTAAAAGCCGGCGAGCGCCCGCCCCTCCTACCGCTCGCCGAAAGACGAGCCCCCTTTACCGAGGCGATGATTCTCACGCGTAAAGGTATGGGGTATTAATGGAGAAGATGCAACGGTAAAACGTTTTAGGTGCTCAGCCACCTCGTTACACCGAACTGACGCTCCAAGGAGGAACGACCATGGCAACTGATTCCGTCACCAAAGTTCTTGAGCGCTACGGCATTGGCGCTAAGGGCAAGGGCAAGGCCAAGCACGTCGTGAACGTGGACATGCCGCCCGCGGCCCTGGTTGAGGAGGCGCTCAACCGCCACGAGGGCAAGCTCGCCGCCAACGGCTCCCTTGTTGTCGAGACCGGCAAGTACACCGGCCGCAGCCCCAAGGACCGATTCGTGGTGGACACTCCCGACGTGCATTCGAAGATCGCCTGGGGTACCACCAACGTCGCCATTTCCCAGGAGAAGTACGAAAAGATCCGCGACGCCGTCGCCGCCTATCTCTCCGAGCGCGACCTGTTCGTCGTACGCGGCATGGCCGGCGCCAACCGCAAGCACGCGCGCAAGTTCATGGTTACCTGCGAGCGCGCGAGCCAGGCGCTCTTCATCACGCAGTTGCTCGTCCGTCCCACCGACGGCGAGCGCAAGCTCTACGGCGAGCCCGACTTCACCATCCTCGCCGCCCCCGGCTACAAGTGCGACCCCGAGCGCGACGGCGTGAACTCCGAGGCGGCCGTCATCATCAACTTCGCCGAGCGCACCATCGTGGTCGCGGGCACCGGCTACTCCGGCGAGATCAAGAAGTCCATCTTCTCCGTTATGAACTACCTGCTGCCGGTCGAGGACAACGTGCTCTCCATGCACTGCTCCGCCTCCATGGACCCCGTGTCCCACGAGACCGCGGTGTTCTTCGGCCTGTCCGGCACGGGCAAGACCACGCTTTCCGCCGACCCCAAGCGCCTGCTCATCGGCGACGACGAGCACGGCTGGGCACTTGGCGAGGGCATCTTCAACATCGAGGGCGGCTGCTACGCCAAGTGCGACGGCCTTGACGAGCGCCACGAGCCCGAGATCTTCCGCGCCGTGCGCTTTGGCAGCCTGTGCGAGAACGTCGTGCTCAACGACGCGCGCCAGCCCGACTACGACGACGTCAGCCTTACGAGCAACACGCGCGTGGGCTACCCCGTCGAGCACATCCCCAACGCGTGGACCATGGGCTGCGGCCAGGAGCCGTCCGTCGTCGTGTTCCTCACCTGCGACGCCTTCGGCGTGCTGCCCCCCATCTCGCGCCTGAGCGCCGATGCCGCGATGTATCACTTCGTCACCGGCTTCACCGCCAAGGTCGCCGGCACCGAGGTCGGCATCGAGGAGCCCGTGCCCACGTTCTCCTCGCTGTTCGGCGAGCCGTTCATGCCGCTGGACCCCATGGTGTACGCCAAGATGCTCGGTGAGCGCATTGAGCGCGGCAACACCCGCGTGTACCTGGTGAACACCGGCTGGATCGGCGGCAGCTACGGCACCGGTCACCGTATCGAGCTCGTCTACACGCGTAACCTCGTCGCACGCGCGCTCGACGGCACGCTCGAGAACGCCAAGTTCATCCACGACGACATCTTTAACCTCGATATCCCCACCACCTGCCCCGGCGTGCCGGACAACGTGATGGTTCCCTGGGAGCTGTGGCCGAGCAAGTCCCTCTACGACGAGACCGCCCATACCCTCGCCGGTATGTTCCAGGAGAACTTCGAGAAGAAGTACGCCCACCTGCCCGAGAACGTCAAGAGCGCCGGCCCGCGCGGGTAGCTCCTTTCGCAAGCTCAGGCCCGCGTCATAGCGGTGTCGCGGGCCTGAGCGAGCCTGGCGGCGCATGAGCGGTGCATTGAGCGCCGCCTTCTGCGGAACCGCTTTTCGCCCTTAAGCATCGCGCCCTCCCCATGCACATCACACGGGGAGGGCGCGTTTTTACCCGTAGCGCACGGAGCGAACGGTTGGATACGGAAAGACGGCGCGAACGCCGCGGCCGCCTTCGTGGTTGAGCGCGGCGGGGCCGGCGGGTACGCGTCCGCGACAGCGCGATGCGAGCACCCGCGGCAGCACAGCGCGAACACCCGCAAATGCCAGAGGCGATCAGGCTCAGGGCCCAAAGCTGCTACATCAACGCCGCTCCGACAAATCCAACGAGGGCCATGAGAACCATGAACGCCAGCGCGATGGGCATGACGCGGGCGAGCAGCTTGCCCTCAGCGCCCGTGACCTGTACCGCCGCCATGCCGATGGCGAGCGTCTGCGGGGAGATCATCTTGCCCGCGCCCACTCCCAGCGAGTTCAGGGCAACGATCCAGCTGGGGTCAAGCGAGAGCGCCTCGGCGGCCTGGAGCTGAACCGAGCCGAATAGCAGTCCCGAACTCGTGCCCGAACCCGTAACGAAGGCGCCCACGGCACCGATGACCGGGGCCATCAGCGGGAAGAGCGCGCCGGTAACCGCGATGCAGAACGACGAGATGGCGCCGATCATGCCAGCGTAGCCCATCACCTTGGCGCACCCGAGAACCGACAGCATCGTGATAGCCGTAGGGCTCATCTGCTTGATGGTTGCGAGCAGAACCTCGCCCATGGTGCGCACCGAGGCTCCCTGGATGAGGCCGCCCGCGAACGCGGCGATGAATATCCAGACACCCGGGGTATTCACCCAGGTGAAGGTCACGGTCGAGGGGTTGGCGCCCGAATAGATCTGCACGCTGCTGGCAAATTGGGCGAGCCAGCCGTTCACCGGGGCCACGAGCTTGGAGGTGCCGAGCAGCAGGACGAAGATGAGGATGAAGCACGACCACGCGCGCAGGGCCTCGCCCATCGACACACCCTTGGAAGGCGCGATCTCCATGGCAAAGGCGGAATCCTCCGAGCGCTTGCGACGGGCGAGCGCGGCAACGGCGAGCAGCGAGCACAGGGAACCGACCACGACGACGAGCTCGGGGCCCATAACCGCCGCCACGCCCAACGCGGGCAGGGCATAAGCAACGCCGGCGACCAGCGTGATGAGGCCCACGCCACGCAGGCGCTCCGCAATGCCCAGGCACTTGCCGGCGTCCTCGGGCTCACCCGCGATAAGAACGATGATGAACGGAACGATGATAAAGAACGGCGCAAGCTGCAGCATCTCGGTAAACGCGAGCTGAACGGGGTCGAGGCCCGTCAGGCCCGCAAGCGAGACCGTGGGGACGCCGACCGAGCCAAAGCAGGTGGGCACGCCGTTGGCGACCACGCACAGGAGAACCGCTCGCAGCGGGCCGAATCCCAGGGCCGCGAGCATACCCGCGGGGATGGCCACGGCGGTACCGAAACCGCTCATGCCCTCCATGAAGCCGCCGAAGCACCATGCAACCAGCAGCGCGAGAACGCGGCGGTCGCTCGAAAGCGAGGTGATCATGGCGCTGATGGTGTCCATGGCCCCGGTGCGCACGCACAGGTTATAGGTGAACACCGCGGCGATGATCACCAGCACGATGGGCCACAGCGCCATCAAAAAGCCCTCGAGACTCGCGGTGAGCACCTCAAAGGCGGGAAGCCGCCACCACGTGAGCGCTAGTCCGCAAGCAATGACAAACGAGCCCGCGGCGGCTTTCCACGCGGGTAGGCGCAGGGCGATCAGGCCCACGACCAGCCAAAGGATGGGCAGCAAGGCGAGCGCGAACGGCAGCGCCAAAGCGGATATAGACACCAAGAGCTCCTCACGTCTGTTCGGGTTATCTACGAGCGCGCAGAGCACGCAGCCCACAAAGGATACCCCAAAGCGCGCGATTTGAGAGTGCGCCGGCATCCATTCACCGGCATCCCACCGGGCCTGGCGGGCGCGTTTCAGGGTCGGCGGAGCGCGGCTGCCGAAGTGTGGTTTCGCGCGAGCTGGCGGCGGTGCGCGGGGCCAGGAGGACCCGCTGGCAGCAAGCCCTCCTCCCTGCGGAACCGCCCTGCCAGGTCTTCCCTGCCAAGTCCGCTCGGTCCGGCCCTTCCTGCCAGCCCCGCCCGGCCTGGTGTATCATGCGCGTCCGCACGGCGCGCTATACTGATTTGCACCCGTTGATTGGAAGGCACGTGCAGCACAACCCTCTGGACAATCTCCGCCGTAAGGTCCGCGACCTGCATCGTCGGCATGACGAGCGCCATAGCGTCACGCTCTTTGGCGGCAACCGCACCATGGCGCCGTCACAACGCACGGCGAGCACCCCGCACGCCGCCCATGAGCCCGGCCCCCTCGCCCGCCTGGCCAACGCCTGGTGGACGCGCCTCTACACATCTGTTTACGAGGGCGGCCTGTCGGCTCAAGAAGCCGAATACGAAAGCGGCGAAACCGCGCGCGATTATCTGTGGAACACGCTCGGCATCGGCGTGTGGGGCATGGTATTCCCCGTGCTCACGGTCGTATCCACGCAGCTGGTCGGCGCCGAGAAGGCCGGTATGTTCTCCATGGCGTTCGCCGCCGGCACGCTGCTCATGTTCTTGGCAAACTACGGCGTGCGTAACTTCCAGGTCTCCGACATCGACGAGAAGAGCTCTTTTTCGTCCTACCAGGTCAATCGCCTGATAACCTCGGCAATCGCCCTGCTCGTGGGCCTTTTGTACTGCACCATACGCGACTACGGCCCCGCAATGTTCATGCTTTCGATGGGCGTGTACGTCTACAAGGTGGTGGATGGCCTGGCCGACGTATACGAGGGGCGTCTGCAGCAGGCGGACAAGCTATACCTGGCGGGTGTGAGCCAGGCGCTGCGCTCATTGGCCGCTATCGTCGTGTTCTCCGTACTGCTCTTCCTCACGCGCTCGATCGGCATCGCGGCCGTAGGTATGGCCATCGCCGCCGTGGCATCGCTCGTTATCGTGTCCGTGCCCCTCGCTCTGCTTGAGACCGAAGCATCGCGCCCCTGGAAAACGCAGGAGGTCGGAAAGCTGTTCCGCCACTGCTTCCCGCTGTTTTCCGCGCTCTTCCTGTTCAATCTCATCGAGAGCCTGCCCAAGTTTGCCATGGAGGGCATGCTCTCTTACGACAATCAGCTGTACTTCAACGCGCTGTTCTTCCCCGCTCAGGGCATCTTGCTGGCCGCGAGCTTTATGTACAAGCCGCAGCTCTTGCGTCTTGCCAACATTTGGGCTAACCCGAGGCGGCGCAAGCGCTTCGACCTTATCGTGCTCGCCATGATCGGAGTGATCTGCGCGCTCACCGCCGGTACGCTCGTTTTTATGGGTTGGATCGGCATCCCCGTCATGGGGTTCATGTACGGCCTTGATTTCGAGAAGTTCCGTACGCTCGCCTACCTTATGGTCATTGCCGGAGGCGTGAGCGCGGCGATCGACTTCCTGTACGCGATCGTCACGGTTTTGCGGCACCAGAGCTCGGCAACCAAGCCCTATCTCATCACGTTCGCCTTTGCGCCGGTCGTTCCCACGGCGCTCATTTGGCTGTTTGGCCTGACGGGCGCGGTCGCGGGATATCTCGCCTCGATGACGCTGCTCCTCGTGCTGCTGGCCATCGAGTATTACCGCATTCGGCAAAACCTGTCGGACAAGCACCGCTCTCCGTTCAGGTCCTAGCCAAGGTTCGCCTGCCTGGGCCCCATGCATGCAACGCCCGCTTGGGCCCCATGCATGCAACGCCGTCTCCTCGACGCGTCGCTTTGCGAGTGCGGCCTCAATGCCGACGGCGCGCCCAGCTCCGAGGGCAGATCGAGACGTACTCGATGCGCATTCCAAAGCCCCAGGCGCGAATCCAACACCGCGTGCCATCAACGGTCGCACTCATCAAACGTCATGCCCATCAACGGTCATGAGCATGGGCTCCCCAGCCCCGTCATACGCACGGGACTCTGCAGCCGTACCTCAATGACGGGACGCCGAGCGCGCCGTCACTCGCCCTCGTTGACGTCGGCGTACCACACGCGGCGGTCTTCCAGGCGCATAACCCCCACGCGTCCGTTCGGGAACCCCGCCGCAGCTGAGCAGTCGATGCAAACGCGATCGGGCACCCCGCCGGTGTCGCGCGAAGGCCCGACCTCGACAACCACGCCGCGCTCCTTCTCGTCTATACCTGCGCCGCACATCAGCTTGGAAAAACGCGCGAGCGAGATAGAGGGCGTGTGCCCCGCAACGACCACCGGACCGCGCCCGTCGCGGCCCACGAGGCCCGTCGGCACATCCCAGAATCCCTGGCGGATCCACTGCAGGTCCTCGGCATCCTGCCCGCCCATGGCAACGGCGAGCTCTCGTGCGCCCACATTGCCGTAGCCGCCGTGCGCACCCGCAGCAATGCTCATTTCTGCCAAATTCGCCCTCAGGCGCGGGGCATCGATGCCCGCGTGGGTCAGGATATACGCGCGGGTCGTGCCAGCGACCATTGAGGCGCGCTGCTCCTGAGCGGTCACCACCGCAAAGGTCGGCAGGTTCTCCACCCATTCAAGTAGATCGATCACAAGCTCCTGAGGCATCCGCTCGAGCTGCTCGGACGTCGCAAAGCCGCCGTTGAATTGCCAGCCTGCCTTATCGCGAGCGTCCGCCGCGCGCATGCCCTCGAGCATGAGCATCTCATGATTGCCCGCGAGCACCACGGCATTCTGCAGCGATCGTACGAGGTTGACGACTCCCACGGGGTCTGGCCCGCGATCGACCATGTCGCCCAAAACGTACACGGCGTCATCGCGTCCAGGCTGCGCCAGCGACAGCGCCTGGTCGAGCGCTCGAACATGCCCGTGGGCGTCGGATGTCACGTATGTCGCCATGTCGCGATTCTCCTTCAAGGTCAACTTGAACGTTAGGGTTATTGTATTCCCGATAGCGCTCAGGCTCAAACATCAGGTGCCCGCGCGCGATTGCTTGCTTACACCGGAAGCCCGCTCCTTGAGGAGCGCTCCGCCGTTGAGCGGTTTTGCTATTAAGGGCATCGCGCACCATAAGAGCAGCGCCCCCTACGCCGCAGGGGCCCGCTCCCATGCCGCCAAGGAAGCTGCGCCGTCAAGACACCGCCTCACGCCGGAAGGACGGCGTGTCGCGAGGGCTTCGCCGTATGCCGTAAGGGCACCACGCCGCAAAGGCACTCCCCCGAGCGAAAGAGTGCCGCCACCGCCGCGGGATCGCCCTACGCCGGAAGGACGCCGTCCCATGCGACATTGGCATTGACCCGCACCGAAAGGGCAGCAGGAGACTTTACGCGAGACGCCTGTCCCGCCTCCGAATGTCCCCGCGTTCATTTGAAACAACATGCGGTAACGTAAGAGCATCACTATTTTGAAAGGACTCCCATGAAGGCACTTCCCTTTCCTTGCATCCGGCCCGTCCCCGAGCGCGCGGCCGAATTCGCATCCACATCGCACGCGGCACTTCGTGACGCTGGCGCCGCCCATGATGCCGCCGAGCGCCTCCGTTCGTTTATTGAAAACGGCACGCTCGTCGAGGACAAAAACCTTGCCTATTACATCTATGAAATTACCGATGCAGCCCGCTCACGCACGGGCATCGTCGCGGTATGCGCAGTCGACGAATACGAGAGCAGCCTGACCGAGCATCAGGAGTTTGCATCCAGAGAGGCACTGCCCACTTTCGAGCTCATCAAGGCACTCGGCTGCCAAAACGACCCCGTTTGCCTCGCGTACCCCGACCAGCCAGTGCTCGACATGATCATCGCAGCGGCAAAAACTTCGACGCCCTTGTACTCTTTTTTGGATGAGACGGGCACGCGTCACAAAGTCTGGGAGGTCGTCCGCCGCGATGCAGTTGACGCCCTGCGCGCCATGCTCGCGACCATCCCCCACACACGAGTCTTCGATGGCGGCGCAAGCGCGGCGGGCGCGATGATAGCTGCGCGTGATATGCGTGCGGCGGCACAGAAGTTGGGCACATACAGTGGCAAGGAGCCGTTCAACTTCTTCCTATCCATCCTGTTCCCGGAAAGCCACGTCATCAGCTCGGATTGCAAGCGCAACGTCGCCGAAAATGAACCCGATGTAAATGCGTCGTCTACCAGCGAGAAAATTGCGTCTGCCGAATCAACCGAGAGCGATTCACTTACGTCAAGCCGCGGTATCGGGCTGTTCGTTCACCGTATTGCCAAAAAGATTGGTGCCTAGCATATAATCCGCACCCATACCCATGCCCAGACATCCCTCTCGGCCAATGCTCCTGACCTGGCGCCCCGCGCAGTCACGCGAATACCCAGAGAACGAGGCCGGAGCGAGTCAGTGCGCATCACCTGGCATCAGCTGCAAAGACTTCTGAGCAGCGAAGTAGGACGCATCAATGGACTTCGCACGATGCCAAGCGCCCGCACCCTCGAACCTGAGCCCAAGACTGTACTCGAACTCGAAACCGAACCCAGCCCAGACCCGAAACCGGGCTCGGGCTCGGGCTCGGGCTCGGAATTATTGCCGTCTTCCGCGCAAATCGGCTTTAGTGGTCAAAATACTCGAATATTGCGCAATTCACCCGCGCCAAGAGGCTATGCATATTCTCCCGCGCGCCTCTTAAACATGTTTTCGGCCTTTTCGACAACGAATTCTTCCCTTCATTGTGGAAAAGACCTAGCTCACACCTCATTTTAGGGACGCACCACGCAAAGACGACTGCACAAATAGCGCAATATTCGAGTGTTTTGACCATTGCGGCCAATCCGAATTAGACCTAAAAACGTGAAGTGGAAACTGTATTCACATTCTTTTATATTTGATACGGATTATTCTATACTAGAAAAGAGGGTCAAGGGACGCCGTCCCTTGACCCTCTTTTCTCCGAACGATCTCAGCTCAAGACGCCAGCCGGTTTGCAATAAAGCCAGCGCCCACAAAAGCAGGCGGCAAACCAGCTTGTAAAACTACTCCCCAAGCAGCTCCACAAGACGCTGCTGCTCGATAATCTCCTGCAAGCAAAATGCATCATCCTCAAACGTAAAACGCATGATGCTACAGTTACCGGGCACACCGCCGCGATCATATCCGCCATCGGGCACCCACTGTGTAAGAAACTCTCGACAGGCAGAGCCATGGCTCACCACCAGCACCTTCTCATGGTCGGGACGGCTCATGATATCTGTCAGCGCATTGCAAACGCGCTTCCTCACATCAAGCTGTGCCTCCCCGCCAAACGGAACGTAAAAATCTACCCATGGAAACGGTGGCATAAGGTCAACACGCTCGCCCTCAAACGCCCCAAAGCCCCATTCGCGCAAATCCTCAACGCGGTCGTATGGCATGTCGGTAATGCGTTCCATGGTTTGCTGCGTACGTGTAAGCGTAGATGTATACGCATGGTCGAACGTTATGTTCTCCTGCAAAAAGTACCTGCCGATGCGTGCTGCTTGCTGCTCCCCCTCCGTGGTAAGTGGCGCATCGCACCAGCCTTGGATCACCCGCTTTTCGTTGAACATCGTCTTACCGTGACGAACGAGATAGAGTTCTTTTGACATGACAACTCCTATCCATGTTTCCCTTAATTGGACGGGCCAACCGGCGGCGTCGACCTCGCGAGCATGTTCAAGGCCTTGCCACCCGGGGCGTCGCAGCCGACATCAATCGTAAAGATAACCCCAAAACCGCTCACACCACAATTACTCGCAGGGCTCCGCATCTCGATTGCCCACGAGTATTCGAATCTCACTCAGCCGCGAGCATCCGAGCTCAATCGCCCGTAAGCACCCACATCTCAATCATCCGCGACCATCCCACTCAGTCATAATGAGGGTCAACGCATTTCCAACGCGTGTAAACCAACCCGCACGCCGAGAAATGCTCAACCGTCCGGCGCTCAGTATGGGCTCTACCCGAAAGCGCATGCCCGCATGGTTGGCAAACCGTAAAGACCTCCGCACCCGTCCGAAGGGATTCTCATGCCCACCTTGTTCATCGATGCCGACGCATGCCCCGTCACCAAGGAAGCGCTCGCCTGCGCCCGCGCGGCGAGGATTCCCGTTGTCATCGCAGGCAACTCCACGCAAAACCTCGAGCGCCGCATTCAGCGCAACGACCCGCGCTCCCCAGAAAACGCACGCGGGGAGGATGCGAAGCACCCAGGGTTTTGGGTCGAAACGCTGGATGTCAGCACTGGGGCGGATAGCGCTGACTTTGCCATCGTAGAGCGCCTGAGCGCAGGGGACATCGTGGTCACGCAGGACATCGGACTCGCGAGCATGGTACTTGGCCGCAGCGCGTTTGCCATTGGCGTGCGCGGGCATGCGTACAACAAAGCCACCATCGATATGCAGCTGTTCATTAGGCACGAAGAAAAGAAGGTGCGCCGCGCAGGCGGGCGAACTCAGGGACCGTCGGCTTTTACCGACGATGACCGCGAGCGCTTTCGTTGCAACCTTACCCGCCTGATCAAAGAAGCATTGCGGGAGTAGGCACCCAATCGGGCAATGCCCTTACAGCCCCAAGAGCCCCAACGCAAAGCCCCAAAAACTTGCCACGAAAAAGAGCCCGACAACGATTACGGTGTTCTCGCGCGGATGCCGGTTGGTACGGAAAAGCACCAGGTAACCCACGCCCGCCGAGGTAAGCAATCCAGCCATTAGAGAGGCAAAGCCAAGAACGCCCTCAAGATAGAGCTGCGTGATCACCACGCTCGCAGAGCAATTGGGGACCAGACCGACCAAGGCGGAAGCGAACACCGCGAGAACCTGGTTACCCGAAAGGAATGAGGCCAGGGCGCCCTCCCCCACCGTCTCGAGCACAAGTACCAGGACGCAGGTCACGAGAAAAATGAAAAGGCTCACCTGGACGGTATGCGACACGGCGCTCTTCACGATGGAGCCAATAAGACCGTGGCGATGACTGTCGTGGCCATGGTCACAGCAATCGACGTGCGTGCCTTCCTCGGCATAACCGGGCTCGTGATGGCGAGCATCGCAGGCGGCGGCGACATGGGGCTGAGCGTCCTCGGGTCCAAGCGTGCCGCGCTGGCTCTGGACGTGATCGCGACCCCGGTCGAGCCTGTGGCCGTGATCGCGACTCTTGTCGCGCCCGTGACCATGGCCGTGGCCGTGGTCGAGCCCGTGGCCGTGGTCGAGCCCGTGGCCGTGGTCGCGATCCTGGTCGAGTCCATGCTCGTGACCGTGGCCGTGCTCATGGTCGTGCCTGTGCGCATGACCGCATCCGCAGTGGTCCTGCTCGCACAAACGACAGATGTGCTCGGCGTTCTCTCCGCCTTCGGCCATCTGGTCAACCACATCAGCCTCGACGCCATCTCGTCGCACGCTCAGCACGGTCTTACGCAGAAACGTGTGGACGCGGGCGTTCTTGCGCAGGGCCCTAATCGTCAAATCCGCAGCGACACCCGTGATAAGCGCAATCGCCACCTTGGTGCCCAGAACCTTAACCAGCAGCGACGCTTCGACGCGCTCGGCCACCAGCATGGGCAGCATCTCGTCTGAGGTGGACAAAAACACGGCCACCAGCGTACCGAGCGTCACCACGCGGCCCGCGTAGAGCGTCGCCGCCATCGCGGAAAACCCGCACTGCGGCACAACGCCCAACAGCGCGCCCGCCACCGGACCCGCGGCGCCCGCACGGCGCACCACGGCATTCGCGCGATTTCCCGCAGCGTGCTCAAGTGCCTCGAGCGCGATGTAGGTCACGAATAAAAACGGAACAAGCGCCACGGTATCCTCGAGCGCATGCTCAACCATATGTAACAGCAGCTCCACGGCTGAATCTCCTCACCTGAACGGCACGCCTGCGATGGGCGCCACGATACGGCAACAACGGCGGGGGCATCATGGTGCCCGAAGCGCCCGTGATGGAACAAGGTAGGTATTCTCATACCCCGCATGCCACGCAACAGACGCACGCGGGGCAAATGCACAAGTATACTCTCAAGTTATAGATGGATAACTCACAGCGACACCATGGGGACGAACAAACATCATGGGGGGGACGAACAGAAAGTTTCATCTGACAAACACTTCCCTGTCGCTATGAGCCTTTATACTCAGGTGCGAACAAACCGACCCTGAACCCAGTGTGCCGCGCTCGCAGCAGAGTCGCCCGGCGCGCGCCAAGATAGGAGTTCCCATGAACGTACAGCAGGCGCTCGAATATTCGATGCAGCCCTTTATCCCCATGTTCATCTACGGCGACTACGACGCCATGGAGTCCGAGCGCCAGCGCGGCGAGGAGGCCATGAAGGCCCTCATCGACGAGTGGCGCACCAACGACGAGCCTGGATTCGACTTCGAGGTGATCCTGCGCTTGGCCGACCAGAACCGTGAGCTGTGCGACCAGATCGGCGAGGGCCGTCTGCGCAACCTGTCCAGCCCCTTGCTCGCGCGCAACCTTAGCGATGCGGACCTGTGCGCCGGCATCGCCAAGATGCAGGGCCGCACTGCCGCCGGCGTGGCTCGCGAGGTCCGCGGCGACCGCGACGCGTACTCCGTCGCCTACGTGCGCAAGCCCATCAAGGGCACGGTGCTGGGCATCGACATCGAGACCACCGGGCGCGCACCCGAGCGCGGTTACATCATCAACGTGGGCTGGGAGCTCATGGACCTCAAGAGCGACGCCGTCCCGCGCGACCCGCAGGCCTTCTACTGCGGCATCCCCGAGCTCTATCGCGAGACCGGCGTCCCGCTCGCGGATATCCACCACATCCAGTGGTCCGACCTTGAGGGCAAAACGCCCTTCCGCCTGGATGCCAAGCTGCAAAAAGAACTGCTCAAGCTCATGAAGCGCTACCCCATCATGGCGCACAACGCGGCCTTTGAGGACAGCTGGTTCATGCTGCATCTCCCCGGCTACGCCGAGGCTCGCCGCACGGGAAAGATCATCGTGATCGACTCGCGCCACATCTGCCGCTCCATCGACGGCGAGGTTCGTACCCTGCCGCGTGAGAGCGCTCCCGCGAGCCTGCAGAACTGGGCCCGCCGTCGCGGCACGCTCGCCGCCGACGAGAACGAGCTGCACCTAGGCCTCGATGACACCGACCTCATGCTGCGCACCGTGCAGGCGGAGTTCAACGGCAAGAACATGTTCAAGGAGTAGCGACTTGTAGCGCGGCATCATAAACGCGCCGTTCTCCCACAGCTCGCATCAAGATCCATCGCACCGGCCGGCCCGCGCCTACACTGCGGGCCGGCCGTTTGCATGCGAGTGAATTATCCAGGTATAAATGAAAGTCCATTACTCCGGACTTCCAGTATCCCCTTTATGCTGACAAGCAATCCCAACACCAGCCCGCATGTGCCCGATACCGACTTAAAAGACCGACAGCAATCGGTTGCCTTTGGCATCCAGCGGCCCTTCAGGCTGCAAATACGCAAATGCGCGGATAAAATCTGACCTGCCGGAGTATCGCAAAAACACACGAGCCAATTACCTGCGGTTTTATCTACACAACATTGCACGGATCTCCGTTCATCGGAGTTTATCCGCGCATTTGCGTATTTGCGCTCCCCCACAACGCGCGACTCTCGCATCCAAACATGGAAATCAAATCAATGAGCCCGACGAACGGCCACCTCGGCAGGACAGGCAGCCGGCCCAACCGGCAAAACAAATGCATCACGTATCTGCTTGACTTATGAACATGCGCTCATATAATCAGTTATAGAAGGTATGAATGCTTGTTCATATGAGAGGAGATTGCCATGAATCCCGAAACGGCTTCGCACGCCGAGCCTTGCCGCTGCGACGCGGCGCATGGCGGCGACCTGCCCGACGAGGAGCTGCTCTACGACCTCGCTGATCTGTTCAAGGTGTTCAGCGACACCACGCGCATCAAGATCCTGTACGCGCTGCTCGTTTCCGAGCTGAGCGTCAACGATATCGCCGAGGCAACGGGCACGTCCCAATCCGCGGTCTCACACCAGCTGCGTATTCTCAAGCAGTCGCACCTGGTCAAATTCCGGCGCGATGGGCGCAGCATCCTGTACTCCCTCGCCGATGACCACGTGCTCACCATCCTTGACCAGGGCATGACCCACATCTGCGAGTAGACGCCATCGGTACGAACCCGAACGTAACCGCCCCACGGCAACCCATGCAACCCAACGCCCGCCCCTCCGATGGTCCGGCGCAATCCCGAAAGGATCACACCATGCGTAAGGTATTCAAGCTCGACGAGATCGACTGCGCGGTATGCGCCGGCAAGCTCGAGGACGCTATCAAGAAGCTCGACGGCGTACAGAATGCGAAGGTGAACTACCTCACCCAAAAGCTCACGCTCGAGGCGGCGGACGAGGACTTCGACCGCGTGCTCGACGCCGTCGTTAAGCTTACGGCGGACATCGAGCCAGACTGCGAGATTCTGCGTTAGAACGCGACTCATTCCCATCGGCCGGAGACGGGCGAGCTCTCCGCTCAGCTTCGCTACGCTCAGAAATCGCGGCGAGTTCGCCCGCCCCCTGCCTGCTTCATCCCGCTCGTAACGGCGCTGGGCAACAGTCCGGCTGCATCTCTACCCCATATGCTGGCGACATCGCCGATTGGAGTGGTGTTATATGAACAAGAAACAGAAACGGTGGCTCAAGCGGATTCTCATTGCGCTCGCGATCTTCTTTGCGGTGATGCTTGCCGAGGAGACGGGGCTGCTCGCCGCGGTCTTTGGGGATCCAGGCGCGCTGTACGCCAGCTTTGCGCTTTACCTCATCCCCTATCTCATCGCCGGGCATGACGTGCTGCGCAAGGCGTGGCGCAACATCCGCCGCGGCGAGGCGTTCGACGAGAACTTCCTCATTAGCGTCGCCACCATCGGGGCATTCGCGATGGTGTTCTTCCCCGGCGCCGACCCACACATGGCCGAAGGCGCCGCTGTCATGCTCTTTTACCAGGTAGGCGAGCTGTTCCAGAGCTATGCCGTGGGCAAGAGCCGCAAATCCATCGCCGCCATGATGGATATCGCGCCCGACTACGCCAACATCGAGCAAAACGGCGCGCTTGTGCAGGTCGATCCGGATGAGGTTGCGCCGGGCAGCGTCATCGTCGTCAAGCCCGGCGAGCGCATCCCCATCGACGGCGTCGTGACCGAAGGCACCTCCGAACTCGACACCGCGGCGCTCACCGGCGAATCCATGCCACGTCACGCGCAAATGGGCGACGAGGTCATCTCTGGCTGCATCAACATGACGGGCGTGCTGCGCGTGCGCACGACCAAGCCGTTCGGCGCCTCTACGGTGAGCCGCATCCTCGAGCTCGTGGAAAACGCGAGTGAGAAAAAGGCCCGTACGGAGAATTTCATCACCCGTTTCGCCCGCGTCTACACCCCCATCGTGACGCTCGCGGCGCTCGCACTCGCCGTCATTCCACCGCTTGCCGGCATGGGGGCCTGGCAGGACTGGATCTTGCGCGGCCTGACGTTTTTGGTGGTGAGCTGCCCGTGCGCGCTCGTTATCAGCGTGCCTCTGTCGTTCTTCGGCGGCATCGGTGGCGCCTCCAAGCTCGGCATTCTCGTCAAGGGCTCCAATTATCTCGAGGCGCTCGCACAGGTGGACACCGTGGTGTTCGACAAGACGGGCACCCTCACCTCCGGAACGTTTGATGTGGTTGAGGTGACGGCGATCCCTCAGGTCCTGAATGCCTCTGCAATGGCGGAGGGGGCAGAGACGGCGCGTGTTGCGGCAGAGCCCGAACCTACAGGGATTGAAGCGCCCGATTCGACGCTGCTCGAAGCAAGCAGCGCGGCAAAGAGCCGTGCACGTGCGCCCCACAATGCAGCGGAGAATCTCGTGCTCGAGTTCGCCGCCCACGCCGAAGCCCTCTCCGACCACCCCATCGCGGCTTCGGTGCGCCGCGCCTATGAAGCCGCAGGCGGCGTGATAGATCAGGCCCGCGTGAGCGATGCGCATGAAAAGGCCGGACATGGCGTGGCGGCAACCATCGACGGGCACGCCGTGCTCGTGGGCAACGGCAAGCTCATGAAAGCGCATGGCATCGACTGCCCTGCCTCTGGAGGCGCGGGGACGATCCTGCACGTGGCAGTCGACGGTGCCTATGCCGGCAGCATCACGATTGCCGACACCGTCAAAGACGACGCCGCACGTGCCATTGAGGAGCTGCACCGTGCAGGCGTGGAACACTGCGTGATGCTCACCGGCGACCGCGCCGACGTCGCCCATGCGGTCGGCTCCCAGCTCGGCATCGATGAGATCAAGGCGGAGCTGCTTCCGCAAGACAAGGTGAGCAAAGTGGAGGAGCTGCTCCAGGCAAGCCGCGGCAATCTCGCCTTTGTGGGCGACGGCATCAACGACGCGCCCGTGCTCACCCGCGCCGACGTGGGCATCGCCATGGGCGCCATGGGGTCGGATGCCGCCATCGAGGCCGCCGACGTGGTGCTCATGGACGACAAGCCGAGCAATATCGCGCGCGCCATTCGCCTTGCGCGCCGCACCATGCGCATCGTTTGGCAGAACATCGTCTTCGCCATCGGCGTCAAGGTGCTCATCCTCGCGCTCGCGGCGCTCGGTGTTGCGGGCATGTGGCTTGCCGTGTTTGGCGATGTGGGCGTGGCGGTCATCGCGATCCTGAACGCCATGCGGGCCATGCGGGTGGAAAGGGTGTAACTCTGTCCGGGTTTTGGCCCTCCCTCCCCGGGCGGGTGCGTCCCTGCGCTCAGCTTCGCTTCGCTCAGAAATCGCGCAGTGGCGCACCCGCCCGGGGAGGGAGGGCCGGACCTCGTTCACAGGGCCTTTTGAATGAATATCTTTGTTGCGGGGTGGACGTTGGTCAGCTCGGCTACGTGGGTTGCTGGAGCCTTGGCCCGGGGTCGCAGGGGCTACATAGGAGGGCAGGGACCGTTCCTGACGGAACGAGTCCCTGCCCTTATTGCCGTTTCTGGCTTGATGCTCTTCACTATAGAACGGGTGTCTTTGCAGCTTGATCTTGCTACTTGACCTTGGCCACCTTTGCGGGGGCGGCGGTGCCGCGGCGGTTTTCGAACACAAAGAGGACGGCTACGACAAAGCCCGCCAACGCGACGGCAGCGCAACCGAAGTACGCCGCGCCCGCGCCTGCGACTGTGGCCTCCGCAGTACTTGCGCCAGCGGCGAGCGCGCTTGCCTGCACGCTCGACATCACGGTCACGAGCAGCGCGGTGGAGATCGCGCCGAATACCTGGCGGCCGGTGTTCGCGATGGCGTTGCCGTGTGCGATCAGCTCGTCGGGCAGCGCATTAACGCCCCACGTGTTGACCGGCATGTTCGCCAAACCCTGACCGCATGCCTGCAGGGCGCACAGCGTGGCGGCAAGGCCCACCGAAAGCCCCGTCCCCAGCGCCCCGAAGCCGAACAGGGAGCCGACGATGATCGCCATGCCGCCCACCGTCACCAGGCGCGGACCCATACGGTCGAACAGCATGCCCGAGATCGGCGACAAAACGATACCGGCGATCGAGGCGGGCAGCATAACCATGCCGGTTGTGGTGGCAGACGCGCCCATGCCGTTTTGCACCAGCAGCGGCAAGATGACGTTCGTTGCCGCGACGGCGGCGTTAATCAGCGTGACCATGAGTGCGGCGATGAGGAAGTTGCGTGTTTTGAGGCACTTCAGCTCAAGCATGGGCACCTCGAGCGTGAGCTGTCGGCGCACGAACAGCACCAGTGCGATAACACCCACAACCGCCGGCGCAATCACCATGGGACTCGTCCAGCCCGCGTCGGATGCGCTGGAAAAGCCGAAGAGCAGGCCCCCGAAGGCGATGGTGGACAAAACCACCGAGGGAATGTCGAGCTTGGGGTCCTTGAGCGTGCCCACGTTCTTCATAAGCGGAATGCCGAGCAGCATGATGGCGAACGCCAGAGCGGCGATGATCAAAAACATCGGGCGCCAGCCCCAGGAGTCGATCACGAGTCCGCCGAGCACCGGGCCCACGGCCGGACCCGCCGCCATGACGATACCAGCGACGCCCATAGCCGTGCCGCGGAGCTCAACAGGGAACACGAGCAGCGGAACCGTGCCCACAAGCGGCATGAGAATGCCGGCGCCCGCAGCCTGAGCCACGCGACCCGCAATCAAAAAGCCGTAGCTCGGGCATACGGCGCACAGAACCGTGCCGGCCGCGAACAGGCCCATGGACAGGAAGAACAGCTTGCGCGTGGGATATTTGTCCATAAAGTAGCCAGAGATCGGCACCATAATGCCCGAGATGAGCATGTAGATGGTCGTCACCCACTGCGCGGTGCCAGCAGTAACCGCGAACTCGCGCATCAGCGCGGGCAGCGCCGGGGCCATAACGGTCTGGTTGAACAGCGACACGAACGCGCCGAGGGTGATCACCCCCACGATGGTGACGGCGCTTTTCTCAACATGTGGCTTTACTTTTGCATGCGTCATGCGCGATGCACTCCCTTCTCCCGCAAAGCGCGCGGGAAACACAGCCTGTACCTACGCCGCGGGGGCGTACGACACAAGGCGACTATTACGTTGTGAGACATGGATGCGAGCGCGCGCCGGGCCTGTATGCCCGCGCACTCAAGGCCGGGATGCCCCCGGCGGTTCACATCAAATCAGCGAGCACGACCTCATGGTGGGCACGGCGCCCATGCGCACGCTCTCCCCGCGGAACGCATGGAGGTCGCGTCGGACAACAAGCCAGAAGATATGTCGGCAGTGATTGAACATGGCAAGTACCATACAACCGGCAAAACGGCATCGTCAACCGAATAGCCCTTGACATATAGGAATGGCATAATACAAGCATTCGCACCAAACCGAACAAACGAAACGCGCCCCGCCTCATGACCGATGGGAGTAACCGCATGAGCTCGCACGCCGAATCTCGTCATACCGACTCCGCCGCCAACAACGCGGGCGGCGGGCTGTCCGCATATGCCCTGCTCTGCATCGCGCTCATTGTGGCGCTCGGCTTTACCCTCGGGTGCTCCGAGTTCATCGTCATTGGCATTCAGCCCGAAATCGCCCAGACCTTTGAGGTGACGCTCGCGCAGACCGGCCTGCTTATGAGCTCGTTTTCAATCACCTACGCGCTCGCCACGCCCATCCTGGCGCTCAGCACCGGACGATTCGCCCGCCGGCCGCTCTTCATCGCCTATTGCGCGCTGTTTTGCCTGGGCAACCTTGCCGCCGTGGTCGCATCGAGCTTTATCATGCTGCTTGCAGCGCGCGTCCTCATCGGCCTCGTTTCCGGCGCCCTGCTGGCCGTGGGCGTGACCTACATTCCCGAGCTCGCCGGGATGAAGCGCATCTCCCTGTGCGTCTCGCTCGTGTACGCCGCCTTCTCGGTCGCCATGGTGATCGCCACCTCGTCGGGGCGCTTTATCGCCGCCACGCTCGACTGGCACATCGCCATGGTGGGCACGTTCGTCATGGCCGTCCTGATCTGCGGCGCGCTCGTGCTCATTTTGCCCCGCACCGGTGCGACGGACGCGCCCGCCACGGCGCGTGAGCAGCTCCCTTTGCTCACCGACCCGCGCATGCTGTCCGGTATGGCCATCTTCGTGTTCGGCGTGGGCTCGATCTATGTCTTTTACGGCTATGTCACGCCTTATTTGGAGAACATCTTGGGCTTTGGAACGCTCGAGGCGAGTGCGGCCCTCATGGCGTACGGAGGCATGTGCTTTGTCTCCAACCTACTCTCCGGCCTGCTTGACACGCGATTTGGCGTCAAGGCCCTGCTTGCGACGTTTCCCATCCAAGGCGCGCTGCTACTCGCGCTGTGGGCGCTCGGCGACTCCATGCCCTGGGCCTTCGCGGTTATTTTGGGAATCGGCCTGGTTATGTATATCGTGAGCACCCCGTGCGTATCGTTGTTCATGAACACCGCGAGCGCCGAGTACCCACAGGCGCTCACGCTGGCGAGCTCCCTTGAGCCCACGGCTTTCAATACGGGAATCGCGTTCGGCACCGCGGTGGGCGGCGCGGTGATCTCGGGGCCTGGCATGGAGTTCGTCGGCCTGGTGGGCGCGCTGTTCTCCATCGTTGCCTGGGGACTCACCGCACTCACGGTGCGTCTCTCGGGCGGGCGCGCCTAGCAGACGCGGGTCCCTGCGGCCCGGCGCTCCCGTTACATGGACGGCAACACCGCCCTCGCACGCGTCGCCGCCTTCGCCATTTTGGTGTAAGCACCTATCCCGCAGACCAAGTGTCCCGTCGCCCCTCGACAGCAAACGCGGCGACACCGCTCCTCGCGATGCCGCCGCGTTCTCACATCTTACGGTGGACTCGCCCGCTTTCTCTTACCGCTGGGACGGGGCTATCCTATTACATCGAGCCTGCCGGGCGTTCCCTCATCGGCCGTAAACCCAACCAATCGGTGGAACAACAAACGGCGCTACGCTCGCCTTGCGCGCTACCCGACCTCGGTTTCGCAGGCGGCGGGCCCGAAGGCTGCTATCTCATCCAAACCCATCGGTACCACCTCCTACTTCAGTCGCCGTACCTTCGCGACGCTTTCTTTACATTGCTGTTATTCCCGGTTTAACTGGTTATATACATCGAATGCCAGTATCCGGCGAACGGTAGGTTTTTATCCGCAAACGGTATGTGCCGGATGAGCATCGCCTTGCCTATCCCGCACGAGAATCCTCAAAGCAGCATATTGCCCGCATGAAGCCCCCATGAGGACGCCGCCACCCAATGCAGCGGCTCCCAACGCGCTCGTTATTGCCCCTGCGCTACTCGTATTGCCCGCGCGCTATTCGATGAGCATGGCGTCGCCAAAGCTGAAGAAGCGGTAACGCTCGCGCACGGCCTCCTCATACGCATCGATCACCTGGTCGCGCGTGGCAAGCGCGCTCACGAGCATCATGAGCGTCGAGCGCGGCACGTGGAAGTTCGTGATGAGTGCATCGACCACGTGGTAGGTCGATCCGGGCATGAGGTACAGGTTGGTGGTCGCGTCCTCGCGCGTCACGATGTCGCCCAGCCCGGTTACGTCCGCGCTGTCCTCGCGACCCGAAAAACCACGGGCGCACACCGGCGGAACGCTTGCCGGCGCCTCGGCGCTCCAGGCGCTCTCAAGCGAGCGCACGGCGGTCGTGCCCACGGCGATCACGCGATGACCCGCGGCTTTTGTGGCATGAACTGCCTCGACGACCCCCGCCGGAACGTGATAGCGCTCGGTGTGCATAACGTGCTCGGTAGGGTCGTCTTCCTCAACCAAGCGGAAGGTGTCGATACCCACCTCGAGTTCCACGGTCGCCCAGCCGCAGCCCTTGGCCTTAATTCGGTCGATGAGCTCCGGCGTGAAATGCAGGCCGGCCGTGGGCGCCGCCGCGGAATGCTCCTCGCTCATAGCGTACACGGTCTGGTACTTTTCGGGGTCGCCCTCATAACCGGTGATATACGGGGGCAGCGGGACATGGCCGGCCGCGTGAATCGCCTGGTCCAACGTGCGAGAAGAACCGTCCTCGTTCTCGCCCACGGGCTCGAAACGCACGAGGCGGCCGCCCTTAGAGTCGTCGATAAAGTCCACGATCTCGGCGCGAAGAACCACCGGAGCGCCCTCGGGGGCCAAGAGACCACCCGCTCGATACTCGACCACGTTACCGGGCTTGAGGCGCTTGCCGGGATTGACCAGGCACTCCCACACATGACCGAGCGCATCGATGTCCTCGCGACGACGCAGCAGCAGGGTCTCGGCGACGCCACCCGTGGGCTTTTTGCCAATCAGACGCGCAGGCATAACGCGCGTTTGGTTCGCGACAAGCAGGTCGCCCGGCTCAAGATAATCAACGATGTCGTAAAAATGGCGGTGCTCCACCGAGCCACCATGCGCCAGGGCAACAGCGTCCTCGGCTCGCAGCATACCGCCTTCAAGCTCACGATTTAGCACCAGCAAACGACAGGAGTCGCGAGGCTCCGCGGGCGCCTGGGCTATAAGCTCGTCGGGCAAGTTGTAATCAAAGTCATCAGTGCGCATAATCATCGCTCCGCATTCTGTTGCCGGTTATCGTTGCGGCCCCACAGTTCGTGTCCCAAGCGTGCGGCCGCAAACAGCGCCTAATTCTAGCCCAGCAGCCTCAAAGTCGCAGGCGCCTGAGGCCGTTTTCGAAAAACTACCGCGCATTGGGGGTGGTTTGGCACCCTCCCAAGAAAAAGTCCCCTATATTGGGGGTGGTTTGTGCGCAGATAGGCTGCGAACCCGCGCGGAGCACAGCAAAACCGCAGGATTCCAGAGCGCCGAAACGGCAGTGAGGCAAAAACTCGAGCCAAACCACCCCCAATATAGGGGAGGTTTCTTTCGGGCAGGGCAAAACCACCCCCAATGCAAGGGTAGTTTGCCGCACCAGGGCAAAAACAGCCCGATATGCCTCACTTGCCCCGGGCAGCCTTGCGCTCATCGCGCAGGCGGGCACGGTCGAGTGCGGCCTCAGCGGCGGAAAAGCGGCAGCCGCAGTAGTTCTGGCGATACATCCCGAGTTCGCGCGAGCGGCGCGTGGCTTCGGGGTACCAGGGACGGAAATCCCGGATCACCGGCGTGAGCCCATGCGCTGCGGCAAGTCGCTCCAGCACGTCATTGCAGGTGTCAAACAGCTGGTACGGGGAAACGGCGAGTGTGGTGGCGACATGCGAGAACCCCTGGTCCCGGGCCACACGGCACGCCTCGGCAAGACGCAGGGCATAGCACGCACGACATCGGCGCTCGCGGTCTGCCCCAAACGGAGCCACCGCTCTGTCCCAACGCGCGCGATCGTCCCCTGCCTCAATCAGCGGCAGGCCGCTGCCTGCACACCATTGGCGCAGCTCTTCAAGACGACGTCCATGCTCGTCGACAGGCTGAATGTTGGGATTCGTCCAGCAAATCGTGGGCTCGAACCCCTCCTCCATAAGCAGGCGCACCGGCTCGAGCGAGCACGGAGCGCAGCAGGCATGCAGCAAAAGCTTCGTCACGGCAGCATTTCCCTATCCCGATGTGCGATAATTCAAGGTTACGCATACAAATGATACTGGAAAAGGAGCTGTTCATGGCACAGAAGCTCAGCCGCGCCGACCGACCCACCTGGCCCCGTCGCGCCGTCGTCACCGCCGGCATGCCCTACGGCAACAAGGGCCTGCACTTCGGCCATGTGGGCGGCGTGTTCGTGCCCGCCGACTTCTACGCGCGCTTCCTGCGCGACCGCCTGGGCCGCGAGAACGTGATCTTCGTCTCGGGCACCGACTGCTACGGCTCCCCCATCATGGAGGGTTTCCGCAAGCGCCGCGAGACGGACGGCTACACCAAGCACATCTCCGACTACGTGCGCGAGAACCACGACAGCCAGGAGCGCGACCTCGCAAGCTTTGGCGTTTCCTGCGACCTGTACGCCGGCAGCGCCCTCGAACCCGCCGTGCATATCCACGAGCGTATGACCGCCGAGATCGTGGAGCGACTGCACGAGCAGGGCAAGCTCACCAAGATGAGCACCAAGCAGTTCTACGACCCGGCTGCCAAGCAGTTCCTAAACGGCCGCCAGGTACTCGGCCGCTGCCCCATCCAGGGTTGCAAGTCCGAGAAGGCGTACGCGGATGAATGCGACCTGGGCCATCAGTTCGAGCCCGAGGAGCTCATCGCCCCCAAGAGCGCGCTCACCGGCGAGACGCCCGAGCTCGTGCCCGTCGACAACCTCTACTTCGACCTGCCCTCCTACACCGAGTTCATGCGCGAGTACACCGAGCGCCTGGCCGCCGACCCCACGGTGCGCTCCGTGGTCTCCAAGACCATGCAGGAGTGGCTCGACTCGCCGCGCCTGTTCATCCAGGTGAAGTTCCGCGACGAATTCGAGGCGGTTCGTGCCGAGCTGCCCAGCCACGAGGTCATCGAGGCAGAGGGCAACAAGGGCTCCTTCACGGTGGTCTTCCCCACCTGGCGCGAGCGCGACGAGGCCCACGAGGTCCTCAACCGCGCCGGCGTGCGCTTCCGCTCCGGCAAGGCGCTCGTGCCGTTCCGCATCTCGGGCAATGTCGAGTGGGGCGTGCCGCTGCCCGAGGTCGAGGGCTGCCGCGACCTCACCGCCTGGGTGTGGCCCGAGAGCCTGTGGGCGCCCATCAGCTTCACCCGCGCCGTGCTCGCGCGCGACGCCGCCAAGCTCGAGCACGAGGGCGCGAACGCCTCCGAGCTCGCCGACGCCGCCGTTGCCGACGCAAAGCTCGTAGGCGATGCCCCGGCCACGATCATGGACGAGCCCACCTACACGCACGCGAGTCTCGACTGGCGCGACTGGTGGGCGAGCGAGGACGCCCGCGCGTACCAATTCATCGGCCAGGACAACATCTACTTCTACTGCATCGCGCAGTCCGGCATGTGGGAGGCGCTCGACTGGAACATGCAGCAGTCCTGCGTGGCTGCCAACTACCACATCCTCTACATGGGCAAGAAGGCGAGCTCCAGCTCCCAGACGCCGCCGCCGCTCGCGCACGAGATGCTCGATCATTACACGCCCGAGCAGCTGCGTGCGCACTGGCTCTCGCTCGGTTTGGGCGAAAAACCCGTGAGCTTTAGTCCCAAGGCCTTCGACCTGCGCGAGACCGGCAAGGACAAGGACGGCAACCCCGTGCTCGCACGCGACGACAAACGCGTGATCGACCCGGCGCTCAAGGAGGGCGCGCTGCTCACCGGCGTTTTCAACCGCCTAGCGCGCTCGGCTTTCTACGGCGTGGCCATCAAGGAGGGCGACGAGGCCCCCTATCGCACCGGATGCATTCCCGCAGGTGCCCCGAGCGAAGCCGTCATGGCCGAGGCCGAGCAGGCGATCCTCGCGTTCGAGCAGGCCATGAGCACCTTTGAGCTTCATCATGCGCTGGGTGTGTGCGACGAGTTCCTGCGCACGGCCAACAAGCGCTGGAGCGATGCCTCCAAGGCAGCTAAGAATGCAGAAGGTGCCGAGGCGGACGTGCTCATGACCCAGGCGCTCGTCGACGCGTTCCACGAGCTGCGCGTGGCGACCGTGCTCATGCACGGCATCGTACCTGCGGGCTGCGAGAAGATCTGCGAGCACTTCGCCATCGCGCCGGAGGTGTTCTTCTCCTGGAAGCACATCTTCAAGACGTGTGACGAACTGGTGGAGGTGCTGGGCGAGCATGCCGGCGAGCACGCCATCAAGCCGCTGCCTCCGCGCACCGACTTCTTCGAGAAGCACCCGAGCCAGTACTAACCGAGCCGCTGGGATGCGGGGCTCCCCGAGATTTTTGCTCGGTCAGGTCCTGCTCACGACGAAGCGCCACCGGCGCTTCTGTTCGTGCGGAATCTACAAAAATCTCGGGGAGCCCCGCATCCCAGCTGAGGTGAAATACTCTCGGGGATTCTCTCAGGCTGGAATTGGGCTGTTCTGAAAACTCACTGGATGTTTGCTTTGACCGGCGGAGATTCTAGGGGGATCAAGCCGATCTGTCGCGGGACCTGGGCATCCAACAGATCGGCGACGTCAACATGATGGCGCGCTCAGTATTGAGAGATGCCCTCCGCATTCGAAAGGATCGATTATGGAGCTCGTTGTTAGGCCCACCACCGATTGCGATGTCGATGATGCCGAATCGTGCCTGCTCGATGGGAAGAAGGCGCTGGCTGCCCTGGGGGTTCCGCAGTGGCAGGGAGAATACCCCAGTCGCATCGATATCATGAACGACATGTCGCACGGTGCCTCCTACGTCGCTGCGGACGAGGATGGCACGGTGCTGGGCGTCATGGCGCTCTCGTTTGACGGCGATGAGACCTACGACGAGATCGACGGCGAATGGCTCACGGAGTCCTCGTCGGACTCCCCCACCTACGGCGTGATCCATCGCTGCGCGGTGAGTGCGGCGGCGGCGCACCGCGGCGTTATGACCGCGATGTTCGCCGAGGGCGAGCGCATTGCACGCGAACACGGCATGAAGAGCATGCGTATCGACACGCATGCGCATAACCTACCGTTGCAGGGCCTTGCCGCCAAATGCGGGTACGAGCGTTGCGGCGTGATCACGCTTCTTGACGAAGATGAAATCGACCCGTTGCGCATCGCGTTTGAAAAGGTCCTGTAGAACATGGCACGCCCCGGCATCCAAAAGCACCTCGACATCGCGCATCTCCTGCGCTGCCCCTTGTGCGGCGGCGCGTTGCAGGCTCGCGAGGCATCGCTTGCCTGCGACAACAGGCACGACTTCACCATTTCGGCAAAGGGTTTTGCGAATCTCATCCCCCAGCAAGCTCCGCTCAAAGGGTATGACGAAGCGTTCTTCACCAGCCGCCAGCGCGTCATGAAGGCAGGATTTTACCGCGATCTCAACCGCGCGCTTACGGAAACGCTCGCAAGCCTCGAGCTCCCCGCTCGCCCCGTTATCGTCGATGCGGGATGCGGCGAGGGGTCTCATCTCAAGTCGCTTGGTGATGCTTTTTCGCGGCCCGTCTGCAGCACCTTTCCCGCTCAAGCCCTCAAGGCAGGCGGCTCTGGCCCCATTTCAGAAAAAGCGTGCGAACGCCCTGAGGCTACGCTCATCGGGATCGACATCGTCAAGGAGGCCGTCCGCTGCGCGGCGCGCGGCGGCGGGCCCGAGCGCTGGCTTGTAGCCGACCTCGCCAACATGCCGCTGCAAGATCACTGTGCCGACGTCATCTTAAACGTCTTCACCCCGGCGAATTACGCCGAGTTCTCGCGCGTCCTCACGCTGAACGGCACGCTCATCAAGGTTGTTCCCGCCAAGAACCACATGCGAGAGCTTCGCGAGCTGGCAGGCCAGCGCCTCTCCCATGTCGAGGCGCAAGACCACGGCGTGGCCGAGCATCTTTCCCGCCACATGAAGGTCATCTCCCGCAGCCGCGTGACGCAGACCTCACCCGTCACCCCTGAACTTGCGGAAGACCTCGCCCGAATGAGCCCCGTGACCTTCGGCCTAGATGCAGCCGAGCTCAAGCTCGAAAAGCTTGACCAGATAACCGTGGACGCCGAGATTATTTGCGCAAAAAAGGCCAACTAACGTAGCCTGCAGCGCCGTACATACGGCCCGCCGCAAGTTCCGCACGAACAGAAGGCCACCAAACGTGGCCTTCAACGTGAGTAGGACTGCCCGAGCACCGGACCTAATACGCGGTTCCGCGAACGATCTGGCCAATACACCGAAACGGCAGACGGTTTGGTTATTTGCCGTGACCGTTGCGCCATATTTCGCGGCCCAACCCCAGTGCCAGGAACAACGCGCACGCGTATCCCAAAAATCCGATGACCGGAATGCCGAAGATCACTGGCTCGATTTTGGCGTAATACACCACCGAGGAGCCGATGAACAAGCCCGCGATCACGATGGACATGGACAGGCGGTCAACGATGCCGCCGATATGGCGCAAAACCTGCTCGGACCCAAGGACCTGTGCGTTGATCTTGAGCTGTCCGCGCGTTAGCATGCGCGAGGCCAGGCCCAGTTGCTCGGCCGTCTCAAGATGCCCCTTGAGCGCCCGATACGATGCGCTGGCAAGTGAATCTGCGGCCTCCCGCGCCCGCTTGTACGAGCTCTTCTCGTGGCGAATATGGTCGGTGATGATATCGACCATGTTCACATCGGGCAGATACTCGGTGAGCAGGCCTTCAAGCGTAACCATACCGCGGGCGAACATCGTTACCACACTCGGCAGCTCCACGTTGTTCTTACGCGCCAAGCTGATGAGCGAGGTGAGGAACTCACCGATGTCCAGGTCCTTCAAATCCAGCCCGGCGAAATCGGCGATGATGAAATCGAGGTCCGACAAAAACGTCGAGTGATCGAGTTCGGAAGAATCGCCGCGCGTAACGGCAAAGCGCATGAGGGAATCCTTGAGCTTGGGCACGTCTCCGCTGGCAACGGCGTAAATCATGTCCTTCACGATGCCCCGGTCATGGCTCGACATACGCCCCACCATGCCCAGATCGATGAAGTACACCACCCCGTCTTTGACGATGATGTTGCCCGCATGGGGATCGGCATGGAAAAAACCGTCGTCGAGCACCTGCGTGGCGTAGTCGTCCACGATGGCGGAGCCGACCTGTCGCAGGCTGTAGCCCGCTTTTTCCAGCTCGGAGGGGTCGGCGATGGAGATGCCGTCCACATAGTCCATGACCACGATGTGCTCGGTGCAGTAGGCAAGGTACGAGCGCGGGCAGGAGATGCCGTCCACACCCTCGTGGAAGCGATGGAAGTCGTCGAGATTGCGCGCCTCCATGAGGAAGTTCGTTTCCTCGCGAAATGACTGCCAGAGCTCCTCGACCACACCTTGCAAGTCGATGAACTGGTCGGTTTTCACAAAACGCGTGGCATGGCGCACGATGGAGCGCATGATGTCGATGTCCTGCGCCATGACCTGCTGGGCACCTGGGCGCTGCACCTTAATGGCGACATCCTCACCAGTCACGAGGGTCGCCCGGTGGACTTGCGCCAGAGAGGCGCTGCCCAGGGGCTTGCGGTCGATATGGGAGAAAATCTCAGACAGGGGCCTACCGTACTCGGCCATAAGGCAATCGTTGACCACGGCGAAGGGAACGGGCTCGACGTCTGAACGCAGGAACCTCAGCTCATCGCAGTACTCCTGCGGCAAGATCTCCGATCGATTCGCCAGGATCTGCCCCATTTTCACGAACATGGGGCCCAGGTCCTCGAGCATGCGGCGCAAACGGCGCGGCGTGAGATTGTGCCACGGCTCGTATTTGCGGGCAATGCCGAAAATCTCCCCGATGCGCTTTCGCCGACCCGCCGCTGTGAGCTTGAACTCCTCCTCAGGCGCCATGGCCTCAGGCTCCTCGGGAAAGGCATCGACGGCGCGAGGGGCACGCCACGACGAGCGCAGCGCCTCCTCAACGCCTTCGAGATTCACCGTATCCTCAGGGCTCAACGGGGCATCTGGCTGCTTTGCAGACGCCCCGGCGCCAACTCGCGTATCCTGCGCATCAACCGTCATAACGTGTTATTCGCCTTGCTCCCCTGCCGTTGCCTGCGCAGGCTCGGTATCGACGACCACGGCGTCCTCAACCTCAACAGTTACGGTGTCATCGTCGATTGAGTCGATCAGATCGCGCACATGGGCCATGAATGAGACACGCTCGGTCTTGGTGAGCATACGGGCGCGCGCCATGATGAGCTCGTCGAGCACACGCTCGGCGGCCGTGGCGCCCTGCTCGCTCAAGCGCTCGGTTACCTCGGAGAACGTGCCGCCCGCCTGCTCGAAGATATCCGACATCGAACGGGCGAAATCCGAGGACTGGCGATCGTGGCGCACCTGCTCGCCGCGCTCGTTCAGGTCCTTCAAAACCTCCTCGCCACGCGCATTCAAATCGGCAAGGACCTCCTTGCCCTTTTCCGCCGTAATCGCGGCGGCGCCAAAGCCCACGTTGACCATATTGGTAACGAGTTCCTCGAATTTGGTGGTCATGGCTCCTCCTTGCAAAGGCGCCGCGCACAGTGCATGCGCGGCGATACGTGATTTAACGCTCGTTGTCAGACATCGCAAAGCCGTTCTTCATGGCGCAGCTCGTGGTGTAGAGCACCTGCCCCAGCAGCTTTTCGGTCTCCGCCTTCAAGGTGTGGACAAGACCGTTATTCGCCTTGGCAAGCAGCTCGCGAACCTCGACATCGCCCATGCCAGCTGCGGCACGGTCCGCTTCGCGCAGCATCCGGTGACCGAGTGCGCCGATCTTCTCCTGGTAGGACTCGACCTTGGCACCCGTCTCATGGAAGCGCGCATCGGCGAGGGCGGCGATAACGCGATTCGCCCAATAGAAGTTCTCGGTCGTCACGCGATCGGTGGTGTTCGAGAGATACTCGGGGAACTCATCGACATTGGCGTAGAGCGCCACGAGCGCGTTGAACACATTGGAACCGAAGGCCATCCACTGCACGCAGCGCAGCGGCTCGGGCACATACGGGCGGATCTGCAGCACGGCGAGCTGGCTGTTGCGGTTAATGCCAATGGGGCGGTAGGCGTTGCGGCTCGCCGGCGTGCCCTTGGAGCCGTAGCAGTCATAGGGCGTGCCCTGGTAATGGGCGGAAAGCACGTACTTCACGTCCTCGATGGTGATCTTGCGCTCCGGAACACGACTCCACGGGATATCGTCGGACTCCGGGGTAAACGGGGCATCCGGTCCGTCCCAGCCGTCGCGCGGGTTCAAGAAGCGCTGCATGTACCAGGCGCGCGGCGTGTTGTACACGTGGTCGGAATCGGAGTGGGAGCCAAAGGCCTCGCGCGGGTTGAAGATCTCGCCCGAGAGCATGCCCTCACGCACGTCGGCGATGAGGTCCATGAGGTCGGCCATATAGGCCTCGTAGGCGTCCGCCTCCTCATCGTCCATGTCATCGAGATCGTCGTCGAAGAACTCCTCATCGAGCACGTCCTCGGGATCAAGACGGCTCGTATTGGTGAGATTGAGATGGTTCTCCTGCATCCAGGCGCGCAGATCCGCGCTCGCCATGTGCTCGACCTGCTCGCCCTCGGCGTCCAACAGGTCGAAGTAGTCGATGCCGAGCTGGTTGGGCATGGTGACGTACGCATCATCGGGCACGCGCTTAGCGATCCAATGATGGCCGCCCACGGTCTCGAACCACCAAATCTCGTCAACATCGGAGAACGCGATGCCGTTCATCTCGTAGGTGCCGTATTCCTCGAGCAATGCACCCAAGCGCTCAACGCCCTCGCGCGCGGAGTGAATGTAGGGCAGCACGAGCGTGACCATATCCTCCTCGCCCAAGCCGCCGGGGCGCGCCGGCACGTAATCCGGATCGCCCTCCTTGCCCTGGGCGGGAACGTACTCGACCAGCGGATCGGCACCCAGCACGCGTTCGTTGCTCGTGAGGGTCTCCGTGGCGCTCATGGACACGTTCGCCTCGTTAAAGCCCGCGGCGGCCCAGATGCCGTGACCCGAAATCGCGTCGGGCACGCTGGAGTAACGCATGGGGTTATCGGGCAGCTCGACCGTGAAGTGGGAAAGCACACTCGTGTACGTACGCGGCTGGTCCTGCGGGTGAACAACCTGCATTTTCTTGGGCTCGAACTGGCCGTTCGGCGAATCCTCGTTACGGGCGACGATGGTCGATCCGTCGTAGCTCGCGTTTTTACCAACCAAAATCGTAGTGCAGGCCATACGTCCTCCTTGTAGGGAAACAATCACTTGAGCCTAGTGTACCCAGCCGTCCAGACAAAAAACGCGCGGCCGCCGAGCGGTCACGCGCGTGAAATAAAAGGAGACGGATTTCTCCCTAAAACGGATATCCTCCTACTTTGACCTGCCCGGACGTTACGGCTTTTCAGGTACCCCAGATCACCCTGAGAGTGAGGGCCGCGCCTTGCGTACGGCGCCCAACGATTGAAGGGCAAGGTGGGTGCCTGGAAAAGCCGGTCAGTTTAGATCAAGCCATTCTGCAGCTTCGCCGCAAAGGCAACATTGCTCATGAGCATAGCGCGAGTCATGGGGCCCACGCCGCCCGGGACCGGCGTGATGGCGCCGGCAACGAGCTCGGCAGACGCAAAATCAACATCGCCGCACAGTTTACCGTTCTCATCGCGGTCCATACCGACGTCGATCACCGTTGCGCCCGGCTTGATCCACGGCCCTTTGATCATCTTGGGGATGCCGCAGGCAGCCACCAGGATGTCTGCGCTCTGGCAGATACGCGCCAACTCGCGCGGGTCGGTATGCGAGTGCGCCACCGAGATGGTGGCGTTTTGCGCAAGGAGCATGAGCGACATGGGTTTGCCAACGATGGAAGAGCGTCCCACGATAACGGCGTTCTTCCCAGCGGGATCGATACCGTAGGCATCCAGCATCTCCATGATGCCGGCAGGGGTGCACGGTCGAAGGCCGGGCAGACCGCGAACCAGACGCCCCAAGTTCTCGGGATGAAAGCCGTCCACATCCTTTTTGGGGTCGATGGCGGCAACGACCGCCTCCTCGTCCAAATGACGGGGCAGGGGCATCTGAACGAGGATGCCCACGATGCCAGCATCGGCATTCAGGCGCTGCACGAGCTCCATAAGCTCCTCTTGCGAGGTGCTCGCCGGCAGCTTGTAGTCCTGCGATGGAATGCCGCACTCCTCGCAGTCGCGCAGCTTTGCACGCACATAGGTGGCAGACCCCTGGTCGTCGCCCACAAGCACCACCGCAAGTCCGCAGGCGATACCGCGAGCCGCGAGATCCGCCACATCGGCCGCCGCGCGCTCACGCACCTCGGCGGCGAGTTTTTTACCATCGATAATCGTCGCCATATTAGAAAAGTCCGGTAATCACGCCGTTGTCGTCCACGTCGATATTCTCCGCCGCGGGGACCTTCGGCAGGCCCGGCATGGTCAGCACATTGCCGGTAAGCGCGACGACGAAGTGCGCGCCGGCGCTCACCTTGAGCTCGCGCACGGTGATGCGGAAGCCCTCGGGCGCGCCGAGAAGCGTTGCAGAATCGGAGAAGGAGTACTGCGTCTTCGCCACGCACACGGGCAGGTTGCCAAAACCGTTGGCGCGTAGCTCGGCGAGCTGGCGCTTCGCCGCAGGAGCAAAGTCGACGCCATCGGCGTGGTAGATCTTCGTGGCGATAGCCTCCAGGGCATCGGCGATATCCGCGCCGTCCTCGTAGGCGAAATGGAACTCGCTGGACTGCTCGACCAAGCGCATGACCTCGTCGGCAAGCTCAAGGGCGCCCTCGCTGCCCTTGGCCCACACCTCAGACAGGCGAACGTTCACGCCGACCTTCTCGCACTCCTCGGCAATGAGCGCGAGCTCGGCCTCGGTGTCGGACGGGAAGCGGTTGATGGCAACGACGCACGGCAGCCCGTACACGGTCTGGATGTTCTCAACATGGCGCAGGAGGTTCGGCATGCCGGCACGCAGGGCCTCGAGGTTCTCGGCATTGAGGTCGGCCTTGGCAACACCGCCGTTGTACTTGAGAGCGCGCGCGGTGGCGACGACCACAACAGCGCTCGGGCGAATACCCGTCATGCGGCACTTAATATCGAGGAACTTCTCGGCACCCAGATCCGCGCCAAAGCCGGCCTCGGTGATGGCGATGTCACCGAAGCGCATGGCCATACGCGTGGCCATAACGGAGTTGCAGCCGTGCGCGATGTTCGCGAACGGGCCGCCGTGCACGAACGCGGGGGTGTGCTCGAGCGTCTGAACCAGGTTGGGCTTGAGCGCGTCCTTGAGCAAGGCCGCCATGGCGCCCTGCGCCTTGAGCTGGCTCGCGCGAACGGGCTCGCCCGTATAGGTGTAACCGACCACGATCTCGCCCAAGCGGGATTTGAGATCGGAGATGGAGGTGGACAGGCACAGGATCGCCATGACCTCGGAGGCGACGGTGATGTCAAAGCCATCCTCGCGCGGAACACCCTGGGCCTTGCCGCCCAGGCCGTCGATAACATGGCGCAGCTGGCGGTCGTTCATGTCCACGACGCGCTTCCAGGTGACGCGCTTCACATCGATGCCGAGCGCGTTGCCCTGCTGGATATGGTTGTCGAGCATAGCGGCGAGCAGGTTGTTCGCCGCGCCGATGGCGTGGAAGTCGCCCGTGAAGTGCAGGTTGATGTCCTCCATGGGAACCACCTGGGCATACCCGCCGCCCGCGGCACCGCCCTTGACACCGAATACCGGGCCGAGGGAGGGCTCGCGCAGCGCGACGGCGCTCTTGACGCCGCGGCGGCGCAGGGCGTCAGCCAGGCCGATGGTCGTGGTGGTCTTGCCCTCACCTGCGGGCGTGGGGTTGATAGCGGTCACGAGCACGAGCTTGGCCTCGTGGTCGGACGGCTCGTTCAACAGCGAGTAATCGACCTTGGCCTTGTCGAAGCCGTAGGGAATCAGGTGCTTGGCGTCGACGCCAGCAGCCTCGGCAACCTGCTGGATGGGCCACGGTTCGACGGAGTGTGCGATTTCGATATCGGTAGGCATAGTGAGTCCCCCTCGAAATAGGACAGTAGTTGTTTCAGCATACCATGCAGCCAGTGCGCCGCACGTATTCGCCATGCACTCGGATGACGCAAAGCGCTAACAGTTTGGCTGCTCAAGCCCCAAGTGCTCAAAGGCCGCCGGAGTTGCCATGCGGCCCTGCGGCGTGCGCACGATAAGACCGCACTGCAGCAGATACGGCTCGTAGACGTCCTCGAGCGTGTTGGCGTCCTCGCCCGTGGCGCTCGCAAGCGTCGACAGGCCCACGGCGCGACCGCGGAACGTCTTGCACAGCGTCTCCAGGATGCGGATATCCATCCAATCCAGGCCCAACTCGTCAATCTCGAAAAACGCCATGGCCTCCCGCGCGATCGCCAAGTCGATGGCTCCCCCGCCACGCACCTGCGCGTAATCGCGTACGCGCTTGAGCAGGCGATTCGCCAGACGTGGCGTGCCGCGCGAGCGCGAGGCCACCTCGATCGCCGAGGCCCGGTCGATATCCACGCCCAAAATGGCAGCCGATCGGCACACGATGTCGGCCAAGTCCTCAATACCGTAATAATCCAGACGGAAGGAAATGCCAAAGCGATCGCGCAAGGGCCCGGTGAGCATGCCCGAGCGCGTGGTGGCTCCCACAAGGGTGAAGTGCGGGATATCCAGGCGGATCGAACGGGCGGCAGGGCCCTTGCCAATGACGATGTCGAGCGAGAAGTCCTCCATCGCGGGATACAAAATCTCCTCGACCTGACGGTTGAGACGGTGAATCTCGTCGATGAACAGCACGTCACCCGGCTGCAGGTTCGTCAGAATCGCCGCGAGGTCTCCCGTGCGCGCGATGGCGGGACCCGACGTCGTCTTGATCTGCGCCCCCATCTCATTGGCGACAACGGCGGCCAGCGTGGTCTTACCCAGGCCAGGAGGCCCGGAGAAGATCACATGGTCCAGGCACTCGCCACGGCTCTGCGCAGCCTCGATCAAAATCTTCAGACTCTGCTTGATATGGCTCTGACCGCAGTAGTCGTCGAGACGCTGGGGCCTTAAATTGCGCTCGACATCCAGGTCATCGGACGTGAGCTCCCCGGTAACGAAGCGCTCGGTCTCGCTATTGCCGCGAGCGCCGCCACGTGCGGGAACATCCGCCCACAGGTCAACCGAATCATCTGCTTCCCACATTACGCATCCATCCCCAAGCGCTTCAGCGCCGCGCCAAGCAGCTCTTCGACCCGCATATTGGAACCGTCAAAACCATCGAGCGCAAGCGACGCCTCCTGCGAGGTGAACCCCATGGACAGCAGCGCCTCCATGGCATCGTCTAAAGCCGTGGATGCCTGCGCTGCGCCCACAGCCAATGGCAGCGGCGCCTCGGCAAACGAAACGCTCGCACCGGCAAGGCTGCGGTCTTTCTCGAATACGCTTTTAAGCTCAAGGATAAGTCGCTGAGCCGTCTTTTTGCCTACGCCGGAAACCTTGGACATCGCCTTGTCATCCTGCGCCATCACCACGGCGTACAGCTGCTGAGCGCTGTACGTCGACAGCACGGCGAGCGCGAGCTTTGCGCCCACACCGCTCACCGCGACCAGGCGGTCGAACATCGTCCGCTCGTCCCGCGTTGCAAAACCGAACAGCGTGCAGGAATCCTCGCGGACCACCATCCTCGTATAGAGGCGCGCACTCTCCCCCACCGGCGGAAGCGCCGCTGCGGTGCTCGCCGATATGCCCAGCTCAAAACCTATGCCGTTGACATCGATAACCACCGAGGTCGGAAAAGCCTCGAGCACCGATCCATATACCTGCGAGATCATGCGTACGGGTTTCCCTTCTGTTGAGTGAACGCGCCATCGGTGAGCGCGTGCGTCCTGCGCAAGTGCGCATGGCATACCGCGCAAGCGAGCGCGTCTGCCGCGTGGTCGGGCTTGGGGTCGTGATCGAGATGCAAAAGCGTTCGCACCATATAGGTTACTTGGGCTTTATCTGCGGAACCGGTGCCCACGACCGCCTGCTTGATCTGCATAGGGGTGTACTCGCCGACCTCGACGCCGCATAGCGAGCACGATACGAGGGCGGCCCCTCGCGCATGGGCCGTTGGGATCGCGGACCGGACGTTGGCCCCGAAGTAAATGCCCTCGACAGCCGCTTCCTGCGGATGGTAGCGCTCGACCACGTGCCGTAGCTCATCGGCAATACGCCGCAGCCGGGCCGCAAGATCTGAGCCCGCCGAGGTCTCTATGCACCCATAGGCACGGCAGCGAACCTCTCCGGTTCGCTCTTCCACAATGCCCCAGCCGGTATTTGCCAGACCCGGGTCTATTCCTAAGATGACCATGGATGCACCTCCCCCCGCACTATACGAACGTCTGTTCTAATATAGCACGAAACGGAGACGCTTGCGACTTTAGTTCAACGAGAAGAAGGAAAACGGCTGCTTGAGTCCGGGGCCGCCTTCGCCCTCCTGGGAGTGCGACGCCTGGGACGCGGCCATCTTGCGGAGCATATCGCGCATATTGCCCTCAAGCTCGTGGAGCTCCGCGCGCATGCGCTGCTGACCCTCTTCGCTCATGAGCTCTTGCTGCTGCTCGGGTGTAAGGCCCAGCAGCGCTCCGAGCATACCCATGACCTCGCCGCGCGCCTGAGCACCACGCTCGTCCCCGCGCTGTTCAAGCCGCTGGTACTCCTGCTCGGCAAAATCCGCGGCAGTCAGGCGCTCCTCCGAGCGCAAGCCGAAATCGGACCACGCCAGCTGCTCGGGCCACAGCCGCTCAGCGAACGAACGCCCGGATACGATGGGGTACATGGGCAAACGGCGACGTCCCGCCTCGTTGCGGCGCACCAACAGCATGAGTACGGCGCTCATCTCGGGACTCTTATCAAACAACGGGAGATCCTCGAGGGTCACATTGCGCTCGACGTGCGCAGCCAGTGCCTGATCGACCTGTGCCGCATCAAACTGGGCAAGCAAGCGGCAGCACCGCTCCTCCATGTCCGCATTGTTAAGATGCAGCAGTGCCACTGCATCGCGGACGACCGCCCGGTACTCCTCGTGCTGGGCCGTGGCATCCAGCACGGCGCCCGGAAGCGCTGCGGCAGCGCCCATACGGCAACGGGCAAGACAGGTAAGCGTTGAGAGGAACACGTCGGCAAACGGCGCGATGACGCCCGTGTCAATTGCGGAGAGCGCGTTCGCCCGAAGCGCGGCATCCGTCTTGGTAAAGGCGCTCAGGGGCACGGCGCTTTGCACGCGCGCGGTATCTGCCAGCAAAAGCGCATCGATCGCACGAGCAAGCTCGCTCTCAGCGCGCGAGACCGCATCGCGGTCGAACACCAGCGCCTCACTCGGAGCAACGCGCTCAACAAGGCGAATGCGAAGACTCGACGCGAGCTCGCGCGCCACATCGGCATTGCGATCCTCCGCTCGCTGCGCGGCGGACGTGCACGCGTCCTCATGCGACACCAAAAGGCCGAGCACGTTTCGAGACCCCAGGGCATCAACCGCAAGCGAGGCGAGCAGGCTGCTCGCCGTATCGCCCGTCATGGGAACCACAACGCGTGCGCTCCCCTGAGCAGCAACCGCATCGCGCACGTACAGGCGCAGGGCCTCCCACAGCCACAGCTCCTTTGAATACACCGGCAGCTCGCGGCTCGGCAGGACATCGGTCATCATACCGCGCTGGACATCTTGGATGAGCAGCGCCTCCTCAAAGCAGGGGGCTTGAGAAACCACGCGGCCGGCGTCGTCCATCACAAACGAGCCGCCCGTATACACCGAAGCGTCGTAGCCTCCAACAGCGGACATGCACGCCATCCAAACGCCCGCGCGCTCGACCTGGGCAGAAAACGCCCCGTCCGAAACCGCCGCTACGGCAGCGGTTGTTTCGTCGGATGCGTCGAATCCGTTGACGCAAAAATACACCACGAGGTCGCATCCGCCGGGAATCGAATCGATATCGCGCATGACATCGAACGTCGCGGCGACGCGCGTGCCCGCCACCTCGAAAATCGGCGGAGACCACGGCGATACGGGGAGTTCGTCGTGATGGCGGATCATCGTGAGCCGCAGGGGCACAACACGGCCCTCGCGCAGCAGGAACACCTCGAAGAGCTGGCCCGCTTCGAGCGCCAAAACGGCGGGGACCAAGCATGCGATTCCCAGCGGCTCAACCGCGAGCGCGACCTGGCGCAGATGGCGCAGCAGGTCATGCTCGTAGTTCGGATACTCCGCAAAGGAAGCGGGCGTTACGCCGCAAAAGAGCGGCGCGGGCATGCAAAGCAAGTCCGCGCCGGCCTCGTGCGCCAAAAGCGCCTGCTTCTCGATACGAGAGCAGATGCCGTCGAAATCACCGAGTCGTTCGTTGATCTGCGCGAGTGCAAGTTTCATAAATTAGAACTCGGCCTTCCACAGACCATGCAGGTTGCAGTAGGCGTACACGATACCGGTCTTGGCGCCGCCCGCGAAGAACGTGGTCGGGGTCTGGCCCGGCTTGAGGTAGTGGAACTCCAGGCGACCGGCGGCCTCGAGCGCAATCCACTCGATGTAGTGCTCCGGCTCCATGGGGTGGTCGACCTCGCCCACGGTCACATTGAGCACGTGGCCGTCGCGCTGAACGTCCACCACGGGAACGTGCTTCTCAACAGCAGCGTCCACGGAGTTGGCAACGACCTCGGTGTAGTCGGCGGGAGCCACCATGTCGGCGTCGACCGCCGCGAGGAACTTACCCGTCTCATCATTCTTGAAAAACGTAGCCATACGAATCAATCCTTTCAGGCTTCGCTGTATATACAACTAAGAACTAGTATGCCCAAAGCAACCGCAGCATAAACGAAAGACATGCAACCTCACCCATAAGCCACCAACCACCGTCGGGGCGCGTAAAACGACGAAGTGAGGGCAGGGCGGGCGGCGGCATATATCGTCCGTCGCGAGTTCCGCACGAGCCGAAGGCCCCAGTGGGGCCTTCGTGCGAGCAGGACTGTCCGAGCAGCGGATGATATATGCCGCCGTCCGCACGGACGACCTAGATCACCGTCACTCGGCCCTTGTTGCCCACGATGCCCTTGACCTCGGCGATCAGCGCAATCGAGCGGACATTCACGCGCACGGGGATCTCGGCGCGCATGGTCTGGCCGTCACCTTGCTCAACGAAGAGCTCGACGCGGTCGCCGCCCGGATTCGTGGCCAGCACCGTGGCGAGGCGCGCCATATTCGACTGCGAGAACCGCGAACTCGGCACCATGACCTCGAACACCTTGGGGCGGTTGCTCTCCTCGTTCAGCACGAGCGGCTCGATTTCCTGCGCGATAATCTGGTCGCCTCGGTCGGAACGCTCGAGCTTGCCCTTCACGCGAATGAACGCGTCGGAGAGCTGCGCGCCGGTCTCGGGGTCGACCTCGCCGTAGAGATAGCTCTCGCACTGCTTGTATGCCTTGGGGAAGATGACGACCGTGGCCTCGCCTTCCATGTCCTCCAGCGTCACGATGCCCATGGGGTCGCCGTTCTTGGTCACGCGCTTGCTCACGCTCGAGACCATGCCGGCCCACCAATACGGCTTGCCTTCGGGAATCTCCTGGCTCACGGCGTTGCCGGTGGGTCCCATGGTTTCAAAGCCGGTATCGATCTGCGACAAGGTGAACTCACGTGCCTTCGCCAGCGCGTACTCGTACGGTCGCAGCGGGTGGTCGGAGACGTAGATGCCCAGCACCTCCTTCTCGAAGGTGAGCTTCATATGGCGGTCCCACTCCTGGCCGTCCGGCTCGGGCACGGTGACCTCAAAGCCCGAGCCCTCCACGTCGCCGAACACGTCGAACAGCGAGGTCTGCCCGGCCGCGCGGTCCTTTTGGCGCTTGGCGGCGGCATCGATGATGTTCTCGGGGTTGTCGCGGTCCACAAAGTGCATGAGCTGACGGCGCGGGTAGCCAGTCGAGTCGAAGGCGCCGCCCTTGATGAGGGCCTCGATCACGCGACGGTTCGCCTGGCTGGAATCCACGCGCTCGACGAAATCGTGCAGGTTCTTGAAGGGCCCGCCCTTCTCGCGCTCGGCGATGATGGCCTCGGTCACGCCCTCGCCCACGCCGCGAATGCCCGCCAGGCCAAAGCGCACGCCCTCGGCGGTCGCCGTGAACTCGGTGCCGGACTCGTTGATGTCGGGCGGCAGCACGGCGATGCCGTCATGGCGGCACGCCGAGACGTAGTGCACGATCTTGTCGGTCTTGCCCGTGTAGGAGGTGAGCACGGCCGCCATGTACTCGTTGGGGTAATGGGCCTTCAGCCAGGCGGTCTGCATAACCAGGATGGCGTAGCCGGCGGAGTGCGACTTGTTGAACGCGTAGGACGCGAACTCGAGAACGTCGTCCCAGATCTTCTGCGCGACCTCGCGCTTGTAGCCGTTCTTCTCCGCGCCGTTCATCCAGTGGTCGTAGATGGTCTCGTCCTCGCCGTCCGACCATTTGAAAACCTGGTCGGTCAGCATCTTGATCTTCTTCTTTGCCACCGGCTTGCGGATACGGGAGTCCGACTCACCCTTGGAGAAGCCGCACATCTCGACTGAGATGAGCATAACCTGCTCCTGGTAGACCATGGTGCCGTAGGTTTCGCCCAGGATGCCGTCGAGGCGCGGGTCATAGGAGACCGCCGGCTCCTTGCCGTTCATGCGGTTGATATAGCTCGCGACCATGCCGGCGCCCAGCGGGCCCGGGCGGTACAGGGCGATCAGAGCGACCACGTGCTTGTACTCGGTGGGCTTCATGTTCTTGATGGTAGCCGTCATGCCCGCGGACTCGACCTGGAACACGCCGGCGGTGCGGCCCGAACTCATGAGCTCGAAGATCTTGGGGTCATCAAAGGGAATCGCGTCCACGTCGATATCGATGCCGTGGTTCTTCTTGATGTTGGCCTTGGCCTTGGAGATGACCGTGAGCGTGCGCAGGCCCAGGAAGTCCATCTTGAGCAGGCCCATGTCCGCCACGGTATGGCCTTCGTACTGGGTGATCTCCACGCCGCCCTTGGTGTCGAGCTTGGTGGGGACGTGCTCGTTCACCGCGTCGCGGCAGATGAGGACCGCGCACGCGTGCACGCCCTCGCCGCGGGTGAGGCCCTCGATGGAGAGCGCCGTGTCGATGATGCGGCGGGCGTCCTCGTCCTTTTGATAGGCCTCGACCAGGTCGGGGTTGAACATGTCCTCCTTGCCGGGGATCTTCTCGAGCACCTGGTTGAGCTTGACGCCGGGGTCGCCCGGCACCATCTTGGACAGGCGCTGGCCCATGTAGACGGGGTAGTCGAGCACGCGGGCGGCGTCGTTGATGGCCTGCTTGGCCTTAATGGTGGAATAAGTGATGACGTGCGTGACCTTTTCGGGACCGTAAAGCTGGCGAACGTGCTCGATTACCTCGAGCCTTCGCTCATCGTCGAAGTCCATATCGATATCGGGCATCTCGGTACGTTCGGGAGAGAGGAACCTCTCGAACATGAGGCCGTTCGACAGCGGGTCGAAGGTGGTGATGTCCATGGCGTACGCAACGAGAGCGCCCGCCGCCGAGCCACGCCCCGGGCCGACGCCGATGCCGTTTTGCTTGGCCCAGCGCACGTACTCGGCAACGATGAGGAAGTACGCGGCAAAGCCCTTGTCGCAGATGACCTTGTACTCGAATTCGAAGCGCTCGCGGATGTCGACGCCGCCGATCTCCTTGCCGTCCCAATCCGGTCCGTAGCGCTTGGCCAGGCCCTCCTCGCACTCGCGGCGGAACTGGCTCTCATGCGTCTCGCCAGGGTCGAGCAGCGGGTAATTCGGCAGGATGATGCTGTCCCAATCGAGCTCGACGTTGCATTTCTCGGCGATCTCGAGCGTGTTGTCGCAGGCCTCGGGGCAATACGGGAACAACGCGCGCATCTCCTCCTCGGTCTTCATGTAGAACTCCGAGCCCTCCATGCGGATGCGGTTGGGATCGTCGATCTTGGAGCCCGTGCCGATGCACATAACCACGTCCTGAACCGGGGCGTCCTCGCGCGTGAGGTAGTGGAAGTCGTTGGTGGCGATGACCTTCACGCCCACCTGGGCAGCGATCTCGATGAGCGTCTTGGAGAGCTCCTCGTCGGTGATGCCGGAATCGGTGGTGATGCCGTGCTCCTGGATCTCGATGTAGAAGTTGCCGGGCTCGAACGTGTCGCGGAAGATCTCCGCCCACTCGAGCGCCTTGTCCATCTCGCCGCGGTCGATGCACTTGGGGATGATGCCGGCGATGCACGCCGAGCTGGCGATGAGGCCCTTGGCATGACGGCGCAGGTTGTCCAGCGTCACGCGGGGCTTGTAGTAAAAGCCCTGCACGGCGGCCTCGGAGACCGTCTGCATGAGATTGACGTAGCCCTCTTCGTTTTGGGCGAAGAGCACCATGTGGTAGAGCTCGGGCTTGCGGTCGCGCGCCAGGGTGTCGTCGGGGGTGAAGTAGACCTCGCAGCCGAAGATGGGCTTAATAACCAGGGGCGGCTTGAGGGCGTCGATGTTGCCCGCCTCGTCCCACATCGCCAGGTCCTTCATGTGCTGCTCGTAGCCGCGCGGGTCTTTGTCGGGATCGGGCGCCTCGAGCTCGTCGCGGCGGCCCTTTTCCAGGAAGGACTTGTCGTGGCTCCAGACCTTGTACTCGGGCGTGCCGTGGTTCACGGCATCGCAGGCGAGGCCGAGCTCGGGAACGCCGTACATGTAACCGTGGTCGGTGATGGCCACGGCGGGCATGCCCAGGTCAACGGCGCGCTTGACCATATCCTTGATGCGTGTGGCGCCGTCCAACATGGAGTAGACGGTGTGGTTGTGCAGGTGAACGAAGGCCATGTGCTCGTCTCCAATGTGATGTGCTGAGAATCTCCGTAAGGGCGCGTAAGGCCCCATGTTTGAATGCATTCGATTCTACCCGACCGACCGGACACAACAGGCGAACACGCGTTGCCCGCCGAAGGTCCACACCGTGTTCGGCCTCACGCTCGTCTCACGGGCCTGACCGCCCCGGGGGCCTGCACGCATCATCCCGTGCTCGGACAGTCCTGGCTCGCACGAAAGGCACATTAAGTGCCTTTCGGCTCGTGCGGAACTGCGCGCGGGACGATGCGCTCCGGCCCCCGGGGCTATGTCGACTATGTTGATTCGCGCTCTGCAACGTAATGCGTCATTTAGGGTCTGACCCTAAATGACGCATTTTGGGATTAGAGCTCGTAGGTTACGACTTGGGGCTGGGTGGGGTCGTCTGCGTCGGGCTGCTCGACGCGGACGAACTTGAGGGTCACGCGGGTGTAGCCCTGCTTATGCAGGACGTCGGCGTATACGCGGGCCTGCAGGGCGTGCTTTTCCTGCAGGCGCTCGGGCGTCTCGGATGCATGGCCGCCGGTCTTGTAGTCGATCACCAGCGCACGCGTTGGGTCGGCGGGGTCGGTGCAGAGCAGGTCGATGGCGCCCTCGGCATACGGGGCGAAGCGCTCGGCGAGCTCGTCCATCCCTTGGCTGAAGAACGGCACCTCCGCCTGCACGCATGGCCACCTCAAAGCCTCCGCACGCACCTCGGAGCCGCGCCAGCGCTCCAGCGCGGCATCGATGCGCACGCGTTGCTCGGGCGTACAGCCCCAATAGCGGCACAGCGCGTCGACGCGCTCAGCGGGAACCTCATCCATACCCGACTCGATCATCCACTGGCAGGCGTCATGCACCACCGATCCCAGATTCGTGGCGTCCGTCGCGGCGCCCGCAGGAGCCGCCGCCTGCATTGCGGAATCCCCGCCCGTTTGCTCGGCACCGTCGACCTCGGTGGCCTCACGGGCCGCGTCAACGGAAGCGGCAGGCATGTCGGTCAGGACGGCATCCGCACCTTCAAGGTCAGTTCCGTCCGCAGGGCCCGCATTGACCGCACGGTCCTCCGCCTCGGCATGAAGCTCGCGGGAAACGGAGGAGTAGCTATACGACGCACGAGGCGAGCGGATGCCCGGAACAATATCGACATCAACGGCGGCGGGCGTCACGAGGGCGAAGGAACGAACGCCATCCGACCCAACACCCGCGGCGCACGCAGCGGAACAAAAGCCGTCGGTGGCCCCATCGCAGGCAGCCGCATCGGCACCGCCCGCGGCGCGCGAAGAGGAGCCAAACCCGCCAGCCGCCTCATCGCGGGCGGCCGCATCAGCACCGCCGGCACCGCCCGCGGCGCGCGAAGAGGAGCCAAACCCGCCAGCCGCCTCATCGCGGGCGGCCGCATCAGCACCGCCGGCACCGCAGCTCAGGGCCGCAGCCGCATCGAAGCCGGCAGCAGCCCCGGCGCCAACAACGCCGCCGCACAAGGCAGCGCCGCCATCCGAGCCCTCGCCCCGAGCGTCACAAAGCCCGGACGTGCCCTGGCTTCCCCATGCTTCAATCGGGGCGTAATCGACCGCCGCATACGTGCGGTGCACGCCCTTTTTGCCGGGGTAGTTGAGCTCGTCGAGCGCGATAAGCTGGAAGTCACCCTCCTTCGAATCGTCAAATGCCAGGCGGCCCGCACCCAAATCCGGCAGGCCGTCGTTGCCCTCGTCGACCGGCAGGATGCGGCTCAGCACCTCGCCCACCAGCGACGTACCATGCCCCGGGACGAGCTCCGTTGCATACTTCACGCCAAAGGTCAGGATCGCGACCTCGCGGGCACGCGTGATCGCCACGTACAGCAGGCGCGCCGCCTCCTCGTAATCGAGCAGGCGATTCTCGCGTTTCATATACGCGAACGCCTCGGCGGCCTCATCCGGGATCTCGTGCGTGATCTCATCCTCGTCCAGCTCGACTTTGCCGAGCATCTTCGCGTCGTCCGCAACGTCAAAGCGATTGGGGCGAGCCATCCAAAACGCGCGCCCGCCGCGCTCGACCGACTGGAACGCGTCTTTGTCGGTCGAAATGCCGTCGCACTCCGCCACGGCAACCACCGGAAACTCCAGACCCTTGGACGCATGGACCGTCATGATCCGCACGGCGTTGCCATCGGCTCCGTTCAGAACCGCGGGCGACTCCTTGATGTGGGCGACATGGCTCTCGTACGCCCGCGCCACAAGGCGGGGCGCGTACGCTCTACCTGCGCTTTCACGTTCAACAATATCGAGCGCCTTGAGCACGTTCGCGGCGACGGCGCGATCTTGGGCCTCGCCGCTGCGCTCCAGGCGAAGCAGCCACCCCGACTCATGCACCGCGTCGCGCGCGATATCCGCCACGCGGTCGCGCCCCACACGGCCCACCGCGCGCGCGAGCACCTCACGCGCGCGCTCCAAAAGCGGCAGGTGCCCGAACTCCTCCATGAGCTCGCCGGACAAAAACACCTGCCCGGTGAGCGTGCGCGAATCGACGATGCCCGCCTGTGGATCGATATGCGTGGAAAGCGCCAAGAGCTCGGTAGCTCCCAAGCCGAACATAGGCGAGGTGAGCAGCGGCATCAGGCCCTTTTGCCCATCGTCGGGGTTCGCCAAGAACGCCAGGAGACTCGCGATGGCGCCCACCTCGGGCGCCTGACGAAACACCGAGGTGCCGCCGGAAACCACGCACGGCATGCCGGCCGCGCGAATCGCGCGAGCGTACACGTCGGCGTGCGTTAAGCCCCTCATGAGGATGACCATGTCGCGGGGCTCGAACCCCTCGCGCTCACGCAGGTCGGCGAAGCGCTCGGCAATGGCCCTGGCCTTCTGTTCGGCGCGCGCGTCCGTCTTTCCGCCCGCAACCAGCACCGCCTGGCGACGCGCGCTCGCCGGGTCCACGAGCGCGCGTGCGCCCTTGCGCGTTTGCTCGCCGCACGAATCGAGATGCAAAAAGTCGCGGCCGAGCGGGTTACCCTCGCCACCCTCGAAGATCTTGTCGGCATAGGCGAGGATGTCGGCATGACTGCGGAAGTTCACGTCGAGACTGCAGCTCACACCCTGTTCAGCCTGCTCAACCTGCTTCTTTTTGCGGCGAAACACCGAGACGTCCGCCCCGCGGAAGCGATAGATGGACTGCTGGGCGTCACCCACGGTGCACAGCTCGCGACCGTCTGGGCTGCACAGCAGATGCACGAGCTCCACCTGCTGCTGGGCGGTGTCTTGGAACTCGTCCACCATGACCATCTTGAACTTGCTGGCGAACTCGGCGCGCACGAGCGGGTTGTTCTTGAGGGCATCGTAGGCGCGCGTGAGCAGGTCATCGTTGTCGAGCAGGGACTTCTCGGCCTTGAGCGCCTCGTACTCCGCCTGGACCTCGGCGGCGAGCGCCATGAGCTGCTCGAGCGCGGCGCCCTTCTGGGCCAGGAACGCCTCGGCGAAGAACAGCGTCCGCTCGCGGCGCACCTCGGCGACGGCGGTCTTCTCGTCCTTGCCCATGCCACGGCCGCGCAGGGAGAGCTCGCCGCACGAGGCAAAGCACGCGCGCAGAGCGTCCATATCACGGCCGGACATCACATATGAATCGAGGGCATCGAGGGCGACCTGCGCCGCCTCGGCATTGGCGTAGCTGGGCGCAAGGGCGATCTCGCGATACGCCTCCATAACGGCAACGTGGGAAGGGACGGGCTTGACCTGCGCAAAGGCGCTCAATCCCCCCACCTGGGCGGAAGCGGCGGAGAGCACCTTGAACAAGATCGACATCAGGCTCGACCCGCTGCCCGCGCCGCCCTCGCTCTCAAGCGTGAAGGCACGGAGCAGCTCGTCGTAAGCGCCGCCGCCCGTCGCGTCCTGCTCAACGGCGCGGCCGAGCACGTGCTCCACAGCCGCCCGCTTGAGATCGTCGGCGTAATCGGCCACGCCGAACGCCGGGTCGACCCCCAAATCAAGTGCATGCGCCCGGATAATGCGCGAGCACATGCCGTGGATGGTCGAGATCCACGCGTTGTCCACCTTGGCGGCCTGCGCATCCATGCCCTCGGCGACCAGCGCGGAGCGAATGCGCTCTTTAAGTTCCTCGGCGGCCTTTTGCGTGAAGGTGATGGCCAGCACCTGGTCGATGCTGTCCAAAAACGCCTCGGGGACGTTCGGGTCGGCCCATTGCTCGCGGGGCTTGGAGCCGGGGCGCAGGGCGTACATGATGCGCTGCGTGAGGGTGAACGTTTTTCCCGAGCCCGCGCCGGCGGAAACGAACAGCGGCCCTTCGAGCGTCTTGACGATTCGCTCCTGTTTGGCATCCAGTTTGATAGCAGCCATTTAACGCCTCATTTCGCACATGGTGAGCGGACAGTACGCACAGGAATCGGACGCGGGGCACGGGGCGATCGCGCCCGCCTCAAGCGCGTCGAGCTCGCGAGCAACGCCTTGCTCCACACGGTCCAGAAGCTCGGAAAACTCCATCTCGCCGTCCCGTTTGACCCGCAGGCGACCCTTGACCCCAGGATAGGGGTACGCCTTTTTATCGGCGGGAAACGCCGAGGGCTCGCACTCGGTCAGCGCGCTCGACACCGCGCCCGCGATGCTGGGCCCGCGCAGGCCGTAGTACACCGCTCCCTGCGCCGAGCCGCCCGTCGCGCGCTCGAGCGCCGTTGCGTACATGAGCGTCTGGACCTTGGGCGCCTTGTCTTTATCACGGCCCGGCAGCCAATCGGGCGAGAGCTCCTCACCTAGCTCAAACCCCATAGTCGGATCGGGGCACGCCATGGCGTCCACATTCGCGCCGGTCTTGTAATCGATCACCACGAAGCGCTCGCCGCTCCCCGCGTCCGGGGCGACGTCGATGCGGTCGATGCGCCCGCCCAGCGGCCGGCCGGCGTAGCGCACCCCCTGCTTGTCGAAGGAGTACTCGAATCGAGCGGGCTCGTAGATGGGCAGCAGATCCGCCTCATGGCGCACGACCTCATGGAACTGCTCGCGCATGGCGTCCATGCGCTTGCGCTCCAGCTCGTCGAGGGGAACCAAGGCCCCGCGAATGGGGCGCGGGCGCTCCTGCGTGGCGTATTTGCCGTGCGTGTACTTGCCGCGAAGGTGGTCCTGGCGCACCTCGTCGAAGGCGATATCCATCTGCTCCATGCACGCGTCGATCGTTTGAGGGCGCACGCGCACCAAGCCGCACTCCGCCAGGCGCTCGTAAAAACGCTGCATAACGTCGTGGGCGAAGTTACCGCGCTCAATGGGGCCGAACTCCACATCCAAACGACGGGTGACGACGCGGCTGTTCACGAACCAGCGGTACGGGCACGCCAGGTAATTCTCGATCTGCGAGGCGGAAAGCGAGCGCGTGACCGGGCGGCCGTTGATGCAGCGCTTGGGCAGCAGCACGTACCCCCGCAGTTCCTCGGGCAAAACATGCTCGGAGCGGCGCGGGGCATCGTCGAGCTCGGCGCCGGCGCCGAGTGCGGGGTCGAGATTGGAGAACAACTCGCCCTCGCCCGGCAGCCCCTCGAGCAGCGCGCCTGCGTCATCGGCGCACGCGGCCTCGCGAAGCTCGGCATACGCCAGCGCCGGATACAGCTCCTCGGACCCGTTGTCGTGCGTCACGTACGCAAGCGCCGCGGAGCGCCCCGCCGCCTGAAGCGCGCGGTCGAACTGGTCGCGCTGACGAGCCGCCGGAGCCAGGCGAATGCCCGCATACCCCAGCTTGGCCGCCAAAACGGACTCGGGCGTCTCGCGCTCGGCAAGCGGATACGCATTAGCGCTCGCGTCCACCAGAAGAACCGACGCGTACGTGCCCGCCGCGGCGGCGGACAGCGCATCGACACCCGTTATGAGCACCGTGGGCGCCGCCCTCCCCGCGCACGACGCAACCGACGCGCGTACCTTCAGCGCGCGCAGCGCAACGAGTGCGCGCTCGGGGGACACGCCCAGCTCACCCGCACGTTCAAGCAGCTCAACAGCGCGCTGCAAGGCCGCGAGCTCAACCTGCTGGACGGCCAGGCCACCCGCCCCAAAGAGAGCCGACGCACCGGCGCTGCCAGCCTCGAGCATGAGCGTGAGCGCCCGAGCGTATGCTTTGGCATCGAGGGCGTCGATCACCGACTTGAACACCACGGGGCGATGCTCGCGCTCCTGCTGCAGCGCCGCATCGCGCTCGCGGTTCATCTCGCGGCTCTGCCTGCTGTCTAGCTCCGCGAACAGGCGCTCCTTGTCCATCGCGCGCGTCTTGCGCATGTACGTGTCGAGGGACAGCGCAACATGTGGGCTCGCGCCTGCGCCGGAAAAGGGGGAACGCAGCCAATCCGCCACTTCGGGCGCCGGCCACCAGGCGCTCGTCTCCTGCGTATTGAGCCGGTTGAGGAAGTCGATGAGCGTGAAGAACTCCTCGCCCGCACGCGTGCGCTCGAACGCGACGAAGCCCTCCGCGCGGGCGAAGACGCCCCGCCCGGCCAAGCGCGGCGCCACGGCGGCGAACACATCGAACGGCTCGGGCGCGCCGATGGCGAGTGCATAGGATTTCTCAACGCAACCGCCCTCGGCATCCCGCGCGGCTTCGCCGGCGAGCTTGGCCTCGTCGGCGCCCTCACGGGAAGGCGAATTATCCAGCAAATCAAGCGCGATCTTCGTATACGAAGCGGCGCGCGCGGAGGGACCGCACACCTCGCCGAACGAAAGTGCGGGAACGGCGGGGCCCTCGCCCTTCATATCGACGCACGGCCACCCCAAGCGCGCGGTTAGATCATCTAGCAGCAGGGCCTGACGCTCGTTCAAAAGCACCGCGACGTCCCCGCGCTCGGCAATGGCCTCAAGCAGGCGCACGAGATACTCGGGAAAATCGGACACGCCCCGCAGCACAACCCCGTTCGCGCACGGCGGCGCCGCCTCGGCAAGACGGTCCGCCAGCGCATCCGCCGCCGCGGACGGCTCGCAGAGCCCCTGGGCGCCAAGAAGGCTCCCGTAGCGTGCCAGAGCCTCGAGCACGCAACGCTCGGACGCCGAAATGTCCTCGCCATCTGCCGCGCCCGTGCGAAGTGCTGCGGGCATGAACGTGCGCGCCGCGTTGGCAAGCATGCGCACCGTGCCCGGATTGTCCGCCAGCGCGGCACCCTCAGAATCAGCCCCGTCGTGCTCGACATCAAGCGCCCGCGAGCACAGCAGCAAACGGTCGACCGAGCTCACCAGGCGCGTGCCGTCGCCCAGCAGCCGCCACAGCCCCTCGATCCACGCCGCAGGGGTCAGCACGTCGGCGAACATGCCCACGCCGGCGTCCGCCAAGCCGCGACGGCACAGCTCGCCCTCGGCGTAGCTCGGCACGAGGACCGCTACGCGCCCGTGCTTTTGAATGAACGACCGAACAACTTGCACCTCAGACTGCAAAAGCTCCGATCCCGCGCTGGTGATATACGCAGAGCCACCCATGACACCTCGCCTCTTCCGATTGCTTCGTATGAACTATCCTACACGCCCGCCCGGACACAGCCGGCGAACGCGCCCGCGCGCGCCAACAAAAAAGCGACCGGCATGGCAACCGGCCGCTTCAATTCGCGCTCGCTCCGCACGCTTCCGCGCAATCCCCTACTCGGACCCGCCGAGCTTCACGAGGATGCTGCGATAGCCGCCGTACTCGCCGTTCAGGGCCTTGGACACGCGACTCACCGTCGTCGATGAGGCGCCCGTACGGGCCTGCACCTCAACGTAGGGCTCGCCCTCATCCAGATAACGGGCAACCTGCAGGCGCTGGGCAAAGTCGCAGATCTCGCGCGGGGTGCACAGGTCGGTGAGGAACGCGCGGATCTCGTCTGCGCCCTCAACCGCCTCGAACGCCTCGACCAACTGCTCAACGTCCGTACGCTCAAACATCTTCTCGATATTCATGCCATCACCCAACCCGCTGCACTATATGCGCGCATGCGCCGCACCAGCGCATGCGCGCACGCATTGTGTCTATAAAACGGCAGCACATACACCACCGTAGAGGAGTGTAGCACACTACTGCGCTAAAGCAGAGCATCGCACACGGGCCACAAACAACCCCGCGCGCCCCGGCGCGCCCGCGAACAGCCTGGTCCTCTTTGCAGTGCCGCCCGCACAGCGGCACGCTACCACCGCGGCAGCGTTGGAACGAGCGACAGCCGCTCGCCAATCCCTTCGGTCCAGCGCACCTCATCCGAGCTGCTGATGAGCACCGCCTCGATGCCGTCGATGCCCTCGGCGAAGGCGAGGCCCTCCTCCATTCCCAGCATGAGGACCGTCGTGGAGTAGCCGTCGCAGTCGATGGAGCGCGGAGCGATGATGGTCGCGCTGGCGACGTCGGTGCGGGCGGGCATGCCGTCGGCGGGACTCAAGATATGGTGGTACGTCACGCCGCCTTTGGTGAACCGGCGCTCGTGCAGACCGCTCGTGACCACCGATCCGTCCGCGATGCGCACGATAGCGCGCATGTGTGCCGGATCGCGCGGGTTGACGATCCCCACACTCCACGCGTCACCCGCCCGCACGGCAGGGCTCGCGCCCGCGTCCCCAGGGCGCCCTCCGCGTACGAGCACGTTGCCGCCCAGGTTGATCGCAAAGCGCACGACGCCCGCACGCTCGAGCAGCCCGGCCAAATCATCGGCAATGTAGCCCTTGGCGATGCCCCCAACGTCGAGCACCGTTTCGGCGTCGTCGATGGAAAGCTGCGGCGCAGGCCCGCCCGCGTCGACGTGGATCTTCTCGTACCCCACGTGCGGCAGCGCGCGAAAGAGCGCGAGCTTGCTCGGCACCACGCCGGCGTGGAAGTCCCAAAGCCTCGTGACGGTGCCCATCGTGATGTCGAAGCACCCGCGGCTTCGCTCGCAGTATCCAATCGATGCGCAGATGAGCTCCGCCGTTTCGGGCGCGACGCGCACCGGGCGCGGAGACGCCGCGTGCGCTCGCGCGATATCCGACGTCTCCCTCATACGAGAGAGGCGCTCCTCGAAAAACTGGCATCTGTCGCGGCACGCCTTGAGGGCCTCGTCCAGCTGCGAAAACTCGTCCGCAGTAGCGCCGTCCCCAGGATACGCGTGCAGGTGAACCTCGGTATTGAAGATGAAGAAGGAGATGACGCGCGATCCGTCTTCCCCCTCATAGGGCTCGGCCGCCTCGATATCGCCGTACACGTAACGCTGCATACACCCTCATCTCGTCAGACTCACGCGCGCTTTGGGTAGAATAGCGCAAACGCGCGCGAGGCCCTCGCACGCCCGTGCGCCGGCACCCCACACGCGCCCGACCGAAAGGCACGCTTCATGCGCTTTTTCCTCAATTGGATTTTGACCTCGATCGCCATCTCCGTTGCGACGTTTTTCGTCCCCGGCATCGCGCCTTTCGGCGCGGCGGACCCGTGGCTCAGCTTCGCCTTCGTGGGGCTGTTCCTGGGCCTGGTGAACTCGCTCGTCAAGCCGCTCATCACGTTCATCTCGCTGCCGCTCACGTGCCTGACGCTCGGCATCTTCCAACTGGTGGTCAACAGCTTCATGCTCGAACTCGCCAGTTGGCTGTCGGTCAACCTGCTCGGCAGCGGCATCTCGATTGCGGGCTTTGGCTCGGCGCTGATGGGCAGCATCATCGTGAGCATCCTGTGCACCATCCTGGGCGTCGCCACGAGCGACTAGCCTTGCGCGAGGCGCCTACTTAGGACACGCCGGCGACTCCGCAGCCGCGTCCGCGTCCACGCCGCTCGGCACCAGATCGGCAATCGTGACGCCGTCCAGATACCCCGTGATCAGATCGTCGAGCTCACGCCACACATGCACCGTGCGGCACGTCGCCGCGTGCTCGCAGCCCCTGTGCTCGGACTCGAGACACGCCACGGGCGCCAGCGACCCTTCCGTGATACGCAGGACCTCCCCAATCGTGATGTCGCCCGCATCGCGGGTGAGCTGGTAACCGCCGCCCTTGCCGCGCAGGCCCGACAGCAGGTCCACGCGCACCAGCGAGGAGAGGATATTCTCGAGGTACTTCTCGGATATACCCTGGCGGGTCGCGATCTGCTTAAGTGGAATGCGGCCATCCTCCGCGTGCTCGGCCAAATCAACCATCACGCGCAGAGCATACCGACCCTTTGTGGAGACCAACATGTCGTTCGTTCCCCCTTTTACGCTACTTTGGTTGCAGAATAGCAGATAACCCCCTATCGCCGAGCGGCATTTACCCTTGAAACAAGTATGTAATTGTTGCCGCGCTGGCCCCGCATGGCCCGTTTTCTGCGACCATCTGCGGGCAAGAGAACCATACGCGGGCAAAAACGCCCGTCCGATTCGTAAGGAGCGCCCATGAGCGCCATCGCAACTTCCATAGACCAGCTCATCGGCCGCACGCCCCTGCTGGAGCTCACGCGCATCGAGCGCGAGGAGTCCCTGGGCGCGCGCGTCCTGGTCAAGCTCGAGCGTCAGAACCCCGCGGGCTCCGTCAAGGACCGCGTGGCGCTCAACATGCTGAACGAGGCGGAGGCCGCGGGCCTCATCGCGCCGAACGCCGGCTACACCATCATCGAGCCCACGAGCGGCAACACGGGCGTCGGCCTGGCAGCGCTCGCCGCGGCGCGCGGATACCGGCTCGTCACCACCATGCCCGAGACCATGAGCGTGGAGCGCCGCGCCCTGCTTTCCGCCTACGGTGCCGAGCTCGTGCTCACGCCCGGCGCGCAGGGCATGAAGGGCACCATCGCGCGCGCCGAGGAGCTGGCGGAGCGCACGCCCAAGAGCTGGATCGCCGGCCAGTTCGTCAACCCCGCGAACCCCACCGCGCACCGGGCGACCACGGGCCCCGAGATCTGGGCCGACACAGAGGGCTGCGTGGACATCTTCGTCGCGGGCGTGGGCACGGGCGGAACGATTACCGGCGCAGGGTCCTACCTCAAGGAGCAAAACCCCTCCATGCAGGTCGTGGGCGTGGAGCCCGCTGGGTCGCCCGTGCTCTCGGGCGGGCAGGCCGGCCCTCACGGCATTCAGGGCATCGGCGCGGGCTTTATTCCCGAGGTGCTGGACCGCGCGGTTATCGACCGCGTCGTGCGGGTGAGCGAGGAGGACGCCTACGCGGGCGGGCGCAAACTCGCCCAGAAGGCGGGCGTGCTCGCCGGCATCTCCTCCGGCGCGGCCGTATGGGCGGCGCTTGAGCTCGCCGCGATGCCCGAGAACGCTGGCAAGACCATCGTCGCCCTGCTGCCCGACACCGGCGAGCGCTACCTGTCGACTCCCCTGTTCGCCTAATCCCGTTCGCCCAAAGGAGCACCCATGTCCCGACCTCGCGTACTCGTTGCCATGAGCGGCGGCGTCGACTCAAGCGTCACCGCGCATCTCCTCAAAACCCAGGGCTACGACTGCCTGGGCGCCACCATGCGCCTGACCTGCAACCGGACCCTCGGCGATGAGGGGGCGGGGTCGTGTTGCTCTTTGTCCGACCTCGAAGATGCCGAGGCGGTCTGCCACAAGTTGGGCATCCCCTGGCAGGCGATTGACCTTCGCGAGCAGTTCGCCCGCGACGTGGTCGACAAGTTCGTAACAACCTACGAGGCCGGGCGCACGCCCAACCCCTGCATCGACTGCAACCGCTATCTCAAGTTCGGAGCCTTGCTCGACATCGCCCGGGAGCTGGGCTGCGACTACGTTGCCACGGGGCACTACGGGCAGGTGGCCGCGCTCCGGGATGTCCCCGCGCCCGATTGCACAGGCGCGCAGGAGCTGCTGGACGCGATTGCGCGGCGCGCGGGCGGGGTGGGCGCGGTCTTTTCCCTGCGCTGCGGCGTGGATGCCGGCAAAGACCAGAGCTACGTGCTGTACTCGCTCACCCAGGAGCGCCTCGCCCATACGCTGCTGCCCCTAGGCGGGCTCGTCAAGGAGCGCGACGTGCGACGCATCGCCCGCGAGCAGGGCTTTGAGAACGCCGCCAAGCGCGACAGCCAGGGCATTTGCTTTGTGCCGAACAACGACTTCGCCGCCTTCATCGAGCAGCGCCGGGGCGCGCCTTTGCCCGCCGGGGACATCGTCAACGCCGAGGGCACGGTCCTCGGACGCCATCAGGGCGCCATCCGCTACACCATCGGGCAGCGCAAGGGCCTGGGCGTGGCGTGCGCGCACCCCGTGTACGTGACGGGCATCGACGCGCAAGCGAACACCGTCACGCTCGGCGAGGCGGACGACCTCATGGCGCGCGGGCTTGTTGCCGACGACTGGATTTGGAGCATGCCGGCGCACATTATGGACGAGCTTCTGGACGAAGCCGGGGATGCGGGGCTCGAGGTGGGCGCGAAGATCCGCTACCACCACCCCACCCGCGCGTGCCGCATGCGGCGGGCGACGGGCGACGCGGCGGGCGGCGCCAAGGGCGGTGCCGCGGAAGGCAGCAGTGAGAGCTGCACGGCGGGCGGGCGCTGCATCCGCCTCGACTTTTGCGAGGCGGAACGCGGCATCGCGCCGGGGCAGGCGGTTGTGGTCTACGCGGGAAACGTGGTGCTCGGCGGCGGCACGGTGCGCGCGGCGATTCGATAGCGAGCGCCGCGCCAGTTCCGGCGCGCGCCCGGAGAGGGCCGCGGAGCGACGGAGACGAGCCGGCGTAATCGCCCGCGATCGCCGCAGGGCAGTAAAGCGACGGCCGAGCAGGCGCAATCGCCCGCACTTGGCAAGGGCCGTCCCGCGCGCGGAACGAAAGCCTCCCCGTGCCGGCGAAGCTAGTCGTTGCTCGCCTCGCGGTCGGAGAACATGAGGCAAAACGCCACGAACAGCAGCAGCGAGCACAGCGCGATGGAGCTCAAGCCGAACCGATCGAGGCACCAGTTGCCCAACACGGCGCCCGCCACAAAGCACGCGATCACGCCGAAGTACAGCATGCCGTTCACCAAAAAGCCGCGTTTGTGCGTGATCATGTAGTCGTCGACGTTTTGCAGGGCGCTTCGCAGGTTGCCGATGCACATAGTGGTGGCAATGCCGCGGCCGTGAATCTTGCGGAAGCTCTCCACCTGCATACCGCAGGCGAGCGAGGTGAGGCAGTTCGCCTCGAGATTGTGACCGGCGTCGATAAAGCCCACGCCGAGCAGGATGAGCGCCTCCACTGCGACCGTGGCCTGACGCCAGTGAATGCGGTTGCCGAATCGCTCATGCACCAGGTCGCTGGCCATAATGCCGAGCGCAAAGCACAACACCGGGAAGAAGAAGGTCGCCGCCAGGGCGAAGTTACCCTCGGAGATATGGACGCCCGTGAGCAGGATGTTGCCCGTCTGCGCGTTGGCGAACACGCCGCCGCGTCCCATGTAGGAGTACACGTCCATAAAACCGCCCACAAGCGCCAAAATAACGCCGAGCTCAATGGACTCAGATACCTGCTTGGCGCGCTCCACCAGCACCTCACCCCCAACGCGGCTAACATATGCGGGCACCATCATACAACGAGCCGGCAGCGGCGGCCCTCGCGCAGCGCGCGTGTCGCAGAGCATTAACCTAGCTTATTTGTGAGGATATTGCGCACGCCGTGCCCTTCCGCAGGCGCAGTCCTATACTGGCACGCAATTCAACCAGGCTCCGGCCGCAAGCATAAGGAGGTGCGCCATGGAATACGCGGAACGTAGCAGCGCCCGTAAGGCACCTCACCCTCGATTGTCCTGTGGCCGCACCCAGCGGTCCGGGCAGATGAGCGCTACGGCGTAGCAGCACGCGCGGGCCACATGCCAGCGATGGCGCTGCGGCACGTGGCCCGATGAGGCAGGGCTTGCCAGCATGAGCGACAACGCCTGCCGGCGGCCCCAGCACCTAACGGCCGCCTTGCCTGCCGCCGGCACAGCCAGCAACAACGCCCGCTAGCACCGGCGGCAACGCCCGAGCACCCCACAACCTCATCACGCACTTGAGATGCCCCAGGGGCGCATTTCCCTCTACGCATACACGCCGGCGCGCGCCGGCACCGACCGTATAGGAGATGCATCATGACCTGGATGAAGCACACCAACCACCACGAGACGCCGCGCGCCGCCCAAACGCACGGCGCCGGACTCGACCCCGAGATCGCCCGCATGAGCGCACGGAGCGCACGCGACGTCCCGAGCCTGCTCGGGACGGGCGAGCACGGCCTCACCGAGCAGCAGGCCGCTCGCATTCGCGCCGTTCACGGTGCAAATGTCATCGCGCCCGAAACACGAGAGACGCCGCTTTCCCGCCTGGGGCGCGCATTTTTCACGCCCTTCACGCTCATTCTTATCGCCCTCGCCGCGATTTCGCTCTACACCAACGTGTATATGGCCGCGCCCGGCAGCGAAGACCCGTCGACCGCCGTCATCATCGGCATCATGGTTCTGATCTCCGGCGCCATTTCGTACTGGCAAGATGCACGCGGGACCGCCGCGGCCGACGCGCTCAAGAGCCTCGTCTCCACCACCTGCCACTGCGCGCGCGAGGGCGTGGGCGTGGTCCGGCTGCCCCTTTCCGCCGTGGTCCCCGGGGACCTGATCGAGCTCGCCACGGGCGACATCGTGCCCGCCGACCTGCGCATCGTGCGGGCATCCAACCTCTTCATCACCCAATCCGCGCTCACCGGCGAGTCGGACCCCGTGGAAAAGACGGCCCGCGCGCTCGACGCCGAAGCAAGCGGGACCGGCGAGCAAACCCTCTCGATCGATGCGTGCGCCAACATCGCGTTTGCCGGCACCACCGTGCAGAGCGGCTCGGGCGCGGGCGTGGTCGTGACCACCGGAACGCGCACGTACCTGGGTGGAATCGCGCACGAGATCGACAAGCGGCCCGCCACCACGAGCTTCGACGCGGGCGTGGCGTCGGTCTCGCGGGTGCTCATGGGATTCATGCTCGTCATGTGCCCTGTCGTGTTCGTGCTCAGCGGCATCAGCCGGGGCAACTGGCTCGATGCGCTGCTCTTCTCGGTCTCCGTCGCCGTGGGCGTCACCCCGCAGATGCTGCCCGTGATTGTGACCACGTGCCTCACCCGCGGAGCCGAGGCCATGCGCGCGGAGAGCGTGGTGGTCAAGGAGATCTCGGCGATTCAGAACCTCGGCGCGATGGATGTCCTGTGCTGCGACAAAACCGGCACGCTCACGCGCGACAAGATCGTTTTGGCGCGATACCTCGATGTTTTGGGCAACCCCAGCGACCGCGTATTGCGCCACGCCTATCTCAACAGCCTGTTCCAGACGGGGCTGCGCAACCTTATGGACGAGGCGATTATCGAGCGTGCGGAAAAGCTCGCAGCGGGCGGGCGCAGCATGGACGCAAAGGCGCAGCGCGCGGGCGGGCGCACGTCGCCCGAGGCCGGAGCAATCTCGGACGCGCGCAGCCAGTGGCACTTGGTCGACGAGATCCCCTTCGACTTTGAGCGGCGCCGCATGAGCGTGGTGGTCGAGGACGCCTTTGGCAAGCGCCAGCTCATCACCAAGGGCGCCGTTGAGGAGATGCTCGACGCGTGCAGCGCAGTCGAGGTGGGCAGCGAGGTCCTGCCGCTCACCGACGAGCTGCGCCGCGAAATCCTTGAGCGCGTGGCGGGCCTCAACGAGCGCGGCATGCGCGTGGTGGGCGTGGCGCAGCTGAACAACGTGCCCGCACGCGACCTCGATGCGCCAGACGAGCGCGACATGACGCTCATGGGCTACCTCGCCTTCCTCGACCCGCCCAAAAAGAGCGCCCGCGCGGCGGTAAGCGAGCTGACGGGCCTCGGCGTCGGTGTGAAGGTGCTCACGGGCGACAACGCGGCCGTTGCCGCAACCGTGTGCGAGCTCGTGGGTATCGACGCCCAAGGCGCTCTCACCGGCGGCGATATCGACGCGCTCACGGATAGCGAGCTTGCGGCGCGCGCCGACCGCACGAGCCTGTTCGCCAAACTGACGCCCCTGCAGAAGGCGCGCATCGTGCGGGTTCTGCGCGAGCAGGGTGGACACACGGTGGGGTTCATGGGCGACGGCATCAACGACGCCGCCGCTATGCGCGCGAGCGATTGCGGGATCTCGGTCGACACCGCCGTGGACGTTGCCAAGGAGTCCGCCGACATCATCCTGCTCAAGAAGGACCTGACGGTGCTCGCACGCGGCATTGTGGAGGGGCGTCGCACGTACGGGAACACCATCAAATACATCAAGATCACCGCGAGCTCCAACTTCGGCAACGTGCTCTCCGTGCTCGCCGCCGCCCTGTTCCTGCCGTTTTTGCCCATGTCGTCACTGCAGCTGCTCATGCTCGGCATGGCGTACACGGTGAGCTGCATCGCGCTGCCGTGGGATCGCGTGGACGAGTCGTTCCTCGCGCGGCCGCGCACCTGGGACGCCCGTGGCATCGTCGAGTTCATGCTCAAATTCGGCCCCGTAAGCTCGGTTTTTGATATTGCGACGTTTGCCGTCATGTTCTGGGTCGTGTGTCCTCTCGTTGCCGGAGGTGCTTGGGGTACGCTCGCCAGTCCGGAACGGCAGGCGCTGTTCATCTTGGCGTTCCAGACGGGCTGGTTCGTCGAGTCCATGTGGACGCAGACGCTCGTCATTCACCTGCTGCGCTCCGTGCATCTGCCGTTTGCGCCCGGCGCCCGCCCCGCGATGCTGCTGACCGTCCTCACGGCGCTCGGCGTGGCGCTCGTTACGCTCGCGCCTTGTGTGCCGGGTGCGAGCGACGCGCTGGGCCTCGTTCCGCTACCTGGGGTTTTCTTTGGGGCGCTCGCCGCTACGATGGCGGGCTACCTGCTGCTTACCAGCATGGTGAAGAAGCGCTACGTGAGCTCCCACGGCGACCTGCTATGAGGGCGAGCAGGCCGGGGTTATCATCGGGCCCGAAGCGCGCTCCCCCGAACTCGGTGCGCCTCTCCCAAACTCGGAGCACCTTTCCAAAAGTCGGTGCACTTTTTAACCATTCTGAAAGCGAATAATGGTCGAAAAGCGCACTAAGTTTTTGAAAGTGCTCCGAGTTTTCTGAAAGTGCACCAAGCTTCACCGGCGGGAAGTGGCGCCCCCACCGCCCGGTGCGCGAGCCGCACCTTGTGTCGATGTAAAATGCCTTCAAAGTGCGAAACGGCCTATCAGACCAGAAAGACCTCAGCCATGTCGAAGCACCCCGCAAAAAAGCAGCCCTCAACAGCACGCCAGGCGCCGGCAACGCAACCCGGCGGCACCAACCCCGGCGATCGCACGCGAAAACCCGCATCCGCACGCGCCGGCGCCAACACATCCAAGAAGGCGGAAACGACCGCCCAAAAGCACGGAACCTCGACCGCATCTGGACACGCCGCCCCCAAGCGTGCATCGGCCACCACGCCCAAAAACGCCGCTCCCACCTCCAGGCGCGCCATCGCATCCGTCCCCGCGCGTTGCCCCGGCACCAAAGGGCGCCCGGGACGCGAGGCGTTTCTGCCCGTCTCCCGCGCGGACATGGATGCGCGCGGCTGGGACGCCTGTGACTTCGTCTACATCTGCGGTGACGCCTATGTGGACCACCACAGCTTTGGCATGGCCATCATCTCCCGCGTGCTCGAGGCGCACGGCTACCGTGTGGGCATCATCTGCCAGCCTGACTGGCGCGACCCCAAGAGCATCCAGGCGCTGGGCGAGCCGCGCCTGGGCTTTCTCGTCTCGGCCGGCAACATGGACTCCATGGTGAACCACTACACCGTGAACAAAAAGCCGCGCCACGAGGACGCCTACACCCCCGGCGGCCGCGCGGGCGCGCGCCCCAACCGCGCCGTCACCGTGTACGGCAACCTCATCCGCAGCGTGTACAAGCACAAGCCTATCATCATCGGCGGCATCGAGGCGAGCCTGCGCCGCCTCGCCCACTACGACTACTGGCAAGACAAGCTCAAGCGCTCGGTTTTGCTCGACTCCGGCGCCGACATCCTGCTCTACGGCATGGGCGAGCACTCCATCGTGGAGGTCGCCGACGCGCTGGCAGGCGGGCTGCCCGTCGACCAAATCACCTTTGTGAATGGGTCGGTGTACCGCACGAGCGGGGCGGACGCGCTGGCGAACGTGTACGATTACGACATGCTCCCCAGCTGGGACGAGCTCGAGGAGGACCGCCTCAACTACGCGCGGTCATTCAACACGCAGCAGCAGAACATGGACCCCATCACGGGCAGGCGCCTGGTGGAGCCCTATCCGAACGGCGTCTACGTGGTGCAAAACCCGCCTGCGGCACCCCTCACGCAAGCCGAGATGGACGAGGTGGCGGAGCTTCCCTACGCGCGCCACTGGCACCCTGATTACGACGCGGCGGGCGGCATCCCCGCCTTTGACGAGATCCGCTTTTCCATCTCGAGCAACCGCGGGTGCTTTGGCGAGTGCTCGTTTTGCGCGCTGGCGTTCCATCAGGGCCGCATGGTGCAGGTCCGCAGCCGCGAGAGCATCATCCGCGAGGCAAAGACCCTCACGCAAGACCCAGAGTTCAAGGGCTATATCAACGACGTGGGCGGCCCCACGGCGAACTTCTTCAAACCCGCGTGCAAAAAGCAGCTCACGCACGGCGTCTGCAAGAACCGCAGGTGCCTGTGGCCGAGTGTGTGCCGCAACATGGACACGAACGAGGACGCCTATGCCGAACTGCTGCGCGACCTACGGCAGCTTCCCGGCGTGAAGAAGGTTTTCGTGCGCAGCGGCATTCGCTTTGACTACACCATGGCCGACGCCTCCGACAAGTTTTTGGTGGAGCTGCTGCAGCACCACGTGAGCGGCCAGCTGCGCCTGGCGCCCGAGCACGTGAGCGACGCGGTGCTCTCGGTGATGGGCAAACCGCGCCGCGAGGTCTACGACGCGTTCGTCGAACGCTTCGAGCGGCTCTCGGCGGAATACGGCCTCAAACAGTACGTGGTTCCCTATCTCATCTCGAGCCACCCGGGCTCCACCATGAAGGAGGCCGTGGAGCTGGCCGAGGCCGTGCGCGACATGGGCTACATGCCCGAGCAGGTGCAGGACTTCTACCCCACGCCGTCGACTATGAGCACCTGCATGTTCTACACCGGCGTGGACCCGCGCACCATGCAGCCCGTCTACATCCCGCGCGACCCGCACGAGAAGGCCATGCAGCGCGCGTTGATCCAATACCGCAAACCGGAGAACTACAAGCTGGTGAAGGAGGCGCTGAGGAAGGCCGGGCGCGAGGACCTGATCGGCTACGGGGCGAAGTGCCTGATCAAGCCGGTGCCGCCCAAGCCGGGCGCAGGCGGCGGCAAGCTTAACGGCACGAGTATGACAGGCAAGCGCAGCAATGGGCGCGCACAGCGGCCGGAGCCGAAGACGAGCCGAGGCGGGCACGGGCATGAAGACACCGCTGCATCGCAGCCCCAAAATCGCGCCGAGCGCCGCGCTGAGGCACGCTCCGGAAAGAAGGGCGCATCCACGTCAAGCGGACGGGTGGGAGCCAAACAGAACGGGCGCCCCAACCCCGGCAAACCCGGCGGACGCGCCACCGGCAAGAGCGCCGCAGGCACGAACCCGCACGCGCGCAACCGCGCCGCCCAAGGCCGGCAGGGAGCGAACCGGCACTAACAAACTGGCAACCTGCGCATGCAAAGGGCCCGCTGGAGCAACCCAGTGGGCCCGTCTTAAATCGCAAGGGAGCGTACATTCTGCATGAATGCACGCTAGGCGCACGTTAGGCGCCGCGAAGCCCTCCATAGCAGCCAGCCGTTAATGACGGGCACGAGCTGCTCTACGAGGCGGACGAGTAGGACCGGATCCCCGGTAGCGGAAACCACCCCTTCATTGGGGGAGGTTTTCGGGGTCCGAAAAGAAACCTGCCCTATATTGGGGGAGGTTTTGCCTTATATGGAGCGCTCACTCCCGACCGCCGCCATTAAAACGCCTGTCGGCGCTTTTGCCAACAGGCGTCTTCGCGCTTTAAGGACCCGAAACCACCCCCAATATAGGGGAGGTTTTTTCTCAGAGGCCCCGAACCAGCCCCAATGCGGGGGTGATTTGCTTTTTGGGGAGAGAAGCGCGCCCAAATGGCCAAACTGAGCGAGCGTTCTTTTGGACGGTAGCGTCGCGGAAAGTGGTGTAGGTCCCTCGGCCTAGAATCGCCCTCAAGTCGAACTTACGCGGCCTCCCCCATCCAGTCAAGCTCGGCGAGCGCAATGATCCGCTCGAGGACGCGGTTGACTTGCCCCGCGGCGGGACCCGGTAAACGCAGTCGGGCTCCCCGCAAACGCGAGGAGCCCGACCTTTACGGCAGCGTCTTCGTCATCACTCCGGCAAAAGCCGCCTGCCCTTACTCGTCCGATTCAATGCAGGGTATGATCCTGCCCCTGAACACGGCGAGCGTCGAAACAACCGCGAGCACCTGGACCGCCTTGGTGTCATCGGAAACCGCGAACCGATACTCCGCCTTACCACCGCCTCGCTTGACAGAAACGTCCGAGAGCGCCTCCCCATCGATAACAACGGAGAACTCCGCCGAAAACGGATCGCCCGAGAATGTGTAGTCGCTGTCATTCACCAGGCAGTTCACAGCAAAGTGGCCACCGCCGGCAGTAAGAACAAGCACCTCGCACTTGTCAAACTTCAATGACGCACGCGGAAGCGTTCCGGAATTGCCATCGATTACCTGAAACAAGCGCTCGCCATCCACGCCGAACACCACAAAGCGACGCGTGAACAACTGGCCCAAAGCCTTGGAAGCGCCACGCTTCTCGACCCGCAAAGCCAGACCAAGATTCTCATCTTGGATGCTCAGCTCATCCTGAGAATACGTCAGACAGTACTGTGCTGACATCGCATCCTCCCAACCTGACAATCGTCACCAATCTCAACAAAGCAACGCACATTCCCGATGTCAATTCTCATCGTTCATACCAAGCCCCCTTACAACGTCGGCGCACTCCCTGAGATACGCATCCCTGTCTTCCCGGCTCTCAGCAACCATGTCCGCATCCAGCAAATCCGCCCTGCGCAGACCTCCGTCCAAACCTGAATGAACAACACATCTAGGGCTCCCGTTCACAACGAGTTTTGAAAACGGAGACACCGCAAGCGTCCACGCATCGCCGACCACACGGTTTTTCGGGGCTGAATTGAGGAACAAAATGTACTCGTCATCATCTCGCATGGGAACAGATCCAAACTGGTACGCGTCCGCTGCCGTCAGGACTTTTTCGCTCCCGCGCTTATTCATAGAAACGGGTTCATACACATTGATGGATGTTCCCGCAAGCGCTTCGTCACCACGCAGCACTTCATCGATATGCACATTTGTCGTAAAAGCCTTATAGCGATACACGGGCAGTCCTTTTCTGCGCACCCGCACAACAGCCTCTGCATCCATCAGGGCCCGCTTCGTACCGGGGTCCCCCACACCCTCCGCGTATCTATTAAATTCTTCCGTTGAGAAAGGGGCCACTTGATACGTCATGCCATAAAGCTCCTCGGGATGAGCAGAAACATCCGCGTAGCTCAAACGAGTGACGAGACCCACGCCGAGCGCGGCGACGAGCATCAAGCCCCAGGTCAAGTACCACGGGAAACGGATTCTTGCTTTCATCTCACCGCACCTCCCGCAGCCTGCCCTCGCTCATGATGAACTGGATATCGGCAATCCTGTCGAGCTCCTCTCGATCGTGAGACACCACGATGATCGTGGTTCCGCGATTGCGCTCATCGATAAGCACTCGGCTCATTGCCTCCTGGCCATTTTCATCCAGCGCGTTGGTGGGCTCATCGAGCAGAAGCAAGCAAGGGTTGCCCATCAGCGCCTGAGCAAGATTCAAGCGCCGCCTCATGCCGAGGCTGTAACTTTTAATCCTGCGGACATCATCTGGATTCAGCCCCACTCGAACGAGCACATCGTCGACTCGATGCCGATCGGGCTTTTCCCGCAATGATGAAAGCATCAGCAGCATCTCGGACCCTGTGAACTCTTCCCAGAGTTCAAGCGGCTCGATCATATATCCAAGACCCTTTGGAAAGCCGCCTCGGCCAAGCGTTTGTCCGAACACCTCAATCGATCCCTCATCCACAGAGATTAGACCGGCGATCGCTCGCAAAAGCATCGTTTTTCCCGATCCGTTATGCCCTCGTATCCCGCTGATGCGAGCTGCAGGAAACACGGCATTGATGCCATCCAGAACACGGTTGCCCTTGATGGTTTTTGACACACCGGAAACGATGACGCCGGGGACGCGCGATACGGTTCCGTCTTTATGCTCATTCATCACGGTCTCTTTCACTCATAAACCGTTAAACTTTGCTTGATCCTTTATCAAAATCAAGATAATCGGCCCTATCGATCGCAAGCCATGATGCGACGCCTAATACAAGTGCAACGGACACTAAAGTCGCCGCCCTTAGGAAGAGAAAACCAAAATCGGCATCAATCGGAGCAATTGCCAAGCTCCATCCGATTGAAGGCACACCCCCGCCTACAATGTTCATCGCCATGAAATCCCACATTCCATACAGAATGCCCAACAAGCAGGAAAATGCCGACGAATGAAATACGATCATGGCAGCGAAGCTCACGAGTCCAGCATTTCCCAAAACAATGCCCTGCAGAATAGTGTCAAGCGGGCGAATCAAGCCCCATGAGGCACTCACCCCAAAATGGCTCGCCAGCACGCAAAAGGAAGATATTTGCAATAGCAGCGCCGCAAGCAATCCACTGGACAGACAGTCTGCTACCACGCGGAGTGTCACCCGATTGCGGCTACCCAAAAAGAGGGCGCCCTGCGGTGAGGCGTACAGCCGCAGCCCCCTCATCTGACCCATACAAAACAAAGGGATGAACAGGAACGCTGCGAAATCCACAGCATTGATGGAAACGTATGAGGCAAAAAGCGCGTCGGGGCCAACGCGGGACCTCCCCAGTGCGATGGCCTGCAACACACGACACCCCAAAAGCACGGCAATAGCCAACCACAGCTGCTTGTTGCGCTTAAGATGAATGTACAGCCACGATGTCATAACAGCAAATCCCTCCCGCGCGCGCATGCCAAACACATTAGGCAAAGCGCTGGAATCAAGCAGACGCAGGGGGTCAGCACAAAACGAGCCAAACTCAATGCTTGATCGTTCACCTCAGGATAGACCGCGGCAAAGTGAAGATATTCAACTGAACCAGGGGCGATGAGCGGGAGTATAACAAATGCAGCAAGCGATATTGCGGCGGGAAGCACCAGGGCAGCCTTGTTGCGCCTCATGAACAAACCCAAAGCGAATGACAAGAGAGCCGAACCTCCCGCCCATGTCGCCGCCGCAAACGCAAAGACCAAATTGTAAATGTAAGGCTGACTCTCCCACAGTCCAACAAGCAAGCCACCCGTCGTACGCAGGTCCAAATACATGGGCATGCCCAGATAACCTTCGAATGTACCACTGAGGGGAAACGCAACGAAAGCGAGAAGCTGCAGGAGCGCCAAGGCGACAAGCGTCAACAAAAACGCCCCGGCAAAACTCATGAAACCGTAAGCGCAGATACAACGTGCGATTGAAGTTCGAGATGCAAGCAGGCACGTGCACCCGGACTTCAAATCACAGCGTGCGGTATCTGAAAAAACCATTGCGCCTGCAACCGGCATGACAAAGAACAGATACACACGAGAGGCATTCACCTGCATGGCATCCATATTCCATGCCCAAGCGTATGCCGCCGATGGAAGCTCGCCCACATCAGCGCCGTAAAACCTTAGGCACGTCTCCGTAAAAGCAATAAGGCAGCACAGCGCGGTTGCCGTAATGGCGATCTTGCATTCCGTTCTTCTGAACGCGCGGATAAAAAACACTCGGATAAGGGCCACCGTGGACATTCTGCACCTCCCGCGCATTCATAATTTGGGAGTTCCATTATCAGATAAACGAAGTAAACGATTGGAGCAGGGAAGAGATTGGCTCGCTAGACCAGCGAGTGAGAAACCTAGAAGGTCACACGCCCGCTGATGTAATTGGGCTCCTGCCAACCATCCGTACAACCGCGCAGGTATACACTGCCGGCGTTGCGGTTATAGTACGACAGGGTGTAGTAGCTGTTGCTCGTGACCAGAACAGAGTTGGTGAGACGCGTCCCGATGCTGGGTGCATCGCACCAGAGCCAGAGCTTACGAGGTCCGCCGCTGCTAACGGATACGCCAGCAGAGGGAGAACCGCTCGCACGAGATCCGGCCTGAACCGTAACGTTCTCCTGGAAACCAGGAAGCGTATAGCCGAAGCTATGAGAAGTCGCGTAAGCCGCCCCGCTGAACCCGCATGCCATGACGACAAGCAGGCTAAGCAAAACAGCCTTGGCCTTGAAAGTCTTAAACACTTTCAAGGGAACCTCCTTAATCCCTTCCCTGCTTTATTCGTATTTTAAATAATATTTTATATTGTATATTTAATTTTCCATGAGCGGTATGTTTCAAGCGACAGGCGGATTACTGCGGGTTCGCAGCCTCGCTACGCCTCAGGCAGCGACCCGAACGCCTCGATGTACTCCTCGTCGTCCATCCAGTCGATAATGTCGCCGGGCTTGCAGTGGAGCGCCTCGCACATCGCCTCGAGCGTGGAGAAGCGGATGCCCTTGAGGCGGCCGGTCTTGATGCGGGAGATGTTGACGGGCGAGATGCCGACCTTCTCGGCAAGTTCGAGGGAGGACATCTTCCGATCTGCCATAACGCGGTCGAGTCGCATGACAATGGGCATTCGGCTGTCCTCCCTCTAAACGTTTTACATGGATGTCACAGGATGTTATCGGAATCTTCCTGCAGTTTCCTACCGTACTCAAAAACACCAGCTAGCGCAAAGAACATGAGCGCGATTGCGAGCGACGTGAGGTTTAACGACGGCCCGAGCGACTCAGCGCCGATCGCCCCCTCGAGCAGGGCCGGGACCTCGATTGACGGGGTGAACAGGCCAAGAGCGACGCGCGCGCCAAGGCAGATAGCGATTGTCAGCACTCGCCTGCTCTGAACCCGAGAGAAAAACTCCTTGCGACGAGTCACGGAACGAACAAACCGAGCAAAAACCAAGAGCGGAATTGCGGCAAGCGCCCCATCCACAATCTTATTGGCCACAAAGGGCGCCATGTCGCTGTTGGCCCCGACTCCCAAAAGGGCAATAACCCCAGAGGTCAATTCAAATATCAAAAAGCAAACAACTGCCACGAAAACCAGATTGAGCAGCCTAAGCAAAGCCACCATTCTTTTCTCAGATAATCGGTCCATGTGACCCCCCGTCACTCTTATGCTCCAATTCGGACACCAAGAATATCCAAGCAGCCCGATAAGCTGTCAGCCTTAATCTCAACAACGAACAACATCTTACCCCTCCCCTCTCTGGCCTCCCCTTATAAACGCCTCAACAGTGCGGTCGATCGCATGACGGTAGTACGTGCAATATGGGTCGCGTTCAGCCATGCTGCCGCACTCGTCGAGCGCTCGAGCCCTGCAACCTCCTCCGCATAGATATCGGTTTTCGCATTGCGAGCAGCCCTTGATCTCATCGACCAGCGGCAGCTCGCACAGGGAGATGCGCTCAGCAATGGCAGATGCATCGTCCTCGAACGCATTGCCCAACGCGAGCTCCGGCTTATGAAGCATGTGGCAGGGATACACAACACCATCCGAGGCCACACTCACCGAGGAACGGGCGGCTCCGCAAACGGCGCAAACGCTCAGCGCGCCCGCGGGATTAAAGGCATCGTTCAAACTCGCCGACCCGCCCTCCGATGCTGCCTTGAACATGATGCTCGCAAGTTCCGCCAAGCACGCCTCCCTCGGCATCAAATCACCGAGGTCGGTGCTCGACCCGCTCAGCAGACTGAACCCAACAGTGCAGCCCAACGCGTCCGCAAGATCGAGATAGGCGGGGACGTCATCGATATTCCGAGCGTGCAGCGTGGGCAGAATATGGGCATGGATGTCAGCTGCCTGAATGCGCCCGACCGTGTCGACGAGCACATCGAACAGCTGCTCGGAACGAACGTGGGCGGGACTTTGCCGGGACACCCCGTCAAAAGAGACCGAGATGACGTCTACATTGCCCTGCAGGCGCGAAAGGACGCCGTCATCGCATCGCGTGCCGTTCGTGAGAATAGTCACGCAGTTCATGCCCGCAGCACGCGCATGGCACGCGATATCGGGCAGATCCGAGCGAAGAAAGGGCTCTCCGCCAGATATAACCAACTTGCTCACGCCAAGTTCGGCAAGCACGTCAATGGCGCGGGAAAGCTGACCAAACGATGGATCGCCAGCTCGATTGCGGTTGCAGTCTGCAGAGTAGCACCCAACGCACGAGAGGTTGCAGGCGTTCGTCACATGCAGATATGCGGACGCAAGGCGAACGCGCGCATCCGGCTCGAGTTCGTCCGTGAACCCATGGTCTGCAAGATACGCCACGAGCTCCTCGCAGCGTGCGGGGACCTCGTTTTGAGTGACCTCACGCTCCATCATGGCGTCGCACAGCGCGGCGCCTTCCGGCGTAAGGCCCACCAGGGCGCCCGAAGCCGTGTTGCCGACCACGGGGATCCCCCGCAAGCTGAATCGCACGATGTGAGAGGCGAGCCGCATTGTCACCATCCATGCCATTGAATACTTCGTACTAAATATAGAACGCTATGTTATGTATGCAAGAATTCTTCGGCGAGCGGTCTTCCCGGATTCCCGATAGCGAAAACTACCCCTTCATTGGGGGAGGTTTTCGGGGTCCGAAAAGAAACCTGCCCTATATTGGGGGAGGTTTTGCCTTATATGGAGCGCTCACTCCCGACCGCCGCCGTTAAAACGCCTGTCGGCGCTTTTGCCAACAGGCGTCTTCGCGCTTTAAGGCCCCGAAACCACCCCCAATATAGGGGAGGTTTTTTCTACGAGGCCCCGAACCAGCCCCAATGCGGGGGTGGTTCGCTTTTCAGGACGAAGGGTGTGCCCAAATGGCCAAATTACGCAAGCAGCCTTTGGGCCCGGCACAGTACAACACTTGGATTCGATGCAGAGCACCCCATAATCTGGCGCGCGAGAGCCGTTGTAATCCAGTATGCGGGGACCGCAGAATGAAACCGAGCCTGCAGAACCGGGCATATGCCCGGACCTGCAGCGCAACGCATCTGTCCGGGCCTGCAGCGCCGCGCATATGCCCGAGCCTGCAATGCCACGCATATGCAAGCGTATCGGTGCGGCGCGCGAAGTCGAATTACACGCCGCGGCTGGGCTGCGTTGCCAATATGGACTTAAGCAAGCGCCACGCAAGCGCCAGAAGTGCAATCCCGAGAACGCCGATGGCAAGAATAGAAAGACGCGGCGGCAACATACTTGCCGGCACGTTTATAAGATACGAGCTTGCATTAACCGCGGCATGCAGGGCTATCGGGTACCGCAACTTGCCCGTACGCCAGTACACATAACCGAACACCATACCCAAAACCAGCGCATAGGACCCCTGTATCACATTGAGATGCAGCACTGCAAAAGCAGACGCCTGCAAAAAGTTGGCGAGCCAAAAGGCCTTAGACGGGACATCGACGCCGCAAGCGCCCGTCCTGCTGCTCCATGGGCGCAAAGCGCGCAAGCCGAACTCGAGCATAACGCCGCGGCAGCACATCTCCTCAAGGACCGGAGCGAGGATCACAATCGATATGAACTCGACGTAAGCCGCATCGCCAACGGCAGGCTGCATAAGCGCATCGTACTCCGCAAACGCCCCTTCAAAAAACGGTACAATCAAGGTGAGCAACGTCGAGCAAGTAAATTGAAAACCCATGCCCGCAATCGCAAGACCCGCAAAGATCCTGTACACCGTACGCTTGGAAAACCCCGGGGCCCGCGGCGGCACGAATCCGCGTTTGCGCACCCGATGCCACATCAGATACATCACGCCGAGCACCACGAGCTGCGCGGACGCCTCAACCATCTGTCCCTCAACCGAGGAGGAATCAAGCGAGGACTGCAGGCCTTCTTCCTGCAGCCGCGCGATCTCCGCCTCTGAAGGAGCCTCTCCTGTTTCGAGCGCGTAGGTCTCCGCCTCTCGAATTGCATGGAACCCCGCCGAAAGGCCCCGAAGCGTCGGCAGAGCCGCTACCTGCACCACTATGAACAGCAAAAAGACGCCCGCCATCGCGGCGATCCACTTGACCTTATGACCCAACCCGACCGGCCCTTGCGATTCAAGCCCGTCCAAGAACGTATGGTCCTCCGCACCGTCCTCATTCGGGCATCCCGCAGGCGGGACAGGGGAGGCGTTTCTCGTCTCGTCAATCATCGTTAACCCTTCTTCAAAGGAACGGCAGGTGCCGGGCTATGGACCATAGAGCCTCAAAGGAGCGGCGGGTGCCAGGCTATGAGCCGCGGCGCCGCAATCGCCGGGGCTGAGCCGCAAATCTCAGGGCGCCGCTGCACATGAGTCGCCGCCGTGTATGAACCCGGCAACCAAACCGCTGGGCAAGCCCCGCAGGCAACGCGCTTAACGGGTGCGCTCGATCTCAACGGACACCGACTGCAGGGGCAGCCCCACGGGCGCCCAGGGCTTCTCGAGCTTGACGCGCACGCCGTAGGCGCTCGGATAGCGCTCGAGCAGCATGGAGGCAACGCCTTCCGCAGCCGCCTCGATGAGCTTGAACGTATGCGCGCGCATGAACTCGTCGATGGCGTGCGCGGCCTCGCCGTAGTGAATGGAGGCCGAAAGGTCGTCGGTCTCCCCCGCCCGGCGCGTATCGGTGTAGAACGTCACGCTCACAACGAACTTTTGCCCGAGGGCATTTTCCTCGGGGAAGACACCGTGGTTGGCGAACACCTCGAGCTTGTCGATATTGATCTTGTCGAGCAGGCGCAGCTGATCGGCGGGCACGCGCGCGAGCTGCGTCCTCAGAGCCGGCGTCTGCGCATCGCGGCGCGCGAGCGCCCCGCGGTCGTCGGCGATGTTCTCGGGCAGATGCTTCATATCCATGGCAGGTCCTTTCCACGAAAGCGACGGCTCATCTATATATCGAGCTTGAGGTTCTTGCGCTCATCGGTCCAGTAACACCCCTCGCGCGCCGGGCAGGCGTAGCAGGGGCGTGAGAGGCCGTCGGCCTCGCTAATTAGCTGCGCCAGCTGCTCAAGCGGCACTTCTGGCTCGCTCACCCGACAGCCGCGCACATCTCCAGCACCGCCATACGCAAAGCCGTCATTGCCACACGTGTCGCCGCCAGCGCCGCGTGCATCGCCGTCATTGCCACACGTGTCGCCGCCAGCGCCGCGCGCATCGCCACTGCCGCCACACGCGGCGCCGCGATGGCCGCGCACGGCGGCGAGAATCGCCTCACGCTCACGTTCGGGAAAACGCGACTCAGCCGGCAGCTCGTCCAGAATGGCCGCCGCCACGCGCGAGCCCGCCTCGTCATGAGGCTCGCCCGTGGCATACTGCGCACCACGCCCGATATCGTGCAGTAGCGCCGCCGCATACACCAGCTCGCGCTCGAACGCACAGCCGCGTTCGAGATTCAAAATCCAGGCGATGCGCGCCACATCGAGCAGGTGCCCAAAACCATGCCGGCAATACACGCGGTCGCGCTCCGCACGCTCGATGCCCTCGAGCGCCACCTGGAATCGCGGGCTTTCCCATATCGCTTGCACGCGCCTCAACGCATCCCCCTTCTTGCGAGTCTTTGGCTTGTTGTACCCGCGGCGCACCATGCCCGATCACTCGGGCACAAGAACGCCGAGGAGTAAAACGAAATACCACCCCTCGACATATCAATGCCGCTCGCCGAAGTTACCCCTTGCGCTCGCCACAATTCCTACAAATCTCGCTACGATAGGGAGCTGCGGGGCATATGCGCGGCGCCTTAACGCCCGTGTCCAGCCGCTCCGCAGGAAGGAACGATATGGGACTTCGAACTTGGATTAAAAACCGCGCAGCATCGGCGCGCGTTCGCAAGGTATCCGAGCCGCACCGAGAAAGCGCGCAGCCCCAGGCGGCTCCCGCGCCGAGCACCCAGCCGGCCGCGCCCGACAGCTCCGTTTGGGAGCCCGTGCCCGCGTACGTGCCGGTCGACCCGCATGAGCATACGCATGCCTGCGTCATCGCCTCGGCCATCGCCGCGGGCGACCACCCAACAAGCGAGCTCCGCGTTAAGCGCGTGCTCATTGCCAATCCCGAGCACCGCCTGGTCTCGGTTATCGCCACGGCGCTCGCCGCTGGCGCGCTCGAAAAGAGCTCTTTTACGGTCAAGAACATCTACAAGATGAAAGAGGAGGGCAGCCATGCTGCGTAAATTCAAGATCTCGATCGACGGGACTCAGTATTTGGTAGAGATGGAGGAGGTCGGCGCCCCGCAGCCGACGCCTGCCGACGCCGCGCCCGCGCCCGTGGCGGCTCCCGCTCCGGCTCCCGCACCCGCACCTGCCCCGGCTCCCGCCGCGCCTGCAGCCCCTGCTCCCACCGCAGCCCCCGCAGGCGCGCACGTGCAAACGGCGCCGATGCCCGGCACCATCCTCGACATCCACGTGAAAGTCGGCGACACGGTTACCGCCAACCAGCCCATCATGGTGCTCGAGGCAATGAAGATGGAGAACGAGGTCGTTGCGGACAAGGGCGGCGTCATCGCCTCCATCGACGTGGCGAAGGGCGCCATGGTGAACCCGGGCGACACGCTTTTCTCCATCTCCTAACCCCGCGTTTTCACGCCGCCTGGCAAAGGCGGCGTTTTTATCCAGAATCGAGGCACTATGGAAATCCTACTCGACGGCGTGCAGGCGCTCATCGCCGAGCCGGGACGCATCGCGATGATCCTCATCGGCTGCGTTCTCATGTACCTGGGCATTAAGAAGGAATACGAGCCCACGCTGCTCGTGCCCATGGGTTTGGGCACCATCCTGGTGAACATCCCCATGTCGGGCGTGCTCATGACCGGCGACGCGGCGGGCCCGTTCCAAATCCTGTTCGACGCCGGCATCGAAACCGAGCTGTTCCCTCTTTTGCTGTTCATCGGCATCGGCGCCATGATCGACTTCGGCCCGCTGCTCGCCAATCCGTTTTTGTTGCTCTTTGGCGCCGCGGCGCAGTTCGGCATCTTCTTCGTCATTATCGTTGCCACACTGCTGGGCTTCGACATCGCCGACAGCGCCTCGATCGGCATCATCGCCGCGGCTGACGGACCCACGTCGATCTTCGTCGCCAATGCCCTGGGCTCCAAATACATGGGCGCCATCATGGTCGCCGCGTACTCCTACATGGCGCTCGTGCCCATCATCCAGCCCATCGCCATCAAGGCCTGCACCACCAAAAAAGAGCGCCAGATCCGCATGAACTACCGCCCCGGCGAGGTCTCCAAAACCGCGAAGATCCTGTTCCCCGTCATCATCTGCATCGTGGCGGGCCTGATCGCACCCGTGTCGCTCCCGCTCGTGGGCTTCCTCATGTTCGGCAACCTGCTGCGTGAGTGCGGCGTGCTCGACCGCCTGTCCGTGTCGGCTCAAAACGAGCTCGTGAACCTCGTGTCCATCCTTTTGGGCCTGTGCGTCTCGGTCAAGATGGAGTACCACGACTTCCTGCAGTTCGACACCCTGCTCGTCATGGGCCTGGGCCTCGTGGGCTTCATCATGGACTCCGTGGGCGGCGTGATGTTCGTCAAGCTGCTCAACCTCTTCCGCAAGGAAAAGATCAACCCCATGGTAGGCGCGGCGGGCATCTCCGCGTTCCCCATGAGCTCGCGCGTGGTCCAGAAGATGGCCACCGAAGCCGACCCGCAGAACTTCATACTCATGCAGGCCGCAGGCGCCAACGTCGCCGGTCAGATCGCATCGGTCGTCGCCGGCGGACTCGTGCTCGGCCTGTTGCTCTAGGAAGGGAGGATCATCATGGAACAGCTGCTCGCCACACTGCCCGAGGGCATGGACATGGCCCTGCAGATCCTTGTAACCGGATGGGGCGGCATCTTCGTCGTCATGCTCGTCATCTACCTGATCTCACTCGCTCTTGCCCGACTCTTCCCGCCGTCGAAGGAGGCGTAAGACATGACCCGCACCGTTCGCTTTATGGAGACCGTCCTGCGTGACGGCCAGCAAAGCCAAATCGCCACCCGCATGCCCATCGAGGACATGCTCCCGATTCTCGAAACGCTCGACGCCGCCGGCTTCGAGTCGCTCGAGGTCTGGGGCGGCGCCACGTTCGACAGCTGCCTGCGCTACCTCAACGAGGACCCGTGGGAGCGCCTGCGCACCATTCGCGCGCATGTGAAGAACACCAAGCTGCAGATGCTGCTGCGCGGTCAGAACCTGCTCGGCTACCGCAATTACCCCGACGACGTGGTCGAGGCGCTCGTCAAGAAGTCCGTTGAGAACGGCATCGACGTCGTGCGCATCTTTGACGCGCTGAACGACACCCGCAACCTCACCACCTCCATCCGCGCCGCCAAGGAGGCGGGCGGCGAGGTCCAAGCAGCAATTTCCTACACCACGAGCGACGTGCACACCGTGCGTTACTTCGTGAGCCTCGCCAACGAGATGGCGCGCGCCGGCGCCGACTCCATCTGCATCAAGGATATGGCGGGCGTGCTCACCCCCGACGTGGCTTTTGAGCTGGTGAGCGAGATCAAGTCCTCCTGCGACCTGCCCCTGCAGCTGCATACCCACGGCACCGCGGGCATCGCCCAGATGACCCTGCTCAAGGCCGTCGAGGCGGGCGCCGACATCATCGACACCTGCTCATCCCCCTTCGCCGAAGGCACGAGCCAGCCCGCCACCGAGTCCATGGCCATCGCCCTGGAGGCGCTCGGGTACAAGACCAGGCTGGATATCGAGAAGCTCGAGGCGGCCGCCGCGCACTTCCTGCCCATCCGCAACCGCTTCCTCGCCGAGGGCGGCCTCAATCCCAAGGTCATGGGCGTGGAGCCCAAGGCGCTGCTGTATAAGGTGCCGGGCGGCATGCTCTCCAACCTGCTGGCGAACCTCAAGGACCTGCACATGGAGGACAAGTACGCCGAGGTCCTCACCGAGGTGCCCCGTGTGCGCGCCGACCTGGGCTACCCGCCGCTCGTGACGCCGCTGTCGCAGATGGTGGGCTCCCAGGCGCTCATGAATGTCATCTCAGGCGAGCGCTACAAGGTCGTGCCCGCCGAGATCAAGGATTACGTCCGCGGCCAGTACGGACGTCCGCCGGTGACGATCTCGGAGAAGATCCGCCGCACGATCATCGGCGACGACGAGGTCATCACCTGCCGTCCCGCCGATCTGCTGGAGCCCGCGATGCCCCGTTTGCGCGAGGAGATCGCCCAGTACGCCCGCTCCGAGGAGGACGTGCTGTCCTACGCGCTGTTCCCCGAGCAGGCGCGCGACTTCCTCGGCCGCCGCGAGGACCCGTTCTACGACGTGCCGCTACAGGAGGTCACGGTGAGCGTGGACGTAGCATAAGGCTACGTGGCGACCCGCGCGGGCTGAAAGCTGCCGGCTGCCAGCTGCAAGCTGCGTGCCGTGCGGGTCGCAAAACCGCATACGGCATTCACTATGAGTGGGGCTCGCGAAGCTGGTGCAACGCGAGCCCCACCGCTCTTCAACATATCTGGTATTGCAACGGGTCACGGGACAAACCGACCCCGTCAACCGGCTTGCCTGCAATCGACCCCGTGCGACTCGCTATCGGGCGAGCTGCGCGACGGGCCGAATGGACGCATCGGCGGCCTCGTAGGTTCCCACCGAGCCGTTGTCCAGGGCAACGAGCGCATGGCCGTAGCCGTCAACGCCCAAAAACGTTCCTCGGGCCTTTTCCGCGCCGTCAATGGCGATAACGCGCACACGGGCGCCTACGAACGCCAGACACGCGTTGTACGGCGTGAGAAGCGGTGCCAGAGGCCCTTCGGCGCCAGCGCGAACGGGGTCGAAGATCCAACGCTGCGGGTCCGCACCGGGAACACGCGAGCCGGGGCGGCCCGTCTCCACATACACCCCGCCCTGCCCGTAGGCGTCCGTCCAACCTTGCACGGCATCCAAAACGCCCGCGCGAACGACCTCCGCCAGCTTGGGCAACGACGGTGCCTGCGCACTGGGAGCAAGCTCGTCGATGAGCCCCGTGGGATGCAGCGCCGCGCAGTTGCGCTCGTCTGCCATAACGGCGGGCGTCATCATGTTGACGCCGATACCGCATACGGCGAACACGCCAGCAGGCGACGACACGAGCTCCGTGAGGATGCCGGCAACCTTGCGATCACCCACCACGATGTCGTTCGGCCACTTAAGGCTCGCCCGCACGCAGCCGACCTCGCGCAGCGCGCCCAACGCGCCCAGCGCGCACGCGACGGGCAGGGCGGGAAGCGCCTCCTTTGGCACCTCGGGGCGAATGAGGATCGACAGGTACAGCCCGCCTTTGGGGGATGTCCAGGTATGGGCTCGCTGGCCGCGGCCGGATGTTTGGGCGAGCGCCTGCAGCGCCGAGCCATGGACCGCTCCCGCACGGGCACGCGTCTTCATTTCGGCATTTGTCGACCCGACCTCATCGACAACCTCGATGGGCGGCAGCGTATGAGCAGATCGCTCAGTCATGGTCCATACCCCTACACATCAAAGCGGCGCACACGCAAGGAGCCGCTTAGACCAGGACCCCTTCATGCGCGCCGTCGCGAATTCGGCGAACGGGCAATCAGCGCCCGAGCATGCGGAAGAAACGGGCCTCGAGCTCCGGGTCTTCCGCAAAGGCGCCGCGACGAGCCAGGGTGGCCGTCTTGGTGCCGGGCTTTTGCACGCCGCGCATGGTCATGCACATGTGCTCAGCCTCAATAAACACGATGGCGCCGCGGCATCCGAGCTCCTCCATGAGGGCATCGGCGATCTGGGCGGTGAGCTGCTCTTGCAGCTGCAGCCGGCGCGCGTACACCTCGACCGTGCGCGCGAGCTTTGAAAGGCCCGCAACGCGCCCGTTCGGCAGGTAGCCAATGGCGACCTTGCCGTAAAACGGCAGCATATGATGCTCACACAGGGAGTAGAACGTGATGTCGCGCTCGATAACGAGCCCATCGTCGGACACGGAGAACGTCTTTGCCAAATGCTCGGAGGCATCGTGGTCCATGCCGCCGCAGAGCTCGGTATACATGCGAGCCACGCGGTCGGGGGTCTCAAGCAGCCCCTCACGTGTGGGATCCTCGCCTATGCCCTCAAGCAAAAGACGAACCGCCTCGCGCACTTTTTGCTGATCAACCATCTCTGCCCGCTTTCCAAGCACCTCAGTTTGGTCCATGGTACCACGGCGGGGCCGCAGCCCCGCTACATTGCGTGATCGGCGTAGACCGCCTTGTCCTGCCACGGGCGCACGGCGTCCGCCGGGGCTTCGCCCGCAGCAAGCGCGGCGCGCGTGGCCGGCATGTCGATGATGCGCTGGTTTGAGGAACCGCGGAAGCGCAGGCGGATATCGTACAGGTCCTGCACGAACGGCCCGTCCACGAGCACGTCCACGCACGCGAGCAGTCGCTCGGTGAACGCGGTGTGGTGCCGCCCTCCCGCAACGAGCTCGCGGTCCCACGTGTCGCCCGTGAAGCACCAGATGGTCTTGCCCGAGTCGCGGGGAAACTCCTCGCGCACACGCTCGAGAAAGTCCACGAGGCCCTCCTGGTTCTCGGGCTCCATGGGCTCGCCGCCCAACAACGTGAGGCCCGCCACGTAGCTGGGGCGCAGGCTCTCGATAATCTCGTCTTCAACCTCGCGCGTGAAGGGCTTGCCAGCCGCAAAGTTCCATGCGACCTCGTTGAAGCAGTTCATGCACCCGCGACGGCACCCCGAGACGAACAGCGTGGTGCGCACGCCCTCGCCGTTGGCGATATCGAAGTGCTTGATCTCCGCGTAATTCATACGCACGTCATCTCCTCAGAGCAGTGATGGGCATCTGCAAAGTACGAGCACGGGGCCTGTCTGGGCCGGGGCGGGGGCTGGCGTATGCCATCCGCTGCTCAGACAGTCCTGCTCACGACGAAGGCCCCACTGGGGCCTTCGGCTCGTGCGAAGCTCGCGACGGACGGTATATGCCCGGCCCCGGCCCTACTCGGCGCTCCGTTGGGAAACCAGGCCGAGCACGTAGGCGACATCTTCGCTGGCGTCATAGTCGTACAGCACGTCAAATGGCCCGACCGCGCATTTTCGAACCGTGTTGCCAAACTCGCGCTCGATAGACGACGGCAACGAACGAGATCCACATTCTGGAAACTGCTCAATCATTGCGAGCACACGCCGCACACGGGCATACACGCGCGATGACCAAATCGTATCGAGGTCATCGATAAACTGCTCGGTGAACACCATTTTAGCCATGATGGTGACGCGCCTCCAAGGCGGCGTCAAGCGCCATCATGCCCTCGACTACCCGGCCTTCGGCTATATCCGACCGGCCATTGCGGATACACGCGCGCACGCGTTCCTCATACGCCGCGCGCTCGGCCGCGTCCCGCAGATTGCGCTCATAGAGCTCCTCACTCAAAAGCACAAAGGCGGCGTTGCCGTTCTCCGTTATATGCACGACATCCTTGCGCGCAACATCCTTGACCTCGCGTTGCTTGGTCTTTAGCGCGGCAGACGAGTAAATAGCGGTCATAGCACCCAACTCCATACCTTATTGCGTACCATATCTGATACCAACTATAGCACTGCAAAGTACGAGTAAGGGCGAGCCTGTCTGGGCCGGGGCCGGGCGTATACCATCCGCTGCTCGGACAGTCCTGCTCACGACGAAGGCCCCGCAGGGGCCTTCTGTTCGTGCGGAACTCGCGACGGACGGTATACGCCCGGCCCCGGCCCGGACGGGCTCGCTAGACGGGATGAAGCCCTACAGGTGCAGCACGCGGTCGCGGATCTCCTCGGTGCGGCCCTGGTTCCAGAACTGCGTGCCAATGTAGCCGCACGTACGACGCGCGACGTTGAGCGTCTCCTGGTCGCGGTTGCCGCAATGCGGGCACTCCCACACGAGCTTGCCGTCGTCCTCCACGATCTTGATCTCGCCGTCGTAGCCGCACACCTGGCAGTAATCGCTCTTGGTGTTGAGCTCGGCGTACATGATGTTCTCGTAGATGTACTGCATCACGCTCACGACGGCCTTGAGGTTGTCCTGCATGTTCGGAACCTCGATGTAGGAGATGGCGCCGCCCGGGGACAGGCGCTGGAACTGGCTCTCGAACTTGAGCTTGTCGAAGGCGTCGATCTCCTCGGCCACGTGCACGTGGTAGCTGTTGGTGATGTAGCCCTTATCGGTCACGCCCGGGATGATGCCAAAGCGGCGCTGCAGGCACTTGGAGAACTTGTAGGTGGTGGACTCGAGCGGCGTGCCGTAGATGGAGTAGTCGATGTCCTCGGCGGCCTTCCACTCGGCGCACTTGTCGTTCATGCGCTGCATGACGGCCATGGCGAACGGCGTGCCGTGCTCGTCGGTATGGCTGTAGCCGGTCATGTACTTGACGCACTCGTACAGGCCCGCGTAGCCCAGCGATATCGTGGAGTAGCCGCCGTAGAGCAGCTTGTCGATCTTCTCACCCTTGTCGAGGCGAGCAAGGGCGCCGTACTGCCACAGAATCGGGGCGGCATCCGACAGGGTTCCCAGCAGGCGCTCGTGGCGGCAGCGCAGCGCGCGATGGCACAGCTCCAGGCGCTCGTCGAAGATCTCCCAGAACTTGTCCATGTCCTGCTGGGAGGACAGCGCGACGTCCGGCAGGTTGATGGTCACGACACCCTGGTTAAAGCGGCCGTAGTACTTGGGCTTGTTCGGCTCGTAGTTCTTGGCGCGCGCCACGTTGTCGTAGCCGTTGCCGGAGCGGTCGGGCGTAAGGAAGCTGCGGCAGCCCATGCAGGTGTAGCAATCGCCGTTTCCCTCGGTCTCGCCCTTGGAGAGCTTGAACTCGCGCATCTTCTTCTCGGAGATGTAGTCGGGCACCAGGCGCTTGGCCGTGCACTTGGCGGCGAGCTCCGTGAGGTAGAAGTACGGGGAGCCCTCGGTGACGTTGTCCTCCTCAAGCACGTAGATGAGCTTGGGGAAGGCAGGGGTAATCCACACGCCGGCCTCGTTCTTGACGCCCTCGTAGCGCTGGCGCAGGGTCTCCTCGATGATCATGGCCAGATCGCGCTTCTCGGACTCGCTGCGCGCCTCGTTGAGATACATGAACACCGTGACGAACGGAGCCTGGCCGTTGGTGGTCATGAGGGTCACGACCTGGTACTGGATGGTCTGGACGCCGCGACGGATCTCGTCGCGCAGGCGGTTCTCCACGACCTCGGCGACCTTGTCCTCAGGCGCCTCAACACCCAGCTCGGCAAGCTCAGCCTCCACCTGACGGCGGATCTTTTGGCGGCTGACCTCGACGAACGGGGCGAGATGCGTCAGCGAGATGGACTGGCCGCCGTACTGGCAACTGGCAACCTGGGCGATGATCTGCGTGGCGATGTTGCAGGCGGTGGAAAAGCTGTGCGGGCGCTCGATAAGCGTGCCCGAGATGACCGTACCGTTCTGCAGCATGTCCTCGAGGTTCACCAAATCGCAGTTGTGCATGTGCTGGGCGAAGTAATCAGAGTCGTGGAAGTGGATGATGCCCTCGTTGTGGGCCTCTACCACCTCGGCGGGCAGCAGCACGCGCTGAGTGAGGTCCTTGGAGACCTCGCCGGCCATGTAGTCGCGCTGCACGGAGTTTACCGTGGGGTTCTTGTTGGAGTTCTCCTGCTTGACTTCCTCGTTGTTGCACTCGATGAGCGAGAGGATCTTGTCGTCGGTGGTGTTCTTCTGGCGCTTGAGGCCCTGCACGTAGCGGTAGATGATGTAGTGGCGGGCGACCTCATAGCGATCGAGCGCCATGAGCTCATCCTCGACCATGTCCTGGATCTCCTCCACGGAGACGGTGTGGCCGGCGTTCTCGCAGCGCTCGGCGACGTTCTCCGCGGCGTAGCGAACCTGGCGCTCGGAGAGACGCTCGGAATCGGCGACCTCGGAGTTGGCGCCGTTGATAGCCGCGATGATCTTCTGAAGGTCGAAGGTGACCTCAGAGCCGCTGCGCTTGATGATCTTCATGGTGTCCCTCCCGCAGAATGCCCGAACGTCGAGAACGAGCGCCTATCTGGAAACGAAAGCCCCGGCCGCGCGCCCTGGAAGGGGAAGCGCGGTCGAGGCCAGTCAATGCCTATGGCCATATGATACGGCATTTCGCGCGCTATATCTGGTATTAGTTTTATAGACCAACACTATATATTGTGTTTTAGCAGGTCAATGCAAATGTGCTTATTTTAGTGTTCATTAGAAGCGCGCTTTCGAGACTCCTCTGCGGGATGTCGCCCAACGCTCCCACCTGCACATCCATATCGAAGCGACGAATGCAAGGGGGATTTCGCTTCACAAAGTCTCCCCCACCCGTTCGATACGGGGCCAATCGCTTCCTGCGAAAACGCGACGCGCCTAGATGTTGTGATTTGCCGCAAGACGAGACGCGGCGGCAGGTGTCGCCAATTGTAGCGACAAGAACCGCCATGCAAAAAGACCGATCTTACGACCGGTCTTTTAAAATCATGGAGCGGACAACGGGGCTCGAACCCGCGACCCCAACCTTGGCAAGGTTGTGCTCTACCAACTGAGCCATGTCCGCATATGTGGTGGGCGATACAAGATTTGAACTTGTGACCCCTTCCGTGTCAGGGAAGTGCTCTCCCCCTGAGCTAATCGCCCAACTCAGGTGCGCCTCTCAGCGCGGGGATTAATATAGCCCAGAGCGAGCCAATAGGTCAACAACTTTTTTGAAAAAAGTTTTCGAATTGCGAGATTATTTCTATTCCCGCAGGTAGATGAACTGATAATGAGAATAATTTCTTGTCGGCCTTTCTTTTATCGATCCGAATTGAGTCCAAAAAGACCGAGGGCTTGGGTGAAAAACTCAATCCGAATCATCCTCGTTCTCAGAATCAACCTGAAGTCGATATCGAACACTGTCGAACGTATCCCAGCAGACCGGCCCATCCTCAGATGAGACCGAAGCAGCCAGAACCAGCTTATGATCCGCCCGCAGCCGTCTCAAACCCGGACCTAGGCGGCCGCGAATCATTTTCTCGATAAAAATGAAAAAGGGCCTTGCCACGCCTCCCTATTTTACGTATAGTAGTTATCCGCAAGCGGACATGGCTCAGTTGGTAGAGCACAACCTTGCCAAGGTTGGGGTCGCGGGTTCGAGCCCCGTTGTCCGCTCCATTGCTTGTAAGAGGCCGGTTCTCATCGGCCTTTTTCATCGGCGGCTTGGCCAAGTGGTAAGGCAGAGGCCTGCAAAGCCTTTACCCCCGGTTCGAATCCGGGAGCCGCCTCCATCGAATTGCAACGGACGTCTTCGGGCGTCCGTTTTTCTTTTGGCGATCGGACCGCCCAGCACGAGCCGCGGCTCTCAACCGCCCCGGCCCATCGCAGGAACTCACCCGCTTATTTCAGCAGCTTGATCAGGCGTACCTGCGTGCCCGGCGCATCAACTCGGCGACACACCTCAACGCTATCCACCAGCATGCGCATCAGGCGAATGCCGCGACCGCGCTCCCGGCTCTCGGGAGGCTCCTCATCGGCGGAAATCTCATACCCGCAGCCGCAGTCGCGCACCTCAATCACAACACGGTCAGCATACGCCTGAACCGTCACCGTGCACCCACGCGCACCGCACGCATGGTCATAGGCGTTCGAAAGCGCCTCCCCCACCGCCAGCGCAACGTCAAAGCGGTCATCACGCGAAAGGGAAAGCCCCTCGAGCAGATCGGACACGCGCCTGCGGTAGGCACCCAGGTGCTCAACCCCCGGTCGAACGGCAAAGCTCTTGCTCCACTTAGGCGGCGCGCCGGGAGCCAACACGGGGAGCTCGGGCTTTTCCGAGCTCGTCACATGGAGAATGTCGAGCAGGCGGGCGATCTGCAAGAACCGCATGATCTGCGGCGAGGCGCCCACGAGTGAGAGCAGCCCGTCGCGCGCCAGGAGCGAGCGGGCCCGGGTAAGCAGGAAGGCGAGGCCCGTCGAATCGATGAACCCGACGTTTTGGCAGTTGATGAGAATGCGGCGGACGCCCGTCGCCATGAGGCCGTCAACTTGCTCGCGCAAGGCGGGCACAGACGCCAGGTCGATGTCTCCCGTCGGGGCGATAACCGCTATGTCGTTCCATTCACTCATACCGTTATGGTTCCCCATGCGCGCGACCTCAAACGCTCGAGGGCCTATTCGCGGGCCAAATCGCCCTCAGAAACCCTCGTATGCGAGCGTTCATCGAAGCGAAGGGCCACGAGCGCGATGTCGTCGTCAAGCGCCGAGCCGGTGAACTGGTCGAGCTCGCCGAGAACCTGCGAGCACAGCCCTTCCATACCGCCCGCCGCGGCGCGCAGGAGCACCTCGCGCAAACGGACCTCGCCAAAGAACTCGCCATCCTCACGGCGCGCCTCAATCGCCCCGTCGGTATACATGAACAGCATGTCGCCCGGAGTGAACGAGAACGCGCCGTTCTCGTAGACCATGGACTCGAATGCGCCCACCACGCCGGACTGCACGCTCAGCTGCTCCGCCTCAACCTCGCCCGAGTCGCTCACATGCAGCAGCATGGTCGGGGGATGCCCCGCCGAGCAGTACGTCGCGCGGCCATGGCGCAAGTCGAGCTTGGCGATGAACACCGTGACGAAGGTCTCGACGCGCGAGAAGCTCATCAGCATTCGGTTGAGCGAGCGCGCCATGCGGGCGGGGCTCGCGCCCTCCCAGGCGTAGGCGGTGAGCGCCGTCTTCACCAAAGACGACATCGACGCGGCCTCCACACCCTTACCCGACACATCGCCCAGAATCATCACCGCGCGATCGTCGGGCAGGCGAATGAGCGTGTAGAAGTCCCCGCCCACCAGCGCCTGCTGCGTTGCCGACGAATACAGCGCGTCCGTTGTGATGCCCGGCACGGAGCCCAGGCTGTTGCGCATGCCCGCCTGAAGTGTTTGGGCGATCCTCCGCTCGCTTTCCTGTTGGCGTGCGCCCTCCATAACGAGTTCGAAATCGCGCGCCAGGTGGGTGAGATAGTCGAACTCCATGTCGTCCACCGGCTCCTGTGACCCGTCACGCAACAGCAGGAAGCGGCGTGAGGGCAGCACGCGCGCAAAGGGACCGGCATCCTCGACGAAAATGCCCTCCTCCGGATCGAATCCCATGTCGACGAACACGCCCTGGCAGGGCAGCCCGTGGCGCTCGAGCCACTCCCCCATCCAGGTGGTGCGGTCCACGCGCGCCAGGCGGGCGAGCTTGGGCTCATCCGTAACGGCGAGCGGCCCGTCGCCATTGCGGGCGAAACCGCTCGCGGCAGCGCCCACGCGCGCGGCGGGCGCCGTCACCGAGAAAAACGTCTCCTCAACATCCGCCGGCAAGTCGATTTGGCTGCCGCCGTCGAAATCGATCAGATAGGTCTTGCGCTCCAGGTCGTACAACACGGGCAGCAACCGGCAGGAGAGCTGCTCGCGCACCTCATCCATCATCGCGGCCCACGCGCCCATCCGGTCGTCGCCGTATGTGAGCAGGATGTCGCGCACGCGGCTGAGCGACCGCGCGAGCCCCGCCGTACGAGCCGATCGCACGCTGCTCACCACGCCCATCAACTCAATGGAGAGATAGTCGCAGATGACCTCCAGGACGCGGACATCGTACACGCGCGGGCTGCAGGGGCGGGCCCACCCGAGCTCAACGATGCCCAGCACCTGTGTGCCGAAGTATACGGGAACCGCAATGAGCGTCTTAAAGGGCGGCATGTCCTGTATGCGCAGGTTGTGACGCACGCGTGCGTCGAGGTCGTAGAACGCTCCCAGTGCCGTGGGATCGCCGGGCGCACCGGGCATGAGCGACAGGCGACACGCGCGCTGCTCGCGCAGTACGTAGGTGGGAACACCCGCGCCGTAGGGCATGAAATCAGGAATGTAGCTCTCGGACAGCCCGCAGCTCGCACCGCGCAACTTGAAGCCGCCCGACTCGGCGAAATACATCGTCGCACCAGTGGCATCGAGCGTCTCCGTCATGCGGTTGAGCACCGTGTCCAGAAGCGTAGTCATGTCTTTTGAGCCCACGGTGGACATGATGACCGACAGGGTGCCCGAAAGGCGCTTGTTGGCCGCCTGAAGCTCCGAGAGCAGCCGCTGCGTCTTGCGGTCCTGGGCATAGCGCTCCTCGAGGCTGCGAATGGCGACCACATATCTATGGCGCGCGGCGTCATCGTGCGCGCTCGTGGAGCTCTCCAACTCAATGGCGCGTACGCGAACCGGGATGAACGAGCCGTCGGACAGCTTGAGCATCAGGGTGTTATCCGCGCCGTCCGCGGTGAAAGGCATGGCATGGTGGCCCGAGCGCTCGAAATCCGCGCTGTAGAGAATGTCTTTGATGTCGGCGCCCACCACGAAGGAGCGGCGCATGCGACCCAAGGTGAGCAGCTGCCGATTGACATGGCGAACGGTGCCGTCCTCATCGCAGATCGCAACGGCATCGCTCGTCACCTCGACCAGTCGGGCAACGTCGCTCAGCTCATCATTGTGCACATGCTCCATGCGCCACCTCCGCGTATGACATCGCGTTTTCGGGCGCGCAATCGCACGACCGCGTGCGATAGATAGTAAAAAACCCAAACCGGAAAGGTTTGGGTTTAAAATACGTGGTGTCGGAGGCGGGACTTGAACCCGCATGACCAAAAAGCGGTCACTAGCACCTCAAGCTAGCGCGTCTGCCAATTCCGCCACTCCGACGTTTTGCTTTGCGCCTCAGTGGCGCTCGCAACAAGGAAGATAATAACCTGCAACCAGCCAGATGCGCAAGTACTTTTTTAAAAATTTTTGCCTGGATGATGTTTCTGATTATTCGCGCAGGTCAGGGCACGTGAGAATCTCAATTTTGATCCCAATGCGGTACGCACGCAGCTCCTCTACACAAGAATTGGGCGGCGCCAAACCAGCATCGCCCAATCAAGAGGTTAGACAAGTTGCAGAGCCTCGAGCCGCGGACGGCCGGCGATGTCAAAGCGCTCCCCGGCCACGCGGTCAGAAACGACCTTGCACCACAGGGGACGCACCACGGGCGCGATGGGCAGATCGCGGCCCAAAAGATCCCAAAAGGCGGAAACTTTTGAAGAGCGCTTTGCCTCGTCTCGCTCCGCCCGGATCTCATCCACGAGCTCCTGAGCATCCCCGCTTAGGTGCACGACACCCGCCCTTGCGAACTCAAGCGTGGCTGAAGCGGCGTCGGGGATCGCAGGCTCCCAATTGCGCAGTACGAGCGAGACGTCATCATCGGCAAGACGCTCGTCGAATTCATCCGCCTCAGCAGCGACGATCTTGACCTGTACTCCCACGGCTTTCAGATCTTCGGCTATTGTGCTCGCGATACGCCCGAGCACACCGCCCGCGCGATGCAGAAGCGTCACGGAGCAGTCGCGAGCCCCGTCCTTATCCGCCGGATACTCCTTTTCGAGCAGCTCGGCCGCAAGCTCGGGGTCGAAGACGCATGCCTCCCACACCGTCAGCTCAGCCGTGGGCCATGCTTTCGGAGCTGTCGCCTGCTCATAGCTGGAACGCAGCTGCTTTTCGCAGAGCGTCTCGCGGTCGATGGCAAGACTCACAGCTCGGCGCGCATCGTGCTCCGTGAACGGCTTGGCGCCCGATACGTATTCGAGGTACACAAGGCCCGGAGCTGCGGCGCGAGCGAGACGCCGGCCCGCTAAGACGGCATGGCTCTCCTCCGAGAGCCCGTATGCCTTCTCCGCCTCGCGGTATTGCTCCACGGGCACGTCGCACACGTCCACATCGCCCGTCTGGAATGATTTGTACGCCGCATGCGTGTCGCCTTGCACCACGAGCGTCGCCCCCTCAATCTGGATGGGCGCAGCTGAGTAGTTCTTATGCGCGGTCAGCTCGATATGACGCGGCTTCTTGCCATCATCAGGATTCCACTCAGTCTGGCAGGCAAACGGGCCATTTCCAACAGGTGCGGCCATCATGACGGATTGCGCACCGTCGTCGTATGCAGGGACAGGACCAAGCACGGGATGCGAGGCGATCGCGGCGAAGTTTGCGCACGGGCGTGAGAAGCGAATCTCGAGCGTGCTGTCATCGAGGCAGCGAATACCCGCCATGCCGCCTACGTCAGAGGATCGGGACTCGTCATAGCCCTCGATATCCTTAAGCAGAGAGGCAAAAGGGCTTTCGTAGATATACGTCCCGCCCGCCTGCCGAGGATCGTCATCGTCCTGCAGCGCCGACATAACGTGCCGAGCGGCAATACGCTCCCATGCCCGCTTGAACGAGGCCGCATCTACCGGATCGCCATTATGGAAAACAGCTCCCTGTGGCAGACGGAACGTGATCGACCGAGCATCATCGGCCAGGGAAAAAGACGTGCACGCGAGCGGCTCGACGGCGCCTGTTTCGACGTTGATGCGGGTAAGCGGGTCGAAGAGCAGCGAGCAGATCTCGAGGTCGGCCGCGCACGAAGCGTACAGCGGGTCGATGCTCGCCGGCTCCGGGATTCGGCAGGACACCCATTTAGAAGAATGCGCGCGCTCAGCTGAGCTCTGCGCCGCACGACGGTCGTCGCACCCAGCGAGAAGCCCCGCAAGGGACGCGGCGCCGAATCCTGCAACACTACCGACAAACACTCGCCTATCAAGCATATGAATACCTCTGCATACCTTTTTCGAACAAAAAACCCCGCTTGGAATATACCAAGCGGGGCGCATCACCACTAAAGGTCGATATGCGATTCCTTAATGGGGAACGGCTGGGCGAAGTGGCAGGCGCAGAAGTGGCCGTCCTTGACCTCGCGGAACTCAGGCGCGGCCTCGGAGCACTTTGCCTGCGCGATCGGGCAGCGCGTGTGGAAACGGCAGCCGGTCGGCGGGTCGATCGGCGACGGCGGGTCGCCGGCCAGAATAATGCGCTTGCGGTTCTTCTGGACGTCCGGATCCGGAATCGGCACGGCGGACAGCAGGGACTGCGTGTACGGATGATGCGGCTCGGCGTAGAGGCGCTTCCAGTCGGAGAGCTCGACCATCTTACCGAGGTACATGACGGCCACGCGGTCGGAGATGTGCTGAACCACGGACAGGTCATGCGCGATGAACAGATAGGCGGTGCCGTACTGCTTCTGCAGATCCTTGAGCAGGTTCAGGACCTGAGCCTGGATGGACACGTCGAGAGCGGAGACCGGCTCATCGCAGATGATGAGCTTGGGGCGCAGGATGAACGAGCGGGCGATACCCACGCGCTGGCGCTGACCGCCAGAGAACTCGTGTGGGTAGCGGTTGATGTGCTCGGGGTTCAGACCAACAACGTCCAGCAGCTCGCGGACGCGCTCGATGCGCTCCTCGGGCGTGCCGATGCCGTGGATGACCATAGGCTCGGAGATGATCTCGCCGATGGTCATACGCGGGTTCAGCGAAGCGTAAGGGTCCTGGAAGATGAACTGCATCTCACGACGGAGATCCTTGAGCTGGTGCTTGTTCATCTTGGAGATGTCTTTGCCCTCGAAGTACACCTTGCCCGAAGTGGGAGGATCGAGGTGCATGATGGCGCGACCGGTGGTGGACTTACCGCAGCCGGACTCGCCAACCAGACCGAAGGTCTCGCCGGCGTGAATCTCAAACGAGACGTCGTTGACGGCGGAGACGACCTTCTTGGAGAACTTGCCACCCATGAAGCCGGAGCCGGTGGGGAACTCTTTCGTCAGGTGCTCAACCTTGAGCAGAGGCATGTTGTTCTCGGCCATTTACGCCTCACTCCCCTTCTTGTCAGCAGGCACGGCGGTCGGGATGGTCTCGCGCGAACGAGAGGTGTCGGGCGCGAACTTCTTCACGAACGCGTCGTCGTCGGCGTAGTGGCACTCGGAGTAGTGGCCGTTCGGCATCACGTACTTCTCAGGACGCTTCTCGCGGCACAGGTCCGTCGCGTAGGGGCAACGGGGCGCGAACGCGCAGCCCTTGGGGAGGTTGACGAGCGAAGGCGGGTTGCCGTGGATCGGCGTGAGCGGCTTCTTCTCGTCGGTCGCCTGCTCGGGGATCGAGCGGATGAGACCCCAAGTGTAGGGATGACGGCTCTCGTAGAAGATCTCGTCGGCGGTGCCGAACTCAACCGGGTGACCGGCGTACATGACCATGATCTTATCGGCCATATCGGCAACGACGCCGAGGTCGTGCGTGATCATGATGATGGCGTTGCCGTTCTTCTCCTGCATCTCCTGCATGAGCTCAATGATCTGCGCCTGGATGGTCACGTCGAGCGCCGTGGTGGGCTCGTCGGCGATCAGGATGTCGGGGTCGCAGGCGAGCGCCATGGCGATCATGACGCGCTGGCGCATACCACCGGAGAACTGGTGCGGGTACTGATTCACGCGCTTCTCGGGCTCGGGGATGCCCACGAGGTCGAGAAGCTCAGTGGCGCGCTTGAGCGCCTCCTGCTTGGAGTAACCGCGATGCAGGCGCAGGCCCTCGCCCACCTGACGGCCGATCTTGTAGACCGGGTTCAGGGAGGTCATGGGGTCCTGGAAGATCATAGCGATGTCGTTACCGCGGACGTGCTGCATCTCCTCTTCGGACATGGCGAGCAGGTCGCGACCGCGATAAGTGACCGAGCCGCCCTCGATCTTTCCGGGAGGCATGTTGATAAGGCCCATGATGGTCATGGCAGTCACGGACTTACCGGAGCCGGACTCGCCGACGACGCCCAGGGTCTCGCCGCGATCGAGCGTGTAGGAGACGCCGTCGACCGCGTGCACCACGCCGTCCTCGGTGTGGAAGTACATCTTGAGGTCGTCGACCTCGAGCAGGTGCTGGCCCTCAGGAATCGGCTGCTCCTTGAGGTCCTTGTAGTTCTCGTTCTTCTTAGCCATGGTTTACGCGTCCTTCATCTTCACGTCGAGAGCGTCACGCAGGCCGTCGCCGAGCAGGGTGAACGCAAGAACGGTGGTCAGGATGGCGAGGCCGGGCAGGATCATGAGCCAGGGCTCGGTCTGCAGGAACTTCTGGCCCTCCTGAATCAGGGTGCCCCAAGACGGATCCGGCGGGATGACGCCCAGACCCAGAAACGAAAGGGCGGCCTCGGTAAGGATGGCGCCGCCGATGTTCATCGTGGCGTACACAACGATCGACGCAACGGAGTTCGGGAAAATGTGACGAGCGATGATGCGAATGTCGGAAGCACCCATCGAGCGAGCGGCATCGATGTAGTCGCTCTCCTTAACGGAGAGGATGGCGCTTCTGAACACGCGGGCAATCGAGGGCCAGCCCAAAATACCGATGGCGATAAAGACGTTCTGGATACCGTCGCCCATAACCGCGATCATCGCGATGACGAACAGCGTGTAGGGGAACGCCAGGAACGTATCGGCCAAGCGCATGATGATCGCGTCCCAAATGCCGCCGTAGTACGCGGCGAGGGCGCCCATGACCAGGCCGATGGCCGTGGAGATGCCGGTGGCGACGATACCGACGGTCAGCGAGATGCGCGCGCCGTAGATAACGCGGGACAAAACGTCACGGCCGAGCGTGTCGGTGCCGAAGGGGTGCTCAAGCGACGGGGCAAGTCGGGAGCTGGATGCCATGGTGGCGGTGTCGGAGGCCGTGGGGTCGCCGAGCGTCTGGGGGACCCAGAGGTCGGCGGTGACAGCGATCACGACGATGAGCAAGATCCACACAATGGCGAACATTGCGAGCTTGTTCTTCTTCAGGCGCTTGAGGGCGTCGCCCCACAGGGTGCGGGACTTACCGGCCTGGCCGTCGCGCTTCACAGCCTGAGCCGGAGCGCCTTCGACGTTAACCGAGTCGAGATTCGGGTACTGCATTCCTCTCCCCTCCTACTTCTCGCTCTTGTTGCCAAGGCGGATACGCGGATCGAGGAACGCGTAGCTCACGTCGACAATGAGGTTGATGATCATAACCACAACAACGATGACCGTGATGGAGCCCATAACGATCGGCCAGTCACGCTGCGTAATGGCAACGTAGGTCTGCTGGCCAATGCCCGGCCAGTTGAAGACCGTCTCGGTAAGGATCGCGCCGGCGAGCATCGCGCCGAAGTCCATACCAATATAGGTGACAACCGGGATGAGGGCGTTCTTGAGCGCGTGATGGAAGATGATCGAGCGCTTGGAGAGGCCCTTGGCCTTGGCGGTGCGGATGTAGTCCTGGTTCATGACCTCGACCAGCTGCGAGCGCATGATGCGCGCGGTATAGGCGGTGGACACGGCCGCAAGCGTGATGGCGGGAAGGATGTAGTACATCCAGCCGGGGAACTGCGGGTGCGGGCCGGGCACGCCGGAAACCGGGAGGGCGAAGGCGCCGCCCGTGGCGTCCTTGAGCCAGATGCCGAAGAACAGCTGGAGCAGCAAGCCGAGCCAGAACGCCGGCATTGCAACGAGCATCGACGTGGTGAGCGTCACGAGGATGTCCCAGAAGGAGTAGCGCTTAATGGCGGAGATAATACCCGCGCCCACGCCGACGATCGCCTCGAGGACAATAGCTACGAGGGCGATTTGCACCGTGTAGGGATACGCCTCGAAGATCATGTCCCTGACGTCGCGGCCCTTCTGGTAGGAAGTGCCGAGGTCACCCTGGAGCAGGTTGCCCAGATAGTTGAAGTAACGGCTCACCAGCGGAGTCTCGATGGTGTCACCATTCTCGTCAAAGACGATGTTGCCGTTCTCGTCGGTCACGATCAAGCCGTGAGCCGCGCGGATGTTCATCTCCGTTTGGGGATCCATCTTCTTCTCGCCGGCGATCAGCTTGATCGGGTCGCCGGGCACGACATTCTGCATGATGAACAGAATAAGCGTGACGCCGAGGAAGACCGGGATGAACTGCAGGATTCGCTTGAGGATGTACCTGAGCACAGCGATACCCTCCCTAGTCTCGTGGACACTACACGTCGCTGCAGTGAAAGCAGCATAAAACGAAATTATACGTCACCTGTTAGGAAATACTGCGGGGATTATGCGTAGATATACAGCACTGAAGCGCTCGTACTCCCCCACTTGCGCCTCTCAATACAAAGAGCAGGACATCGCTCGCGCGATGCCCTGCTGCAAATGCGCTATCGATTTAGCCGATGCGTCGCATGCTTACGCAAGCTCGGCGGTCTGGAAGTGCGGCTTGGCCTGAGCGTCGTACTTGAAGGACTTCATGCGCTCGGAGCCAACGTAGTTGTGAGCGTAGAACATGATCGGGATAACCGGCATGTCCTTACCGATGAGGTTGCAGATCTTACGGCAAGCGGCCTTGCGCTGCTCCTCGTCCTTGATCTGACGGGCCTCGAGCATGAGCTTGTCGGCCTCGGGGTTGCTGTACTCCTCGTAGTTGTTGTCAGCGCCCGTGTAGAAGTTGGGGTAGAGGAAGTTGTCCATGGTCGGGTAGTCGGCGGTCCAGCCGAGGCGGCCGAGGCAGAAGTTCTTCTCGGAGAGCTGGGTGAGGTAGGTAGCCCACTCGACCGTGGACTGCTCAACGGTGATGCCGACCTTCTCGAGGTTCAGCTGGACGGCGGACATGAGGTCGCCGTGATCGCCGTCGCCGTTGTAGTTCAGCGTGATCTGGATGTCGCGCTTGCCGTCGCCGTTGGCGGGGTAGCCGGCCTCGTCGAGGAGCTTGGCAGCGGCCTCGGGATCGTACTTGCAGTCCTCCCAGACGTTCTCGGGGGAATCGTCGATGGAGGTGGGCATGATGGAGGTAGCCGGCATGCGGGAGCCCTCGAACAGGGTGTCGACGATGTTCTGGCGGTCGATAGCCAAGGACAGGGCGCGACGGACCATGGAGGCCTTGGGGTTATCCTTGCCCAGGTAAGGATCGGTCGGGCTGGGGATCAGGAAGTAGGTGGAGAGCTCAGTGCCGAGCATGACCTGCTTGCCCGGGGTGGAGGTGAAGCCGTCCTCGGACTTGCCGTACTTCTCGACGGTCTTCTTGATCTTGCCCGTGGGGATGGCGGCGAAGTCCATGGAACCGGCCTCGAACTCGTTGAAGGCGGTGTCCGGGTCCTTCTGGATGGACATGTACACGCCGTCGAGCTTGGGGGCGTCGCCGTAGTAGTCCTCGAACTTGGCGAGGTTGATGTACTGGTTGTGCTTCCAGGGCTCAGTCAGCATGAACGGGCCGTTGCCGATGGGCCGCTCGAGGAAGGCCTTGGGGTCGTCCAAGGCGCACTGGGGCACGGGAGCGAGGCCGGGGTGGCAGCACACGGCCGGGAAGTCGGCCATGGGATCGGTGAGGGTGACCTCGAGGGTCAGCTCGTCAACGGCCTTAAGGCCGGCGAACTCCTCGGTGTCGCCGGCGTTGAACTCCTTGTAGCCGGCAACGGGAGCGAGGTGGTAGCAGATGTCGGAAGGAGCTTCCATCTTGGGGGAAGCAACGCGCTTCCAGCCGCGGATGAAGGACTCGGCGTCAACGGGGTCGCCGTTGTGGAACTTCATACCCTCACGGAGCTTGAAGGTGTACACGCGACCGTCCTCGGAAACGGTCGGGGCCTCAGCGGCGCAGGCGGGAACCGGGGAAGCGGTATCCCAGTCCCACTCCATCAGGCCGTCGAAGGTCGCGAAGACAACAGCGGTGCCCTGGTTCTCCTGAGCGTTGTAAGGATCGATGAAGGCAGGCTCGGACAGGTAGAAGTTCATGACCTTGTCGCCGGAAGCGGGCTTGCCGCCGTCCTTGCTCTCGCCGCCGCAGCCGGCCAAAGCGGCAACTGCGCCAGCGGCGAGCGTACCGCCGATGAAGGTGCGACGTCCCATAACGGGCTGGGTAAACTTGGTGTCAGCCATGTCATCCTCCTTGAAATGCAGCTTACACAAAAACGCGACGCCGGTTGCGCACCCTCTTGGTGCGACCGGAAGGTGCAAACACGCGTGCCGCGCTTCCGTTCATCGGCTTGGCCCCAAGGCTGTTCGGGCCACGCTCGATGTGGTCAATACCATAGCGCACTTTTGCATACTGGAGTGCGAGTTTTCCTCGATTTGAGCGACTTTTTCTTTAGCCTGTTACAGTATTCCCTCGATAAACTGCGCTTTAGTGCATAAAAGAACTCTGAGCCGCCCGCAAATGTGTCCGATTTGTTTCCAATATGTAACGCGATGGGGCTGCTGGCGCCCGCATTGCCCAGGTTCTCCCCACCCACGGTTCGCGCATGCGCAAACATCGCCGCCTTCGTCATTCCTCGCCAATCGCGTTCAGCACGAAAAAGCCCGCCCGGCTTTCACCGGACGGGCTCAGGCAACGCTCTGCGCGGTTTCTTACAGACCCACGATACCCTGCGGGAAGAAGAACATGGCAAGCACGATGCAAGCGGCAAACACGCACGCGACGATAACGGTGAGCTTGTCGAGGTTCTTCTCCATAACGCCCGTGGCGGTGCTGGCGTTATACAGGGAGCTGGCGATCATATCGGAAACGCCGGTGCCCTTGCCGGAGTGCATAAGCACGAGGGCGATAAGAGCGAGCGTGGACAGCGCCCACACAACAAAGAGAACAATCTGCAACGGACCCACAGGGAACTCCTTTGAGCTGAATTCACGTACAGCGAGTAATAGTACCACACTCCCCTCACGCTGCTTCGAAACTTCAAAGAAGAGGATTTGCACACGCGCATGGACGTCTCTTCGGTGCTTCAACCGCCACTTTTTGGGACGTTCGCTTCCGCTCGCGGGAAATCGGCCTTCCCTTACTGCATGCAAGCCTCCGCTTCCAGGGCATCTGCTTCCGCCCCATCCCCAAACCGGTTCACAACCGAACGAAACTTTCTGAAATCGAAAAGTTTTGTTCGGTTGTGAACCACTTTAGATGAATGATACCTGCCGAAACGGGCCATATCGCCCGTTGCAGCAAAAACCGCCCTTTGCCGACCCAGGCGCGCGGTCAATCTCCCTAAAACCTCACGTCCAACGAAGGCCCCCTTTCGAAATAAGCATGCCTGCAACCGACTAAACCCGACGATCAACGGGAATACCTTCAGGCACCATCCAACGAAAGGGGGCACATGGATAGGCCGGTCGTCCTCTCACATCGCACGGCTCGATTGTTCTACCATGCGCCGCTTCGACATAGCGTCCTTTCGAGCAATCGCGATTACGGCATCTCGGAACTTGGCATCTCCTCGCGCGAAGTCGCCTCTCGCATCCAGCGGTTTCTTGCCGATTGCGGCATCCCCAACGAGCATCTCTCCGAAATCGACGTCATCGTTGCGATGGATTTCATGCGGATAGACTCAAGTGTTTTCTGTCCACACTCTTTCGGGTCGCTTCTAACCGAGCGCGACGTTCATGAACTCGTGCCAGGCCTTTGCGTTGTATGCGAGGAACTGTGCTTTTTACAGGCAGCCAGCAGCCTTGATGCGCTTCGACTTAGCGAGCTTGGCTACAAGCTCTGCGGAATGTACGAGACCTCTCTATCGCATGACGGAAGCTTAGGCTTTACCTCGCGGCCTCCCCTCACGTCACGCTCGAGTATTCAGCTCTATCTTGAGCAGCACGCCGGATTCAAAGGCGTCAAAAAAGCACGCAAGGCACTCGCGCGCGTGAGAGACCACTCGCGCTCCCCCATGGAAACGGCGCTTGCCATGATGATTTGCCTGCCTCGTCGCCTTGGCGGCCTTGGATATCGCGGAATCGACATGAATGTGCGCATAGAGATCCCTGAGCACCTTCGAACGATTACGACCTCGAACCATCTTGAGGTCGACATCTACGCAGCTCAAAAGCACATCGGGATCGAATATGACGGCGAGGTTCACGCACCCGCCCAGCAACGCGCCCGCGATGCGGAACGCCACACCGTGCTTGCCGCACTCGGGATTCGAACGCACGTCATCACACGAGTTCAATTCTCCGAGCAGCTCGCCCTCCACCGTGCGCTCAACGCCGTGGCGCTCGATCTTAATATCCCTGTTGATTCGAGCGCCGCCTTTCAGGACGCCCAAAACAAATTGAGATTGCATTTTATTCGCGAGTGGAAACGCGCCAACGGGAGCGAGTGAAACTTCAACAACCTGAAGGGTGCCTCGAGCTCGCAAGGTTCCAACGGTGAGAAGGGCGCTTCAGACTCGTGAGGCCCCAACGTCAAGAAGGACGGTTCAAGCCCGAAGGGATGAAGTACAGGCTGCGCGTTGGTTGACGTCTCAACGATAAGAAGGGCGACTCGAGTCCGAAGAAAACCCCCGCGCGCGGATAGACGTTGGCACAAAACTTCTGCGGACGAGGCTCCTCTGGCGCAAGGGGCTCCTGCGAGCTGACACCTCACTCCACTCAAAACGGTTCACGAACGAACAAAACTTTTCGAATCTCGCAAGTTTTGTTCGCTTGTGAACCAAATTGGCCGCCCGGCCCTGCACCACTGTCGGTCCCCAACATTGACGCGAAGGGACGTCCGACTGCGTAAGCAAGAAAAACACCCGCCGGCATGGTTGCCGACGGGTGCCAAAGTGCGCCTTACCTGGGAGAACCCTAAAAGCGCTACTCCTCGGTGGCGAGAACGCGACCGGTCATCTCGGCGGAGGGCTCGAGACCGGCCATGGTGAGCATCGTGGGGGCGATGTCGGACAGACGGCCGTCCTCGATGCCGGCGAGCTTAGCGGAGTCGCTCACGATGATGAACGGCACACGGTTGGTGGTGTGCGCGGTGAAGGGCTTCTTCTCACCCTCAACCTCGTCAAACATGTGATCGGCGTTGCCGTGGTCGGCGGTGATGAGTGCAAAGCCGCCCTTGGCCTGAATGGCGGGGATGACCTTGGAGAGCGCCTCATCGACAGCCTCGACGGCCTTAACGGCGGCGTCGAACACACCGGTGTGGCCAACCATGTCGCAGTTGGCGAAGTTCACGATGTAGAAGTCCGCGCGATCCTCGTTGATGGCCTCGACGAGCTTCTCGGTGACCTCAGGGGCGCTCATCTCGGGCTTGAGGTCGTACGTTGCGACCTTTGGAGAGGCCACGAGCACGCGCTCCTCGCCCTCCTTGGGCTCCTCAACGCCGCCGTTCATGAAGAACGTGACATGAGCGTACTTCTCAGTCTCGGCGGTATGCAGCTGCTTCAAGCCATTCGCGGCGATGACGTCGGCCAGGACATTCTCCGGGAACGTCTTGGGGAAGGCGACCTCAACGTCGAACGTGGGGTCGTACTCGGTCATGGTCACGAAGTGGGACAGCTCGATCTTCTCGCGCTCGAAACCGTCGAAGGCGGCATCGGTGAACGCGCGGGTCATCTGACGGGCGCGGTCCGGGCGGAAGTTGAAGAAGATGACGGCGTCGCCGGCGTGAATGCCCTCGTTGTGGCAGACGAACGGGTCGACGAACTCGTCGCCGCGCGGGTCCTTCTCGTAGAACGCCTTGATGCCCTCAACGGCGTCGGCCTCGGCATCGGAAGCCTGGACGAGCACGTTGTAGGCGCTCTCAATGCGCTCCCAGCGGTTGTCGCGGTCCATGGCCCAGTAGCGGCCGGAAACAGTGGCGATGCGGGCGTCGCAGCCGGTCTTCTCAGACAGTTCGGCCAGGAATGCAGCGAGCTCGGACACGTAGCCGGCGCCGGACTGCGGGTCGACGTCGCGGCCGTCCACGAAGCAGTGCACGCGCACGGTCTTCACGCCGCGCTCGGCAGCCATGGCCACGAGAGCCTCGCAGTGGCTCTGCATGGAGTGCACGCCACCAGGGCTCATGAGGCCCATGAGGTGCAGGGTCTTGCCGGCCTCGGCAACGTCGTCCATGGTCATGGTGAAGACCTCGTTGGTCTTGAGGGAGCCGTCCTTGATGGCGTTGTTGATGCGCGAGAGCTCCTGGAAGATGATGCGGCCGGCGCCGATGTTGAGGTGGCCGACCTCAGAGTTGCCCATCTGGCCCTCGGGCAGGCCCACGTCCTCGCCGGAAGCGCCGAGGGTGGTGTGCGGGTACTTGGCGTACAGGCTGTCGATGAACGGCGTGCTGGCGGAGCAAACGGCGTTGTCGGAGCCCTCAGGAGCGAGGCCGAAGCCGTCCATGATCACCAGAAGCGCAGGAAGGTGGCGGTTAGCCATGGTGAATTCTCCCCTTTACAAAAGAATGGGCCGCAGCGTATGCACGCCACGGCCCGATGACAAAACGGGTGCTACTCCGCGGCCTTGACGACCATGGAGGAGAAGTCCGCGGCGGACAGCGAAGCACCGCCCACGAGGGCGCCGTCGACGTCCGGCTTGGCCACGAGCTCGGCGATGTTGCCGGGCTTGGCGGAGCCGCCGTAGAGGACGCGGATGCCCTCGGCGAGCTCGGCGCCGAAGAGCTCCACGAGGGCCTCGCGCACGGCGGCGCAGACCTCCTGGGCGTCATCGGCGGTGGCGGTCATACCGGTGCCGATGGCCCAGATGGGCTCGTAAGCGACCACGAGCTGGGACGGGTCGGTGATCTTGAGACCCTCGAGACCGGCCTTCACCTGAGCGACGACGTGCTCAACGTAGGTGCCGGCCTCGCGAACCTCCAGCGGCTCGCCGCAGCAGAAGACGGGAACGATGCCGCCGGCGACGAGCGCCTTGGCCTTCTTGTTCTGGTCCTCGTCGGTCTCGTGGAAGTAGTCGCGACGCTCAGAGTGGCCGATGATGCAGAAGGTGCAGCCGGCGGACTTGAGCATAGGCACGGAGGTCTCGCCGGTGTAGGCGCCGGAAGCCTCCCAGTAGCAGTTCTGGGCGCCCAGCGCGATGGCAGAGCCCTCGAGCTTGTGAGCGACGCAGCACAGGTCGATCGTGGGCGGGCACACGAGGACCTCGACGCCCGCGGGAACCTCGGGCAGGGCCTCGACGAGCTCGGCGGCGAGAGCCTTGGCGGCCTCGCGGTCGTTGTTCATCTTCCAGTTGCCCGCGATAAGCGTGGGGCGGTTATTCTGCGTCATTGAGAGCCTCCACTCCGGGAAGAGCCTTGCCCTCGACGAGCTCCATGGAAGCGCCACCGCCGGTGGAGATCCAGCTCATCTTGTCGGCCAGGTTGAACTTGTTGACAGCTGCGACGGAGTCGCCACCACCAATGATGGAGGTGCACTCGGTCTCGGCGACGGCCTCAGCGATGGCCTGGGTGCCGTGAGCGAAGTTGTCGAACTCGAAGACGCCCATGGGGCCGTTCCAGAACACGGTCTTGGCGCCCTTGATGGCCTCGGCGTAGAGCTCCTCGGTCTTGGGGCCGATGTCCATACCCTCGCGGTCGGCCGGGATGGCGTCGGAAGCGACGACCTCGGGCACAGCGTCCTCGCCGAAGTGATCGGCAACGCGGTTGTCGATGGGGAGCAGGATCTTGACGCCCTTGGCCTCGGCCTTCTTGAGCATCTCGCCTGCGCGCTCGACCCAGTCCTCCTCCTTGAGGGAGTTACCCACGGTAAGGCCCTTGGCCAGGAAGAAGGTGTAGGCCATGCCGCCACCGATGATCAGGGTGTCAGCGGAGTCGATGAGGTTCTCGAGCACGCCGATCTTGGAGGACACCTTGGAGCCGCCGACGATGGCGACGAAGGGACGCTCGGGCTCGGCGAAGATGCCGGTGAGGGTGTCGACCTCCTTCTCGAGCAGGAAGCCGGCGACCGCGGGCAGGAACTCGGCGGGGCCCACGACGGAACCCTGAGCGCGGTGAGCGGTGCCGAAGGCGTCGAGAACGAAGACGTCGCCGTAGGAAGCGAGGGTCTTGGCGATCTCGGGGTCGTTCTTCTTCTCGCGCTTGTCGAAGCGGACGTTCTCGAGCACGAGAACCTTGCCGGCCTCAAGGGCCTCAACGGCGGCAGCGGCCTTCTCGCCGTAAGTGTCGTCGACGAAGGTCACGTCGAGACCGGAGAGCTCGGCGAGCTTGGCGGCAACGGGCTCGAGGGAGAACTCGGGCTGGAAGCCGGTGCCGTCGGGGCGGCCGAGGTGGCTCATGAGGATGACGCGGGCGTTGTGCTCGACCAGGTAGTTGATGGTCGGCAGGGCAGCCTGGATACGGGTGGTGTCGCCGACGACGCCATCCTTGATCGGCACGTTGAAGTCAACGCGGACGAGGACGCGCTTGCCGTCGACATCAATGTCGCGGACGGTCTTCTTGGTGAAAGCCATGTCCAATCCTTTCTGAGTATATGCGCGCGAGCATCCGTACTCGCGCGCGCTAAAAAGGGCGCGACCCCGGGCATACGCCGTGAGGCCGCGCCCTCCTTTAGACGCTTGGTCTAGCTACGAGTGAACTCGCGCAACTTAGGCGACGAACTTCTCGAAGTACTTGATGGTGCGGACCATCTGGGAGGTGTAGGAGTTCTCGTTGTCGTACCAAGAAACAACCTGCACCAGGGTCTGGCCGTTGCCGAGGTCAGAGCACATGGTCTGGGTGGCGTCGAAGATGGAGCCGTGGGTCTCGCCGATGATGTCGGTGGAGACGATCTCGTCCTCGTTGTAGCCGAAGGTCTCGGAGATGGTGGCAGCGTAAGCCTTCATAGCGGCGTTGACCTCGTCCTTGGTGACGACCTTGTCAACAACGGCGTAGAGGTTGGTGAGGGAGCCGGTCGGCGTAGGAACGCGCTGGGCGGCACCGATGAGCTTGCCGTTGAGCTCCGGGAGAACCAGGCCGATGGCCTTGGCAGCGCCGGTGCTGTTGGGGACGATGTTCACGGCGCAGGCGCGGGAACGACGCTTGTCGCCCTTGCGCTGCGGGCCGTCGAGAGCCATCTGGTCGCCGGTCCAGGCGTGGATGGTGGTCATGATGCCGGACACGATGGGGGCGAAGTCGTTCAGGCCCTTGGCCATCGGGGCGAGGCAGTTGGTGGTGCAGGAAGCCGCGGAGATGATGTTGTCCTCAGCGGTCAGCGTCTCATGGTTGACGTTGTAGACGATGGTCGGGAGATCGTTGCCCGCAGGAGCGGAGATGACGACCTTCTTGGCGCCAGCGTTGATGTGGGCCTGAGCCTTCTCCTTGGAGGTGTAGAAGCCGGTGCACTCGAGCACGACGTCGACGTCGAGGTCGCCCCAAGGCAGGTTGTTGGCGTCGGCCTCCTTGTAGATCTTGATCTCCTTGCCGTCGACGATGATGGAGTCCTCGGTGGAGCTGATCTCGTGATCACGGGAGTAGTTGCCCTGCGTGGAGTCGTACTTCAGCAGGTACGCGAGCATGTCGGGAGAGGTGAGGTCGTTGATGGCGACGATCTCGGAACCCTCGTGACCGAACATCTGACGGAAAGCCAGACGGCCGATACGACCGAAGCCGTTGATAGCAACCTTAACTGCCATGTGTGTCTCCTTTCGGTGGACTTCCCGCGGGCTCCCTGCCCGCCGTTGAAGTCCGAAAACTAACCACTCACCAAATATAACCGTTTTCCGCTTGCTATTTCACGTGATTATGAAGTTTCGGATAAAACTCGCCTATTGAAACGCTTCAACTCTGCCACAGGGCTCATGACCTTGCTTTATCTTGAAAGTCAATCGTGAACGCGCCGTCACGTTAGGCGGTTTGGTTGCGCTGCGCCGCCTCTTGAACCATCTTCTCCAGGCGCAGCACGCGATGGTACAGGGCCGACTTGGACAGCGGCGGGTCCGCGACCTCCCCCAAATCCCGCAACGACAGGTCGGGGTGCGTCTCGCGCAGACGGCAGAACACCTCGAGCACCTGCGGCAGGCCCGGCCTCAGGCCCAGGCGCTCAACTTCAGCGATGAGCTCGAGCTGACGCTGGGCGGCGCCGGCACTGCGCGTCTGGTTGGCGAGCTCGGCGTTCACCCGGCGGTTCACCTCGTTCTTCACGTGCTTGACCGCGCGAGCCTCCTCGATTTCGGCCACCGCGCGCGGCGCGCCCAGCTTGCTGAGCAGCAGCTTGATATCGTCGGCGCTCTTAACGTAGACGGCATACGCCCCGCGGCGCGGGTTGACGCGGGCGCGCGCACCCATGCCGTCGAGCAGGGATGCCAAATCGTGGGCGAACTGCTCCCCTTGCACCGCGATCTCCAAATGGAAGTCGCCGCGAGGGTCCGCCACGAACCCGCCGGCGATGAGGCTGCCGCGCACGAAGGCGCGCCGGCAGCACGCGCGCGCCGCCACATGGCGAGGGACGCCCGCCACCAGGCTGCCCGACCGATCGAGAATGCCCAGGAGCACCAGCGCCTTTTCCAAATCGGGCTGGTCGGGCAAAACGATGAGGTAGTTACGCACCTTATGCAGGATCGAACGGCGTACCGTCAGGTTCGTCTTGAGCTTGAGAATCTTGTGCGTGAGCTCGATCATCGTACGGGCGACCGCGCCCGTCTCGGTCGCGACCTGCAGGCAGTAGCCGCCCTGGCCCGAAAGCGAGAGCGTGCCGCACACGCGCACGAGGGCGGCGAGCGTCGAGATGTCGCAGTACGCGCATTCCGGTGCGCAGCGGGCCAGCTCGTCGCGGACTTCAGCGGTGAACGACATTTATCGCATCACCTCGGTGAGCGCGGCAGCCAGACGCCCCGCATCGTGCACCGCCGGCGAGGAGGACGTGCCGGTGAAGTCGCGGATGAGCACGCGGCCGGCGATCGCGCGGATGCGGTCCAGATCGTCCTCGTTCGCGCGGATGGGGCCGAAGGGGGCTCCCTTGGCGGCCTCGATGGCAGACGCGCTCACCACGCGGGCGGCGCACTCCCCCGCAGCCTCCGCAGCGGCCCTGGCAACCGTGATCTCCCACGCGCGCTTTTCATACGGGTACACGAATTCGGGCTGCTCGCCAGTATGGACGAGCACCGCGTCGAGCGCATGCCTGAGCCCGCAGCGCGCAAGTACCTCCACGTGGTCGGCAACGCTCATTCCGCTCGTCTCGCCCAGCGAATCGATCTTGGGGCACACGAAGACGCGCGTCGCGCGCGTGTCGATGAGCGCCTGGCGAATGCCCGGGACGAGCAGGTTCGGAACGATGGACGTGAAGAGGGAACCGGGGCCCATGACGACCAGGTCGGCAGCGAGAATCGCATCAACCGCGGCCTGGTTGGCGGGAGCGTCGGCGGGCTCGAGCCACACCTCGCCGAACGTCTTCATGCCGTAGGAGATATTCGCCTGGCCGTGCACGATCTCCCCGGCATTCGTTTTGCCCGACAGGCTCACGAGCTCGAGCGTGGACGGGTGCACCCGGCCTATGCAATCGAGCAGCCGCTCGCACGTACGTATCGCGCCCTCAAACGAGCCCGACTCTTTGGCCAGGGCGACGAGCAGCAGGTTGCCGAGCGCGTGGTCGTCAATATAGGGGAATCGATGCGCGAAGGCCCGCGCGAGCGGCGCGGCGGGGTCGGCGGCGAGCGCCGAGAGGCATTTGCGCACGTCTCCCGGCGGAACGATGTGCTCCCGCTCCCGCAGCAGGCCCGTGGAACCGCCGTCGTCCGCCATGGCCACGACCGAATCGATGTGTGCGCCCATGAGGCGCAACGCCGCGATGAGGCGAGGCTGCCCCGTTCCCCCGCCGATGGAAACCGCCTTCAAGCTCCCTGCCATTCCGATCAGCTCCTCAAATTCGCCTTAGCGAGATCGCGATGGGAAATGCCGACGTGATAATGCTGGCGCTCCAGGTACCGGCCCGTTGCCTCCGCGATCGCGACGCTGCGGTGCTGCCCGCCGGTGCAGCCCACGGCGATGGACAGCTGGGGTTTTCCCTCGGCGATGTAGCCGGGCATCACCGCGTCGAGCAGCCTGAACCACGCATCGAGGAACTCCTGCGTTTTGGGGTGCTCGAGCACAAAGTCCGACACCTTGGCGTCGAGCCCCGTCAGCGTGCGCATCTCCGGGTCGTAGAAGGGGTTGGGCAGAAAGCGGACGTCGATCATGAGGTCCGCCTCGATGGGCATGCCGTGTTTGAAGCCGAACGAGAACACGTGCACGTCCATGAGCTGCTCGGCGGCGACCTCCGAGAAGGCCGTTTGCAGGCGCTTGCGCAGCGTTGCGGTTCGCATCCTGCTCGTGTCGATCACCATGTCGGCGCGGTCGCGGATGCTGGCGAGCGCCATACGCTCTCGCTGGATGGCGTCCGCGGTGGTATCGCCACGCGTTGCGAGCGGGTGACGGCGGCGATTCTCGCTGTAACGGCGGATGAGCACCTCGTCCGAGGCCTCGAGGAAGACGACCTTGCAGGTCATCTCATGCTCCTCGAGCGTTTGAATGGCGTCGAGCAGCTCATCGAACAGGCCTTGGCTGCGCAAATCGCTCGTCACACAGAGGTGACGGCCCACGCCGGTGTTGATGCCGATGATCTCGGCGAGCTGCAAAATGAGGCTCGGGGGCAGGTTGTCGATGCAGTAGTATCCCATGTCCTCGAACGCGTGCATGGCCTGCGTGCGCCCGGAGCCTGACATGCCGGTGATGATGACGACATCGGGCACGCGGTCGGCGAGTTCCGCCGAGGTGATCTTGTTCGTGTCTGCCATGGGGCCTCCTTGCTCGGTTGTTCAAGTATACCCACTCAGCTCCCTGCGCCCGATACTGCTGACAATTCCTTGGATACGGTCTTGTCCGCCCGGTTCGGGGGAGCACAATTCCTTCGAGCGTGGCTCGCCTTCGGCATCACAAAACGCTCTACGGAAATGTGCTCCCCCGCCCCGGGCTACGTGAGTCTTTGCACGATCGGTACTCATCCGGTGTGTTCATCCGCCTAACTCAAAATGAAGCATGCCCCACCTCGGACGAGATGGGGCATGAAAAGGCAGTGATGGCACCTTAAGGCCGGGGATATCTTCTCGTAGAGCGTTTCTGTGGAACGCAGCGAAAACCACGCTCGGAGAGAATATACCCCCTACCATTAGGTGTGTTTACTCCTCGATGGCAGCCTTGAACCAGCTCGTGAGGCTCGTGGGGTGCGTGATCGCGGTTCCCACGACCACGGCCCACGCGCCGGCGTCGATGGCGGCGCGGCCCTCGGCGGGCGTGTGCACGTGGCCCTCGCAGATGATGGGAAGATCGGGGAACTCGGCGGTCGCCTGGCGGAGCAGGGGCAGGTCGGGGCCCTCGTCCAGCGTGGTCTCGATGGCGGGCTTGTTGTGCGAAAGCGTGGTAGACACGAGGTCGAAGCCGAGCTCGACGGCGCGGCGGATGTCCTCGATGGTCATGCAGTCGGCCATGAGCAGAACGCCCTCCTCCTTGAGGGGGCGGACGGTGTCCTCAAGCGTCTTGCCGTCGGGACGCGGGCGGTCGGTGGCGTCGATTGCCACGATATCGGCGCCGGCGGCCACGCAAGCGCGGGCATGACGCAGCGTCGGGGTGATGTACACGCCCTCGTGACCGTCCTTCCACAGGCCGATAACGGGAATCTCCACGCGGCCCTTGATGGCGGCGATGTCGGAGAGGCCCTGGCAACGGATGGCTGCGGCGCCGCCGAGCTCGCAAGCGCGGCTCATGGCCGCCATGTGCTCGGGCGTGCGCAGAGGCTCGCCGGGATACGCCTGCACGCTCACGACGAGCTTGCCCTTGAGGGACTCGATCAACGGGTTCATTGAAGTTCTCCTTATGGTTTCGAATCAACCCGAATGAACGGGCTTTCCAAGACTCAACCCTGATGAACGGGTTTTCCAGGTGCCCCAGATTGCCCTGAAAGAGGAGGGCGCACGCCTTGCGTGCGGCGCCCGACGATTGAAGGGCAAGGTGGGGTGCCTGGGAAAGCCGCCCGGCTATAGTGACGCTAAAAGATTCTCGGCGGCGCCGATAAGCGGGGCATCGCCTTCAAGCTCGCCGATGAGAATCGGCGTGTCGAGCAGCGGGTCGAGCGCCTGGCTCGCATAGCCCTCCGCCACGCTCGTCTTCCAGGTCTCGCTGCGCCAATCCGGGCCCTGATGGATGACACCGCCCGAAAGCACGATCACCTCGGGGTCGAGGATGTTCGCCAGCGAACCCAAACTCGCGCCGAGCGCAAAGCCCGCATCGTGGATCACATCGATGCCGCGCTCGTCCCCGCCACGGCACAGGTCGTTGACATCGCGGCCGACCGAAGGACGGCTCTCGTCAACGCGGCCGTACCGCTCGTCGAACATGCGGCCGATCGAGGTGCCCGAGGCAACAGACTCAAGATGGCCGGAGCGCCCGCATGCGCAGGGGATCCCGGCGGCGGCCGTGCACTCGATATGGCCCATATGGCCCGCAGCGCCGTGGAAGCCGCGCATCACGCGGCCGTCCTCGACGTACGCGCCGCCGATGCCCGTGCCAATACCGAGGCACAGCACGGAGTAGCGTCCGCGGCCCGTGCCCCAATGCGCCTCACCCAGGGCATGCGCCTGCACGTCGCCCACGACGGCGACGGGAATACCCAGCGCCTCGCGAAGACGCGGGCCGAGCTCGATGCCGCTCCAGCCGGGCATAATCTCGTTCGCGTACGCAATGGAGCCCGTCTTGGGATCAACCACGCCGGCAGCGGCAACGCCTACGCCAAGCACCTCGCGGCTGGGATCGGAGGCGATCGCCTCGCGAATCGCGCCTTCGATGCGAGCGTAGACCGTCTCCCCGCCGTCCTTAGCGTTCGTGGGGATCTCGGCGCTGTACACCGCATGGGGACGCGAGCCGTCGGCGGGGTACTCCATGATGGCGCAGGCGATTTTGGTTCCGCCGATATCGACGGAGCAGATGTAGAGCGTATCTGCCATGACTACCTCCGCTTAGAGCAGGCCGTTGGATGCGAGGATCTCGCGGATGGCCTCGACGTTCTTGCCCTCGAGCTTCTTGACCGGGCGAAGCATCTGGTTGGACTCGAACACACCCATGAGCATGAGCGCGGTCTTGAACGCGCCGACGCCCGCACCGTAGCCCTGCACACCGTCAGTGCAGTCGAAGATGTGGGAGAGCTCGTTGAGCTTGTCCTGCTCGACCTTAACCGTGGCCCAGTCGCCGACCTCGGCGGCCTTCCACTGGCGCACGTAACCCTCGGGGTCGACGTTGCCCAGGCCGGGCACGGAGCCGTCAGCACCGGAGAGATAGGCGCCATCGACCACGATCTCGTGGCCGGTGAGCAGGCTCATGGGGTGGCCGAGCTTCTCGTTCTCCTGGCACAGGTAGCGGAAGGAGATGTCGTCGCCGGAGGAGTCCTTCACGCCGGCGAGCACGCCCTCGGCGCCGAGCTTGGCGAGGAGCTTCCAGGGGAGCTTGGTGTGCACGCACACGGGGATGTCGTAGGCGAAGATCGGCAGGTCGAGCTCCTCGTGCAGGATGCGGAAGTGCTCCTCGACCTCAGCCAGGCCGCCCAGCGCATAGAAGGGGCAGGTGGCCACGAGGACGTCGGCGCCGAGCTCCTGGGCGCGGCGGCCATGCTCGAGCACGCGCTCGGTCTCGGTGTCGATGATGCCCACGAACACGGGCACGCGATGGTCGACGATACGAACAGCCTCACGCACGACCTCGTCGCGGCGCTCGTCGGTGGAGAACACGACCTCGCCGGAGGAGCCCAGGAAGAACAGGCCGTCGACGCCCGCGTCGATCATGCGGTTGATGTTGCGCTCAAACGAGGCGACGTCGAGCTTGCGGTCCTCGGTGTCGGGGACGACGACCGGAGGGATAACGCCGCGGTAGATCTTGTTGGCCATGAGGATGGCTCCTTCCATCTATGGACCGGGATCGTCTACCCGGTCCTTGACATGCAATGATACGCGCCCGAGCGCCGCGCCTGAGCACAATGGCAACGCGGCGCACGGGCGCACAGGGGAGCGCTGATGTCGTGTGGCTCAGCGCTCCCGAAGAATACTACTTACCCAGATTGGGATGGAGCAGCGAGGGCGCGGCTCCCAGCAGCATCTTGGTGTAGGGATCCTGCGGGTTCTCGAAGACCTGCTTTGCGGGGCCCTCCTCCATGATCTGGCCGTGGTTCATGACCACGATCTTGTCGGAGATGTAGCGGACGGTCTGGATGTCATGCGAGATGAACATCATGGACAGCCCGAGGTCCTTCTTGAGGTCCGTGAGCAGGTTCAGGATCTGCGCGCGCACGGACACGTCGAGCGCCGAGGTCGGCTCGTCGGCGATGATCGCCGAGGGGTTGAGCGACATGGCGCGGGCGATGGCAACGCGCTGGCGCTGACCGCCGGAGAGCTGACCGGGCATGGCGCGCAGGGCGCTCTTGGGCAGGCCGACGAGTTCCACGAGCTCCTTGATGCGCCGCTCCTGCTCGGCGGAGCTGCCCACCTTGTGGACGAGCAGCGGGTCGAGCAGCTGGTCATGCACGATCATGCGGGGGTTCAAGGCGGTGGCGGGGTCCTGGAAGACCACGGAGACCACGCGCCCCATCTTGCGGCGCAGGTCGGCGGTGCGCTTGGTGACGTCCTCGCCCTTGAAGTAGACCTTGCCGGACGTCGGCGACTGCAGGCCGCACATCACGTTCGCCGTGGTGGACTTACCGCAGCCGGACTCGCCCACGATGCCGATCGTCTCACCGGGCATGAGCTTGATGGAGACGTGGTTGACGGCGTGCACCAGGTTGGGGTGGAACAGCGAGCCGGTACGGGACTTGAACGTGACGGAGATATCGTCGAGGAAGATGATCGGCTCCTTCTCGGCAGCGCTCATCTACATCACCTCCTGTGCAGTCGCAGTGGCAATCTTGTCGAGATACGGCGTGAGGCCGTTCTCCTTGAGGTAGGCATCGGGCAGCTCGGAGAAGCGATGGTTCTTGCCGGGCAGCTCCTTGATGACGGGATGGACGTCGAGGCCGAGCGTGGGATGGCTCGAACGCGGTGCGAAGCGATCGCCGCGGGGGAAGTCCTGGGGCGAGGGCACGGAGCCGGGCACCTGGTGCAGGCGGGAGCCGTCCTTGGCGCCCTCCTCGATGGAGAGCACGGAGCCGAGCAGGCCGCGGGTGTACTCGTGAATCGGGTTGGTGAGCAGCTCCTTGGTGGGCGCCTGCTCGATGACCTGACCGGCGTACATGACCGTGATCTCGCTAGCCACCTCGGCAACGAGCGCGAGGTCATGCGACACGAAGATCATCGCGAAGCCGAGCTGGGCCTGCAGGTCGTTCAAGAGCTTGATGACCTGCTTTTGGACGGTCACGTCGAGCGCCGTGGTGGGCTCGTCGCAAATGACGAGCTTGGGGTCGCGGGTGAGCGCCATGGCGATGAGCACGCGCTGGCGCTGGCCGCCGGAAAGCTCGTGCGGGTAGCTCTCGAGCGTGCGCTTGGGGTCGAGGCCCACGAGCTCCAGGAGCTCCTCGGCCGAGCGGGTACCGCCGCGGCTGGTGAGCTGCTTCATCTGCGTGGAGATGAGCATGGAGGGGTTCAGGGAGGACAGGGCGTCCTGGTACACCATGGCGATCTCGTGACCGAGCAGCTGACGGTGCTGATCCTTGGTGAGCTTGAGCAGGTCCTGACCGTCGAAGAGCACCTCGCCGGTCATATGCTCGTCGGCGTCGGTGAGGCTCATGATCACCTTGGTGGTGATGGACTTGCCGCAGCCGGACTCGCCCACGAGCGCCATGCACTGGCCGGGACGGACCTCGAACGAGACGTTGTCGACCACGTTCACGTCGCCGTGATGATCGAAGTTGATGGAGAGGTTCTTGACCTCGAGCAGAGGCTTGACCGAGTAATCCGGCACATGGCGGTCGGTGCGCTGCAGCTCGACCTGGCGCAGGTCGTTCAGACGGCGATTCAGGCTCTCGGCCTGCTCGGCATAGGCGCGAACGGGGTCGGAGGCGAGGATGTCGTCGGCGCGACGGGACTCGGCGTCCTCGTCGTCGGTAGCGACCATGGCGCCGGGCTTGGCGGCCATGGCGTCGGTGAGGCCCTCGGACAGGATATTCAGGGCCAGGCAGGTGACCATGATGGCGATGCCCGGGAACAGCGCCTGCCACCAGCGACCGGCGAGCACGCCGCCGCGGGCGTCGGCGAGGATATTACCCCAGGTGGCGGTCGGCTCGGTGATGCCGGCGCCGATGAAGGTCAGGGAGGCCTCGAAGATGATGGCATCGGCCACAAGGGTCACGGTGAAGACCATGATGGGCGCGATGCAGTTGCGCATCACGTGCTTCATGAGAATCCACGGCGCCTGAGCGCCGGACACGATGGCGGCGCGGACATAGTCCTCACCGTACTCGGACACGATGTTCGCGCGCACGATACGGGCGATCTGCGGCGTGTACATGAAACCGATGGAGAAGATGATCGCCGGGACGGAGTTGCCGAGGATCAGCACGAGGACCGCGGCGAGCGCGATGCCGGGAACGGACATGATGATGTCCAGGACGCGCATGATGACCTCGGAGATCGACTTGCGCGCGACGGCGGCAATCGCGCCGACGATGGAGCCGCACACGAGGGCGAACAGCGTGGCGCCGAAGCCGATGATCAACGAGTACTGGCCACCGTAAAGCATACGGGACAGGATGTCGCGGCCCTTGTCGTCGGTACCGAACAAAAAGCCGTCGCCGGGCGCCTGGCGCGCGGTGAAGATCTCGAGCGGGTCATGCGGGGCGATGACCGGGGCGAGAATAGCCGTGAGGGCAACGATCACGAGCAGGACCAAGGAGATCTTGCTGCTCATCTTCATATTCTTAAAGCCGCCGAACTTCATGCCCTTGGAGGCTGCCTCCTCGAGCTTGGCGGTTTGCTCTTCGCGAATCTTAACCATGGCCTACACCGTCCTAATGCGCGGGTTGATGAGCAGGTACAGCATGTCAACCACGATGTTGATGATGACGAAGGCCAGAGCCACGACGATAACGACGCCCTGGACGAGCATGGTCTCGCCGCCCGTGATGCCGGCGAGGATGGCCGTGCCCATGCCGGGCAGGTTGAAGATGACCTCGATGACGACGGCGCCGCCCATGAGGTAACCGATCTTAAGGCCAAGCGTGGTGACAGGGGTAATGAGCGCGTTGCGCAGCACGTTGCGGGCAATGACCACGAACTCGGGCAGACCGCCGCCGCGCGCGGTGCGGACGTAGTCCTTATCGAGCTCCTCGACCATGGCGGTACGCACGATACGCGTCATCTGGCCGGTGAGCGGGAACGCCAGGGCGACCGCGGGCATGAGCATACGCGACATGTAGCCGGCAGGGTTATCGAAGAAGTCCGGCAGCGGGCCGGAAGCGGGCAGCACGTGCATGTACGACGAGAACAGCAGGATCAGCAGAACGGCGAACCAGAAGGACGGCGTTGCGATGCCGGCGATCGAGAACACGCGGATCAGCTGATCGGGCCACTTGTCGCGATACAGGGCCGCGATGACGCCGAGCACGAACGAGACGACCGCTCCGATGATCAAGCCGATGAACGTGAGCTGCATCGTGACGGGCAAAGCCGATGCGATGCGGTTCGCAACGGGCGTGCGCGAGGCGCCATAGGTGCCCAGATCGCCCTGGAGCAAGCCGCCGATATAGTTCACGTAGCGCTCGGGAAGCGGGTCGTTCAGGCCCTGCTCCTCCATGTACTGCTCAATCGCCTCCGGCGAAGCGCCCTCGCCCAGGGCGTTGCGCGCCGGAATACTCGGGTCGGTGAACGACATCAGGCCGAACACCAGCAGCGTGACGCCAAGCGCCATGATGGGCAGCGCGATAAGACGTCGGCCTACGAGGCGCAGCAAATTATTCACTACAATTCCCCCCTCTTCTCATAGAAAAACAATGTGGGAGACCCGGTAAGCACAGCTCCTCCGAGTCTCCCACACTCATGGTGCGTACACCCGTTTAACAGGTATGCGAGCGCACGCGCGTACCGAAGTTACTCGGAAACCGTTGCGCAGTCGATGAAGGACATGCCGGTGGTGCCGATGCCCTTGAAGCCGTCGATGCGGACGCCCTCGCCGTTCGGCGTGTCGCGCCAAGAGGCGGTGACGGTCTGAACCTGGAGCACAGGGTACAGAACGGCCTGCTCGGCGATGAGGTCGAAGCACTTGTTCCAGGTCTCCTGCTGCTCGTCGCCGGTCTGGCCGAGAGCGGTGGCCATGAGCTCGGTGAGCTGCTTCCACTCAGCGGACTCGTTCCAGCGGGCACGGGTCTTCATCCAAGCGTTGTCGCCGTACCACCAGTTCATGAGCAGGTCGGGGTCGGCGCCGAAGCAGGAAGGATCGCCAGGGGCGAGCAGCATGTCGAAGTCGGAGCCGCCGTCGATGTCGGCGTAGGTCTCGGCAGAGGTGCGCTCCTTGAGCTCAACGTCGAAGCCGAGGGCGTCGAGGTCCTGCTTGACCTGGGTGGACATGGAAACGACCTGCTCGTTGTCGGTGGTGCACAGCACGACCTTGCCGGGGGTGATGCCGGCCTCCTCGATGAGCTTCTTGGCCTTGTCCACGTCGTGCTTGTACACGGTGGAAGCCTCATGGTAGTTCGTGAAGTCCTTGGGCAGGTAGCAGGTGGGGGCGACGGCGAGGCCGGCGAAGGCGTTCTCGATCATCTTCTCGGTGTCGAGCGCGTACATAACGGCCTGACGGACCTTGACGTTGTCCCACGGAGCCTTCTTGGTGTTGAAGAGCATGAAGCGGGTGCCGAAGCCGTTGACGGTGTCCATCTGGCAGCCAGCGCCCTCGAGCTGCTCGACGGCGTCAGCGGTGACCATCTCCATGACGAGCGTGGTGCCCTCCTGCTGAGCCTGAACGCGAGCGGTGGGGTCGACGAGGATGTCGATGTGGAGCTTCTTGTCCTCGGCCTTGTGATCGCCGTTGTACTCGGGGTTGGGAACCATCTCGACCTTGGCGTCGTCGATGACGTCGTACATCCAGGGGCCGGAGCCAACGGGCTTGGCGGTCATCTCTTCCTTAGTGGAAGCGGCGGGCACGACGCGGACGATGGCCAGGCGCTCCTTGAGCAGGGAGAAGTTCGGGACGGTCGTCTTGACGGTGAGGGTGGTGTCGTCCTTCTTCTCGACGGAGGCGATGGGGGCGAGCATCGGGATGTAGATGTTGCCCTCAGCGGTGGAGCGCTTGAAGGACTCCATGACGTCCTCGGGAGTCACAGGATTACCGTCGGAGAACTTGGCGTCCTTGCGGAGCGTGACCTCGTAGGTGGTGTCGTCAATCTGCTTGGGATCGCCGTCGGCGAGCTCGTTGAACACGCTGTAGTCGTGGAAGTCGATGCCGTAGAGACCCTCGACGACATGCCAGTTGGTACCGCAGGCAAGTGCGGAGGAGGTGCTGGAGGGATCGAAGTTCGTGGTGGTGTAAGCGGAGCCGGCGGTGATCACGCCGCCGCCCTTGGTGCCGCCCTCAGCGGGAGCGGAGCCGGCATCCTCGCCGCCACCGCAGCCGGACAGGGTGGCGCCGGCGACAACGGCGGTGGCGCCGGTGAGGCCGAGGAAGGTACGGCGGGACATGCCCTGCTTGTTCAGAAGATCGCGCATGGGTACTCCAATCAAGCGCTCGCACGCCGCGCACAATGCGGCGCGCACTACAGACAAGTCTAGGATACGTTCGCACCGCGCCTTGGGGGTAGGTCGCATCGGCAAACGGCGCGACTGCCGCCTGGGCGGTAAATCGACCGTTTGCCGATTCTTATTTGACACTTTGCCACGCGAAGGCACGGGCTGCGGGTTGGGCGGATCTCCTCGATAGGACACCTCCGCAAGCCGCCAGGCCACGCGTGGGCACCGCAGGGGCCTACTGCCCCGCTTTATCGGCATCCAGGGCTCGCAGCGAGTCGAACACCGCCCGCGCCACCTCAAGCGGCACGCCCCTCACTTCGGCGATCTCTTCCACGCTCGCCGCACGCAGGCGCTTCATCGAGCCGAAATGCCGCATGATCGCCTTCTTGCGCGTGGGGCCGACACCTGCGACCTCGTCCAAAATCGAGGTGGTCATGGCCTTGCCGCGCAGCTCGCGGTGGAAGGTGATGGCAAAGCGGTGGCTTTCGTCACGTACCTGCTTGATGAGATACAGCGACGCGGACCCGCTCGGCAGCACGATGGGCGTGTCATCCCATGGGACGAACACCTCCTCGTCGGCCTTCGCCAAGCCGCATACGGGAATATCGAGCCCGAGCTCCTCCAGCTGCCTCATGGCCGCGGTAAGCTGCGGGCGGCCGCCGTCGACCACCAGCAGATCCGGGCGGGAGCCGAAGCGCTCGTCGGCCATCCGCTCGGGCGCGTACCGCCTGCCCAGCACCTCGCTCATGGACACGAAGTCGTTCGCCTCGTCCAGCTCCGCACGGATCTTGAAGCGGCGATACTGGGATTTATCGGGCTTGCCATTGGTGAAGACCACCATCGACGCCACGGTGAAGGCACCGTGCAGCGTTGAGATATCGAAGCACTCGATGCGCATGGGCGGCGCGTCGAGCGCGAGCGCGCTCTCAAGCTGGAGCAGCGCCTGGTTCGTGCGGTCGTCGGAGTATCCTGTGCGCATCATGTAGCGCATGAGCGCATGGCGGGCGTTCTTTTGCGCCATCTCCAGCAGGCGGCGCTTCTCGCCACGCTGCGGACGATGCAGGCGGCACACGCGGCAGCGCTTGGCCGTGAGCCACTCCCCCAGCACCTCGGCATCGGGCAGATCGACCGCGAGGTTCACCTCGCCGGGGATATCGGAGGTCTCGTCGTAGTAGCGCTTGACGAACCCGGCGGCGAGCTCGATCTCGTCAACGTCGAAGCCCTTATCCAAAATGAACTCGCAGGTGCGCTGAACGCGCCCCTCGCGCACCACGAACACGCAGGCGCCCGCGATGGTCTCCTCACGGTAGAAGCCGATGATGTCGAGGTCCACGCTCGTGGGGAACACGACCTGCTGGCGGTCGTCCAGGCCGTCGATCACCGCCAAGCGGCGCTTGATACGGCCCGCGCGCTCAAAATCGAGGTCCGCAGCGGCTTGTGCCATATCGGCCTTGAGCTCGTCCACCAGATCGCGGCGCTGGCCGGAGAGGAACCGCTCCACGCGGCGCACGTTTTTGGCGTACTCATCGCGTCCGATCATGCCCGCGCACACGCCGGGACCGCGCCCCACGTGGTAGTCGAAGCACGGTCGGCCCTGGCTGCCGCATATGAGCTCGATGATATCCGCCTCGTCCGGGTGCTTTTCCAGCAGGCGGCGCACGCGCTTCCACTCGGTGCACGACGCCGTGCACACCGGGCACACCTTGCGCAGCGTGTCGATGGTCTCCCGCGCCGCGCGGCTATCGGTGTACGGGCCGAAGTAGCGCGTGTCGGGGCGGTGCTTCTCTCGCGTGTACTTGATGGCGGGGAACACGTCCCCCTTCGTGATGGCGATATAGGGATAGGACTTGTCGTCCTTGTAATCGACGTTGAAATACGGGTGGTACTGGGCGATGAGCTCGCGCTCGAGCACCAGGGCCTCGTGCTCGGTCTCCACCACGATGTAGTCGAAGCTCGCCACGAGCTGCATCATGAGGGGGATCTTGGCGCGGTCGTCGGTCAGGGTGACGTACTGACGCAGGCGGGCGCGCAGGTTCTTGGCCTTGCCGACGTAGATGACGCTGCCCTCGGCATCCTTCCACAGGTAGCAACCAGGGTCGGTGGGGACCTTGCCCACCTGGTCAACCAGACTCGGCGCACGCCCCTCGCCTTGATCGCGCACATGCTCGGCGGCGGCGCGCGCGGAAAACGGCGCCACGGGCATGTTCACGCCGGGGCGACCTGACTGCAGTTTGCTCGATACGGTTTCGCCTTTTGCCATAAAACGCCGCTTGAGGTCGGCCGCTTACGCGAGCCCCTGGGCCTCGGCGCCCCAGAAGTACTTGCGGAACTTGTCGATCTGGTGATAGTAGGTCACCTTGGACCAGAAGCGCTGACGGGCGCAATCCTCTTTCCAATCGAGCGCATAGCGGGTCACGCCGCTCTTAAAGCCGTCGAGCACCTGCGCGCGGATGGACGCGTCCTCGACGGAGCGCCTCACCACATACGGCGGCACCGTGGTGTAGATGAACGGGTCCATGTCGGTGATGCGCTCCATGCTCTCGCCCATGAGCACATCGTTCACCTGCACATGGGCGAAGTTGATCCCCGCCTGATGCACGAACATGGAACTGCGACCCGGGCGCGTGTTGATCTCGAAGAACTTATACTTGCCGTCGCGCTCGTCGTACTTGACGTCGAAATTCGCCATGCCGCGGTAACCCACGTGGCGCATGAAACGCAGCGCGTCCTCGGCAACCTGGTCGAGCTGCTCCGAGACAATCACCGCCGGGTTGCCGATGGCCGTGGGCGCGTGATCCTCGAGCACGACGCGCCCGCCCACCATGAACACGGGGTTGCACGACGCGTCCACATAGGTGGACAGGATGCGGATCTGCGTGTCGTCGCCCGGGATGAACTCCTGCACGATGAGCAGCTTGTCGTAGGCGGAATCCTGAAGCTGGCGGTACAGCGCATCGAGCTCCTCGCGGCTGCGGATGAGGTAGACCTTTTTTTGGCCGGGGAACTCGGCGTAGTGCCACGCGGCGGAGTTCGAGGGCTTGGCGATCACCGGGTAGGTGAAGCCGCCGTCGTCGACCGTGGCGGTCTTGTCGCCGCAATCGAGGAACACCGTTTTGGGATACGGGATGCCGATCTGCTCGCAGATCTGGTAGAAGCGCTCCTTTTGCGTGATGTCGTCGAGCAGCTCGAAGTCGAGATACGGCGTGTACCAGCGCTCTTCGATATGTGCCTTGTGCTCGGACACCTGTCGGGCGTAATGGTCGCCGCAGCCCACCAAAAACGGGATTTTCCCCTGGGAGATCAGCTCGTCGCCCAGGCGCTCGAGCTCAGGCAGGAGCACTTCGGGCCGGTCGATGCCGGGAACGACGCGGTAGTCGCAGAACTTGCTGCGCACGGACTTGATGTCCGCCGATGCCAGCACGATCGGCTTGACGGCGTACGCCTCCCAAAAGCAGCGGATATAGGCGTAGCAGCAAAAATCGGAGCCGAGAATGACGGGCGCCAGCACGTGGGGCAGGTCGTGCTTGCTGGGACGGGCGGGTCTCATATACTTCAAATCCCTTCGCTATACTATACGCCAGCGCGTTTTGGGGACGCTATCGGCGCAGATATCACCGGTACCGCATTGTACCCGCAACCGCACGACGAGGGGGCCGCCGCGTGCAAAGCCCCGCGAGAGACCATCGGGGGAGCAAAATGGACAAGCCTGTACTTGGCGTGCTGGGCGGCGTGGGGCCGCTGGCAACGGCGTACTTCATGGAACTCGTCATAAAGAAGACGCCCGCTGAGCGCGATCAGGACAATATCCCCATGATCGTGTTCAACGATCCGCAGATCCCCGACCGCACCTCGTACATTCTCGATCGCAACAACCCCGACCCTCTGCCCGAGATGGAACGCGTCGTGCTCTGGCTCGAGAACGCCGGCGCCGACTACATCGCCATTCCCTGCAACACCGCGCACTTCTTTTACGAGCAGATCAGCGACGCCGCGTCCATTCCCGTGCTGAACATCATGCGCGAGACGACCACGCATATTGTGGAGACCTACGGCGCGCACGCCACCATCGGCCTGCTCGCAACCGACGGCACCGTGGCGTCCGGCGTGTTTCAGAGCTACCTGTCCGATGCGGGCCTTTCGGTTGTGACGCCGAGCGCCAAAGACCAGGCCGATATCGTTATGCCGCTGATCTACGAGCGCATCAAACGCAACCTGCCGTACGATCCGGCCGCGTTTTTGGACCTGGCCCGGCGCATGCACGAGGATGGGTGCGACGCGGTCATCGTGGGGTGCACCGAGCTTTCGGTGGTCTACCAGGACCTTGCAAACAAGCCGAGCTATCTCATCGACTCCATGGACGTGCTCGCCGGCCGCTGTGTTCAGTACTATCTCGAACACCACCGCCATTAAAAAATGCGTCATTTAGGGTCAGACCCTAAATGACGCATTTTTGCTAGCGGCGGGTGAAGCGGCGCACGATCGAGGTGAACATGCCCGCCTCGGGCAGCTTGAGCGCAACGCCTGGGATGAACGTGACCGCCATGGCCGCCAGGCCCGCAACGGCAAGGTAGGCGACCGTTTTGAGGATGGGGGCCGCGACCATGCCCTCCGCCGTCTGAACGACCATGGGCCCGAACACCAGCTGCAGCAGCTGCAGAACTCCCCAGCCCGCCGCGGCGCCAAGCCCTCCCAGCACCAATCCGAAGAACAGGCCGCGCGCCATGGTGCCGAGCTGCAGACCGTGCAGGCGCTTGCGCATCCAGCCGAGCGTGATTCCGATGGCGACGATGTAGAAGGCGCTCGTGGCAAAAGCGATGACCGGCATGCCGCCGCCCAGCGCCACGCCGCCGATCATGCAGACCGCGACGAGGGCCAGCGCTCCCAGCACCGTGGAGAACGCGTAGGGCTTCATATCCATCAGGGCCGAGCAGCTCTTTTGCAACAAGACGCATACGCCGTAGATGGGCAGCGCGGGCGCGAGCCAACACAGGTACTCGCTCACCAGCGCGACCCCGTCCAAGTCGAATTTGCCCACGCAGTACACCATGTTGAGCGGCTGGCTGAACACGATCAGATAGAGGGCGAAGGGAATGAGGATGAATAGCATCTGCGCGATGCCGCGGGCGACGCCCATGCGCACCGCGTCGTCGTCGCGACGGGCGGCGTCACGGGCAAGCTCGGTATAGAGCGCGGTGGTAATCGGCACGGCGAACAGCGCGTAGGGCAGCGTGTACCACAGGCGCGAGTACGCGACCACCGAGGCGCCCGTCTCGGGCTGCACGCTTAAGGCCGCCGCGTTCTGCACGCTCGCGGTAACGAACGCGCAAATCGTCGCCGCGAGCGTGGGGATACCGAGCGCGAGCGTCTTGCGCAGGTTGGGGTCATGGAAGTCCACATGGATGCGCGGGTGCACCCCGTGCTTGGCGAGCGCCGGGATCTGGCATGCCATCTGGATGAACACGCCCAGAGTCGTTCCCACCGCCAGCGTGGTCACGCTGTAAAACGCGGGCACGTGTAGGATCTCATCCATCACGTAGAAGGCGACGAAGCTCGCGATGACCACGAGGTTGTTGAGAACCGGGGCGAAGTTGCTCCAAAAATAATCGCGATGCGCGTTCAGCACGCCCGAGAACACCGATCCCAGGCCGAAGAAGAGGATCTCGATGGCAAAGAACCTGAACAGGTAGATGGCGGTATCCATCTGCCCGGTGTCGGAGCTCATGAACGACTGGGTCCAAATCACCGCCGGAGCGCCGATGGTCGCGGCCAATGAGGCGATGCCGAGCACCACCAGCAGGATGCCAAGGAGATTGCCGACGTAGTCGTTGCTCGCCTCAACGCCACGCTCGCGGCGCACTTCGAGATACACCGGCAAAAACGCGGTGATGAGCATGCCGCCGATGACGAGCTCGTAGAGCATGCTCGGCAAATTGTACGCAATTTGGTACGACGACGACAGCAGCGACAGGCCGAGCGCCGCGCCCATTGCCCACGTGCGCACAAAACCGGTGAGGCGGCTCACCAAAATGAGCGCCGTCATCATGCCGGCAGAACGCCCCGCCTGCTCATAGTCGGATGAGGTGAGGTCCTCTTCTTCCACATTTGCCATGGGCTACTCCTCTCTCACAATGGGGGCGACCACGGCCCCGGTAAACGCGATCAGATCGTCGGGCGAAAGCTCGAGCTGCACGCCGCAGCGGCCTCCCGAGATGAACATCCTGTCATAGAGCTGGCACGTCTCGTCGATCACCACGGGAAAGCGCTTCTTCATGCCAACGGGCGAGCAGCCGCCGCGCACGTAACCGGTGACCGCGGTCAGATCCTTGGCGGGAAGCATCGCGAGCGACTTTTGCCCCGTCGCTTTTGCAGCCGCCTTGAAATCGAGCTCCTCGGCCACGGGCACGCAGCACACCACGTGCTCCCCGGTTGAGGCAACCGTCACGAGGGTCTTGAACCCCTGACCGGGGTCCTCTCCCAACTGAGCGGCGATCGCCTCGCCCAAGCCGCGCGCGTGCTCGCCGTCATCCTCATACGTGTGAACGGCGAACGCAACGCCCGCGCGCTCAAGCTCGCGCATGGCATTCGTCTTTTGGATCTTGGGCGCCTTAGCCATGCAGCGCCTCCATGCGGGCGCGATCGCGCTCGAGAAGCGGAGCCAGGAATCGGCCCGTATAGCTCTTGGCGCACTTGGCGACCTTCTCGGGCGTGCCGGACACCACGATGCGCCCGCCGCCGCTGCCGCCCTCGGGGCCCAGGTCGATGATGCGGTCGGCCACCTTGATGACGTCGAGGTTGTGCTCGATTACGAGCACGGTGTTACCCGCGTCAACCAGGCGCTGCAGCACCTCCACGAGCTGACGCACGTCCTCGAAGTGCAGGCCCGTGGTGGGCTCGTCCAGGATGTAGAACGTCTTGCCCGTCTGCTTGCGGTGCAGCTCCTTGGCGAGCTTCACGCGCTGCGCCTCACCGCCCGAGAGCGTCGTAGCGGGCTGGCCCAGGCGCACGTAGCCCAGGCCCACGTCATAGAGCGTCTGGAGCTTGCGCTTGATCTGCGGGATGTTCCCAAAGAACGCGAGCGCCTCGGTCACCGACATGTCGAGCACGTCGGCGATGGTCTTGTTGCGGTAGCGCACCTCGAGCGTCTCGCGGTTGTAGCGCTTGCCGCCGCAGACCTCGCACGGCACGTAGATGTCGGGCAGGAAGTGCATCTCGATCTTGATCTGACCGTCGCCCTTGCATGCCTCGCAACGGCCGCCGGGCACGTTGAAGCTGAAGCGACCGGGCGAGTAGCCGCGCGCCTTGGACTCCGGCACGCTGGCGAACAGCGCGCGCAGGTCGTCCCATAGGCCGATATAGGTCGCGGGATTGGAGCGCGGCGTGCGGCCGATGGGGCTCTGGTCGATGTCGATGACCTTGTCGATCTGGTCGATTCCCTCGATCGTTTTGTAGGGGCCCACCACACGAGTGGAGTTATGGACCGCATTGGTGAGCGCAGGGGCGATGGTGTCGGTCACCAACGAGCTCTTGCCCGAACCGGACACGCCGGTCACCACTGTCAGCGTGCCGAACTCGATCTCGGCGGAGACGTTGTGCAGGTTATTGGCCTTGGCATCCGTGATCTTGAGCGCACCGCGGCCGGGGTTGCGGCGCTCTTGCGGCAGGCGCACCATCGCGCGACCCGTGAGATAGGCGCCCGTCATCGAATCAGGGCAGGCCATGATCTGCTCAGGGGTGCCGGCGCACACCACCTTGCCGCCGTGCTCTCCCGCGCCCGGGCCCATATCGACCACGTAATCGGCGGCGCGAATCGTATCCTCGTCGTGCTCGACCACAATTACCGTGTTGCCCAGGTCACGCAGGCGCTCGAGCGTGGCGATGAGCCGCTCGTTGTCGCGCTGATGCAGGCCGATGGAGGGCTCATCGAGAATATAGAGCACGCCCATGAGGCCGGCGCCGATCTGGGTGGCCAGGCGGATGCGCTGAGCCTCGCCGCCGGAGAGCGTCGCCGAAGCGCGGTCAAGCGTCAGGTAATCGAGACCGACGTCCACCAAAAAGCGCAGGCGCTCGCCGATCTCCTTGACGATGGCCTGGCCGATGAACGCCTCACGCTCCGTGAGCTCGAGACCCTGGAAAAACGCCAGAGACTCTCGGCAGCTCATGCAGCAGATCTCGTAAATGGACTTGCCGCCGACCGTGACCGCCAGCATCTCGGGACGCAGGCGCGCGCCCTTGCATGTAGAACACGGCTCCTCGCGAATGTAGCGCTCGAGCTTTGCCTTCGTATTCTCGTTGGTCGTCTCGACATAGCGCTCGTACAGGATGTTGCGCACACCGGCGTACTTGGTGAACCAATGCGTGTCACGACCGTCCTGGGTCTTATAGTCCACGCGCATTTTCTTCTCACCCAAACCATCGAGGAAGACCTTGCGCACGCGTGCGGGCAGGTCCTTCCAGGGCGTAGCTGGATCGACCTTGAGGTGGATGCACAGCGCGCGGAAGATCTGCGGGTAGTAGTTGGATTTGCCGAAGAAGCTGCCAAATACGCCCTCCTCGATGGAGAGATTCGGATCCTCGATGAGCGCCTCGGCGTCCACGACCTTCTTGAAGCCCAGGCCGTCGCACTCGGGGCAGGCGCCGTAAGGAGCGTTGAAGGAGAAGTCGCGCGGCTGCAGGTCGTCGATGGAATGCCCGTGCTCGGGGCATGCCAGCGCGAGCGAGTAGGTGAGCAGATCGCCCTCGGAGCCTTCCGGCGCGTCACGGTCGGGCAGCAGGTACACGCTCACGTTGCCATGGGCGAGCTTGGTTGCCTGCTCAACCGACTCGGCGATGCGGCCCAGGCTCGTATCGCGGATCACGATACGGTCGACCACAACCTCGATGTTGTGCTTGAACTTCTTGTCGAGCTCGATGGTCTCGTCCAGGCTGCGCACCTCGCCGTCGATGCGCACGCGCGAGAAACCCTCGGCACGCAAGTCGTCCATGAGCTTGGTGAACTCGCCCTTGCGACCCTGTACCACCGGAGCGAGCACGAAGGCTCGACGGCCCTGGCCCGCCTCGATGATCTTGTCGGCCACCTGGTCGGTGGTCTGACGCTCGATCTCGCGACCGCACTCAGGGCAGTGCGGCACGCCGATGCGCGCGTAAAGAAGGCGCAGGTAATCGTAGATCTCGGTGACCGTGCCCACCGTGGAGCGCGGGTTTTTGGACGTCGTCTTCTGGTCGATGGAAACGGCCGGGGAGAGGCCGTCGATGGAGTCGAGGTCGGGCTTGTCCATCTGGCCCAGGAACTGGCGGGCGTAGCTGGAGAGGCTCTCGACGTAGCGGCGCTGACCCTCAGCGTAGATGGTGTCAAATGCCAAACTCGACTTACCCGAACCGGAGAGACCGGTAATCACCACGAGCTCGTCGCGCGGGATCTCAACGTCGATATCCTGCAAATTGTGCTCGCGGGCGCCCTTGATAACGATGGAGGAATCAGACATGGAAGGTCCTTATCTGACGTGCAATCGGATATGATTCACGGACACAAACGTATCCGACCCTTTAGTGTACCGCCTTGCGCTCGCACGCGTGTTCGCTCACGGTGAGCCCACGGTTCCTGCACGGTTTGTTCGATGCATGCTAACGGACCTAACCGCCAGCGCCCGGGCATAATTCCTTCGGGCGTGGTTCCGCTTCGCTCCACAAAACGCCCTGCGGAAATATGCCCGGGCGCTGGCTGCATGGCCCTCATCGCAGCCCCAGTCCCCGTAGCCCGGGCGCGGACATATTCTCGTAGGGCGTTTCCGTGGAGCGAAGCGAAACCACGCCCGAAGAGATTATGTCCGCGCCCGGGCGGCGAGATACAAAAAGCGGCCCGGGATCGCTCCCGAGCCGCTGAGTCGCGTAAGCTGTAGCGCGCGCTTAGCTGCGAGCGGCGCCGTCCACGGGGATGACCGCGCCAGTGACATAGGAGCTCATATCGCTCGCCAGGTACACGAAGGCGTTGGCCACGTCCTCGGGCTCGCCAATACGGCCGAGCGGAATGGTGGCGATGAGCGGCTGGATCATCTTCTCGGGCAGGGCGGCGACCATGTCGGTCTTGGTGATGCCGGGCGCCACGGCGTTCACGCGAATGCCCTTAGGCGCAAGCTCGCGGGACAGGCACTGGGTCAGGCCGTTGACCGCGTACTTGGACGTGGGGTAGCCGCAGCCGCTGGGCTGGCCATACTTGGAGACCATGGAGCTCGTGGTGGTGATGGTGCCGCCGTGGCCAGCCTCGATCATGAGCTGGGCGCCGGCACGGCAGCCGTTGAAGACGGCGGTGACGTTCAGGTCCATGACCTTCTGCCACTCGTCGGCGGTGTAGTCGAGCAGCGGGGTGGACTGGGAGATGCCCGCGTTGTTGACGATGGTGTCCACGCCGCCCATGTCATCGGCGGCAGCCTTGAAGGCCTCGGTCACGGCATCGAGGGAGGACAGGTCGCAGGTGCGGCCCCACACCTGGGCATCCGGATAGCTGGCGCGCAGCTTCTCAACCGCGGCGTCGGCGGTCTCCTGACGAGAACCGAACACGGTGACGGCGGCACCCTCCTCAACGAAACGGGCAGCGATGGCGTAACCGATACCGCGGGTGCCGCCAGTGATGATAGCCTTCTTACCTTCGAGCAGCATGTGCGCTCCCTTCAACTCAAGCCGGCGCGCCAGGCGCGGCGCGCTCATTCTTGGCATAGGATACCCAGCGACTGCCCGCTCGATGCACGCATCTCGGTATGCGGGACCCCGTCATTCGATGAACGGTCGAAAAGCCCGCCCCAGCGCCTATTGGACCTTGCGTGCGAAGTTCTCGTACTGCAGCGTCGCCATCTGGTTGACCGCCTCTTTGTACGGACTCTCAGCCTCGAGCGCGTAGCGCAGGCCGTCAGCACCACGGTATCCGAGCAGGCTCACCGAGGGCACCTGTTGGTCGAGCACAAGCTGGGCCTTTTGATAGTCGCTCAAGGGCGCGCCGATGCGGTAGAGGACCTGCGCGGCGAGCTGTGCCGCACCCACCTCGGCCTGAACGTCGAGCGGCGCTCCGGCGACCTCGTAGTTCGCCCACACCATGTACGTCGACTCGTACGTGCGGATCTCGTGCGTGAACGGGTCCTCGTTCGGATAGACCGCATCGTTCAGCCCGGCGGCAATCGCCGGCTGATGGTCGCCGAAGAACACGAGGACCACCGGGCGGGAGAGCTCGCGCAAACGATCGATGAAGTACATGAGGTCCTTGTCGGACTGCTCAATGCAGGCCAAATAGGTGTCGAGCTGCCCCAGCAGCGCCTCGTCGGTTACACCAGCGGGCGCATAGCGGGCCACATCCTCCGCGGGCACCGTACCCGGATCATAGCCACTGTGGTTTTGCATGGTGAGGTCGAAAATAAACTGGGGCGCCTCGTCGTTCGCCAACAGCTCCAAGATCTTGTCGTACGTCGCCTTGTCGCGAGCGCCGGCGTGATACTGCTCAACCTCGCCAAAATCCTCTATGGACAGGAACTCGTCAAAGCCGAGTTCGGGGTACACGTTGGAGCGATTGTAGTTAGTGGCGAGCTGCGGGTGCATCGCCGTCGTGGCGTAGCCGAGGTCGGACAGTTGCGCCGCAAGGCTATCCACGCCCGACAGGTCATACAGCTGATAGGGATACTTGCCAAAGCCGATGAACGCCGAGCTGTTGCCCGTCAGGAACTCGAACTCCGTATTGGCGGTGCCGCCGCCCATAACCGATGACATCAGGGTGCCACGCTGCAGCGTGCCTGCAAGCGACTTGTAGCCGACCGGGCCCGCATATCCGGCATCGCGCAGCCCCTCGTACAGGGACAGATCGGTGAACGTCTCGTTCATAACCGTGATGACCGTGGGCTTGATTTCCCCAAACTGCGCCTCTGCCGCGGCGCGCCCAGGCGCCGCGCCCATGCCGGCGTCAAACTGGGACGCAAGCTCGTCTTGCAGCTCCTGCGCGCTCTCGCGGCTGTACCCCTCAGGCACTGGAATCGCAAAGTCCTGAAGTAGGGACACGAAACTCGGCACAAAACCGCAATTGCGGTACGTCTCAATGGGCTGCCAGCGATCGTACGTAAAGCCCAGGACCTCGTCGACCTTCGCCGTTTGATACACGGTCGCCCCGCCGCAAAGCAGCGCCAGCCCCGCAATGAGATTCACCGCGACGTTCACCACCCGCCCACGGACGGTCTGAGGTCGAGAGGGCCACACGAACGAAAGCGCGCACACGCATACGCCCACCACGCAGAGCACGTAGAAGATCTGAGGCGTCAAGATGAAGTCATACGCGCCGGCGACCGCAGCGGCCGTGCCCAGGGCAAGCAGGTCGCTCGGCAAAATAGCCGCGCCTTTGAGCTGCACCACGAAATACTGCGCCACGCCAAACCCCGCCGCGGCGATGGGAACAAGGCACATGGCCAATCCCGTCCTTTGCCCCAGCGCATAGGCGATGACCCCAAAGGCGGCGAAGAGCACCGCGGTGAACTCGACAAAACGAACCGGAATAGCGCCCGGATCCGTGGACCACGCGATATCGATAATGAGCGCAGAGACGATCGAGACGCACAGCAGCACTACGATGTCGCGCACGACCCGCAGTCCCTCTGCCACGGGGCGCGGCAGCGAATCAAGCCACGCGAAGAACGGACGGCGCAGCAGCGTCGCAGCGCCGCAGACGGCCTGCACGGCAGACCAGACAATAAGGTCGAGTGCACCGATGGACGCCTGAAGCCAGCCGCGGGCGCACCACACGGCGATGAACACCAGATACGCCACGAACGCAAGGGGCCACGCAACGCGTCCGAAAGCCAGCGCCCTCCCCTCGCGACGGTCGCGCAGGGCAAAGACGACCGTCAAAGCGAGCAGGGCCGTTGCGGCAACGAGCGGAATAACGGCGAAAATAGGATCTGCGGTCTCGACCATGAGCGCCCTCGAATATCGTATGCCGCCGTCACATCGAACGACGGAATCTATCACATATGAATTTATAAGCGTGTCACGCACCGCTCATGCGGTCAACCTCACCACGGGGAATACCCACTTGTCAATAAAACGCCAACGTCACGCGTGCGGCATCACTGCGCCCCGCGCCCAGACGGGTACAATGAACCCCATGCATAGACGCAACGAAAGGAAGCGCACATGAGCTGCGAACACGCAACCGTGGCAGGCGGACAAACCGCACCGCAGGAGTTTGAAGAGAACAACCTCTCCGAGGTCAAGCGCGTCGTCGCCGTCCTCTCCGGTAAGGGCGGCGTGGGCAAGTCCCTCGTCACCGGGTCGCTCGCCGTCGAGCTGGCGCGCGCAGGGAACAAGGTCGGCATCCTCGACGCCGACATCACCGGCCCCTCCATCCCCAAGATGTTCGGCATGGGCGGCCGTCACGCCATGGGCCTGGGCAACCTGCTGCTGCCCGAGATCTCCGAGCACGGCGTCAAGGTCATGTCGAGCAATCTCCTGCTCAAGAACGAGACCGACCCCGTGCTGTGGCGCGGCCCGGTGATCGCCGGCGCCATCCGCCAGTTCTGGAGCGAGACGAGCTGGGGCCCGCTCGACTACCTGCTGGTCGACATGCCCCCCGGCACCGCCGATGTCGCCCTCACGGTATTCCAGTCCCTGCCCGTCGACGGCATCGTCATCGTTACGAGCCCGCAGGACCTGGTCTCCATGATCGTCGCCAAGGCCGTGAACATGGCCGAAAAGATGAACATCCCCGTGCTCGGCATCGTGGAGAACATGGCGTATGTCGAGTGCCCCGACTGCGGCAAGAAGATCGAGGTCTTCGGTCCGAGCAAGCTCGATGAGGTAGCCGAGCAGTACAACCTGGACATCCTCGGCCGCCTGCCCATCAACCCCGCTTTCGCAGCGGCATGCGACGCCGGCTCCATCGAGACCGACCTGCCCGCAGGCCTTTTGCCCGATGCGCTTTCCAAGGTCATGGCCGTGCCGGAGCATGACGCCGGCGAGGAGGCCTAGTGCCCGCCATCGCGTCCTACGACGTCGCCGTCATCGGCGGCGGGGCATCGGGCCTCGCCGCCGCCATCACCGCGGCCCGAGCGGGCGCGCGCACCTGCGTTATCGAACGCGATGTCGAAGCCGGGCTGGCACTTCTCGCCACGGGCAACGGCCGCTGCAATATCTCGAACAACGCGCTCCGTCCGCGTCACTACCGCCACCCAGATGTGGCGGAAGAGCTTTTCGGCGCGCATCCGGAGCATGACATCGCAGCGTTTTTCACCAGCCTGGGACTCGAGCTCGCCCAAGAGGGCGAGGGACGCCTGTACCCCATCACGCGGCGCGCCGAATCGGTGCGCGATGTGCTCCTCGCCGCGTGCAGCCGCCTCGGCATTGACATCCTCACCTGCTCACGCGTAACGGATGCCAGGCAGACGGGCATCTGGGAACTCACCGTGAGCGCGCCCGCCTCCCCCCTCGCCTACAAGCGCGGGCACGACGAAAAGGCCCGTGTACGCAACGCGCGCAAGGCGCTGGCCTCCGTAGCGCTTGCAGACAGTCGTCTCCATGCGGCGAGCGTGGTGCTCGCCGTGGGAGGGCACGTTGAGGAAGTATGCCGCGTGTTCTTACTGCCCCATCTCGAAGAACGGCCCCTGCTCTGCCCCATTGCCTGCGAACTTACCCCGGCTCTCGACATGGCCTCTCACGGCGAGAACACGCTCGAATACCTCGATGGCCTGCGCGTCGAGGCGATGGCCTCGCTGGTGCGCAACGGCGCCGCCATCGCATACGAGCAGGGCGAGGTGCTCTTCAGGCGCTACGGCATCTCCGGAATCGCCGCTTTCAATCTCTCCCGCCGCATCGAAGCGGGCGACACCATCGAGCTTGACCTGTTCCCACATCTCAACGCCGCCAACCTTGAAAGTCTCCTGCGCACGCGAGAGCAGGCGATCGGGTCGTTCTCGCGCAGCGGCACCTGGTTTGACGGCATCCTCGCGCGGCGCCTGGGTGAACTCGTAACGAGGGCCGTCTCCGCGTCTTCCGACCAACTTGCCACAGCCGCGGGGCTTTTGCACCGCATCCCCCTGGCGGTGCAGGGAACCGCCGAGCCCGCGCAAGCCCAAGTCCGCCAGGGCGGGATACCGTTTAGCATCATTGACCTCGACACACTCAGTCTGAACCCGAGCACCGCCTCAGCCTCTCAAGCCGGACTTTTCGCCTGCGGCGAAGCGCTCGACATGGACGCGGACTGCGGCGGATTCAACCTTGCATGGGCATGGCTTTCCGGCATGCGAGCCGGATCGTACGCCGCCGCGCACTCCCGAAAGGAACTACATGCTTGAGATAACTGAAATCCCCTGTTCGCTCAAGCAGGGCGCTACCGAGCAGGGCTGTCTGGACGCCGGCACGCGCGAGGCATGCAGGCTCCTCGATATCCCAAACTCGCTCATCACCCATTGCGAGCTGCGCCGTAAGTCCATCGACGCGCGCAAGAAGTCCAATGTTCGCTTCATGCTGAGCGTTCGTTTTGAGTTCTCCAACGACGTCGACGAGCTCGAGCTGCTCGAACGTGTCCATCCTCGCGACTGCAGACGCGTCCGCGCGATCGACCCCTCCGAACCCGACTTCCCTTCGCCCTGCGCATCTGCTTTGCCCGCGCCCCATCCGCGCCCGATCGTCGTGGGTGCCGGGTGCGCCGGCCTGTTCGCGGCGCTCACACTCGCGGAGGCGGGACTCAAGCCCCTGCTCATCGAGCTGGGCGACGACGCCACCAGGCGCTCCGCCGCCGTATCCCACTTCAACGCAACAGGCGAGCTTGACCCTTCCAGCAATATCCAGTTCGGGCTCGGGGGCGCCGGCACGTTCTCCGATGGCAAGCTCAACACGGGCACCAAAAACCCGCTGCATCGTCTCGTGCTGAAAACCCTTGTTGAGGCGGGTGCTCCACGCGACATCCTCTGGGACGCCAAGCCGCATGTGGGCTCCGATATCCTTCCCGATGTCGTCACCAACCTTGTCGATCGGATTCGCTCGCTTGGCGGCGAAGTTCAGTACCGCACGCGCCTCGTCGATGTTGCATGCGATGCTCAGGGCGCCATTCAAGCCGTCCGCACGCTCAGCGATGGGCGGGAAGTAGAGATTCCCGCCGACCGCGTGATTCTCGCATGCGGCCATTCGGCACGCGACGTCTTCGAGCTTCTCCACACGCGTGGAATCGCGCTGCGGCGCAAGACCTTCGCCATGGGCGTGCGCATCGAACACCTGCAATCCGATATCGACGCCGCGCTCTACGGAACCGCCGCCGGCCACCCCGCGCTCGGTGCCGCCCCCTACAGCCTCGTTGCCCATCTGCCAAACGGCAGAAGCCTCTTCTCCTTTTGCATGTGCCCGGGAGGCGAGGTCGTTGCCGCGGCATCCGAACCGGGCGGTGTGGTTACGAACGGCGCTAGTCTCAACTCCCGGGCGGGCGCGAACGCGAACGCCGCGCTTCTCGTCAACATCACCGAAGACGACCTTCCCGGAACCGATCCGCTTGAGGGTATTCGCCTGCAGCGATCCTGCGAAAAGGCCGCTTTCGCACTCGGCGGAGGCGCGTTCAAGGCTCCGGCACAACTCATCGGCGACTTCCTGAGCAAACAGCCGAGCACGGGCCCAGGGCGCGTTGCGCCCACCTATCCGCGTGGCGTTACCTGGACGGCCATCGACGAGGTGCTGCCCGCCCATGTTATCGAGACGCTGCGCGCGGGCATTCCGCTTCTCGCGCGCAAGATTCGCGGCTACGACGATCCCGATGCGGTCCTCACGGCCGTCGAAACACGTTCGAGTTCACCGATCACCATCGTGCGCGACCGCGCCACCTGCATGTCCGATAGCACGCCGGGCCTCATTCCCTGCGGAGAGGGCGCCGGATATGCCGGCGGCATCATGAGCGCCGCCGCCGACGGCATCCGGTGCGCCCAGGCTCTCATCGCGTCGCTCACGTAGACGCGTGCCCATATCACAGCAAACCCCCGGCTGCCCCAATGGATCTCATCGGAACAGCCGGGGGTCTCGTTTAATGCACGCTGTTTTCTACCTTGCTTCAGCCTCAATCGAAAGCGCCGTACAGGCATACACAAAGCCCCACGCCGCCACATAGAGACTCAAAGCGAACACCTTGCACAGGCCCGCCGCGCCGGCAAGTCCAAAAAGCCCGAAAAAGGCGCAACCGAGCACCGCAATGCCATCAAGGAGCTGCACGGGCCAGCGGCCCACGCCGCGGCGCTCCATCTCCCAAGCCGTGCCCATGAGATAGAACGCCATCAAACAGGCAACGCCGAACAATACGACGTTCAGCCCCTCGACGGCAACGGGAAAATACAGCGTCCATAAGCCGCAGGCGAGCATGAGCGCACCAATCACAGGCTCGAGCGCCCGCAGCGATTGAGGCGCCTTCGTTGCAAACGAGGCAATTACCGAACTTGCGCCCGCAAAGATCCCCAGCCAGGAGATCGCCCACATCACGCGCATGGCATCGTCGTAGCCCCACAGGGGCGCTGTGAACAGCACGAAGCCCGCTATGAAGCATGCGGCCGCCATGCACACGTGAGGCCAGGCCAGTCCCTTCACGCGGCGAAATACCATATCGAAATCGGTCACAGCATCCCCCGTTTCATGCTTTGCTTGTCGCTCTGAGTATATCATCCGGCTCCAATACGCCCTCCCCCAAGCGAGCTTAGTGCTTAAAGCGAGCGCCCTGCCGCTTGCGGCCCGGCGCAAAAACGGATCCCTTGCGCGCGTTCTTACGCAGCGCCTCAATAACCTCATCCTCGCTCGACCCCTCGGTAAGCGACTTGAGACGCACCGCCAGGTCACGCAAGCGGGCGGCTTCCTCGAAGTCCATCGCCTCGGACGCGGCGCGCATGTCGTCCTCGAGCGAAGAGATCACGTTGCCCAGCTCTTCGGCAGGCAGCTCGGAGAGCTCCTCCGCCAAACGCCCCGCTTCGTCCCCAGCATCCGGCGCCGTGCCCTCAGAGCCCGCAGGTGAGAAGAACGCGCCATGGCCGAGCGAATCGCCCCGCGAGCGGTCTTTCGAACCCACGTTCTCCTCCGCCTCGGCGATGAAGCTCGAAATGTCGCTGATCGCCTTATGCACCGTTCGCGGGGTAATGCCGTGCGCCTCGTTGAATTCCATCTGAATCGCGCGGCGCCGGCTCGTCTCGTCAATCGCCTGCCGCATCGAATCGGTCACCGTATCGGCGTACATGATGACCTCACCCTCGGCGTTGCGCGCGGCGCGGCCAATCGTCTGAATGAGCGAACGACGATTGCGCAAGAAGCCCTCTTTGTCGGCGTCCAGAATGGCGACAAGCGACACCTCGGGCAGGTCCAGACCCTCGCGCAGGAGATTGATGCCCACCAGCACGTCGATCTTGCCCTGTCGCAGGCTCCGCAGAATCTCGACGCGGTCCATCGTGGCGGTGTCCGAGTGCATGTAATTGACGCGAATGCCCGCATCGAGCAGATGGTCGGTCAGATCCTCCGCCATGCGCTTGGTGAGCGTCGTCACGAGCACGCGCTCCTTCTTGGCCACGCGCTCGCGAATCTCGTCGATGAGGTCGTCGATCTGCCCGCGCACCGGACGCACGTCGATCTTGGGGTCAAGAAGACCCGTGGGGCGAATGATCTGCTCGACGTCGTTTTGACTCACCCGCATCTCGTAGTCACCCGGGGTAGCGCTCACGTAGATGAATTGCGGAATCCTCGCCTCAAACTCGTCAAAGCGCAGCGGGCGATTGTCCAGCGCCGACGGCAGGCGAAAGCCGTGCTCCACCAACGTCACCTTGCGGGAGCGGTCGCCCTCGTGCATGCCGCGAATCTGCGGCACGGTCACATGGCTCTCATCGATGATGCAGAGCATGTCCTTGGGGAAATAATCAATGAGCGTGAACGGCGGCTCTCCTGGCTTGCGGCCGTCGAGATGGCGCGAGTAGTTCTCGATGCCGGTGGTGAACCCCATGGTCTCGAGCATCTCGAGGTCGTAGCTCGTCCGCTGTTCCAGGCGCTGTGCCTCTAGGAGCTTATCGTTAGCCTTGAGCTCGCCCACACGTGTCTCAAGCTCTTCTTCAATCGATTTGAGCGCGGCCGTCACCTTGGGCTTTTCTGTTACGTAGTGAGACGCCGGCCACACGGGAATGGCATCGAACTCGCGCAGGATCTCGCCCGTCACTTCATCGATCTCGGCAATGAGCTCAACCTCATCACCAAAGAACTCAAAGCGCAGCGGATGCTCCGCATACGGCGGATACACATCCACAACATCCCCGCGCACGCGGAAGGTCCCGCGCGCAAGGTCGTAGTCATTGCGGTCGTATTGGATGTCAATCAGGGCATGGATGAACTCGTCGCGCTCAAGCGGATCCTTTTTATCAACGTTAGGAGCCAGACCCGCGTAATCCTCGGGAGAGCCGATACCGTAAATACACGATACCGACGCGACAACGATCACATCGCGGCGCGAAAGCAGCGAGGCGGTCGCCTGATGCCGAAGCATCTCAACCTCTTCGTTGATGGATGAGTCCTTCTCGATATACGTATCGCTCGAGGGAACGTAGGCTTCCGGCTGATAATAGTCGTAGTAGGAAACAAAGTACACGACCGCGTTATTCGGGAAGAATTCCTTCAACTCGCTCGCAAGCTGCGCGGCCAGCGTCTTGTTGGGCGCCATAACGAGCGTCGGCTTGCCCAGGGCCTCAATGGTTTTCGCCATCGTGAAGGTCTTGCCCGACCCCGTCACGCCGAGCAGGACTTGGTATCGGTCACCGTCGCGTACGCCCTGAACGAGAGACGCGATCGCCTCAGGCTGATCCCCCGAAGGCTCAAAGGGCGAAACAACCTCAAACGCGGCATCCTTACCCGATACACCGAAGCGCTTGAGCTCTCCGCCAACGCGCTCGACCTCAAACTCGGCCATAGAACACCGCCGCCTCTCTTCTACACGAATGCCTGTGGATACAGCTCACGATACCGTCCCTGAGCCATATTCACACGCACCAAATACGCCTGAGTCTCAGGAAAGGTGATGGCATTATGCAAGATGCTGTCCTGCTGTGTCCAGTCATCGACGTTACCCATACCGGCGTTGTATGCGGCAATCGCATTATCCGTGACGCCGTTGAAATACTCGAGAAGATACGAGAGATACGCGCAGCCGAATTCGATATTAGTCGCGGGGTCTGAGAGATTGCCGGAATCATAGATGCTGCCGTCAACCAGGCCCTTGCGGACCATGTCATCGGCCGTCTCGGGCATGAGCTGCATGAGACCCTGAGCGCCCTTATGGGAGGAGGCATCGGGCTTCCAGCTTGATTCTGCCTGAATAACGGCAGCGACAAGATAGGGGTCGACGCCATGCCGCACCGACGAGTCGGAGATTTCCTCCTCATAGGAAAGCGGATACACCGCCTTGAACAGCAAGGAGGGCGCAAAACTGTAGACAAAGGAGATCAAACCGAACACAGCAACGATGATGAGCGGAATCGTTCGATACCACGCAAACAGCCGCACGCTTCCCCTGCCACCCATTACTCGGCCTCGCAGTTGGAGAAATCAATAGCGTGCTCAATGAGATACGCATCCAACGAACGGAAAAGTGAGTCATCCGCCGCCGAGTTATCTATAACAACAGTGGCAAAATCGCAGATCTTCTCGTCGTCAGGCTGAACGGCAGCGCGCGCTTCGAAATCATCCGGAGCCATACCACGAGCGATGGCACGTTCACGACGTGCCTCCAGCGGCGCGTAAATAGCAATAACGTCATCGCCCAGCGGGAACATATCCGAACATGCCGAAGGCACCGACACCTCAACGACAGTCAAGGGAAACTGAGGAACGACCGTCGAGCAGCACTGAACAGGCATGAGCATATCCGACAGGCGCTGTCTGACTACGGGATGAACGATGTCATTGAGACGCTGGGTCGATTCAGACGTGACAAAGGCTCGACGCGCGAGCTCACCAAAACGGACACCACCGGCCTCATCGAGAATCTGACATCCGAATTCTTGGGCAAGTGCCTCCACGAGCTCAGATCCTGGAACATACAGTGACTTGGCCATATCATCCAAATCAATATGGCGAGCGCCCTTGCTTGCTAGATAGCGGGCGGCGGTTGATTTGCCTGAAGCTAGATTACCAATCAGAAAAACAGTCCGCATAACCTCACCTCAAAGGAGATTGTAGCAACCGGAAGAAAACGAAAGAACTGGTGGTCGGTGGCATGATGGCAGCACTGCCAAGTAAGCAGGCGCAAGGTGAAGGAAACGAATCTTGAATAAGCTTCCGAGACCAGGGCGCCGCTCCCAAAGATTAAGCCAATGAAGTCCAGGACACCCCACCGACAGCTCGAAAACAAAGCGAACAAAATGGCGACCCATAGAGAAAAGGGCGCCCGAATAGGCGCCCTTCGTCTTCTCGCTTAGTAACGAGCTCGGGCGGGAGCCGTCCACCGGTCAGCGGCGCCCTGCTCTCCCACG
>JAUNDT010000008.1 GCA_030525945.1 Coriobacteriaceae bacterium | reverse complement strand
ATCATGTTGCCCCACTCGCCGTTGGCGGAGTTCAGGCCCTCGCCCGCGGGGAGCTCGGAGACCTTGTCCACGATGACGGCGCCCTCATAGCCGGCGTTCTCGGCGATGGTGGCCACCGGAGCGGTGAGCGCCTTCTTGATGATGTCGATGCCGATCTGCTCCTCGGGGTCGGAGACCTCGAGGCCCTCGAGCGCGGGCAGGGCATCCATAAAGGCCACGCCGCCGCCAGCGACGATGCCCTCCTCAACGGCAGCGCGGGTCGCCTGCAGGGCGTCCTCGACGCGGTGCTTGATCTCCTTGAGCTCGGTCTCGGTGGCGGCACCGACCTTGATCACGGCAACGCCGCCGGAGAGCTTGGCGAGGCGCTCCTGGAGCTTCTCGCGGTCGAACTCGGAGTCGGTGTGCTCCATCTCGGCCTTGATGGCGGCCACGCGGTCGGAGATGGCCTCCTTGGAGCCGGCACCGTCGACGATGGTGGTGTTGTCCTTGGTGATAGTCACGCTCTTGGCGTTACCGAGCATCTCAGCGGTGATGTCGGCAACCTTGATGCCGAGCTCGTCGAGAGCGGCCTGGCCACCGGTGAGGACGGCGATGTCCTCGAGCATGCGCTTGCGGCGGTCGCCGTAGCCGGGGGCCTTCACGGCGCAGACGTTGAGCGCGCCGCGGATCTTGTTGAGAACGAGCGTGGGCAGGGCCTCGCCGTCGATGTCCTCAGCGATGATGAGCAGGCCCTTGCCGGCGCGGGAGACGGCCTCGAGCACGGGCATGATGTCCTGGACGTTGGAGATCTTCTGGTCGGTGATGAGGATGTAGGGGTCCTTCATCACGGCCTCCATGCGGTCGTTGTCCGTGACGAAGTACGCGGAGACGTAGCCCTTGTCGAACTGCATGCCCTCGACGGTGTCGATCTGGATGTCGAACGTCTGGGAGTCCTCGACGGTGATGACGCCGTCCTTGCCCACGACGTCCATGGCATCGGCGATCTTGTTGCCGACCTCGGCGTCGCCGGCGGAGATGGTGCCGACGGAAGCGATCTGCTCCTTGGTCTCGACCGGCTTGGCGAGGTTCTTCATCTCGGCCACGGCGGCGTTGACGGCCTTGTCGATGCCGCGGCGGATGGCCAGCGGGTTGGCGCCGGCGGCGACGTTCTTGAGGCCGTCGTTTACGATGGCCTGGGCCAGCAGCGTGGCGGTGGTGGTGCCGTCACCCACGGTGTCGTTGGTCTTGGTGGCGACCTCCTTCACCAGCTGGGCGCCCATGTTCTCGATGTTGTCCTCGAGCTCGATCTCCTTGGCGACGGAAACGCCGTCGTTGGTGATGGTGGGAGCGCCGAAGGAGCGCTGCAGCGCCACGTAGCGGCCCTTGGGGCCCATGGTGACGGTCACGGCGTCGGCCAGGGTGTTGACGCCCTTCGCGAGCTTGGCGCGGGCATCGGTGTCGAACGTGATGTTCTTAGCCATTGTTCAATCCTCCAAAATTGGGATGCGGTCTGCCGCCATACGGCCGAGTCGTGTGCCGCGGCGGCTGGAAATGCGTCATTTAGGGTCTGACCCTAAATGACGCATCGGGGTGCGTTACTCGACGACGGCGTAGATGTCGTCGGCGCGCATGAGCAGGTAGTCCTCGCCGTCGACCTTGACCTCGTTGCCGCCGAACTTGCCGTAAATCACGACGTCGCCTTCCTTGACGTCGATGGGCAGGCGCTCGCCGGAGTCGGAGAGCTTGCCGGCGCCCACGGCGACGACGGTGCCGCGCTGCGGCTTCTCCTGGGCGTTGCTGGCGATGTAGAGACCAGAGGCGGTCTTCTGCTCAGCGGCGTCGGGCTTGATCAGAACGCGATCTGCAAGCGGCTTCAAAGACATGATGTCCTCCTTTTGCTGGTGCCAGGCGTACGCCCGGCATCCCGCGGTTTGTGTACGCGATGAATGGTACCCAGCTCGCCCAACTTATACAACGCAACTACAAAAAATCTTATTTGCCTACACTTAGATTTCTTGAGCGAGCATGCCGAGTTGGCGCCACGGCACGCAAAGCGCGACGCGGGGCCTGCACGCCACGCGTGCCGCTCTGGCGCACGTTAGCCCCAGCAGCTCATCACCTTGCCTCGCGACGCCTCGGCCTCCGTTCTTGCTCATGCATTCACTTGCGCACCTATTCCGGCTCGTGCCAGAAAACCTCGTCTCGAATGTAATCTCCCAAGAGCGGAACGCAAAAGTGTACGAGCCCGTGACCTGCGGGCTCAATCACGCGCTCCCGAATGAGGCTGGCGCGATATTTGTGCGCCCAGCTCTCCGTACGCTCAGCACGCTGCATCACGTCTGCAATGCGCGTATTCCCGCCTTCGTCTTTTGCCATCTGCTCGATGAACAGCCGCTGCGGACTTCGCAACCCGTAGTACACCGGTGCGCAAATCGCCTCGTAAAACGCCAAACGCGCATCGCGAATCCCCGCAACCACGTCAGCCTTTTCAATCGCTTCTGAATCGCGCCGGTGAGCCGATCGCCACATGTGATACCCGATGAGTTGGACCATGTAGGGATGCCCTCCGGCAGCGCGAGCAGCCTGCAGCGCCAGGTCGGGCTCAACGTGCTTCCCCGACGCCGCGATAACGTCCACGTACGCATCGCGTGTCTCAACCAAAGGCACCTCCGCAAGCGTATGGCGCACGGCGCGCCGCAAAAACGTAATGACCTTGTTCTCCAGCACATCGTCCATGAGCGACGGAAGGGCCGCGAACACAAACGCGATCCCCTTCTTCTCGCTATCTGGGACATCCGTCATATCCTGATCGGCGAGTACATGCTGGAAGGTCGTCGCAAGCGCCACCACATCTCCCATCGAGACGCCTTGCGTCTCATCGATGGCGATCAGAATGCCTTTCCCCTTGGGCATTTTCTTGAGGCGCTCGTTGATCGCCGCACGCAGCGAAACCGCGTCGGGTACAGGCGTCTCAAGGGTCATTCCACCAAAACTTGCATTAAGCCCGCCCGGCATGCCGATGGACGGCTCGATGCTCAAACCACGCAGCTTGACCCCTTGAGGCTGGATAGCGCGAACGAGCCTATCACACATCCCGACGGACGCGTTGTCGGCAACAACGAACCACCCTTGCCTGTTCGCGCAAGCGCGAAGCTCGGACAGCATGACCGTTTTGCCAAAGCCGCGCTGCCCGGTAATGAGCATGAGCCGACCAGGCGCCCCAGCTCCGTTTTCCAGGGCTTCTGCAAAATCGTCAAGGATATCCTGACGCCCAATGAGCACCGGCGGCACCTTGCCCGCCGTCGGTTTGAATGGATTTGCAGCCATGGTTCTCACCGCCAAACTCGTGTTTAGGCGATTGTTCCCATATCTTACTAAGTTATACTAAGCTATACCCACATATACTTTTGCGCACACACAAATATGGCGGCCTAAAAGACCGCCATCTTCCAATTTGATTTCCGATTGGCACGAGAGCGCTAAACGTCCAGCCCCAGCCCGATGAGCTCCGCGCGCACGGACTCGAACACCTCGTCCACAGGACGCGCGGCGTCGATGAGCTTCACACGGGCTGGCTCCTCCGCGGCAATCGTGCGGAAGCCCTCGGCCACCTTCACCTGGAACTCGAGCCCCTTGAGCTCGAGGCGATCCTCGGCCGCGCGGTCGGACCGGCGGCGATATGCCTCATCAACGGGCAGGTCGAACACAAGGGTAAGGCTAGGGCGACAATCCCCCACCGCGAGCGCGTTGGCCTGGGCAACGGTCGCTCGGTCGAGGCCATCGGCAAACGCCTGGTAGGCGGTCGTTGAGTCGTAGAAGCGATCGCAGATCACCGTTTTGCCTGCGGCGAGCGCCGGCTCAATGACCTGGTGTACGAGCTGAGCGCGGGCGGCTTCGTAAAGCAGCAGCTCGCACACATCGCCCATCTCGCCGTTTTCCGGGTCGAGCAGAATGGCACGAATTTTCTCCGAAATCGCCACGCCGCCCGGCTCGCGCAGCCGCAGCACGTCATGGCCTACCGCCTCAAGCGCGGCGGCGATCAGCTCTGCTTGCGTGGTCTTTCCGCACCCGTCGATCCCCTCAACGGTTATGAACAGGCCTTGAGCCATAAGCGCTACCCTTTCGAACGATTTTCACCGCTCAATCATATCGCTTGTTCTTCATGCGGATTTGCGACGCACAAACCTGCCGTTTGGCGCACGCCAGCTTGACATGGCGGAACAATTAAATCTGAAGAACGATATGATTGAAACCGCAGCGTACGAGGAAACGCTCAGGCACTTCGAGCAAGGGCACGGTATCCGATGGCGGAGACTAAGGTAATAGAGGTCATAATCGACCTTGAGAAGGCGAATGATGTTCCCGCGTGGATACGCTACGGGCACCTTTCTGCCGAGGAGGTCGAGGAACTATGCCGAAAGTACGAAGAAGAGTCCAAGCACCTCAAATCATGGCAAGAGGCGTACGAACTCGGTTACTAAGACAAGAAGACAATCTTTTAAAGGGTCCCGCAAGGGGCCTTTCATCTTTGCTCTCGACCAGAGACCGCGATGCCGCAGGACGAAGCTGCAAGGCCCGCACCAGAACCGACCTACTTCTCGCCGTAATGGCCTCTGAGGGAAATGATTCGAACGAGATCACCCTCAGGCTTGTATATCAGCCTGTTCTTCTTGTCGATTCGCACGCTCCTCAAGCCTCCCGTCCCCTTGAGGACTTCGGCCTTTCCGTGAGGCCTCTCACCGTCGCGCGCCAACTCTTTCAGCAGGTCGTTCACGCGCTTCACGGTCTTCCTGTCCTGGCCCAGCCAGTATTGATAGTCTTCCCACGCCTCATCGTTCCAGAAGTACGGCAATCTCCTACACCTCGATGAGGTCGTGCTGGAACTCCGCGCCTGCTAGCATGCGCTGGTAGCGCGCCTCCATTTCGGCGGCGAACTGCTCCTCGGTCGGCACGGGCCTGCGGACGGCGAACGGGAATCCTCCCTCCGCAACAAAGCGCTTCATGAACACGGTGATGGCGGCGGTCGATGTGAGGCCGATCTCCTCGGCGGTCTTCTCGAAATCGCATTTGAGCTCCGCGTCCACACGGTTGCCCAGCGGTACAGTCATGGTGGCCATGTCGGCTCCTTTCAGACCTTAGTGAAGAGAACCACTGATATTAACATCATGACATCAGATGCCGTCAAATGCAATCATATGATTACATTTGACGGCACATCACGGTTTAAGACGTCGTCTCAGACTCATACTGGCTCATCCCCTGGGGCGCAAAGCAAAAACTCGAGCGTTGAATCACCAGTCAGAACTCGAGCCGGGAGACGAAATCCTATGGCAGAGGCTAAAGTAATAATGGTCGATATGGGTTCGGAGACAATCGCAGTCAGATGAACCTGGCGATTCCCAGCCGCACGGCGCTGTGCGCCTCCAGACTCGATTCGTCGAGGTCGAGGCAGGCGACGAGCGCCCGGGGGATGCGGTGCATGGCATTGAAGTTGTCTATGTCTATACGAACTCGACGATCTGGCCAGCGAGGTCATGCGATCCCTTGACGGCGATAACGTTTCGCCCTGCATCCATCACGATTTGGGGAGCGTATTCTTCGCCGTCGATGCGCAGCGCCTTCCAGTCGGTCATGGGGCGTTCTTCGGAAAGGATGAGCACGGTATAGCCGTCAATCTCGAAACTATCGTCAATCGTCATGTACGCCTCTTTCTGTCAATTGGCTGTTGAATCACCGGTCGAAATGGCACTGCTCCAAAACAGGTCATGCTTCAACTTGCATCCCCCGCGGCATTCGCCAGGCTTTTGAAGTCCTCGTGCAAGCGCCGGATCCTACGCTTCAGAGCATCGCCCAAGCCGGGCTCGTCAAGAATGCCGAGGGTGTGGGGCCACTTCCTTGAACACAGTTCCGAGGTATCTTTTTTAAAATCCTCGAGGATCTTGTTCGCCCGCTCCGCTGTAGCCCCATCGAACTTGAACATCTCCCCACAGATCACGAATCTTGCCATTCCTCGGCCCCGCCAACAGATGGGTATTCTTTTCTCCATCATATCCTGTTATCTGGACAAATAATCCCGGGCAACTCCTGCCGTTGCCCGGGATTCGTTAAAGATCGGAATGGCTGAGCGGTGCCGTCATCTACGCCTTTTTGGTCGTGGTCTTCTTTGCCGTCGACTTCTTGGCGGTAGCGCCCGTCTTCTTCGCCGTCGAAGTGGCCTTCTTCGTCGCCGTGCTCGCCTTCTTGGTTGCGGCTTTCTTCGTCCCCGCGCCCTTCGCGGCAGCCTTGCCGCGCGCGGGCTTCTTCTCCTTGCCAGGGCAATCCATGTTCACACAGATACGCCACGGGCCGCGCGCGGTCTCGACCACCACAACCGGCGCGCCGCAATGCTCGCACACCTCACCCGTGGCTTCAAGCTTACCTCGCGCGGGCAGTGGATAGCTCACGCCGCACTCCTCGTAGTTTGCGCAGCGGATAAACCGCTTGCCCGTGCGCTCAGACTTATGCGCGATCAGGTCGCCGCCCGCGCGCCCAGCCTCGGCGCACACCTTGCACTCGCCCACCTTGAGATCGGGCTCAAAGTTCGTGGGGCATTTGGGATTCACGCACTGCTCGTAGGCCTTCTGCCTGAACGGCTGGCACTTGATGCGCGGCGCCCCGCACTCGGGGCACACGGCGGCCTCGCCCTCAAGCGGGCTCACCTTTACGCCGCTCGGCACGGGGTACGTCACATCGCAGTCGGGCCAGCCCATGCAGCCGATAAAGCTGCCGCGCGTCTTGGCGCTCGTCTTCATAACCAAATCCTTGCCGCACGTGGGGCACGCGCCCACGCGGGCGTCGGCGGTCACGGCGTCGGAGATGGCCTCGCCCAGGTCGTCCTTGTGCTCGATCAGCGCGTCGAGCATGCCCGCCAGCAGCGCACGCGAGTGATCGACCACGTGGTCCTGGGTGTCCTTACCCTCCGCCACCTTGGTCATGTCATCATCGAGCTCGGCAGTCATCTCGGGCGTGGTCACGCGCGGGGCGAACTGCGACAGCGCGTCGATGATGGCGATGCCCAGCTGACTCGGCTCGATGGGGTCGTTTTTGAGGTAGCGCACCGCGTACAGGCGCTCGATAATGCTCGCGCGCGTGGACTTGGTGCCCAGGCCGCGCTTCTCCATTTCCTGCACAAGCTTGCCCTGGCTGTAACGCGCGGGCGGCTCGGTCTGCTTTGCCTCGAGCTTGATATCGTGCACATCGATAACGTCACCCTCGGCGAGCGCGGGCAGCTGCTCATCGCGCTTGAGGCCGTACGGGTACGCCTCGCGGAAACCGGCATCCACCAGCACGTCGCCGCTCGCCGCGAACGGCTCGCCCGCTACGTCGATGGAGAGTTTGGTGTTCTCAATGGTCGCTGGGCCCATAAGCGTGGCCAGGAAACGGCGCGCGATCAGGTTATAGAGCTTGAGCTGACCGCCGTCGAGCGTGGTGGGGTCGCCCTGGCCCGTGGGGTGAATCGGCGGGTGGTCGGTGGTCTCGACCTTGCCGCGCGTGGGCGTCATCGGCCCCTCGAGGACCTTTTTGCACACAGGCGCAAGCGCCGGAGAGCCACTCGCCAGGCCATTCACGATGCCCTCAATATCCAAGCTCTTGGGGTACACGGTGTTGTCCACGCGCGGGTAAGAAATGAAGCCGCTCATGTACAGGGATTCCGCGATGCGCATGGTGCGCGCAGGGCTGATGCCCTCGGCGGCAGCGGCGGCCTGCAGCGCCGTGGTGTTGAACGGCACCGGGGGCTGCTGCTTGCGACTGCGCTTGGCAACCGCAGTCACCGTGCCGATCGCAGCATCCTGTACGTGCGCGAACGCGGCCTCGGCGGCGTCCTTGTCCGTAAAGCGAGCCGTGGTGTGCGCGATCTTAAACTCCTGGTCGGACGCCTCGCCCATACCGCGGATCTGCCAGTAGTCCTCCGGCACAAACGCCATGCGCTCGCGCTCGCGCGCAACCACCAACGCGAGCGTGGGCGTCTGCACACGGCCCGCGGAGCGCACGTTGCCAAAGCCTCCGAACTTCGCCAGCGTGAGATAGCGCGTGAGCACCGCGCCCCAAATGAGGTCGATATACTGACGGGACTCGCCCGCATCCGCCAAGTCGTGGTCAAGTTCCACCAGGTTGTTAAACGCCTCGGTAACCTCGCCCTTGATGAGCGCAGAGTAACGCGCGCGGCGGGCGGGCAGCTTAGGCGCCACCTCGCGCACCATGTTGAGCGCGTCGGAGCCAATGAGCTCGCCCTCGCGGTCAAAGTCCGTAGCGATAATGACCTCGTCAGCCTTTTTTGCAAGGTTCTTGAGGACGCGGATAATCTCTTTCTCGGCGGGGAGCTTTACGATAGGAGCCCAGGTGAGATACGGCAGGCTCTCCACCTTCCAACCCTTAATGGAGATGCCGTTGGGCAAAAACGGCTTGCGCTTGGTGTCGTACGGCGGGCGCGCCAGGCCATCGGGGACGTCGGCGGGAAGGACCTCGCCCTCGGCCGAAATGCTGTACCAGCCATTCTTTTTGTCAAAGAGCACCTCGTCGGGGAAATCCGGCGCCAGGATATGCCCGGCAAGACCCATCGACACCCAGTCCTCGCCGTTCACGGTAAAGCGGTAAACCTGCGTGTTGTAGACCTTGTCGTTCTTGGGTTTGCCGGCGTCGGACAGCAGCTGCGCAATCTTCTGCGCAGCGATGTTCTTCTCTGCAACAACGAGCTTCACAGGGCGGCCCCCTCTTACGCGGCGCGCCGTGCGCGCCCGATGCATCCATATATAGTGTGGGCTAGTGTACACGAGTTCGCGGCGATGCGGGCAAATAAATGCTGCAGCGCCGCCTTGTGCGGAAAAATAAGGCTCATGATACAGAAAAGCGCCTCATTCTACTCCGGATCTCTAAGACCTTATTATCTGACCCCCTATCAGGAATCATTTGCGCAGGATTTCTTCGGGGTGTCTGTCACTCCCAACACACACGGCCCATAATGAAGCACTTTTCTGCATCACGGGCCTCGGAATTTAGCACTGCTTGGCTTTTTCCTCGATTTGACTGCGCAGCCAGGCACACCAAGCGTCCATTCCCGACCCATGACGAGCGCTTACCTCGAAACGAGCCGCACCCGGATTCAGATCATCCAACACCTGGTTGTACTTGGGCATATCGAAATCAAACGCCGACGCAACGTCGACCTTGTTGAGCAAAAGCGCCCCTGCATGTTGGAAGATCCCCGGGTACTTGAGCGGCTTGTCATCCCCTTCGGGAACAGACAAGATCATGACCGAAAGATCCTCGCCCAAATCAAAGTCCACCGGGCATACGAGGTTGCCCACGTTTTCAATGAAGATAACGTCGATGTTCTCCAGGCCCACGCCCGCCTCCAGCGCATCGACCGCCTGGGCAATCATATTCCCCTCAAGGTGGCAAAGCCCGCCTGTGTTTATTTGCACGGCGGGAATACCAGCATCTTTGCACGCAAGGGCATCGACGTCGGAGGCAATATCGCCCTCAATAACCGCGCTGGTGAATCCCATAGCGCGCAAACGCTCGTTGGTCGCCAGAATGGTGGTGGTTTTGCCCGAGCCCGGACTGGAAAGCACGTTCACGACGAACGTCCCAGAAGCTGCGAAGCGCTCGCGCAGGCTTGCAGCCAAGCGATCGTTTCGCGAGAGAACGGGTTGCTCGATATTGATTGTTGGCATAATCGCTTACCCCTTACGTATACCCCATGCTCCTGTCCGAGAGGGCACGGCCCGAGCCAGCAACGCACCGCATCCTCGTGCACTGCCCACGCCAACAGCGCACCGCGCCCTTGCGCGCGAGCGCCCCTCGCAACACGGATGCGCCCGCGTACGGATGTGGCCCTCGGCCTTTCAAACATGAACGCTAAACCATCGAACTCGATCTCCCTGCCGACTTGCCGCCCAATAAAGCGCGTTGGCACGAAGACTCAGTCATCGACCTCGATCTCCATGCTGACCAAGTCTAGCTCGCGACCCTGCTCAATGCGCGTGTCCGCGCTTCTGCACGCTGGGCAGCGCATGTGGAAGCGATCGTGGCAGAACTCCTCGCCGCACACCAAACAGCGGCTGCGCGGGTGCACCTCCTCGACCACGAGCTCGGCGCTGCAGGTCATCGGGTCATCCTCGCACAGGACATCCCAGGCAAAATCGAGCGACTCGGGCACGACCTCGCGCATGTCACCAATGCGCACGCAAACAGAAACGACGCGCGAAGCACCAGCCTCGCGCGCCGCGTCTCTCACTGTTGTTAGGATGCCGCTCACAATGCCGATCTCGTGCATGATGCAGCTCGCGCCTGGGCGCTACTCCTCGTCCTCGTCGTCGCCGAACAGGCCCAGGCGGCTCTCGGTAAGGCCGGCCTTGCCGTCGCGCGCCACAACCACAAAGCGCGTCACCATCAGCGCGACCTCGTACAGCGACAGCATGACCGCATACATGAATATCAGCGTGACAGGCGACGCGTCGGGCGTGATGGACGCAGACACCACCAGCATGATCACGTACACGTAGCGCCATGCAGCGCGGAAACTGGCGTACGGCACGATGTGGAAGACCGCGAGGTAGAACACGAGCAACGGGAGCTCGAAGGCAACGCCAAAACCGATCATGAGCAAAAGCTCGGTGTTGATGAAGTCCTCGAGCTGCGGGGCCGCAGCGCCAATGGAGCGTGCCTCGTTCAGGAGCCACTCGAACGCAGCGGGCGCGATGAACATGTAGCAGAAAATCACACCGGCGAAGAACAGCGCGGTTGCGATGAGCACCGTGGGCACGACCCACTTGCGCTCGTTGGGGCGCAGCGCCGGCAGGAAGAACCCGAGGATCTGCCAGATAACCATGGGCGTGCACATGGCCACGGCCACCTTGATGGCGATGTTGAACTTAATGGAGAAGCCGCCGAGCGATGTCATCACCAGGAGCTTCTCGCCGTCCTGTAGGGCGCCGCGAATCGGGTCCTTGAGGATGTCGACGAGCGTGGGGGCGGCAAAGTACATGAACACCGTGGCGGCAAGAACCGACACCACAACGATGGTGAGTCGACGGCGCAGCTCGCCGAGATGATCCATAAGCGGCATGCGCGCTGGTCCGATAGGCATTACTGCTCGCCTCCCTTCTTGGAGTCCTCGAGGGTTTCGCCGGCGTCCTCCACGGAAGCGGCCTTGCGCTTGCGGGGGCGGCGGGCGTAGAGGTCTTCGGTGGTGAGGACGGCGGGGTCCTCGGTGGCCGGCACGGCGGTGGCCGATGCGGAGCCAGCGGTGGTAGTGGCAGGAGCGGAACCCGCGGCGGCGGCAGAGACGGAGTCGTCGGACGAAGTCGAAGCAGAACCTGCAGCGGGTGCGGTGGAATCGGCAGGCGCAGCCGAAGCAGCGCCGGATGCGGCAGCTCCAGCGGGATCCCCAGGCGCGCCGGCGGGCTCGGCAGCGGCACCAGCGGGCGCGTTAGGCGCGCCATCCGTAGTCGCGGAAACAGCCCCCTCCGTCGCAGCAGCGGCACCCGCACCCTCAGGCGCAGCAGAACCCTCGCCTGCAGAAGCATCCGCACCTTCCGACGCGGCGGCCTTGGCAGCCTCAGCCTCGGCGCGCTCGGCGGCAAGGCGGGCGCGGCGCTCTGCGAACGTCTCCTTGCGCACAGGCTGAGCCTCAGCGGCGGGAGCATCCGCATCCGAGTCGTCGGCGGCGGCCGGGGCGGAGGCGGCGGTCTTCACCGGCTGCTTTGCGGCGGCTGCCATGGGGTCCACGACCTCGGTCTGCACCACGGCAGTCAGCTTCTCCTGCGTTTCGCGGAACTGGCGCATCGCGCGGCCGATGGTGCGGCCCATCTGCGGCAATTTGTCAGGTCCAAACAGCAAAAAGCCGAAGACCAAAATGATCACCAGCTCTGTGGAGCCAATTCCTAACACGGGAAACCTCCCAGGCACTCTCAGGCGCCTCCCCTCTCGGGCGGCGGCGCACGAAACAGCAATTTGTTTAGTATACCTTGACGCGCGCCCCTCCGAACAAGAGGGGCGCGCAATCGAGCGAAGCTTTACGCTGCGCTGATGTCGATATCCTTGTCCACGCCCAGCAGCTGGACCACGCGCAGCACATTGGGCTGCGCGCCGACGATGGAAAACCCGCGGCCATGCTCCTCGGCATGGTGCGCCGCGCCCACGAGCACGCCGATACCCGTCGAGTCAACGTAGTCAACGCCGGCAAAGTCCAGCACCACGCGCTCCGTGGGCTGCTCCAGCGCCAGGTCAATGGCATTGCGCAAGCTCTGGGCATTGGAAATATCAATCTCGCCCGCAACGGAGACAACGTAGCGCTCCGGACGGGGGTTGGTGGTTATGGTCAACTCCATAGTAAATCTCTCCTATTTGCTCTTCAGCGCATCGAGATGCTGCTGAGCGTAGTCCTTAACGCCGTACGCGTCCTCTTTCTCGGCGGCCTTGAGCGCGTGTTCGTACGCGGCGATCGCCTTGGACGTGTCGCCGTGGGCCTCGTAGAACATGCCCAGATTTGCCCACGCAGGGGCGAACGTGGCGTCCTTTTTGGTGAACGCCTCGAGGTCGGCGATGGCCGCCTCGTGGTCCCCCGCGTAAAAGACGCAGATGGCACGATCGACTTCCGCCGAAGGCGAACTGTTGGTCGCCAGGTACTCATCGTAGTGCACGATGGCCTGGCGGAACAACTCGGCGGCCTGGGCTTGCGCTTTGCTGTCCGTCGCGTTCTGCAGGGCGGACATGCCCATGTCGAAGTAGTTGTTCGCCAGCGTGAGCGGGTCGGAGGCGGTGGCGGAGGTGCCGGCGTCCGAAGTACCGCCAGCGTCCGCGGCATCGTCGCTCACCGACGCGGTGCCGTCCTCGTTTACCGTCAGGTCCGGATGGCCCTCGGGCATCGACACGCCGTCCCCAGACGCCGAGGCGCTCTGGCCCGCTTGCGCTTCGCCATCGGCAAGCTGGGAGATCGTTGCCGAAGTACCCATGAGATAGCCGATCACGATGCCGAGCACGAGCGCGACACCGGCAATGGCGAGCACCATCCAAAACGGCGGCGCAGTACGGGTGGGAGCATCAGGCGCGGGGCGAGACGAGGGGTCTTCCGCAGGGTGCTCGAACGCCGCGGCGGAGCACTCGCACGCCGCAGCTGACCCGTTCGAAGCGGGCTCTCGGCCAGCCGCCGAGCCAGCCACCGAGCTCGCCGCTCCGCTCAGAGCTGCAGAATCATCAGCAGCCGAAGGGCCCTCCCCCGCTGCTCCGTCCGTATCGCTCGCGCCCGCGCCCTCCGACGCCGCCATGAGCTCCTGCTCATCGTCGAAAAACTCGTCCGCGTCTTGAACGTCCTCAGCAGCCATGCGCCTGGTCGAATCGGCCATCTACGCGCGCTCCTCGTGCGCGAGCTCGGCGCTCACCAGCTTGACCGCGAGCACGAGCACATCAAGCGCGGCAGACAGGTCCTCAACGCTCGGATAGCTCGGGGCGATGCGGATGTTCGTGTCGCGCGGGTCGTCGCCGCCCGGCCACGTTGCACCCGCCGGCGTGAGGGTCACGCCCAGCTCGCGGCACAGAGCACCCACGCGCTTGGCGGAGCCCTCCGGGCCGTCGAAGCTCACAAAGTAGCCGCCGCGTGGGCTCGTCCAAGTAGCGCAGCCCGTGCCGTCGAATCCCTCGTGCAGCTTAGCGTCGACGCACTCGAAACGCGGGCGCAGGAACTCGGCATGCTTGCGCATGTGCTCGCGCACCGCCTCGATATTGGGCAGGAAGCGCACGTGGCGCAGCTGGTTCATCTTGTCGGCGCTGATGAGGCCCGCCTTGAGATGGCTCGCGATCTCCTTGATAACCACGGGGCTCGCGGCCACAAAGCCCACGCCGGCGCCCGGGAACGTGATCTTGGACGTGGAGGCGAACGCGATCACGCGGTCCTCGATGCCCGCCTCGCGCGCCGCAGCGAACACGTTCAGCAGCTCGTCGCCCTCATCGTAGAGGTCGTGCACGCAGTAGGCGTTGTCCCAAAAGATGCGGAAATCGGGCGCGGCGGTGGGCATGGACACCAGGCGGCGCACCGTCTCGTCCGAATACGTGTCGCCCGTGGGGTTGGAGTACTTGGGCACGCACCAGATGCCCTTGATGCCCGCATCGGCGGCAACCAGGCGCTCCACCTCGTCCATGTCGGGACCGTCCGCCGTCATGGGGACGGGGATGTTCTCGATGCCGAGGTCGGCGGTAATGCCGAAGTGGCGATCGTAGCCGGGGCTCGGGCAGAGGAACTTCACGCGCTCGCCGTTGTGCGCGGCGGCGTACTCGGACCACGGAGCGTTGCCGCAAGTGCCCTTAAGCCAGCACATGGCAACGGTGTCGTGCTCGATGAGCAGGCTGGAGCTGCCGAGGACCAGCGTCTGCTCGGGCGCGACGCCCAAAAACTCACCGGCCAGCTTACGCGCCGACGGGATGCCCTCAAAGCAGCCGTAGTTGGAGCAGTCCACGCCGTCGTCGGTCAGGTCGGAATCGGCGCGCACGAGGTCGAGCATCGAGCGGGAGATGTTCACCTGCTCGGGTGACGGCTTGCCGCGCGCCATGTCGAGCTTGAGGCCGCGGGCCTTGACCTCGGCGACGCGGGCGTTCAGGTCTTCAAGAGCCGCCGAGAGCTCGGCGTCGCTCATCTTTTGGTAGATCGTCTGCATGACAGCCCCTTTCCGCTGGGCAGTAATACGCTTCGGTAAAGTATACGTGGTTTGACGCCGTGCAATGGGGCGCAGCGCGGCGTGCATATCCCGCGCAAATCGAGGGCGCGCGGGGCGCGGCTTCACACTTTTGCAACAGACCCGCCACAGAAGCGCCACGGTGAACGGTCGGTTTCTTAAGGCGAGCGTAAGACTGAGCGGAGCTCGCAGGGCGGCGCAAGGGGCATTTTTTAGGCGTCTACCTGCTGATTCACGAGGACGGCAAAGAGCGTTAAGCGTTTCTTATGGCACCGAGGAGGCCGTTGCTGGCAATAATGAGAACAACACCCGAGGCCAAGCAGCGAGGGCTCGGGTGGGATGTTTTAGGTGGATGACGAGGAGGTCCGATATGCAAGCTTTAAGCGATGCAACACGCGATCGGACTGACCATCCGTCGCTTTCACGTGCGATTTGTTTCTCCTTCCCCCCGACACAGAGAAAGGGCCTCCTCGACCCCACCACCTCCAAGCGTTCGAGCAATCAGCGCGCCAACCTGCAGCGCTCCTACTGCAAGCTGCTCGACGCGCTCAACGTAGCACCCTTGCAGCAAACCACAGCTTAAGTGCACCACAACCATAGCGACTCGGCAGAAGGGGTCCCGCTCGGGGCCCCTTCTGTTGTTGCGCGCCCCGCAGGCTCCCCGCCTTACATCAGCTTGGTCTCCTCGAGCTTTTCGGCAATCCACGCGTTCGCACGGATCACCGGGCGGCGCAAGACCAGACCCAGCGCCAGCGACGGCAGCAGGTAGCTCGCCAAAATACCCAACTCCGTCCAGAACTCCATGCCGTACGCACCCGCCATCGCGGCGTGCATGGCGTTGATCGCATGCGTGAACGGCAGGAACGGATACACGTCCTGGAAGAAATCGGCGGTCATCTCGATGGGGAACGTGCCGCCCGAACCAGCCACCTGCATGACCAGCAGCACTACGGCGATTGCCTTGCCCACGTCGCCAAAGCTCACCGTGAGCGTATACACGATGTTGCTGAACACGAACCCGGCAACCCAGCCCACCAGCATGAACTGAAGCGGATGCGCGCACTGAATCCCAAAGAACAGCAGGTCGCCGGCGCACACGAGCGTGGCCTGCAGAAGCGCCAGCAGGGCAAAGAACGCATAACGCCCCAGGTAGAGCTCATGCTGGCAAATCGGCGCCAGCTCGCGGGCGGTCGCCTCGTCCACCTGCGCCTTGAGCATGGCCGCAAGCACGATGCCGCCCACCCACAGGGACAAAACCGTGTAGAACGGGGCCATGGCGCTGCCGTAGTTTTCGATGTGGTACACCGGCTTGCGATCGAGCGCGACCGGCGCCGCGAGCGAGTCCGCCAGCGCCGCGGGGTCCGACCCGATCAAATCACGCACGCGGTCGAGGTCTCCGCTGGTCACGGCCTCGTTCAGCTCGTCTTTAATCTGCACGAGCTCATCTGCCGAAGACGCAAGGCCCGCCGCGGCATCCACAAGCGCCTGATGCGCGTCGTCCAGATTCTGGGCAAGCGAGCCCGCCGCACCGGACAGGTCCTCAACCGTGGCGTTCAAGCTGTCCGCAATCGTCCCGCTGTTCTCGGCAATGCCCGAGAACGTGCCGGCCAGCGCATCCAGCTGCTGCTTGAGCTGCTCGTCATAGGTTCCATGTACCTGGGACAGGTCGTTTTTGGCCTGAGCGATCAGGTCTTTCGCATCCTTGAGCTGCTTTTTCGCCTCATCCATGTGGGTGGTGAGCGAGGCGGCCGCGTCGCTTAAGCTCTTGGCCATCAGCTCCTGCTGGTTGGCGATATTGCCCACGCTGTTCTGCGCGGTGTCGATCTTCTGCACCAGCTCGTCCTTGACGGCACCCGGCAGGCTGGACGACTCAATCTTGTCCTCAAGCGCGCGGATCTGCTCCTGCAGGGCACGCGTGTTGGCGGCGTCCTGCGCGATGGCGGCCGACACGCTGCCGAGCTGCTCCACCGTGGTGTCCACGTGGCCGCCCACCGTGTCGAACGCGTCCTCAATCGCCTTGCCCGCGGCATCGTAGTTGCCGGCGCTGTCCTTCAGCGCCCCGTTCACCGCCTCGACCGCGGCGTCCAGCGCGCCGCCCAAGCTCGACAGCCCCTTCTTGGCATCGTCCACGATTCCCTGCTCACCCGCGCTCGTGGAGCCCGCTTGGGCCAGCAAGTCGCTCGTCGATTGCAGTACGCCGGTGGACGAGCCCACCACCTCGGCAAACGACGTCACCGAGTCGCTCGCGTCGCGCAGGCTCGAGGCGCCCGTATCCAAGGTCCCGGTAAGATTGCCCACAAACGCCGCCACCTGGTCGCTATTCATAAAGTCAAGCAGGCTCGAGGCCGTCACGAGCCCTGCGCTGCCGATGGTCTCGGTGAACGTCTCGTCGATCTGCTGACGCACGGTACCTGCGGCTTTGTCGGTTACGCGCGGGGCGATCGCGCTCGCCTTCTGGTTCTCGTAGTACAGGATCTGGGCATGCTTCACGTCGTCGGAGAACAGCGTCATCATGTCGGCGGAGAAGCTCTTGGGGATCACCACTGCGGCGTAGTACGCACCCGACTTCACGCCCTCGAGCGCCTCGTCCTCGTCCACGAACTCCCAGCCGATCTGGTCGTTCGCGCGCAGGGACGAAACGACCGACTCGCCCATGTTCACCTTGACGGGGATGAGGTCGCTTTTGTAGCCCGCGTCCGCATTTGCCACGGCCACCTTAAGGTTGCCCGTGTTGCCGTACGGGTCCCAGCTTCCGGCGATGTTGAACCACGCGTAGAGCACCGGCACGATCACGAGGCCCACGGCGACGATCATTGCGATCACGCTTTTGCGCACGCGGCTCAGGTCGCGGCGGAACAGCTTGATGATGTTCTTCATTTACTCCTCGCCCCCTTTCTGGCGCGCAACGGGAAAGGCGCGCTCGATCTGGTCGTGCAGCTCCTCGTCCGAAAGCGCCGTCATGCGGGCCTGGACGTTCAGGCTTTCGCGCATGTACTCGACCACGATCATGTAGGCGTCCGCCGCGATGATCGCCACAATCCACAGCACGAGCATGGTGAGCTTGCCGTCGATGTCGAGGTCAAGCGTGGCGGTGAGGATGAACAGCAGAATCGGCAGGCCGAACACGAGCGCGAAGCCGATCTTGATAAGGCGCGGATACCGGCGCTCGAACCGCGCCCCGCGCTCGAGGATGTCACGACGGAACGCCTGCGTGTCGAGCAGAGCGCGGATGGTTGCGCGCATGCTGAAGCGCTCGCGCGGCATGTCGTCCTTCTCGCAGATCATGACGTCGGTGCCGGACAGCTCGTGGTCAAATAGCAGGTTGAGATTGAGCAGAAGCGGGCGCAGCCACACGCCCAAAATGAGCGCCAGCCCCAGGAAAATCGCCAGAACACCCAGGTTGACGAGGTAGTCGGCGCCGTACATGCCACCGATGGTCTCGCGCATGGCGTTGATGCCGTAGGTGAACGGCAGCAGCGGGTGAAGCCCCTGGAAGAACGCCGGCATCATCTCGATGGGGTACATGCCCGACGAGCCCGGGATCTGCACGATGACCAAAATGACGCCGATGGCCTTGCCGATGTGCTTAAACGTGATGGCCAGCGCGTAGATGATATTCACATATACGAACGATGTGAACAGGCCGGCAAGCACGAACAGGGCGGACTGCTCGCATTGGATGCCGAGCGCCAGGTCGCCCACGCACACGATGAGCGCCTGCACGAAGCCCAGCAGCACCAACAGCAGCCAGCGGCCAAAGTACCCCTCGATGGCGGTGATGTGGCCGATGCCCTCGCGGTCCACTTCGAGCTTGAAGATGGCAATGAGCACGAAGCCGCCCACCCACAGGGCCAGATTGGTGTAGAACGGCGTGACGCCCGAGCCGTAATTGACCACGGGATACACAGCTTTGGTGGTGAGCAGCGCCGGCGACGCCATGAACTCGGCGACCTCGTCCGCGTCCATGTTGAGGGCGGCGGCGAGCTCCTGCATGGACTCCGAGCTGCGCAGGGCCGCGACGTCCGTTGCCGCGGTGTCGAGCATAGATTCGATGTCGCCGAGCACCTTGTCCGTTGCGTCAAGCGCCGTTGAGGTTTGGTCGAGCATGCCGTTGAGCTGCGAAAGGATGCCCGCCGACTGCTCGATGGTGGGTTGCGCGCCGGCGGCCACGCCCGAAAGATCGCTCGCCACGCCGGAAAACGCGTCGAGGCCCGTCGAGATCTGCGGCAGCACCGTGGTGCTCATCTGCTCGTGCACGCCGTTGATGCCGTCCACGCTCCCCTGCACCGCCGTGTTGACCGCACCCACCGCGCCCTCGACGGCGTTCATGTCCTGGCCCACCGCGTCGCTTTGGGCCTGCAGGCCGTTCTTCAGCCCCTGCATATTTGCGTTTTGCTCTTCGAGCCCCGCGATGAGGCTGTCGAGCTCACCCGTGATATGGCCCGAGCCGTTGAGCTGCTTGAGGAGCTCGATGACCTTGGTGTTGGAGTCGATGATGGACTGCAGGTTGGATAGGGCGATGTCGGCTTTGAGCTTGGCCTCCGACACCACGCCCGACACCGTGCCTACCGCCGCGTTCGCCTTCGCCGACGCCGCGCCGAGCTGCGTTGCGCCGCCGGTGAGCGCCGTTGAGAGCGACGTCGAGAAATCCCGCGCCGCCGCGCGCGTGGTGCCCATCAGGGTGTCGGCCTGGGTGAGCGCCTTGATGAGGCTCGGGATTTGGCCGTCGAGCTGCGACAGGGTGCTTTGCGCGCCGCCCACGGCCTTTTTGGTCGCCGCAATGGTCTCATCCATGCCGCCCAGGGAGGTGCGAACCGTGGTTACCGCGTCCTTGGAGGAACGGATATGCGCGAGCAGGCCCGATTTCGCCTCCCCGGCCTGGGCTTTGAGGTCAACACCCAGCGCTTTTGCCTGGGTTGCCAGCGTTTTACTCACCGTCGAGACGAACGTCTCGTTGATTTGCTCCTCGATGGTCTCCGCGCCCGTGTCGGTGACTTTGGGCGCGATCGCGTTCTTTTTCTCGTTGACGTAGTAGGAGATCTTCGGCTGCTCGAACTCGCCCGTGAGCATGCTCGTCAAGTCCTTGCTGAAGTCCTTAGGGATCACGATCGCCGCGTAATAGTCGCCGCGGCGCACGCCCTCTTGCGCCCGCTCGGCATCGGTGAAGACCCAGCCGAGGTCATGGTTCTTTTTGAGCTCGCCCACGGTTTGCTCGCCGGCGTTGAGCTCGCCCACGAGTTCGTTTGACGTGCCTTCGTCCTCGTTTGCCACCGCGATTTTCACGCCCGCCGTGCTGCCGTACGGGTCCCAGTTCGCCGCGATGTTGTACCACGCGTACAGCGAGGGGATGATGCACACGCCGATGGTGATCACCATCGCAACGGGATTTTTCAGCAATCGCATTACGTCGCGCTTGAAGATCTGAAAGGACTTTTTCACGACCATCTCACCCTTTGACCTTGCCTTTTCCTCTTGTGGGGCAGCACTATACTACGTTAGTTAGTAAAACAACACATGTAACGCTAACTATCGATAGTTTCTGCAAAAAGAGCAGGGTGCGACGTTTGACTGGAGCCGAACGCTCGGGTGGCGTTGGTCGTTTCGGCGCCAAACCGACCGCCCCCCGGCGCCGGCTGGACGTCCCCCGGCTCTGGCTGGACGCCCCCGGCTCTGGCCGAATGTTCTGACACCAAGTGGACGCCCCAGCTCTGGCCGGACACCCCTACTGTTCGCTGCGTCTGTGCACGCACCGTCACTGGCCGAACATTGCAAAACCAGGCGGACGCCCCAGCACCAGCCAGACGCCCGGAACCTAGCAGACGCCCCGGCACCAGCTGGCCACCCGGAGCCAAGCGGACGCCGCCAACCTCAGCTCACCAGCAGTTTTCGCCACTTTTTGATCAATAACCAGGGCGAAAAGTGGCTCGTTGTGCTGGTGAGCCAGAGAGCAGCACAACGAGCCACCTTGCAAGCGGCGCGGCCGGTAAACGTGGCCCAGCGTGCTGCTTTGCCGCAGGGCAGCACGTTTTGCCACTTTTCGCCTGCAAAAACAGCGGAAAAGTGGCCGATTCTGCTGGTAAGTGAGAGGGCAGCAAAATTAGCTACTTCTGAACTTGAACGAGCTTCTCGTCTCAGAATGAGGAACGAGAATTTGGCGTGCGGCAGGCTGCTGAAGACCGACCGCAGTTCACAATCATGAAAAAGGGCAGCACGTTTTGCCACTTTTTCAGCTGGATGGGCTGGCAAAAGCGGCTGAAGATGCTGGTAGCCTGCAGGGCAGCAAATGGGGCCAACACGCCGGCGGCCCGCAGGGTATCAAAAGCGGCCGAACATGCTGGTAGGCTGCAGAGCAGCAAAGATTGCCACCTTTTGCCTGCAAAAACAGCGGAAAAGTGGACGATTCTGCTGGTGAGTGAGAGGACAGCAGGGTTGGCCCTTGGACGAGCCCTTACCGGGGGCTTCCCATTACGGCGAGTACCCCATAACCAGAGGCGCCCATTACCGGGGGGAAATAAAAGCGCGGCACCCCATCGGACCTGATGGGGCGCCGCGACGCAACTACATATGCCCACAGCTAAACGAACGCGCAACCACATGTACCCACAGCCATATGAGTCTGCTTTTACGTGGGCCCACGGCAACGTAAGTTCACAAGAGCATAAGCTCCCAGTTACATGCGCTCGCAGTCACGTGACCTCCCAGTTACTCGAGCTCGCTGCCAAACGAACCCACAGTTACTTAGACCCATAACTAAATAAGCCCGTAGCTACATAGCCCTCAGTCACATGCGCTCGCAGCTACGTGAACGCGCGGCTAGATGGGGCCGTAGCTACACGAGCCCACAGCAAAACGAGCTCACAACTACACGAACGCCAGGCTGCACGAACCCACAACTACATGAGCTCGCAGACGCTCTGGGCGAAGGCCACCGGATCGGCGGGCAGAATACCCTCGACCAGCAGCGCCTGATCGTACAAAAGACCAGCGTACAGGGCGATCTTGTCCTTGTCGTCCGCCTCATGCGCAGCCACGAGCTTGGCGAACACCGGATGCTTGGCGTTGAGCTCGAGCACACGCTGGGACTTGGGCATCTCGCCCCTCTCGGCCTCGGGGCCGCGCGCAAGCACCTTCTCCATCTCGAGCGACAGCGGGCCCTCGGTAGTGATGCACGCGGGCGCATCGGTCAGACGCGCGGAGACGGCGACCTTCTCAACCTTGTCGCCCAGCGCGTCCTTCATGGCGCCGAACAGGTCCTCATGCTCCTTGGAAGCCTCCTCGGCATCCTTCTTCTCGTCCTCGGTCGCAAGGTCCAAATCACCGGTCGCCACGTTCTTGAGCTCGAGGAAGCGGTCCTCAGTCTCGGGCTCGGCACCGTCGGCCACGGCCTTGGCGGCCGCCTCACGAGCGGCGTCGTCCTCATACACCTTGGGGAGGTTCTTGGCAGTGTAGCCGCGCATGGCCTGGAACGTGAACTCGTCCACATCGGCAGTGAGCAGCAGCACGTCGTAGCCGCGATCGAGCACGCTCTTGACCACGGGCATCTTGGACAGGCGGTCGCGGTTGTCGCCCGCGGCGTAATAAATGGCGGTCTGGCCGTCCTTCATGGCAGCGGCGTACTCGGCGAGCGTGACCATCTTGTTCTCGCGCGCGCTCCAGAACAGCAGCAGGTCGGCGAGCTCGTCGGCCTTCATACCGTAGCTCGAGTAAATGCCGAACTTGAGCCCGCGGCCGAAGTTCTCAAAGAAGGCCTCGTAGGTCTCGCGATCGGCATCGCGCATCTTCTCGAGCTCGCTCGTCACGCGCTTTTCCACGCGCTTGGCGATGGCCTTGAGCTGGCGGTTCTGCTGCAGCGTCTCGCGCGAGATGTTGAGCGAGATGTCCTGGGAATCCACCACGCCGCGCACGAAGTTGTAGTAGTCGGGCAGCAGGTCGGCGCACTTCTCTTGGATGAGCACGTTGGAGCTGTAGAGCGCCAGACCCTTCTCGTAGTCCTTGCTGTACAGGTCGAACGGCGCGCGTGAGGGAATGAACAGCAGTGCGTCGTACTCGAGCGTGCCCTCGGCGTGGAAGCTCACCGTGCGCGCCGGGTCCTCAAAGTCGTGGAATGTGGACTTGTAAAACTCGTTATAGTCCTCGTCTGACACGTCGGAGCTGCGCTTTTTCCAGATGGGCGTCATGGAGTTGATGGTCTCGAGCTCCTGGTAGTCCTCGTACTCGGGCGTGTAGTCGTCGCCGGCGTCCTCGGGGCGCTCCTTCTCGCGGCTCTTGGTGACCATCATTTGGACGGGATAACGCACGTAGTTGCTGTAGCGCTTGATGAGGTCCTTGAGGCCCCACTCGGACAGGTAGGTGTCGTAGCTCTCGCCGGGCTCGCCGTTCTCGCCCGGGATGTTCTCGCGGATGGTGAGGATGACATCGGTGCCGTGGCTGTCGCGCTCGCCGTCCTCGATGGTGTAGCCCTCCAGGCCGTCGGACTCCCACACGTGCGCGGCGTCCTCGCCGAACGCGCGGCTGACCACGCGGACCTTGGACGCGACCATGAACGCGGAGTAGAAGCCCACGCCGAACTGGCCGATGATGTCCACGTCGCCGCCCTGGCTCTCGGCGTTCTCCTGCTTGAACTCCTGGCTGCCGGAATGGGCGATCGTGCCGAGGTTCTTCTCCAGGTCCTCAGCCGTCATGCCGATGCCGTTGTCGGAGATGGTGAGCGTACGGGCATCCTTGTCGAACGACACGCGGATGGCCAGGTCGCCCTGGTTGATTTGGATGCTTGAATCGGACAGGCTCTTGAAGTTGAGCTTGTCCACGGCGTCCGACGCGTTGGAGATCAGCTCGCGCAGAAAGATCTCCTTGTTGGTGTAGATCGAGTTGATCATGAGGTCGAGCAGCTTCTTGCTCTCTGTTTTGAACTGATGCATGGGTGGGAGTCCTCCTTGCTGCTTGGGGCGGGCGCGCGGCGCCACTGGGCGGCGTTGCGCACGGGCCGACACGCCGCTCAAGCGGCGCTCGTGTTGAACGCTAACCATGGTACCCATAATTGCACTCATAAAACCTAAGTCTTGAACGCTCAGATTTATCCGACACAATCGGCACAGAGGAAGGTGCATCGGTACAAAAAAACGGTGCCGCCCTTGGACGACACCGTTCTTGTGAAACTCTATACATCGCAGCCACATACGCTGCGACCGAAGGCAGCCGCAGCCCCACGCCGCGACCATACGCTACAACCGCATACGTTGCGACCGCAAGCAACCGCAGCCGCAGCCCCACGCCGCGACCCGCACGCGCGCCTTACGCGAGCACCTCGCGCACCGCGGACGCAATGCCCTCGGCGTTCAGGCCGTACTTGTCGAGCAGGTCGAGCGCCGGGCCGGACTCGCCGTACACGTCCTGCACGCCCACGCGCTTCACGGGCACCGGAGCGTGCTCGCAGAGAGCCGCACACACGGCCTCGCCCAAACCGCCGATCACGGAGTGCTCCTCAACCGTCACCACGCGGCCGGTCTTGGCGGCCGAGGCGAACAGCGTCTCGGTGTCGAGGGGCTTGATGGTGTGCATGTTAATGACCTCGGCGGAGATGCCCTCGGCAGCGAGCGCCTCGGCGGCCTCGAGCGCGGCGCTCACCATGAGGCCGCAGGCGACGATGCTCACATCGGTGCCCTCGCGCATCACAATGGCGCGGCCGAGCTCAAACTCATACGTATCGGGGTCGTTGATCACCGGTGCGGCCAGGCGACCAAGGCGCAGGTAGAAGGGGCCGTCGGTAGCGTATGCGCAACGCGTGGCGGCACGGGCCTCCACGTCGTCGGCGGGCACGACCACGGTCATGCCGGGCACCGCGCGCATGAGGGCGATGTCCTCGTTGCACTGATGCGTCGCGCCGTCCTCGCCCACGGAAATGCCGGCGTGGGTGGCGCCGATCTTCACGTTCAGATGCGGATAGCCAATGGAGTTGCGGATCTGCTCGAACGCGCGACCGGCGGCGAACATGGCAAACGAGCTCGCGAACGCCACGCGACCCGTGGTGGCAACGCCCGCAGCCAGGCCCATCATGTTGCCCTCGGCAATGCCGGCGTCAAAGAAGCGGTCGGGATATGCGGCCTTGAACTTGCCCGTCTGGGTCGCCTCGGCCAGGTCGGCGTCGAACACCACGAAGTCATCGTGCTCGGCACCCAGCTCAACCAGGGTCTCGCCGTAGCTCACGCGGGTGGCGATCTTCTTCACGTCTGTCATCGTTTACGCCTCCTGGGAAAAACCGGCCTCGATGGAGGCAAGATCGGACATCGCAACCGCGAACTGCTCGTCGTTGGGCGCCTTGCCGTGCCAACCGGCCTGGTTCTCCATAAAGGAGACGCCCTTGCCCTTGACCGTCTCGGCCACGATGCACACGGGCTTGCCCGTGCCGGCGGCGGCACGGGCGGCGTCGAACGCGGCGCGAACCTGGGCCATGTCATTGCCGTCGGCGAGCTCGATCACCTCAAAGCCAAAGGCCTCAAACTTGTTCGTGATGGGCATCGCGGAGTTGACCTCCTCGATGGTGCCGTCGATCTGCAGGCCGTTGTGGTCCACGATGAGCACGAGGTTGTCGAGGTGGTGGTTGCCGGCGAACATGGCGGCCTCCCACACCTGGCCCTCCTCGATCTCACCGTCGCCGAGCAGGCAGAACGTGCGGTAGGAGTCGCCCCAGTGCTTAGCGGCGAGCGCCATTCCTGTGGCGGCGGAGATGCCCTGGCCGAGCGAGCCGGTGGACATGTCGACGCCCGGGGTATCGTTCATGTTCGGATGGCCCTGCAGGTGGCTGCCGATGTGGCGCAGCGTGAGCAGGTCGTCCACGGGGAAGAACCCGCGGTGGGCAAGCGCGGCGTAGAGCGCCGGCGCGCAGTGGCCCTTGGAGAGCACGAAGCGATCGCGGTCGGCGCGGCGCGGGTCGGCCGGATCGATGTTCATCTCCTCAAAATACAGGTAGGTAATGATGTCGGCGGCGCCGAGCGAACCGCCCGGGTGACCGGCCTTGGCGGCGTGAACGCCGGCGACGATTCCCTTGCGGACGTCGTTGGCAACCTTGATGAGCTCCTCATCGCGCATAGCGGTTGTCCTCCTCGTGCGATGCGATTGTCACGGCAACGCTTGTAATCATACGGCCCGTGTTCGGCGCCACGTGGCGCAAACGGGTAAAAACGAAAAGTCTCTTGAGGCGAACACCACTGTCTACCTGCGCTAAAACGCTTGACCATCCACCGGCTCAACTTCACAACTCGTGCAGAAGCGAACGGTCACGGTGGTGCCTGCGCCCAACTCGCTCTCAAGCTCGAGCTCGGCGTTGTGGTAGAGCGCCGCGTGCTTGACGATCGCCAGGCCGAGGCCCGTGCCGCCGCGCGCCTTGGAACGGCTTTTGTCCACGCGGTAAAAACGCTCGAAAACCTTTTCCTGCTCCTCCGGGGCAATGCCGATGCCCGTGTCAGACACGCGCAAGAACGGGCGCGGCTCCTCCCCCGCCTTTCCGGGCTCCATGCCGCACGCGAACGTGACGGTGCCTCCCGGCTGGTTGTAGCGAATCGCGTTGCTCGCGAGGTTGTACGCCAGTGTGTCGAGCAGGCGCGGGACGCCCGTCACCATGGCGGGCTCGCACTCGAGCTTGAGCTGCACCTCAGCGCGCTCGGCAACGGAAGCCAAGCGCTGCTCGATGCTCTCCAGCATGCGAGGAAGGTCCACGGGCTCTCGGCTGCCCAGCGTGGCCGAGACCGCCTCACCGTGCTCGCGCTCGGCCTCGTCCAAATTGGAAAGGGTGAGGATGTCGTTCACCAGCGCCGTGAGCCGACCCGCCTCGTCGTAGATGCGACGGCCGAAGTCGCGCAGGTCGGCCTCGTCGGTTACCAAGCCGTTTGCGATCAGCTCGGCATACCCAGAAACTGCCGTGAGCGGGGTCTTGAGCTCATGGGTGATGTTTGCGGTGAACTCCCGGCGCATGCGGTCGCTGTCGGCAAGCACGCGCATTTGGCGCTTGAGTTCCTGGCGCTGGCTTTCGATTCGCTCGAGCATGGGCACCATCTCTGCATAGGCGGTTTGCACGTTGCGGCGCGGGTGGTCCAGGTCGACCTCGAGCAGCGGGGCGATGATGCGCCGTGACGCGCGGCGCGCGACGAACACCGAGGCCGCCACGCCGAGCGCGACCATGAGCAGAACCGGGGCGATCAGCGAGCCCAAAATAGACAGGAAACCCGCCTGCCCCTGGGCCAGGCGCACCACGCTGCCGTCCGCCAGGCGAACCGCCTGGTAGAGCATCACCTCGCCCAGCGTTGAGCTCGCGCGCTCCGCCGATCCGCGACCGGTGGCGAGGGCGCTCTCGACCTCGGGGCGGTCGTTGTGGAGCTCCATTTTCGCCTCGTCGGTGTCGCTGTCGAACAGTACGTCGCCGTCGGCGTTGATGAGCGTTACGCGCGTGCCGTCGAGGTGCAGGCGCCTGAGCAGGCTCAAGTGGCTGGGCGCGGAATTGAGCGACGCCGCCACGATCGACGCCTCGCTCGATAAGCGCTCACTTGTCGTGCGCACGAGGCGCTGCTGCATGAACACGGTCGCTGCCAGGGCGAACACCGCAATGGTGGTAAGCGACATAGCAAGCATCGCGGCGAACACGCGCCACGACAGCGATCGGTTACCCTTGCGGGCAGGCTGGCTCGTCATCATGCGCTACAGGTCGGCCAAGCGATAGCCCACGCCGCGGACCGTCTCGATGCGGTCGGCATGGTCGCCGAGCTTTTGGCGCAGCGTCTGCACGTGCACGTCCACCGTGCGCGAGCCGCCGTCGAAGTCCCAGCCCCACACACTTTGCAGCAGAGACTCGCGGGTGAACACGACGCCGGGCTTGCGCATGAGGTACTCGAGCAGGTCGAACTCGCGCAACGTGAGCTTGAGGTCGCGCCCGTCCACGCGCGCCACGCGGTGGCTCGGCGAGAGCTCGATGCCGCCCACCGAGAGCGTTTCGGGCGCGGTTTTTGCGGTCATGCCGCCGCGACGCAGCAGGGCGCGGCAACGGCTTGTGAGCTCCATGAGCGAAAACGGCTTGGTGAGGTAATCGTCCGCGCCGCCGTCGAGCGCCACCACTTTGTCGAGCTCGGAGTCCTTGGCGGTGAGCATCATGATGGGCACCGTGGCCGTTGCCTGGTCGGCACGCAGGCGGCGCATGATCTCGAGGCCGTCGGTGTCGGGGAGCATGATGTCGAGCAGCACGGCATCGGGCACGCGGCGCGCGACCGCGACTTTGAACTCGCTGTCGGACGCGAACCCTTCCGCCTCGATGCCCTGCTGGCGCAGGGCGTACAGGGTGAGCCCCCGGATGTTGTCATCGTCCTCGACGTAGTAAATCATGCGATCGGCTCCCTTCGCCCATTTGCGTTCATTCTACCCCGCGCCCCCGCTCTCTTTGCGATGCGTCATTTAGGGTCAGACCCTAAATGACGCATTGGCGCGCAGTCCTGGGTTTTCCAGGCGCTACAGATCGGCGTGAACCGGGACGCACGCCCAGCGCGATGCCCAGCGGCCAAACACCGAAGTGCGGTGCCCAGGAAGGCCGGGCGGGTTTAGCCAAAGCGCCCGGTGAGATAGTCCTCGGTGCGCTGGTCACGGGGGGCTTTGAAGATCTGCTCGGTACGACCGTGCTCGACCAGTTCTCCCAGCAGGAAAAACGCAACCGAGTCCGAAATGCGCGATGCCTGCTGCATGTTGTGCGTTACCACCACAAGCGTGTAATCACGCTTGAGCTCCATGGCGAGCTGCTCCACCTGCACCGTCGAGACGGGGTCGAGCGCGGAGGTGGGCTCGTCCATGAGCAGGACCTCGGGCTTCACCGCAATGGCGCGCGCGATGCACAGGCGCTGCTGCTGGCCGCCGGAAAGCGACAGGCCCGACGCCTTGAGCTTGTCTTTGACCTCGTCCCATAGGGCGGCGCGGCGCAGCGACTCCTCAACCAGGCCGTCGAGCTCGGAGCGGCTTTTGATGCCCATGCCGCGCGGCCCGTACGCCACGTTGTCGTAAATGCTCATTGGGAACGGGTTGGGGTGCTGGAACACCATGCCCACGCGCTGACGCAGCAGCGTCGTGTTGAAATCGGCGTAAATGTCCTGGCCATCGAGCGTGATCGAGCCCTCGATGCGACAGCCCTTAACGTAGTCGTTCATGCGGTTAAAGCAGCGCAACAAAGTGGACTTGCCGCAGCCCGACGGCCCGATAAACGAGGTGATCTCACGCTCGGGGATATCGATGGACACGTCCTTGAGGGCATGGTGGTCCCCATAGTACAGATCGACGTTCTTAACGGACAGTCGCGTGGCGTGCGCCGGCACCTCGGCCGCTTCCAGCATGGCTTTCGGCGCTCCCATTTCACGCAATGCCGCCTGCTCGGCCGCCCGCGCCATGGCATGTGCGCTTTCCTCAGATGTACGGTCCACCGAGCCCTCCTCTAAACGGCATTCGAACTCTGAGGATGATATAGAACACACTTCATGCACGAGAAAGCCAATTGTAAGGTCCTTGTAAACCCGCCCCGCGCATGGGGCGTGTCCCGCTCCAGGCCCACTCACGCCGGACCAGTTCATACCGCGTCCGTTTACCCGGTCCGTTCACACTCGGTTCGCTTAGGCTCGGTACGATTAACGCTCGGTACGCTCATGCCGGGCCCGCTTATTCCCAGCCCGCTCATCCCCGATCCGCTCATGCCCGACCCGTCATACCAGGTCCGCTCAGACTCGGGCGTTCCGATATCAAACTCGCTCAAAAACCGAGCCCTCAGGTCCCAGCGACACCGCAGTGCGAAATATATGCGCCCGTGATGCAGAAAAGTGCCTTATTCTACTCCCCACGCGAGGCAGGGGCCCATCCAGCCCCTCCCGAGTGAAGAAAACCCCAGTTCATTTTGAGTTAGCTACGGGTAATTTATGGGCACTCACGCAAACGGGCCATAATAAGGCACTTTTCTGCATCACAGACCCTTTTTTAGCGCACTGCAGGCAGCGTGATGGTAAAAACGGTCGCCTCGGGCGTGGAAGCGCACGAAATTGTGCCGCCGTGCGCAGTCACAATCTCCTTTGCGATGGCGAGGCCCAGGCCCGCACCGCCGCGGTTGGTCGCGCGCGCCGCATCCAGCCTATAAAACTTTTCAAAAATAACGCCCAGTTTAGGAGCGGGGATCGGGTCTCCCTGATTCTCAAAGCGAACGCAAACCGCCCCGTCCCCCTCCTCGGCTTTGATGCGAATGGTGGACCCTTCGTAGCTGTAGGCAATGGCGTTCTTCATCACGTTGTTGAACACGCGTGCCATTTTATCGCCGTCGATCAGCACGGTAAGGCTCGGCGGGGCCTCGACCTCCACCTGCTTACTCTGCGCCGACAGCGTTGGGTAAAACTCATCTGCGACCTGGGCAAGCAGCAAGGACAGGTCTACGTACCCTCGCGTAAGCACGATATCGTGGAAGTCGAAGCGCGTGATGTCGAAAAACTCCTCGATAAGGGCATCCAGGCGATGCGCCTTGTCAAGAGCCACCCCGGTAAAGCGAACGCGCTGCTCAGCGGGGAGATCGGCAGCCTCCTCGAGCAGTGAGAGATAGCCCACCACGCTCGCAAGCGGCGTTTTGAGATCGTGTGCGAGGTACGTAACCAGGTCGTCCTTGCGGCGCGCCTCGTCGCGCAGCGCGTCGGCGACCTGGCGCTCGCGATCGCGCACGCGGTTGATGGCGCCCTCGACCTCGAGGTACGTGCCGTCGATATTGTCCACATTTTCGGGGTTGTCGATCAGGCGGTCAACGAGATGCTTGGCGATGGCACGGTCGGCGATAAGCTGACCGCGGTCATACCCCATGTAGTAAAACGAGCGCCCGGCAAAAAACACGCCGCACACAGCGAGTGCGAGCAAAAAGCCGCAAAACATGAAGAGGTAATCAATGTCCACATACATGGTGCCCACGCCCATGGTGAGCAGGTCGCCAATGAACACGATGCTGAACCACGCCGAGCCGCCCAGCGTAACCGCGCGGCGAACCGTGAGGAAACGGTCGATGAGGGCATAACCCACAACGAGGACAACGAGGAACAGCGGGAAAGACTCTCGAGCAACGACCACGAACGATGTGAGTGCAAACACGATGATGGAAAGCAGTCGGCTGTCGAGGACGGTCCGCAGTTTGTCGAGCAGCTCGTCGATGGAGTCGTTCGAGGTGGTGAAGGCAGGGCGCGCGTCCGGGGCCTGCGCCAGCTGCGTGCTTGCTGCCGGCCTCTCTGCCGCGGGGGAGCCGACCGATGCAGTTGACCTACCTGCCGCGGGGGAGCCGCTTGCCGCATGGGCACCATCCGCCGCGGCTGCCCCGCCGGCCGCATGGGCGCCACTCGCTGCGAATGACCCGCTCGCCGCAGGGACCCTGTCTGCCGCAGTGGTTCCGCCCGATGCAGAAGGCCCACCCGACGCAGAAAACCCGTCCCCCACGTCGGGAGTCGCCAGCCGATTGGGCACGCCCGTCATGGGATTGATGGGCGCACGGCCCGGCTTGCCCGAAATTCGCTTTTCGTTGCGCATGGCGACCCACTCTCTGCCTCAATGTATCAGAAAACAGGACCACGACAGGAGAATGCCATATCCTGAATCCAGGTTCCATTATGGTCATATAGTTTGCACAGATGATCGCGCATTACGAGATTAAGCGAGCTTTAAGTCGATAAGCAGCAGGAGCCGTAGGTAGTGTACCCGCGGCTCCTGCTTTAAAGCCAGTTGAGCGAAGGAAATCCCTCGGGAAAATCGAACACCTCATATCTAAGGTGGTACCGAAATTGAGGCCCTCCACGAGGACGACAAACTGAACACGGGCACGTTTCTCGATAAAATCCATGAACTCGAGCACCTTTATTTACATGCAACCATCGTGACCATCGAAAAGTTTTGACCGTTTTGCTCTTCAGCATTTTGGCTGAGAATTTGGGTATATACGAGTAAATAAGGGAGGTGGCTCCGATGTACCCTCATCCTTTATCCGGAGCATTTTGTACATTGCCCTCATGAAAGGCGCCAACATGTCAGATCAGAACCTCTCCGTTTCCCGCCGTGTATTGCTCACCACTACGGCATTACTGGCATCGTCAGCCCTGTTTACCACAGTGGAAGCCCATGCAAGTGGCTCTGATTTTTCTGGCCTTGTTCCAGACGGTTATACCCTCCTCTGCAAAGACGGCACAATCAGCGCCTACCACTCTGGCAGTGTTATTCTTTATGTTAGCGATTCTGGAAAGACGCTTCGCTTTGAGCAAACTGGTCCACAAGCCTATCTGCTCACCGGCGAGGACGGAGTCGCTCACGTCGTGCTCGCCGACTCATACGGGTGCACAACGCTCGACGGAAAACCGCTGGCGGATATCATCTATCGTCGCGAGAACGGTGATCCCGTCACATATGCTTGTGTCCTTATGTCCACATCAAAAATGACTGTTGAACAAGCTGCTATGCCCACCCAGCTCGTTGGATCCATCCTCGCTTGCTTCGGAAATGTCCCAGCGCAGGTTGCCATGACGATTGCCAACTTCGCATTCAATTGGACCGTAACCCAACATAGGAACATGTGGCTAACCATGGAACACTGGTATTGCGACACGCCGAAGATGATTACTCGCAAAGTGTGGACGTTATATGAAGACGAGGCATGCACGAAGTTCGTGAAGTCATGGACATCAGAGGCTCCCGTCGGAGTGGAAGTCTAGGGTGATTAAACTCTCGCGAAGCTGCAGGAGATTATTGGGATGGCCCTTATCGTCAAAATGATAGTTGAGATTGTCATATGCACTCTACTTCAAATTGCCATCTGCAGGCTGCCACCCACCATGCAAGCAGGGCAAGGGCTCATCAACGTCGCTCTCTTTTCGACGGTTCTATGCACAGCGGCTTTCACACTCTGGAGGCAATCCCAGCGACTGATCGCCTTGGGACAGAAACACGCTCATGCAAGAATTACCGACCTCCAACACGTCGAGTTCTACCTGAAGGCCATCACTGTAATACTTGTGGCACTTTTCTCAATATCCTTGCCCATCAACTTAGAAATACAGGTGTATGCGATTTTGAGTTCATTCTTGGCGTGGAGCTGCGCCATTTTTGCCGGAATCCGAAAAGCCACCCCAGACACGAAGGCTAAAAAGTCCTAAGAAAAGTGCTGAATTATTCATAATTCGAGAGGGCGTCGCAGGTACTTTACCCGCGACGCCCTTTAAAAGATAAGCCTGCTCGAAGAACTTCTCCTTTGTGCCAGCCACATAGTTTGAGGCAAGCACGCCCCTACTCCAGGCGCAGGCCAACCTCTTTAAGCTGGGCCAGGCTCACCTCGGACGGAGCGGCGGACATGAGGTCGGAGCCGGAGCTCGTCTTGGGGAACGCCATGACGTCACGGATCGAGTCGGTGCCGGCAAGCAGCATGCACACGCGGTCGAGGCCGAGCGCGAAGCCACCCATGGGCGGAGCGCCGAACTCGAGGGCCTCCATGAGGAAGCCGAACTGGGCGCGGGCGCGCTCCTCGGTAAAGCCCATGAACTCGAGCATCTTGAGCTGCAGTTCGGCGTCGTGGATGCGCATGCCGCCACCGCCGGCCTCAAATCCGTCCATAACGAAGTCGTAGGTGCAGGAGCCCATTTTGAGCGGGTCCTCGTCGAGAAGGTGCAGCTCGTCGAGGTGCGGCAAGGTAAAGGGCTGGTGCTCGGCCTCGTAGCGCTGGCCGTCCTCGTCCCAATGGAACAGCGGGAAGTCCACGACCCACAAAAAGTCGTGGCCCTCGCGCGGCACGTCGAGCGCGTCGGCCATGTGGGAGCGCATGCCGCCCAGGATCTCGTCGGACTCGCGGCGCGGGCCGGCGGCGAACATGACCAGGTCGCCGGGCTCGACGTCCATGCGGCGACGCAGCTCGTCCATCTCCTCGTCGGTGAAGAACTTGACGATCGGGCTGTTCACGGAGCCGTCCTCGCGGAACGCGATCCAGGCCAGGCCCTTGGCGCCGAACGTCGCGGCAGTCTTAGCGAGCTTGTCGATCTGTGCGCGCGGCCAGGCGCCGGCGCCCTTGGCGTTGATGGCCTTGACCACGTGGCCCTCGGTGCTCGCGGCGCTGGCGAACACCTTAAAGCCGCAGCCGGCGAACACGTCGGTGAGGTCCACGAGCGTCATGCCGTAGCGCGTGTCGGGCTTGTCGGAGCCGTAGGTGTCCATGGCGTCCCAGTAGGAGATGCGGCGCAGCGGCGTGGGCATCTCAACGCCCACCTGCGAAAACGCGTTGGCGAGCACGTCCTCGATCTGGGACATGACGTCATCCTGCTCAACGAAGCTCATCTCGATGTCCACCTGCGTGAACTCGGGCTGGCGGTCGGCGCGCAGGTCCTCGTCGCGGAAGCACTTGGCAACCTGGTAGTAACGCTCAACGCCGCCCACCATGAGCAGCTGCTTGAGGAGCTGCGGGGACTGCGGCAGGGCGTAGAAGTTGCCCGGCTGCAGGCGGCTCGGCACCACGAAGTCACGTGCGCCCTCGGGCGTGGACTTGAAGAGCGCCGGCGTCTCGACCTCGGTGAACGCACGGTCGTGCAGGGCGGAGCGGATGGCGAAGGTGAAGTCGGAACGCAGGCGCAGGCGCGCGGCCATCTCGGGACGGCGGAGGTCCAGGTAACGGTAGCGCAGGCGCGTTTCCTCGGCGGTCTCGATGCCGTCCTCGATCTGGAACGGCGGGGTCTTGGAGCGGTTGAGCACCTGGGCATGGTCGACGAGTACTTCGATCTCACCGGTGGCGAGCTTGGGGTTCACGGCGTCCTCGCCGCGGCTGCGCACAACGCCGTGCACGCGGATGGGCCACTCGGGGCGCATGGTCTCGGCGATCTTGAACGCCTCTCCGTCGGAGTGCTCGGGATCGAAGTTGATCTGCGTGAGGCCCTCGCGGTCGCGAAGGTCGCAGAAGATCAGGCCGCCGTGGTCGCGGCGACGGGCAACCCAACCGGTGAGCGTGACTTCCTCGCCGATATTGGCGGAGCGGAGCTCACCGCAGGTACGGGTATGCATGGAGTGGGTGTTTGCGGGGTTGATGGCTTGTGCGTCTGCCATGAAAACCTCCCTTTTCGATCTGCGCCGCCCCGTGCCGTAGCGGGCGGACGTACGTACAGACTTCCGGAAGCGCGTAGACAGCGTGCTTCGGAAATGCGTCGCGCAAGGCGGGCGGGCGAATATGGCGGGCCTTCCCTCGGGCAACACCGGCATGCGCGGCGGGCGCCAGGAACACGACCGCCACACGCACCAGCTCGCGCGCGACAGCTCACTAGGATACAGGAAAGCCGGGCACTTTATCATAGAAGAGCGCCAAGCTACGGCGTTTTAACAGGCTGGGAACAATTGGGGGGATGCCGCACGCCCGCCCATCACGTACGTATCTACCTGCTCCTAAAAGTGCAATCAAGACGCTCGAGGAGACCGCTTGCCCAGCTGCACTGCGTTGGATACACAGGGTATGTAACCATTCGATACCCAAATACGGCCACAGTGGAAAGCTGATGAGTATTGTCGAACAGATACAGCTCATCACATAGCGGGGCAACTTCTAGCAGATGATCGATGGATTTCTGATACCTCAACACAACCTCTTGAGGGTCGATTGCATGGCCGCCCAACGCGACACGATGCGCGATTCTCTCGTTTGCCACCTTAGGCGACTCAACGCCAACGTAACACATAACAATGTGGTACCCCAATTTGCGCGCACGCTTTATATCCCGTAAACATGACCTGCCAGAAAGCGTTGTCTCCTGATTAAACGAAATGCCCTGATCAAAATACTCATTGATGAGCCTGATGGCTTCTCGGCCAGCACGCATTTGAGCATGAACGTCCGTGGGGTTATCGCCGTTGGCAACTAAGATCTCGTCAGGATTTACCCTGGGAGCCCCAAGATCGCTTGGCCGGCGTGCCCACAGACCCGACCGGTACAGCGTGGATTTCCCCGCACCGTTAATACCGGCAAAAATGGTATATCGAGGCCGTTCAATACGCATGGGCTCTCTACCAGACACCCTGCGCCACCAGCTCTCGCTGCTTTTGCTGTAAAAAGAAATCAGAAACCATGAGGTAGAAGCGGCGCTCCTCCTCGGTTTCGGCGGCGGCGAGCACTGAGGCATCGTATGCCCCAGCAAGGACCTCACGGCAAGCCTCGTAAAGCTCATGAGCCCGAACGCCACGCCGAAGCTGAGCTTGCTCCTCGGGGTCGTCATTCGCATTGAGAGGCGGACGACCAACGCGCGCTCCGTTTTGCAGCCGAAGAACCACAGACGAGCGGTCGATCATCCAAACTCCCCCCTCCTTTTGCCCATCGAGTACACCGTCCTGAAGCATCCGGCGAACACGAGCAGCACTTATGCCCAACATCTCTGCAGCTTGAGAAACCGTCATCGGAAACCTCCTCCATGTTGGAGATAATTATTTCGTTTTCGCAATAGTTTGTCCAGTGCTCTGCGCAAGATGCGATATGGACTGAGCCCAAGTATACAGGGCACGCCCAGGAGCCTCATCCACAAAGGAAGGGACGATCGAGATGTCCGAGACTATTTTGCTTTTAACTTTTGGCGCTTACGGCCGCGCGCACGTTAGCAGCCCTTTTCCGCTTCGCGACCAACTTGCGCGGAGATTCTTTTTCCAAACCGGAAAAGAACTCAACAATGGGGATGTCCAGGCCGTTTGCAATTAGCACAAGGTAGTCGAGAGAAAAGTTCTGGTTCCCGCTTTCGACCTTATTGAGATTGGGACGGCTTACCTCGATCCTGCGAGCAAGCTCAGCCTGTGAAACTTTATGCTCCTCCCGAAGACGGCCGATGTTCTCGCCCACCTTCTTGCATACGTACTCACATGTCTCATCTCTCTTCATGAGTCCATCGTATTGACTCATATTCCCTGACCTATCTGATATTTCGTACATACCAGATTTGGGCTACACTGCTGTACGGTATATCGTACATACGGAGAAGCAGCATGCCTCAGCAGGTCAAATCGAAGCAGAGGGTCCAGGACCACGGCGAGGTGTTTACCAACGAACGCGAGGTAAACGCCATGCTCGACATGGTTAAGCAGGAGACCGAACGCATCGAATCCCGCTTCCTCGAGCCGGCCTGCGGCAACGGCAATTTCTTGGCCGAGGTGCTGCGCCGCAAGCTCGCCGTAGTGGCGCAGCAATATCGCCGCAGCCCCGACGACTACATGCGCTATGCCTTTGTGGCGGTGAGCAGCCTGTACGGCGTGGACATCCTGGAGGACAACGCGCAGGAATGCCGTGAGCGCCTGTACGGGATCGTCGGGAAAGAGGCCAAGCGCGCCATCAAAAAGCCCGACGCGCTCTTTTTGGAGTCCATCCGCTACGTCCTCGACAAAAACATCGTCTGCGGCAATGCGTTAGACCTTCGCACATCCGAAGGTGAACCCATCGTCTTTTCCGAGTGGTCCCTCGTGACGGGAGACAAGGTCAAGCGGCGATATTTCCATCTGAGTGCGCTGCTCGATGACCAGCCAAAGCAGAAATCAAACCCCTCGCTCTTCGATGAGAGGCCTGTGATCCCCGACCTGGAATTCGATGAAGGAACACAGAGCTTTATCCCAAAACCTTTTGATGAAGAACCCCCTATTAACTACTGGGAGGTGCGGCGCCATGGCTAGCCTACTCGAAAAGGCATACAACCCCGATGTCTTGACCTGTTTGGCCAACCTGAGCAACGACGAGGTTTTCACCCCGCCCGAGCTCGCGAACGACGTCCTGGACATGCTGCCGGAGGAGATCTGGAGCGACCCCACCATCAAGATCCTGGACCCGTGCTGTAAGTCGGGCGTATTTTTGCGCGAGGCGGCCAAGCGATTCATCAAAGGCTTGGAGCACGTCTACCCCGACCTGCAGGAACGTGTGGATCACATCATGCACGAGCAGCTCTTTGGCATCGCGATCACCGAGCTGACGAGCCTGCTTTCGAGGCGCAGCCTGTACTGCAGCAAGTTCCCCAACGGCAAGTTTTCAGTGGCCGAGTTCGATGACACCGAGGGAAACGTGCGCCATCGCACTCTGCAACATACGTGGGTGAATAACCGCTGCAAATACTGCGGAGCGAGCAACGCCGAATACGACCGCGACAACGCGCTCGAAACCCACGCCTACGAGTTCATCCACACCGATAATCCCGAGAGGATTTTGAATATGAAGTTCGACGTCATCGTCGGAAATCCGCCGTACCAGCTGAGTGATGGGGGGTTTCACGCCAGCGCCGTGCCGATTTATCACAAGTTTGTCCAACGTGCGAAAATGCTCAACCCGCGTTACCTATCCATGATTATTCCAGCACGCTGGTATTCTGGCGGACGTGGCCTTGATGAATTCCGAGCTGAAATGCTCAACGATGACCGCCTAACTGAAATACACGATTATCCCGAAGCATCGGATTGTTTCCCTGGCGTACAAATAAAAGGCGGCGTTTGCTATTTTCTATGGACCAGAGACCGTCGCGATAACTGCAAAATCGTCACCCACCATGGCACATCTATTGGAAGCCCAATGAGACGCCCTCTACTTGAAGAGGGATGCGACACGTTCATTCGATGGAATGAGGCCATCGACATCCTAGCCAAGGTGCGAGCACACGGGGAGCCCAGCTTTAAGGAAATTGTAAGTCCATCAAAACCGTTTGGCCTTCGTGGAGCATTCGGGGATTTTGAGAAAGCGAAAACTGCGACCGCAAACATCAAACTTTACCGAGTAGGAGAAAATGGGTACGTCTCCAAAGACCAGCTTCTCTCAAATAAGCAATTAATCAATGCATGGAAAGTTTTCATCCCGAGAGCCGGAAGCGGAAGCGATGCCTTCCCACACACAATCCTCGGCAAGCCTTTCGTTGGAGAACCAGGTTCCGCCTGCACTGAATCATATCTGGCACTCGGTCCTTTTACATCTGAAGCAGAGTGCGAGAACGTCATTTCTTATATCCGGTCTCAATTTTTCCGATTCCTGGTCCTGCTCCATAAACCTTCTCAAGACGCAACCAGCAAGGTGTATACGTTTGTCCCGAAACAGAACTTCTCAGAAAAGTGGACTGATGAAAAGCTGTACAACAAGTACGACATTAATTTGCAGCAGATAGACTTTATTAATTCCCTAATTCGCCCGATGGACCTGGGTGATGGCGATGAGTAGCACCTCTTTCTTCCCCAAGCGCCCGGACATCCATCCCAGAATCTATGCGTACCGCGAGAAAAACCCCGAATATGAAGGGCTCCTCAAGGTCGGAGATACAACTCGCACCGCAGAGATTCGCGTCGCAGAGCAATACCCCGTGGTGCAGCCCTGCGAAGGCAAGCCCTACGAAATCCTCTTCGACGAGAGCGCTATGCGTTCCGATGGCACTTGTTTTAGAGACACCGCAGTCCATGATCGACTCCGTAAGATGGGCTTCGAAAACCCCGCCGGCGAGCGTTCCGCTGCTCCCCCGCTGACGTGCGCAACGCGTGGCTGCAGGTCCGTGACCGCACCACCTACGAGCGCGAACGCACCGAGGACTTCGCCATGCGCCCCGTGCAGCTCGAAGCCGTCAACAAAACCGAGGCGTACTTCCGCGCGTGCGAGCAGCCTGGCAACCGCAATGCGCCCAAGTTTCTCTGGAACGCCAAGATGCGCTTTGGCAAGACCTTCGCCACCTACCAACTCGCCCGCCGCATGAACATGAAGCGCGTGTTGGTCCTCACCTTCAAGCCCGCCGTTGAGGACGCGTGGCGCGAGGACCTGGAGAGCCACATCGACTTCGAGGGCTGGCAGTTTGTCTCGCGCGACGGCCTGCGCTATGAGGACTGCGACCCCACGCGTCCCATCGTGTGCTTCGGCTCGTTCCAGGACTTCCTGGGAGTCGACCGCAACAGCGGCAATATCAAGGCGCGCAACGAATGGGTTCACCTGGAGCAATGGGACCTCGTCGCCTTCGACGAGTACCACTTTGGCGCGTGGCGCGACAGCGCGCAGGGGCTCTTTTCCAAGCAGGACGAGGACGCCGCCGTCGAGTCCGCCGAACGCGACACCAACGAGGCATCCCGCGGCAACAACATCGACGAATCATATCTGCCCATCACCGCCGCGCGTTACCTTTACCTCTCCGGCACGCCGTTTCGCGCACTCACATCCGGCGAGTTCATCGAAGACCAGATTTTCAACTGGACCTATTCGGACGAGCAGCAGGCCAAACAGGATTGGACGCGCACGCATCCGTTTACGCCCAACCCGTACGAGGCGCTGCCCCGCATGGTCCTCATGACCTACAAGGTTCCCAACTCCATCACCAAGGTGGCGCGCGCGGGCGAATTCGACGAGTTCGACCTCAACGTGTTCTTCTCCGCCACCGGCGAGGGCGAAGATGCGCGATTCAAATACGAGGAATATGTTCAGAAATGGCTCGACCTGATTCGCGGTGCGCTGGCAGAGACCACCACCGATGAACTCAAGATGGGCGCGCAAAAGCCCGTGCTGCCCTTTAGCCATACCGCACTGCTGACCAACCTCACACACACGCTGTGGTTCTTACCCAGCGTGGCCTCCTGCCACGCTATGGCCAACCTTCTGGGCAGCCGACACAACGCGTTCTATCACGACTACCAGGTAATTGTTGCAGCTGGCACCAAGGCGGGCATCGGTCTGGACGCCGTGGCGCCCGTGCGCCGCGCAATGGGCGACCCGCTGGCCACCAAGACCATCACGCTCTCATGCGGTAAACTCACCACCGGCGTGACCATTCGCCCATGGACCGGCGTATTCATGCTGCGCAACCTCAAGAGCCCTGAGACGTACTTCCAAACAGCTTTCCGCGTGCAGAGCCCGTGGACCGCTAAGGACGAAGATGGCCGCACGCAGGTAATTAAGCAGGAATGCTACGTGTTCGACTTCGCACTGGACCGAGCCCTGGCCATGGTGTCGGACTACAGCTGTCAGCTCTCGGTGGACGAGCCGAACCCCGAAAAGAAGGTGGCGGACTTCATCAAGTTCCTGCCAGTGCTCGCCTACGACGGCAGTGCCATGCGCGAGGTCGACGCCGCGGACATCCTGGACATCGCCATGGCGGGCACCTCCGCCACCCTGTTGGCGCGCCGATGGGAAAGCGCGCTGCTGGTCAATGTGGACAACGACACGCTGCGCCGCTTACTGGAAAGCTCCGAAGCCATGAAGGCGCTCAGCAACATCGAGGGCTTCCGCAGCCTAAACGACGATATCGAGACGATTATCAACAAATCCGAGCATGTTAAGAAGGTCAAAAAGGAGGGTGGCGAGCTCACCAAGAAGGAAAAGAAGGAGCTCTCCGAAGAGGAAAAGGAATTCAAGACCAAGCGTAAGCAGATCCAGGAAAAGCTGATCAAGTTTGCCACGCGCATTCCCGTGTTCATGTATCTTACCGACTTCCGCGAGCAGAGCCTCAAAGAGGTCATCACGCAGTTGGAGCCGGGGCTGTTCAAGAAGGTCACGGGCCTTTCCGTGCAGGACTTTGAGCTTTTGGTATCGCTCGGCGTGTTCCGCGATTCAGTGATGAATGACGCCGTGTACAAGTTCCGCCGCTACGAGGACGCGAGCCTGTCCTACACCGGCATTGAAAAGCATAGCTATGACGCGCGTGTGGGCCTGTTCGACACCTCGCTATCGAGCGAGGACTTTGCCGAGATGGCACGCCAAGACACCCTACTGGATGAGACCGGGCGCATGGTGCGTACGGCGGACGTGGACACGGGCACGCCGGCGGCCACCAGCGAGCCCGCGCGTGATCGCAACGATTTCGATGCCAGACTTGCCGAGGCACTCCAAAGCGAGCGGAGCAAGGTTGGAGCTGGCGGCAGCACCTCCGCAGATGCAGCGGGCTCGCGTGGCGCGGCCTTCCACTCCCCCTCGGCGGCGGGTGTTTCCGCCTCCTTGCCTGACACCGCGCGTGCCGCCGCAAACCCCGCCGGCACGCAGCCTTCCTCCGCTTCCGCCAACAGCACCGCGGCTCCAATGCGGGACTGGGTTGTGGAAGCACTTGAATCGAAGAGCCTCGAATACGTTGACCTGCGCGGAGAGGGCGGCAACCTATGGGTCATCGGCGGTGGCGAACTCGATGCCGCGATGAGCGACCTTGCCAAACGAGGGGCACGCTTTGAGTTCACCTTCCGCGGAAACAAGGCAACGCGCGGGCGCGCGGGCTGGTGGCTTTCCGGCTATCCCGAGGAGCAAAAGCTCGAATGGCACGAGCCTCCCGCAGTGACGGACGCCAAGCTCGCGGCCCTCGAGCCCGGCTACACGGTGTTCCATAAGGCGCTCGGCTACGGTGAGGTGGTGGACATCGACCGCGAGGGCGGGCGCATCGAGGTTGTGCTCGGCGAGGACAAGCACGGCCGCCCCGTGCGCCGCACATTCCTGTTCCCCAACGTCTTTTACCAGGGATTGCTGGCGCTTTAAATGCAATCCCCGCAGCACGCGCCACACTTTGGCACGTACAGCAAAGCGCCCATCCTGACATACGCAGGATGGGCGCTTCTGCCTTTAACTTATCCACACAGACGACGGGGCGTCACTTCACTTCCCATACACTTCTTCGTGCGTGCCCGTCCTGACAAAGATCAGCTCTCCGTCACAGAGCTTATACATGAGCACCCACTGGTCCTTCGCAGGATTCGGCGCCGAATCAACATGTATGGCCCGATACCCTTGCCACCCGCCCATAAGCGCGTGGTCCTTGTACCGCCTGCCAAGCACCTCGTCATCAGACTTGAGCAAATCTGACATAGCGACCTTGAGCGATTGCATGTCCCAGTGCTTCTTTTTACAGGCCTTTACGTCTCGCTCGAAGCGGGAGGAAAACGATGCCGAGTACACCCAGTCCCCCTACAGCCCGAGAGCAGCAAAAAGGTCGTCCGCAGCATGATATGTCACGTGCTCCGGATCGACGGCCATGGCCTCCGTCTCCCGTATGGCACGGATCGTTTCCGTAGGCATCCCCTCAAAATCATCGCGAGGCGTGGCCAGCGGACGAATCTCCACCCACGGTTTGTTGTTCTTGAACACCGTGATGGGCAGACCCGTGGCGTTCGCATTTGCCGTAAGTTTGCTGAAATTGGTCTTTGCCTCGGCCATGCCGACGGTCGCTACAGCGGGACTCATGTACACTCCTAACATAGCCCTTAAAGTAGCCCTATTTTAGCACTATTTATAGATTAGAACGGTGTGTGCCGTCAAAATAGACCTTCGCTCATAGAGCCGCAGGGAGCAACAAAAAAGCAAGACCATCCGGCTCGAATGAGTGTTGCGCCCGGGCTATAACACTTTTACGTCCTTATTTCTGTTGTTATCAACATTTTTAAGGACGTAAAAGTGTGGAGTTCAACATTTTTCAGGACGAAAGGCTCGCTTGCCAATCCCGAACGGCACATGTTGCCACAAGACCTAACGCATGAAGGGGGCGCAGGAACACGTCCCACGCCCCTTGCATCTCAGGGTTTTCGCGCAGCCCTTACAGCGCGGCGGCCGCGTCGTAGGCGGTCTTGGTGGCGCGCGAAATGTCGCCGCCTTCCTCGCTGCAGTCGCCCACGAACGTCCAGGCCACGCCCGCCGCATCGAGCGGCGCCGTGTCGAACGTCACGCGCTTGGCGCCAATGGCCATCACGGCGTAGTCGATCGGCATGCGGACCTCGCCCTCGGGGCCCTCGCACACCAGCTCGGTCGGCGTGATCTCGAGCACCTTATGCTGGGTGAACTGCTGAACACCGCGCTCGGCAAAGTGCTCGAACAGCGTGGGCTTCACGGTCGGGCCCTCGTCGGCGGCGATTGCATCGAGCATCTCGACCACGCTTACCTCGCAGCCCGCATCGGCCAGCAGCTCGGCGGTCTCACAACCCACCATGCCGCCGCCGATGACCGCGACCTTGCCGTACACATCGGCCGTACCAGCGAGCACCAACCAGGAATCCGCCACGTTCACGCCGTCGGCGCCCTTGATGGGCGGAACGGCGCACTCGGCGCCCACGGCCACGATGACACGCTCAAAGCCCGCCTCAGCAAGCTCGGAGGCCTCAACGGCGCGGCCAAGCTGGAACGTAACGCCCGCGCCCTCGGCGGCCCTCACCGCATCCTGCACGGCGCGACGGATCTCGCACTTGCGCGGCGGCACACACGCGATGTTGAGCTGGCCGCCCAGCTCGGTTGCGCGCTCGAACAGCGTGACCTCGTGACCGCGCAGGGCAGCCACGCGAGCCGCCATGAGGCCGGCAATGCCGCCGCCCACCACCGCAACGCGCTTCGGCGCATCCGTGGGCACGATATGGCGCACGGTCTCGTAGCCGTTCTCGGGGTTCAGCACGCAGCTCAGGCCCTCGCGGCGCTGAATCGCGTCCGTGCAGCCCTTGTTGCAGGACAAGCAGCGAATGACCTGGTCGGCGCGGCCGTCCTCAACCTTGCGCACCCAGTCCTCGTCGGCCAAAAAGCCGCGGCCGATGCCGACCATATCGGCCTTGCCGGACACGACCACGCGCTCTGCCATATACGGGTCGACAATACGGCCCACGGCGGAAACCGGGATGCTCACGGCCTGCTTGATCTGGCCGGTGATGTCGACGAAGAAGCCGTAGGGCTGCACGCCCATGGGCGGAATGGTGTCGGCCATGTTGCCGGTGTGGTTGGCCTGCGCCACGTGGAGCATGTCAACGCCGGCCTCCTCGAGCCACTGCGCGAACTGCGGCGCATCCTCCAGGTCGATGCCGCCCTTGCCGCGCTCGGGCGTCACGATGGGCAACTTGTAGTCGATCACCATGTCCGGCACGGCATCGCGCAGAGCCTTGACCAGCATGAGCGCAAAACGCGTGCGGTTCTCGAGCGAGCCGCCGAACTTGTCCGTGCGGTGGTTCATGCGCGTGGAGGTCAGGCAGCCCACCAAACGGTCGCCGTGCACCTGGATCACGTCGACGCCGGCCTTCTGCGCACGCACGGCGCACGCGCACATCTTGTCGATGATGGCGAGCAGGGTCTCCTCGCTCACCTCGTCGGTGAAGTGCTCCATATCGTGGTGCATGCGCGCGCGGACCTCGTTCATCTTGCCCTCGCGGAACAACGCGTTGATGGCGTCACAGTCGTACTCGGGGTGGAAGATCTGCACGCCGAGCTTGCAGCCGTACTCGTGCACGGCGTCGGCGAGCTGCTTGAACGACTCGATCTGCTCGTCGCAGAACAGCTTGGGCGTGGGCGAGAACGACGCGATGGGCGCCACGTCGCCGAGCACGATGTAGCCGGCGCCGCCCTGTGCCAGGCGGGTGTAGAAGGCGCGGCTGCGCTCACCGATGCTGCCGTCGCGCTCCTCATAGCCGGTGGTCAGCGGCGGGAACATGATGCGGTTCTTGAACTCCACGCCGCCGACGGTAATGGGTTCGAGAATCTTGAAATCGGTCTGGGACATGAGCGTTTCCTTTCTCTTGAGCGCGAGCTACAGCCCGCGCGCCAGCTCGTATGCGGCCGCCATGGCGTCCTTGATGTTGCCAGGTTTTTCGGCATCACCGATTACGTGAACGGTTGTGCCCTGCTCGGCGAGGGCGTTGGCAAAGCTGGGATCGGAGCGGTAGCCGAGTGCGAGCACCAGCGTGTCGGCGCCCTCGATCACATGGGTCTCCCCCGCCTGCTCGTACGCGATCGTATCCTCGGTGACCTCGGTCACCTTGGCGTCGCAGAGCACGTGAACACCCTTGCTAAGCATGCGCGTGATGAGCGCCGCACGACCCGCGGCCCCTTCGGCGGGAGCGAGCACGGGGCCCATCTCCACCAGCGTGATGTCGCGGTTGCCGCGGGCGAGGTCACCCACGAGCGGTGCCAAGTAGTCTGCCGTCTCGCAGCCCACGGAGCCGCCGCCCACCACCACGATGTTCTTGCCCGGATGCACGCGGCCCGCGAGGATGTCATCGGCCGTGCAGACCTGCTTGAACGCGCCGACGAAGCCCGGGACGATGGGCTCGGCGCCCGCTGCGAGAATCACCTCGTAGCCGGCAAAGTCGCGCGCGATGTCCTCGGCGGTAAGGCGCGTGTTCAGGCGAACCTCGACGCCCGCCTGCTCAAGACGGCGCGCCTGGAACTTGATCACGCGGCACAGGTCCTGCTTGGCGATGGGCACGGCCGCGATGCGCATGGTGCCGCCCAGCTCGTCCTGCGCGTCGGCGAGCACCACATGGTGACCACGGCGAGCGGCCACGAACGCGGCCTCCATGCCAGCGGGACCCGCACCAACAACCAGCACGTCATGCGGGGCCTCGGCTGGCTCCACCGCCGCATCGTTGTGCTCGACGTCCGGATTCACCGTGCAAGCGATGGGCTTGCCGAACATGATGCCCGTCAGGCAGCGCAGGCAGCCGATGCAGGGGCGGATGTCGGCGGTGTTGCCGGCGGCGGCCTTGTTGCAGAACTCGGCGTCGCACAGGTTCGCGCGGCCGATCATGCAGGCGTCGGCCACGCCCTCGGCCAGCAGCTCCTCGGCAATCCACGGCTCGTTAATGCGGCCCACCGTGGCAACGGGGATATTCACGCAGGTACGGATCTTGGCCGCCACCTCCGCATGGCTGCCCTGGCGCGTGCCCGCCGCCGGGATGGCGCTGCCGCGCTTGATGGTGGTGCCGCCCGACACATGCAGCAGGTCGACGCCCGCGCGCTCGAGCTCGCGCGCCACATGGCACATGTCGGTGACGGTCAGGCCGCCGTCGGAGTACTCGTCGCCCGAAATGCGCACGTCGATGATGAAGTCCTCGCCGCAGCGCTCGCGCACCTCGCGCACCACGTCGAGCGTGAGCTTGAGGCGGCCATCGATGTCACCGCCGTACTCGTCGGTGCGCTTGTTGTAGAGCGGTGAGAGGAAGCCGCCGAGCAGGCCGTGAGCGTGCGCGGCGTGAATCTCGACGCCGTCGGTGCCGGCGCGCTTCATACGCTCGGCTGCGTCGCCAAACTGGCGGGTGAGAACGGCGAGCTCCTCACGCGTGACGGGGCGCGGTGCCTCGCGCGCGTAGTACGGGCCCACGAAGGACGGGGCGATGAGACGCGGAGTGCCCGGAACCGGGAACGCCATGTACGCGGGGTGGAAGAGCTGGGGCATGATCTTAGCGCCGTGCTCGTGAACGGCGGCGGTGAGGCGCTCCCAACCGGGGATGTAGGAATCGTCCGCCATGCACATGTCGCCCGGCAGGTACACGTAGGTGGGCTCGACGGTCACGACCTCGGTGACGATGAGACCCACGCCGCCGGCAGCGCGCGCCGCGTAGTGGTCGACGAGCGCGTCGGTAACGTAGCCGTGGTCTGCCAGGTTGGTGGACACCGGCGGCATGAACACGCGGTTGCGGATCTGGGTTGTGCCGACTTTGAGCGGCGAGAACAAAAGCGGGTACTTGTCTGAGTGCATGGCGATCCTCTCGTGCGAAGCTGCGCGTCTAACCTTTCCAGTGTACTCGGTTGATGTTTTGGCTTGCGTGCTTGCCGCCCAACGGCGCTCGAGCGACCGTTCGGGCAAGAGGAAGACAGCAGAGGCGCCGCGTGCTACACGGCGGGACGCGGTGCGGCGGCGGGGCAGCGCAATTCGGCAAACTTCGGAGCACCTCGTGAAACTCGGTGCACTTTTTAACCATGCGCACACCGAAAAATGGTTCAGAAGCGCACCGAGTTTCATAAAGTGCTCCGAAGTTTCGGTTATTGGCAGTGCGACCTGCAATATAAGCCAGCCGCAAACAAATAGCGCCGCGGGCCTGCACGCACAACACGTACAACCCCGCGGCGCCCAGCAAAAACCTTGTAGGTCGACCTCGCGACAGCGAGAAGCCGCCAGGCGGAGCAAGGTGCCTTGAAAGAGGAGGGATGCGTGCTTTCGCACGCGCCCGACGATTGAAAGGCAGATTGCCCGTCTGACGGCTTCGCGTCACAACGGCAAAGGTAAACCGGTTGAAGTGCCCCAGATTGGGGCGAAGGAGAAGGGCGCACGCCTCACGTGCGGCGCCCGACGACTGAACCCCAAGGTGGGGTGCTTCAATCCGGTTTACCCCGTGTTCTGAAGACCGGCGGAGACACCGGTCACGGTCTCCAGCACCAGGCTCATGAACTCAGCCTTAGCCTCCTCGGACAGCTCGTCCTGGTTGGCGCGGACCTCACGCAGCGCGCGGACCTGCGCGAGCGACAGGGCGTCCACGAACGGGTTGCGCACGCGCACGGCCTGGCCAAGCACGCGGCGGTGCTCGAGCGGCCACTCATCGCCCACAATGCGCAGCACCCAGGAACGCGTGAGCATCATCTCGTCGAACACCTTGGCGGCCAGGTCGTCACGGTCGCCCAGGGCCAGGTACATCTTGGCGATGCGGTTATCGGTCTTGGCGATCGACATCTCGATGTTGTCGATGAACGTGCTGAACAGCGGCCACTCATGGTAGGCGCGCTGCAGCAGCTCGAGGTCTCCCAGCTTCTCGCAGGCGGTGCCCAAGCCGTACCACGCAGCCAGGTTGATGCGCGCCTGGCTCCAGGAGAACACCCACGGAATGGTGCGCAGGTCGTCGAGCGACTTGGCGCCCAGGCCGCGCTTGGCGGGACGGCTGCCAATGGGCAGCAGGCCGACCTCGGTCAGCGGCGTCACGGTGGAGAACCACGGGGTGAAATCTGTCGTGTTCAGCAGGTCCAGATAGCGCTCGTGGCTCGCCTCGTTCAGGCGCGCCGCCATCTGCGCATAGCGCTCGGTGGTCTCGGTGTTCACACGCTCCACCGACGGGGCGGAGTTCAGCAGGGTCGCGGCCGCCACGCTCTCCACGTGGCGCTGGGCGAGCGTCTGGTTGCCGTAGCGGGCAAAGATGACCTCACCCTGCTCCGTCACCTTAAAGAAGCAGTTCACCGAACCCGCGGGCTGCGCGAGCACCGCGCGGTTGGCCGGGCCGCCACCGCGGCCCACGGCGCCGCCGCGGCCGTGCATGAGCACCAAGTCAATGTCGTTCTTGGCAGCCCACGCGGCGATGCGCTCCTGCGCGGAGTGCAGGGCGAGCGTGGCGGTGGTGGGGCCGGCGTCCTTGGAGGAGTCCGAGTAGCCGAGCATGATCTCCATGCGGCGACCGGTCTGCGCCAGGCGCGCCTGGACGGCGGGCAGCTCGAGCATCTCGTTGAGCACGTCCACGCAGCCCTCGAGGTCCTCGAGCTGCTCAAACAGCGGGATAACGTCGAGCGCGGGCACGTCCTCGGCATGCGCGAAGGCCAGCTGAGCCAGCTCATACACGTCGGCCACGTGCTGGGCGCTCTTGGTGAACGAGATGATGTAGCGATGCGCCATCTTCTCGCCAAAGCGCTTCTGAATGGAGCCGATGGCGCGGAAAGTGTCCAGCACCTCGCGCGTCATGGGAGCGAGCTCGCCGTGAATGCCGTGCTCGCGGATATCGTTCAGCGCACGCGTATGCACGACGGAGTGCTGACGGAACTCCATCTCCACCATGTGGAAGCCGAAGGTCTCGGCCTGCCAGATAAGCGTCTGAACCGGGCCGTAGGCGGCGCGCACCGCACCGCACTGGGCGAGCGAACGCTGCACCACGCGCAGGTCGGCGAGGAACTCGTCGCAAGTTCGGTACATGGTGTCGGCGTTGCGGCCCACCGTGGCGTCCAGGCGGGCGGCCATGACGAGCATGACGGCGCGATGCGGCTCCGAGGCGGACATGACGCTCGCGCGCTCGGTGAGCACCTCGCTCATCTCGACCTGGTGGCTCCATAGGTTCAGCAGCTCCTCTGAGGGCTTGCTGTAACGGGACTCAAGCGTGAGGTTGCGGCCCACGCGGCGGCACTTCTCGGCCAGCTTGGCGATCATGTGCGTCGCGTACTTGGCGGCCACCTGACGGCTCACCTTGGCGGTGACGTTGGGGTTGCCGTCGCGGTCGGAGCCGATCCAGCTGCCGGGATGGAAGAACGCCGGGCACACGGGCGGGACGGTGCCCGCGTACTCGCCCAGAACCCAGTCGTCAAAGCGGCGGTAAATCACCGGAATGGTGTCGAACAGCGTGTTGTCGAAGATGTCGATGATGGTGTCGGCTTCCTCGACGGGCGTGGGCTTTTTGAGCGCGATGGGGCTCGTGCGCACGAGGGCGTCGATCTCCTGCAGAATGTGGCGCTCGTTTTCCACCAGGTCGGAGCCGCCCATGTAGGGGCGCTCCTCCAGCAGGCGGGCGATGCGGCGGATCTTGTTCTCAACGGCCTTGCGGCGCGCCTCGGTGGGGTGCGCGGTAAAGACCGGGTGGAACTCCAGGCGGCTCAGCAGCTCGGTGGCCTTGGCGCCGCCGACCTCCTCGGTGAGCTGGTGGAACGCCACGGTCAGCGCGTTGGCGGGGTCGACCGCGTCCTCGGTGGACACGTTGCGCTCGCGGCCGCGCAGCTGCGCCACGCGGTAGTTTTCCTCGGAAAGATTCGCCAGGTGAAAGAAGGTGGTGAACGCACGCACCAGCACCTGGGTCTGGTCGACGGGCAGCGTGTCGATGAGCGCCACCGCATCGCGGAACGCGTTGGCGGACGGCGTGCTCGTGGTGGGCATCCCCTGCTCGTCCACGTCCTCACCATCGGCCTCGGCGCCCGGATCGCCGGCGTTTGCCTGCACGACGTTCATCATGAGCTCGTCGAACACGTCCAGGACCGCCGGGTCGTACTCACGCAGCACGCGGCGCTCGAGGCGCAGGAACAGCGCCAGGTTGTCGCGAAGCTCAGCGGGAATATCAATGTCGGACAGAACCTCGAGGGCGGCCTCGAGATCGGTGAGGTCAATGCGGCGCGTCCCGGACATCAGGTCCAGGTTCGCCCCATTGAGAACGGTCTCGCCCGTGTGGGCATCTGCATGCGTATGGTCTGCCACGCTACCTCCTCAACTGCTCGCACGGGGTAACGAAGGAGCCCGTGCAACCTGTCTAGTATATACAGGTTGCACGGGCTCTACAAAACGCTTTAGCTAGATGGAGTGCGTCTTCATATTTCACCTATCGTTTGGCGACAGATGTCTTTCGAGTCGGGCCGCGCCGAGGCATATCATCCCGTGCTCAAACGGTCCTGCTCACGACGGAGGCCACATCAAGTGGCCTCCTGTTCGTGCGGAGCTGCGCTCGGAACGATACGCCTCGGCGCGACCCTGTGGGCAGGCTGCCCTTTACAGCGCGGCGATGACCTCCGCGGCGGTGGCGCGGTCGATCAGGGACTCGTCGTGGGTGGCCATGTTGCGGAGCTTAACCTTGCCGGCGGCCAGCTCGTCGCCACCGATGATCACGATGTGGGACGCGCCCAGCTTATCGGCCTGCTTGAACTGCGCCTTGAGGGACTTGCCCTGGTAGTCGCACTCGGTGCGCACGCCGGCGGCGCGCAGCTCGTGCGCGAGCAGAAAGACCTCGCCGCGCAGGTCTGCCCCGGCGTTCGCCACGTATACGCACGCGGGCGCATCCTCGCCCAAATCGACGCCCTGCGCCTCCAGCGCGAGCGCAATGCGCTCAAAGCCCACGGCAAAGCCAACGCCCGGGGTGGGCTTGCCGCCCTCGAGCTCGACCAGGCCGTCGTAGCGGCCGCCACCGCCGATCGAGCCCACGCCCGCATCGGGAACCTCGACCTCAAACACGGTGCGCGTGTAATAGTCCAGGCCGCGCACGAGCGTGGGATCCTCGACGTACTCGATGCCAGCGGCGTCCAGATAGCGCTTGACCGCCGCGTAGTGCTCGGCGCACTCATCGCACAGGCTGTCGCCCATGAGCGGCGCGCCCTTCATGACCTCGCGGCAGTGGTCGTTCTTGCAGTCGAACGCGCGCAGCGGGTTCAGCTCGGCACGCTCGCGGCACTCGTCGCACATCTCGTCGGCGTGATCCAGGATGAACGCTCGCACCGAATCACGGTACGCGGGACGGCACGCGGGGTCGCCCATCGAATTGATGAGCAGGCGCAGGCGGCTCATGTCAAAGCCCAGGCGCTTGAAGAACTCCATGAGCATGATGATGCACTCGGCGTCGGCTGCCGCGTCGGGCGCGCCCAGCCACTCGATGCCCACCTGGTGGAACTGACGCAGGCGGCCCTTCTGCGGGCGCTCGCCACGGAACATCGCCTCGGCATACCATGCCTTAAACGGCGCGGAACCCTGAGGGACCAGGTTGTTCTCCACCACGGAGCGTACCACGCCCGCCGTGCCCTCGGGGCGCAGAGCCAGGCGCTGCTTGGCCTTGAGCTTGGCGTCGGTGCCCTCCTCGAGGACGCGCGCGAAGTTGGCGCCGGAGAACACGCGGAACATCTCCTTACGCACCACGTCGGTGGACTGGCCAATGCCGTGTACGAACACGTCGAGCTGCTCGATAGCGGGCGTCTCGATGGCGTCGAAGCCGTAGGGACCGAACACCTCGGCGGCCACGGCCTGCATCTTTTGCCACGCGCGCATCTCGCGCCCGATCAGGTCCTTGGTGCCCTCAGCTCGCTGTGCCTGCATGGTCGTCTCCTTTTGCGAGAATCGTGTCAATCCGAGCCATTATACCGTTGCCTGAGGACACAGGTAGCGGTCGGCCGCATGTGAGCAGTCGACCGCCATTGAGAGAGCAGGTTATAGAAGATGCGCGGCAGCAGGCCCATGGTAGCGGGCGCGGGACAGCGGACACACGACATAAGCACGTAGCAGCGGTCGCGAAAAGAAACCGCACATGCAGCGCACAGACAAAGCCGGCAGTGCGGCCTTACGCTGCGTCCGCCTCCGGGGCTTCCGAGCTCCGCGGTGCCGTTGCGGGAAGGAGCTTCTTCAAGAAGCTGAAATGCGTCTCGGAAAGCACGATGGAGATGAAGATGAGCGCAAAGCCGGCGAGCAGGCGACCCGTTACCACCTCGCCCGCGAACATCACGGAAAACATGACGCCGGAGGGGGACTCGAGGGACAGCAGCAGCGAGCCGGTCGCCGGGGGAACGTGGCTGAGCGCGACGTTTTGGATGAGCAGGCAGCCGCAGGTGCACAGCACGGAGAGATACACCAGCACGCCGAGCACGTTGGGCGTGAAGGCGGACAGCGGAGGGTGATTCTCCGTAAGCAGCGAGGTGCCGCCGCTCAGAATGCCCATGGACAGGAACATCCAGAACGTGATCACGTTCACGTCGAGGTTGCGGCCGTACTTGGAGACCATCGACATCTGCAGGGCGAAGAAACAGGCGCTCGCGAGCGTGAGTGCATCGCCCATACCCATCGAGAAGTTGTCGAGCGCAACGAGGGCGATGCCGCCCAGGCACAGCAGCGCCGCGCCGACGTTGAACTTGGTGATGCGCTCGCGCGCCAAAAAGTAGCTGAAGAACGGCACCAAAATGCAGTAGGTGCCGGTCAGAAACGCGCTTTTACCAGCGGTTGTCTCGTTCAGGCCGATTGTTTGCAGGCCGTAGGCGGCCCACATGATGATGCCCATGACCACACCGACAACGATGTTGCGCTTGTTGAAGTGGATGCGGATGCGCTTGTTGAACATGACGAGCATCATGAGCGCCGCGGGGATAAAACGGCATGCCAGAAGCAAGAACGTGGGCAGGACGGTCAGGGTGTCCTTCATGATGAAGGTCGAAGAACCCCAAACGAGCGCGGCAAAAACGAGCAGGGTTTTCCAAAAGAGCGGAGAGCGCGCGCCGGCGCCATGCGGGCCCTTGTCGGTGGGAAAACGGTCCTCGCTGGGAACCGGGGCATCCGGGCCCAGCATTTCGAGCTCGTCGGGCTCAGGCTCGGGCGCCACGGCGGCGTGCACGCGGGCCTTCAGCTCCTGCATAAGCGAGCGCACAGCAGCGCCCGCACGCGGGTCGCGCAGGCCGGCGCGGCACGAACCGCAACGGTATTCAGACGAAAGCGGGATGCCGCGCGCGGTGAGAAACAGGTCGTAACTGTTGGCCATGGTGCACCCCCGTTATGAGTGGTTTCAAAAAGGGCGCGTCGGCCTCAGTCGGCGGACGCGCCCTCCAAACATAGCAGGTTACCTGCGGTTTCTCAATCCACCTAACTAAAGCGCCGGGGCGTCTTGGAGTGTGCACGGCCGAGGCGGGAGAGCATTCCCAGAGCCTGCGTTTCCGTTTGGGTTGAGCGAGCAATCAGAGGCCTCCGGCGCGTAAAGCTACGTGCTCCACCCGCGCCCTGGCCCTACCGCCCGACTCGCGCCACGGCTGCCCGACTCAGGGCGTCAGTCTTCGACGAGGCTCGGAAACGACACCACGGGCGGCTGGTCCGCACGGTGCTCGCCGATCATCTTCTCCATCCAGACCATGTTGTACCAACGGCCCGACTTGTACCCGCACCGGTAGAACTCGCCCACCAGCCGATACCCCAGATGCGCATGGAACTGCTCGCTGTTGCGGGTGAGCGTCTCGTCGTCCGGGCCGTCGGGCACGGCGATGCACGCGTACATGTTGAGGATGCCCTGGGCCTTGAGCGCGCGTTCCAGCTCATCGTGAAGCGCGCGGCCAATCCCCTCGCCCGCGTGGCCCTGCGCAACGTAGATAGATGTTTCGACCGCCCAATCGTAGGCGGGCCTCCCCTTGAAGGTGCTCGCGTAGGCGTATCCCACGATCTTGCCGTTGGACTCCGCCACCACATACGGGTAGAACGCCATGGTGTTACGCATGCGCGCCGCGAATTCCCCCGGCGTGGGCGCCACGTACTCGAACGTTATCGCGGTGTCTCGCACGTACGGGGCATATATTGCCGCCAGGGCCGGCGCGTCTTCCTCGCGTGCGCTCCGGATGCAGATGTTCGTCATGGGTACCGTGGCCTTTCTTTGCTGAGGAGTTGCTCGGCATGGCTGTTGACATGCGGCGATATTGTTAGCCGCGCCGTGGTGTTAGGGCGTTTGGCTTACGGCAGCATCCCGGTAGGTCGCCGCTCGCTGGCATCACTGCCGCACGTCGGCGCGACAGTTGCATGCCGGCGTTGCTCCCGTGCATTGTCGCTACGGGCGCGCCGCCGCGCGCTCGGCGAACCGCTCTTCCGCCTCGCGCTGTACTTCCTGGAAGGTGCACTCGAAAAACTCCCGCGAAAGCAGGCGATACTCCGGCTCCGCGAACAGCGTGTTGGTGCGCACCACCTCGTGCGCGACGGCGACGGTGGCATATACGGAGCGCTCGTCGATGGGATACTGCGGAAACTGCGCGGCGAGTTCGACCAGGCGCGGCGTTGCCAGCGGAACGGCATCGATGGAGAGCGACTTGCCGAACTGGTCAAAGTCGCTCTGCTTCTTGATGCGGAAACCCGAACTCGGCGTTTCGCCCCGCTCGTCCAAAAAGTCGTGCACGCGCTGATTCCAAATGGTGTCAGCCAACAGGTGCACCCACGTTCCCAAGATGAGGTCGGCGCGCGACTGTTCCAGCGGCAGTGGCGCGGCCGGCGCCGCTGGCGTCGCCGCCGCGGCACCTGCCGTCGCTGCCGCCGTTACCGCCGCGGCCTGCCCCAAATCAGACCGTGGGTTTTGGACATTTACCGGGCTGTTTTGGGGTCTGTTTGTCCAAAATCCACTGTCGATTACCGCATCGCTCTCAAAGATGTCCTGCTGAAGCCGCGCGGTGTCGCGCGGATCCGCCCGCAGCTCGTAATCGGCCCGATGCGCCGGCGACACATGAGCCACCTCCGCCGCGATTGAGCCCGCATCGATACCGACATCGCAGCCGTCTGGATCGCCCGCGCGGGCGCCCTCTGCACGGCGAATCGCCTCGACAACATAGGCGTCCCAAAACTCGCGCTCGCGCGGCTTGGGGATATGCTCGGGTACGGCAAAATGCGTCAGGCGGTACGGGATGGGCTCCGCGATGGCGGGCACCATGTACCCCACGTAGATATCGGGGATGAGATTGCCGAACAGAAACGCATTGCGGTCGCGGACCACACGCGACAGCGCGCCGCCGTCCGCGATCAGCCCCTCGGCATGCGCGATATGTATGTTCCAACTTGGCATATTTCAACCCATTCCCAACGATTGCCCGAACGCCCCGCCCCGCCGCGCACCCGCGCAGCAGGACAGGGCGCCGCATCCCATGCGATGGCGCGTATTTCCCAGGTGCCCCAGGTCGCCCCGAAAGAGGAGGGAAGCGTACTTGAGGTACGCGACCGACGATTGAGGGCCAAGGTCGGGTGCCTGGGCCATAAACGCTAAAAGTTTCCCAGGTGCCCCAGGTTCGGGTCAGCACGGAGGCGCGGTGTACGGCGGTACATAAGCCTACGCGCTGGCCCGAAGATGGGGTGCCTGGGGAACTTTTAAGAGCGGACCTCGCCGCCGGTGGCCTTACACACCTTCGCAACCAGCTTGGAGTGCGCCTTCTCGACCTCCTCGCTCGTCAGCGTATGGTCGTCGGCGCGGTACGTGAGCGCGAACGCCATGGACTTCTTGCCCTCGCCCACGCGCTCGACATCGCGGTAGACGTCGAACAGACGCACGCCCACGAGCAGCTTGCCGCCGGCGGAGCGCAGTCGACGCTCGAGATCCTCACAGGTCACGTCCTCGTTCACCACGATGGCCAGGTCGTGCTCGACGCTCGGGAACTGGGAGAACTCGCGATAGGCCTCCTGCGCGCCGGCACAGGCGAGCAGGGCCTCCAGGTTGAGCTCGAACGCGACCACGGGGATGTCGATGCCATAGGCCTCACGCGCGTCCGGGTGAATCTCGCCCACCCAACCGAGTACGGTGCCGCCCGTAAGCACCTCGGCGCAACGGCCGGGCTGCAAGAACGCGTATGCCTCGCCCGTGGCCTCGCGGAAGCGGACCTTGGGAATGCGCAGCTGCTCGAGCAGCTCCTCAACCACGCCCTTGCCATCGAAGAAACGCAGCGGCATGGGCTTGTAGTTCCACGTCACATCGCCCATGGCGCCCGAGAGCACGCCGGCCACAGCCTCGCGCTCCTTTGGTGCGCTGGCGTTCTCGCGGCCAAAGAAGAGCGTGCCGATCTCGTAGAGCTGGACGTTGGCGGTGCTGTGCGTGATGTTGAACTCGACGGACTGCAGCAGCCCCGGGATGAGCGAGCGGCGCATCTCGGTCTGCTCGGCCACCAGCGGGTTCATGAGCTCGACCGCGCAGCCGCGGCCCTCGTCCGTCATGCCGATGCGCTCCAGATCGCCCGGCGCGGCAAAGGAGAAGTTCATGGTCTCGTTGAGGCCGCAGGAGCGCAGCACCTGGCCCACCTTGCGGGTGAGGCGCTGCTCGCGGGTAAGGCCGCCGATATGGTTCTTCGCGGCGGGGATGGTTGCCTCAACACGGCCCATGCCCCAAATGCGCAGGATCTCCTCGATCAGGTCGATCTCGCGCGGGAGGTCGGGACGGAAGGTCGGGGGCGTCACGGTGTAGACGAGCTCCTCGCCCTCGCCCGCCGCCTCGACCGTGCAGCCCAGGCGACCGAGCGTGCGCTCGATGAACGCGGGCTCGATGGCCGCGCCGCAGATGGCGTGCACGCGGGAAAGGCGCAGCTCAACCGGCTCGACCGTACGGGGCGCCGGATACACGTCCACGCAGCCGGGAGCAACGGCGCCGCCGGCGAGCTCCTCCATGAGGGCGCAAGCGATGTTGGCCACGTTCACGCAGCCCGTCTCGTCCACCTGGCGCTCAAAGCGGATGGACGCGTCGGAAATGAGCGCGAGGTCGCGGCTCGTGTGCGAGGTGCGGCCGGCGTTGAAGCAGGCGCTCTCCACGAGTACGTCGACCGTGGCATCGGTGACCTCGGAGTCCATGCCGCCCATAACGCCCGCGAGCGCCACGGGCACAGCGCCCGCCTCGCCCGTGGCGATAAGGCCCATACCAGCGGAAAGCGTGCGCTCCACGTCGTCGAGCGTGCGGAACTGCTCACCCTCGTGCGCCGCGCGAACGGCCACGGCGCGCTTGCCGTCAACGAGCTCGAACGCGTTCAGGTCGAAGGCGTGCAGCGGCTGGCCGGTGAGCATCATGACGTAGTTGGTGATGTCGACCACGTTATTGTGTGTGCGCACGCCGGCGGCGTTCAGGCGCTGCACGAGCCAGTCGGGCGACGGGCCCACCTTCACGCCGCGCACCACGCGCGCCACGTAGCGGTCGCAGAGGCCCTCGTCGAGCAGCGCGACCGAGACGGTGTCCTCGGCGCTTTCGCCCGACTCCGCCTGCACCTGCGGGAGCTCCACCGAAAAGTCGCGGTCGTAGATGGCGCCGACCTCACGGGCCATGCCGATCATGGACAGGCAGTCGGGGCGGTTCGGCGTGATCTCGCAGTCGAGCACCACGTCGGAGCTGCCCAGATACTGGGAGAGCGGCATGCCGATCGGGGCGTCCTCAGGCAGGATCCAAATGCCCTCGTGGTCGCTAGACAGGCCGAGCTCGCGGGCGGAGCAGTTCATGCCCATGGAGACCACGCCGCGGAGCTTGCCCTTCTTGATCTTGACGTCGCCGGGCAGCACCGCGCCGATCATGGCGGTCACGATGTGGTCGCCCTCGTTAAAGTTCTGCGCGCCGCACACGATCTGCAGCGGCTCCGGATTGCCCTCGGCGTCGACGTTGTTGGCGCCCACGTCGACCGAGCACACCCACAGGTGGTCCGAGTCGGGATGGGCGGTCTTGGAGAGCACCTGCGCGGTGACCACGTGGTCGAACGCCTCGCCCACGGTCTCGATGGCCTCGACCTCAGTGCCGGTGCGGATGAACTCGCGGGAAAGCTCGGAGGGGTCCTCCGGCAGCTCGACCATGCTGGAAAGCCAGTCGTAAGAAACTTTCATGACAAACCTCTTCTACAAGATGAAAAATCGATCCAAATGCGTCATTTAGGGTCAGACCCTAAATGACGCATTTTTGCGCAAGTAACGGAGACGGGTTGTCCAGGTGCCGCAGATTGGCGTGAAAGAGGAGCGCAGCGTACTAAGGTACGTAAGCGACGATTGAACGCCAAGGTGCGGTGCCTGGGCAAGCCGCTGGGGCTAGAACTGTCCCAAGAAGCGCATATCGCCCGTAACGAGCGTGCGCAGGTCGGGCAGGTCGTAGCGAAGCGCGGCGATGCGCTCCACGCCGGCGCCGAACGCAAAGCCGGTGTAAACGTCGGGGTCGATGCCGCAGTTGCGCAGAACGTTGGGGTCGACCATGCCGGCGCCCAAGATCTCGATCCAGCCGGAGTGCTTGCAGAAGGGGCAGCCCTCGCCGCCGCACACGCCGCAGCTCACGTCAACCTCGCAGGAGGGCTCGGTGAACGGGAAGAAGTGCGGGCGGTAACGCGTGGCGCGGTCCTCGCCGAACATGCACTTGACGAAGTAGTCGAGCGTGCCCTTGAGGTCGCCGAACGTGATGCCCTTGTCCACCACGAGGCCCTCGACCTGATGGAACTGCGGCAGATGGCAGGCGTCTGCCGTGTCGGGGCGGTACACGCGACCCGGGGCGATCATATAAATGGGCGGCTCCTGGGTCTCCATGGTGTGCACCTGCACGCCGGAGGTCTGGGTGCGCAGCAGCACGTCGGACTCGCCATGGGCGTGCTCCTCGGGATGCGCGGCGGTGCCGGGGGCGTTATCGCGCACGTAGAAGGTGTCGCGCGCCGAGCGGCTCGGGTGATCGAGCGGGGCATTCAGCGCGGTGAAGTTGTACCAGCTGGACTCGACCTGCGGGCCAGCCTCCACGGTGTAGCCGATGCCGCAGAACACGTCCTCGATCTCCTCGATGATCTGGTTGATAAGGTGGGCGTGGCCGATGTGCGGGCGGGCGCCGGGCAGCGTGATGTCCACGGCCTCGGTGGCCATGAGCTCGCGCACGGCGGCGCGCTTCATCTCCTTCATGCGCTCGTTGAGCAGGGTCTCGGCCATGCGGCGCATCTCGTTGGCGCGCTTGCCGAGCACCGGGCGCTCCTCGGGCGTGATCTGGCCCATCATGCGCATGAGGCCCGTGATCTCGCCTTTGCGGCCCATGAGCGCCACGCGGGCGGCCTCGAGCTTTTCGGCCGTCTCGGCGCCCTCGATCATCTCGCGAGCGCGCTGCTCGAGCTCTTCCAGGTCGTTAATCAGACTCACTTGGTTCCCCTCTCCTGTTCGACGGCGCCGGGCGGCGCGCCGATTTGCTCCATAGAAAAATCCGCCCTTGGGTTTCGCGCGATTGCTCGCGCTGCCCAAGGACGGATCTGATTCCGCGGTACCACCTTGTTTAGCTGGCGGATGTTCGGCCCGCCATGCTCTCTTTTGCCCGATCTCGCGCGGGCGCGCGGCTTCCCTACTCAGCTTATGCCATCGGCGCGAGGAACCTCGGCCCCTTGCATGTCGCTCAGGACATGGCGAATGGGACTCGCCCCCGCACGCCGCCGCATCGCAGCCGTTCAGGTCGCAGCTCGGGAGTGAACTCGCACCTCCACGCCGCAGGCGGGCTTGCAGCCGGTGACCCACCTTCTCTCGCGCGGCGCGCGGTGAGGCGCAACCTCTCCGTCAACGCAGTGGTCACGATGATAGCACAAGCGGATTCCAGGCGGGCGCAAAGCGCAGGGCCGGGGCAGTCGGGGTCGATGCTCGCCAAACCAACGCGCGCAACCCGGCAGCGCCCCATGCGAAGGCCCGCCCACCGCTTGAGCGGCAGACGGGCCAGCAAAAACACGCGTGCTCAGCCGCGCACGCTCACTCCGAGTATCTACTCCTCGCGCTTGCGACGGGCAACCGCGCCCGCGCCGGCGACAAGAGAACCTGCCGTGGCAACCAGCGCCGCCATCATCGCGGGATCGCCCGTCTGAGGCAGGCTCGACCCATCGCCATCGCCGGTCTCACCGGGCTTGCCGGGCTTCTCGGGCTTGCCGCTGGGATCCTCCGGCTTCACGTCGGGCTTCTCCGGCTTTTCGGGCTTGCCGTCGTCAACCTTGGACCACTTGGCGAACACGGTCATGTCGGCCGTAATCGGATCCGCAAAATCAAACGGCTTGGTCAGGTTGGTATCGGTGAACCAGCCCTCGAACTTCCAGCCCTCGCACACCGGCGCCTTCACGTCGGCCTCGTTGACCGTCTCGCCCTCCTTGACCTGAATCTGCAGGTTCTCGGTATTCGGCAGGCAGTCATCAAACGTCACGGTGAACACCTCGGGCTGCGGCTCCGGAGTCTCCCCCTCGCCCTTCACCAGGGTGTAGTAGGCGCGCTGCAGGGCGCAGTGCGCCGCGTCGAGATCGACCTGCTGGGGCTTAGCACTATCCAAGATCTTCTTGGCGTCGCCCAGTGCCTTCTCGAACACCGCCCAACTCGCGGGCTCGTACTCTTTTGCGTCCAGCCCCTTGACCGAGTCGTACAGGGCCTTGAGCGCATCGGTGCTCGAGGCCACGCCATCGCTGTGCTTAACGGCGTCGACCGTGGCGTTCAGCGCCTCGACCTCACCGCTCACATCGCTCTTGCCCGAAACAAGGGCCTGCTGAGCCGCAACGAGCGCCTGCACGAGCTGCTGGACCTCAGCCGCAGACGCTGCTGTCACGTCCACATCCTCTGCAGCGTCAATGGCATCGGCGAGCGTCGTGTCCTCGGCAACGGGCTTGGAGGCAAAGGTGACCTCGTTGATCTGGTACCAGTTCTTCTTCGTCTTGGTCAGCTTAATGCGCACGCGGCGAACCATCTGCTCGTCAAAGCTCATCGACCAATCGGCCTTGGAGGCGTCCATGGTCCCAATGGTCTTCCAGTCATCGCCGTTCGCCGACGCGCTCACCTGAACCTCGGCGCCCTCAATGACGTCGTTGTCCAAGATGTCGTCGGGCTGGTCGATCGCAACGCCGTTCATGAGCAGGGCCTGCGGGAAGGTAAAGACCACCTCGGCGCCCGCCTTCTGGTCCTTGTTGAACCAGCACTTCGTGTTGGGGTCGCCGTCGAGCATGTTGTCGTACGGGTAGCCCGGCGTGATGGGATAGTAACCGTCGGTGGCGCTCACCGTGGGCTTCGTGCCCATGGGCTTGGACAGGCCGCCCTTTGCCGCGCGAATCTGCTCAAGCGCGGCGCGCGCCTCCTCGCCGGTCACACCCTCCTTGTGCAGCAGCGCGCGGGCACCCTCGAGGGCCTCGGCATACGCCTCGTAGCCGGCAACGTAATCGTCGGCCTGCAGCGGATAGGTGCACTCAACGAACAGCGCATACAGATCGAGGGAAACCGCCTCGGCGACCTCGGCGTTCAGCGCCTTGAGGGCATCGTCGACCTCGGTCTGCGTCGCGTCTTCCTTCTCGAACACGGCGCGCGCGGAGGCGATTGCGGCGTCCATTCCCTCAAACGTGGCATCGATACTCATCGACGCAATGGGAGCGCTTGCCAGGGCCTGGGCCAGGTCGTTCTTATTGGTGAACAGCTCGTACACGAACGTGACCTCGACGCCTTCCTTGGTGAACGTGCCCGTGCTGCTCGCATCCTCACTCACCAGGCGATACCCGTAGATCTCGGGTGCCTCGACGGTAAATTCCTTACCGATCGTGCCGTACTTCACCGCGTCGTCCTTGAGCTGCTTGCCCGCCTCGTCAACGAAGTGCACGGTGACCTTGCCCACGTTCTCGGCAGGCAGAATCTCGCCCGCATCGGGGAGTTTCTCGCCGCGATCCCACGCGCCCGCGTGGCCGAGCTCGCCATAGAGCGCCTTGAACTCGTCGAGCGTCATGTTCGCGTTGCAGTCCACATTCCAGCTGCGCGACGCCATGGCGCGGAGCTCCTTGGAGATGCCCTCCATGACCTCGTCCTCGGTTGCGACCTCAGGGTAGTCGCACCAGATGGCGATAGCCGTTCCCTTAATGCGCGGGTCGTCGTCCCTGAGCGTGTGCTGGTTCTGGGCATCCTGGAAATCGCCCGGGCGCCAGCTGTTCCACCAGCGCTCGAGGCTGTCATCAAAGTCGAACGACGCGCCGCGGTCGTTATTGCGCAGGACAAAGTACCCGTAGTTGGCATTGAAGTTGTAAATGTCCTTCATGCCGTGGTTCACCAGGTCCTGCAGGTTGGCGATATCCCAGTTCCAGCTCATCTGTGACCAGAAGTCAACGCCGATCCAGTCGTGGATCTGCACCTTCTGCGCGTAATCCCTGCCCTCGCCGTAGTAGATGGCGTCGTTGAAGATGCGCGGCGTGAGGCCCTCGTCCCGGCAGAACTCCGCAAGATTGTTGATATATGTGGCGAGCGTGTCGGTCCAGCTGTACTCCGGCCCCAGGTTTTCGTCCGCCCACTTTTCGAGCACCGGACGGTACTGCGAGGTGAACGGGTTACGGTCGAACTCCATGTACTCGTCGCAGCCGATGGAGATATCGGTGGTGGTGCCGCCCTGCTTAAAGAGGTCGATGTACTCCTTGTAAATGCTGTTCATGTACTTGATGGCCTCGGGGTTCGTGATGTCGAGGCCGCTCTTGTAATGCGTCACACCGTCGACGGCGACCTGCCCGTACTCGGGGTGCACCTTGAGAATCTGGTCGACGTGGCCGGGCGAGTCGATCGAGGGGATGACCTTGATGCCGTACAGGCGGGCCTCCTCGAGGATCTCCAGGACCTCCTCCTTGGTGAGGAACTCGTCGGAGACGATCTCGGGGTCGGTGTCGCACTCAATACGGAAGCCCAGGTTCTCTGAGAAATGCATGTCGAGCGTGTTGAGCTTGAGGTAGCTCATCTCATGGATCTGGCGGATGAACCAGTCCTTAGAGAAGAACTTGCGGCCGCAGTCGACGAACAGGCGGCGCTCCTTCATGTTGGGCCAGTCCACGATCTCGCCCGCCGGTAGCTCGCCGTTGTTCGTTTGCATGATGGCTTCGATGGTGCGCAGGCCGTACATGACCGCGTTTTCGCTGGCGCCGAGCACGCGCACGCCACCGTCTGCGGAGATCTCGATCTTGTATGCCTCGGGTGAGGTCGTCTCGGAGGTGATTTGCTCCACCGGAACAACGTCGACCACGATGTCACCCGCGGCGGTGACGTCGGCCGGCGCATAGATCATGCCGAGGAAGGACGGGATGAGCTGCTTTTCGGCGAACTCAGCGTTCATGAGGTCAACGACCTCAGCCAGGCGCTCGTTCTTGAGATTAGCGTCGGTGGCGTTCACCACCAGGCGCGACTCCGCGCTGAACTTCCAGGCATCGCCGGACTTGGCGGGAACGTAGCTCTGCAGCACGGGGTTCACCAGTTCGCAGAGTTCCTCGGAGCTCTGCTGCTCAGCGGCCATGGCGGCGGGCGGATTGCTCAGGGTCGGGGTGACCGTCACGCCCAAGGCCAGCGCGCCGGCGATGATAAGGCCGGTCGAGCGGCGCCATGAGCGTGAGGGTACATTCGAGAATTGCATGGTTCTCCTTCTTCGAGCGGCGCCGCCAATGTGCTGGAGGCGAAGCACAATACATGCTGGCATCGTAGCGCGGCCCGAACGCGGCGCTGCGGGCGCATCGACCAGCGGCGCACGTTTATCCGCGAGCGGCGCAGGGGTGCGGCAGCGGGCCCCACGCTGCCTGAACACCGGCGGGGCAAGACCCTCAACAAGAATCTTCGGCAACTTGGGTACACTCAGACCAGTCTGAACCAACATCAAAGGAGGCCAAATGGCATCTGCAGTAGAACTGACCAGCCGCCTGCGCGCCCTCGAGGGCAAGCTGTGGACCCGCGAGTACCTCATGAAGATCGCCGAGTTCGACGGCGCCACCATCGCGCCCGAGAACGGCGCCGCCGCCCGTGGCGACGCCATGGGCGCGCTGGCCGGCGAGCACCACGAGCTGCTCACCAGCGCCGACGCCTGCGCGCTCGTGGCCGAGCTCGAGGCCGCCGTCGCCGCTGGCGAGCTCAGCGACCCGCAGGCCGTGGCCGAGGTGCGCACTCTCGCCCGCGACCAGCGCGAGGCCCGCGCCCTGCCCACCGAGGAAGTCGAGGCTTGGAGCCGCCTGACCTGCGAGGCCGACGCCGTGTGGCACAAGGCCAAGAACGCCAACGACTGGGCGAGCTTTGAGCCCTACGTGGACCGCATCGTGGAGACCCTCAAGCGCCACGCCGGCTACATGGACCCCAACCGCGACCCCTACGACGTGTGGCTCGACCAGTACGAGCGCGGCATGGACGCCGCAGCGTACGACCGCTTCTTCGGCGCCGTGCGCGAGACCGTCGTGCCGCTCGTCCACGCGATCGGCGAGCGCGGCACGCAGCCCGAGGCGCCGTTCCTCACCGCCCATGTGCCCGACGCCGCGCAGCGCGCCATGTCGTTCGACCTCATGAAGCTCGTGGGCCTGGATCTTGCCGACACCTGCCTCGCCTTTACCGAGCACCCCTTCTCCGAGGGTTTCGCTGTGGGCGACGCCCGCGTGGCCACGCACATCTACGAGGACAACCTGCTCTCCAACGTGTACTCCGTGATTCACGAGGCCGGGCACGCGTCCTACGAGCTGGGCGTCAACCCCGCGTACGCGCGCACGTGCCTGGAGGGCGGCACGTCGCTCGGCATCCACGAGAGCCAGAGTCGCTTCTTTGAGAACACCGCCGGCCGCAGCCGCGCGTTCATGACGCCGCTGCTTGCCCTGCTGCGCCGCTACGCCCCCGAGGTCTACGCCGGCGTGAGCGAAGACGAGCTGTACCGCGCGGTGAACATCGCCCAGCCGTCGCTCGTGCGCACCGAGGCCGACGAGCTCACCTACCCGCTGCACATCATGATCCGCTACGACATCGAGCGCATGCTGTTCGCGGGCGAGGCCACGGCCAAGGACATCCCCGCGCTGTGGGCCAAGTTCACCAAGCAGTACCTAGGGCTCGACGTGCCCAACGATACGCTCGGCTGCCTGCAGGACACCCACTGGAGCGGCGGCAGCTTTGGCTACTTCCCCACCTACGCGCTGGGTTCCGCCTACGATGCGCAGTACGTGCCCGCCATGGAGCGCGCGGGCATCGACCTCGATGCCGCGTGCGCCGCGGGCGACCTTACGCCCGTGCGCGCCTGGCTGCGCGAAAACATCTGGCAGTGGGGTCGCGGCAAGGACGCCGACGAGCTCATCCAGGGCGCGTGCGGCGCGCCGTTCGACGCTACGTTCTACTGCGATTACCTGGCAACCAAGTTCAGCGAGCTCTACCAGCTCTAACTCAGGCGGTTAGGCGGGATTGCGAAAGCGCAGCTCATTCGCGAGCTGCGCTTTTTTGTTCACGTGTCTTTGGTGGAGAGCGTGCGCCCCATTGGGCACAGCGCGCCCAGCTTCCTTACGCAAGCACACCCAGCTTCATTGGGTACAGCATGCTCCACGGAGCGCCCTGCTCCATTAGCTGCGGCGTGCCCTGCTCCATCAGACGCAGCGCGACCTGCTCCATTAAGCACGGCGCACCCCGCCCCACCAGGCACGGCGCACCCCGCCCCATTAGCTACAGCGCGCCCCACCTCATTAGGCACAGCGTGCCCGGGTTCATTGGAAACGGCGCGACCTGGCAAAACGTGCGCTTTCTATAAGACAGCCCGCTTTCCACGAACCGCCGCCCCTTAACCCCAGGGCCTTCTTGTTCGCAAATGTGGGGACAAATCTCCGGGTTCGCAAGTAGACCAAAACGTCTCAAGGCCTTTACCTGCTGGTTTGTCAGCGACTCTTGTGCCTCTACCCAAACATTCGGAATTCATCCCCACATTTGCGCATTCGCAAGGCCCGATGCCCGTCGCAGCGCCTATACCGTGAGGAACACCATCACAATGATGCAGGCAAAGCCGATGATGTCGGTTGGGGCAAAAACGGTGCCCAGAACCAGCGCACTGGTGATGGTTGCGGAGACCGGCTCCACCGTGCCAATGAGGCTCGCGCGCACGCTACCGATATCCTTAACGCCCTGCATATACAGGTTGTATGCCAAAAACGACCCCACCACGATAAGAATGGCAAGCGCGATCCAGCCGTCCGCGGCCATCGAGGGCATGCTGCTCCACGGCCTCACGAACACCGAAAGGACCAGCCCCGAGGCAAACATCGCCGAACCCGTCACAATAGACGACCCGTACACCGGCAGGATCTTGGTGGGAACAATGGACATGCACGCGGCGGCAACCGCAGACACGAGGCCCATGACCAGCCCCTCAGGCGGGATAACCAGCGCAGAAGGGTCGCCTCCCGTTGCAATGAGATACGCGCCCGCGAATGCCAGGACAACTCCCGCAAGCTCGCGGCGACGCGGGGCACGGCGCATGCGCATGCACGTGTACACCATGATGATCACGAGCTGGAGGCACTGCATGACCGTCGCCGTCCCGGCGTTTGTGTAGCGCACGGCCAGCAGGTACGTAAGCGAGTTGGCAAACACGCCCGAAAACGTAAAGAAAGCCATAACCGCCAAATCGTGCGGCGTCTTCAGGAGCTGGACGAACCGCGCGCGATCGAACAGCAAAATGACCGCCATGAACATCGCCCCGGCGATAAGCTGGCGAATGCTCAGCAGCCAAACGGTGTCAACGTGATACACGTCAAACAGATAGCTCGCCGACGTACCCGAAAAGCCCCAGAATATGCCGCCGAACAGCGTGGCGAGCACGCCCAGCATGAGCTTACGCGACGCTCCGTCGTTCAGGCGCTCGCGCATGCTCCGGCGCGCCGCCCGGGCATCCGCCCCCGCGTCCGCGCCCGGCTTGATCGACGAGGCGAGCCCCATTTGCTCACGTTCGTCTTGCTGCATCTCGTTCCGCTGTTCCACGCTGCCTCGCATACTGTCGCGCAATGCCCGTACAAACCCCAACATAGCAAAACTACCCCGCATTGGGGCTGGTTTGGGGCATACAAAATAAAACTACCCCTACATTGGGGGAGGTTTGAGCGCTCTAACCGAGGAAATCCCTTCCGTCGCAAAATCGCCCATTCATCTACCTGCGGTTTTGTTCCGCGCTTTTCGGCGCTGGCGAGCATATCCGCCAAAACCACCCCCAATGTAGACGAGGTTTTTTCTCGGGCACCCCAAACCACCCCCAATGCAGCATAGCTTCGCTGCCGCGAGACCAAGCCGCCGCCAAATCGCCGAGCAAAAGCGCTCGCACGGGTGAACGCCAACCAGCAGAGCTCAAAAACACCAGCGAAACCGCGTGCCTTGCCAACGGAACAGCGCACCCACCGGCGCCGGGCGCAAACAGGCGCGGGTCGGCTCACGTATCCACATGGGTATACTGGGCATCAATGAACAGAACAAGAAATGAGGTTATATGAGCATCCCGAATGCAACCGCATCCAGCGCGCCCGGCGCAAACGCCAGCGGCGCGAACAACGCCGTCCCAAAGGGCGCGTCGACAAGCGCCCACAGCGGAGCCGATACGGCATCGAGCGCCACCCGCCCCAGCCCCTCGCGCACTCCGGCAGCACGCGATCACGCTTCCGAGCTGCTCAAACCTGGCAGCACGCTCTCGGGCTTCACCGTGACCTCCCGCAAGGAGCTCCCCGAATTCGACGGCGACGCCTACGTGATGCACCACGCCGCCTCGGGTGCGCGTGTGCTCTACCTTGCCTGCGAGGATGAGAACAAGGCCTTTTCCATCGCGTTCAAAACGCCGCCCACCAACGACACCGGCGTGTTCCATATCCTGGAGCACTCGGTGCTCTGCGGATCCGCCAAGTTCCCCGTCAAGGAGCCCTTCGTCGACCTGATCAAGAGCTCCATGCAGACGTTCCTCAACGCCATGACGTACCCGGACAAAACGGTGTATCCCGTGGCGAGCACCAACGAGCAGGACCTGCTCAACCTCATGGACGTATACATGGACGCCGTGCTCAATCCCGCCATTTACACCAAGCCCTCCATCTTTGAGCAGGAAGGCTGGCACTACGAGCTCGACATGCCCGAGGACGGCTCGCCCTCCGACGGCACCTTGCGCTACAACGGCGTGGTTTTCAACGAGATGAAAGGCGCGCTCTCCGACCCCATGAGCGTCCTCGACGACGCCGTGAACCGCGCGCTGTTCCCGAAAACCGCCTACGCCTGCGAGTCGGGCGGCGACCCGCGCGCCATCCCGCAGCTTACCTACGCGGAGTTCCTCGACACGCACGCGCGCCATTACAACTTGGCAAACAGCTACATCGTCCTGTACGGCGATATGCATATTGAGCGTGAACTGGCGTTTTTGGATGAGCGCTATCTGGGAGACGAGCCCCGACTGCGCGACGAAGCGGCCCGAGCCCGCGCGCTGGCCGCGGCGGGGGCGCGCACGGCGGCGGCGCCCTTGGCGGACGACCAAGACAGCACGGCGGCGGCTTGCAACGCCCCCGCGAGCACCGCGGGCACGCCCAACCCGCTCGTGCGCCAGCAGCCCGTCGTCTGCGACTATGAGCGCGTCGAGATGCCCACCACCCCCGACAACGCCCTGGTAGGCATGGCATACGTGCTCGGCGAGGCCTCCGACCGCAAGCGCCTGATCGCCGCGGACATCATGTTCGACGCCCTGCTCGGGTCAAACGAAGCCCCGGTCAAAAAGGCGGTTCTTGCCGCCGGCCTAGGCGGCAATGTGGTGAGCTATACATCCGGCGACCAGCTGCAGCCCCACACGCTCATCATTTTGCAGAACGCCCAACCTGAATCCGCACGCGAGTTCCGCCGCGTTGTCGAGGACGAATGCCGCCGCCTTGCGGAGGAGGGTATTCCGCGCGATCGCCTGGCTGCGGTCCTTGCCAGCGAGGAGTTTGACCTGCGTCAGCGCGACTTTGGCATCGCCGACGGCGTCGCCATCGCCTGCGACGCGCTCGGCACCTGGCTCTACGAGGACACGGACGCGGCGGCAACGCGCGCGCTCGAGTACGGCGCCGTATACGAGGAGCTCAAGCGCGCCCTCAACACCACCTTCTTCGAGGACCTTCTGCGCGAAATCGTGCTCGACAGCAACCACAGTGCCCTCGTTGAGCTCGTCCCCGTGGCAACGACCGCCGAAGGCGCGAGCGCGGAGGAGGCCGAGCTCGCCGCCAAAAAAGCCACGCTCACGCCGTCCGATCTCCAAAACATCCTGGACAACGTCGCGGCCCTTCGCGAGCGTCAGGAAGCCGAGGATTCCCCCGAGGCCAAGGCCACGCTGCCTCGCCTGCACGTGAGCGACATCGGTCCCGCGCGCCATGAGCCGCAGCTCACCCTCAACAAGCAGACGCCCATCCCCTGCCTGCGCCACAACCTGCCCACGCATCAGCTCGCCTACGCGCTCACGTACTTCGACCTCAGCCATCTCGCGTTTGCCGAGCTGCCGTACGTGACCGTGCTCACCCGCCTCATGCAGCAGCTCGCCACCGAGCGCATGAGTGCCGGCGAACTCGACAGCTACATCGCCTCCAACCTGGGCTTCCTTTCCTTTACCACGGAGGTCGCCACGCAGCCCAATTGGAAGCTCGCGCGCCCGCGCCTGCTCGTGTCGGCCGGCGCCCTTTCCGAGAAGATGGACGCGCTCGCCCGCATCCCGCGCGAGGTGTGGTCCGAAACCGTCTTTGAGGACACGGACCGTATGCGCGACGTGCTCACGCAGATGCGCATCGGCCTGGAGCAGAGCTTCCTCATGAACGGGCACAGCGCTGCCCTGGCGCGCGCCCTGTCCTACGTCTCGCCCGCCGCTGTGCTGGTGCAGCAGCTCTCGGGCGTGGACTTCTACCTGTTCCTGCGCGATTTGCTCGACAACTTCGACGAGCGCAAGGACGAGCTCTGCCGCACCCTACGCGACCTGCGCGACCGCATCTTCACCTCGACCGGGGCCATCGCGAGCTTCACCGGCTCGGATGAGGACTTCCAGCGTTATTGGACCGCCGCGGGCGACCTGGGGCTGAGCCCCCGCACGGCGCCCACCAAGGAGCTTTACGTTCCGTGGCCCGAGGACAAGCACGAGGCCTTTGTGATCCCGAGTGACGTGAGCTACCTGGCGCTCGCCACCGACCCGCGCACGCTCGACATCGAGACGAACGGCATATGGAGCGTTGCCGCCAATGCTTTGTCCTACGACTACCTGTGGAACGAGATTCGCGTGAAGGGCGGCGCGTACGGCTGCGGCTTCCGCGCGGGCGGCAAGCGCAACGCGAGCTTCTACACGTACCGCGACCCCGAGATCGACGCCTCGCTGGAGCGCATCAAGGCGGCTGGGACGTGGCTCGAGCGCTTTGAGCCCGATGCGGATGCCTTCGAGGGCTTCATCGTGAGCTGCGTTTCCGGCATGGATGCCCCGCTTAAGCCGTATGCGCTCACCAAGCGCCGCAATGCCGAGTACTTCTGCAAAATCGCGGCAGGCGAACGCGAGCTCAGGCGCCAGGAGATTCTCGCGGCGACGCCGGAGCAGCTGCGCGCTCTGGCCGCCGAGGTAACGCGTGTGGCAAACGAGGCTCCTGCCTGCGTGTTTGCCGGTCGGGATGCCATCGAAGCGAGCGCTGCCGGTTGGAATGTCGTGGATCTGCTCGGACAGGACGAGGCGTAGGGGCGCACGCCGACGAGAGGCGCGCGGGCTCGAATGCCCGCAGCGGCGGTGTGGCGCGTTTCTCCGGAAGAAGGCTCCGTGTGTCTCGCCTGGGGGGCGCCGCTCACCGCACCGGCAACTCCGCCCGCAACGCCGCCCGCAACGCCCGGACCCCCGCAAAAAGCGCCCGCGCCGACGCTCAGCCGGTGCGGCGCGGGCGCACGCCACCGCGTCCGCGCAACGGGGTAGAATAATGCGCAACACATCGTTGAGAGGACCGCTTTATGGCCGCCGTTAAACGCACTAAGAAGACCGCAGACACCAACGACGAACTTCAGCCGAGCACGCAGGCCCAGGAGCTGCTCGACAAGAAGGCCGAGTTGCGCCGCGACCTCATTGAGCGCCGCCAGGAGATTCGCCCGAGCGCCCGCTCCGCCAAGTCGCGCGACATTTGCAACCAGTTGCTTGAGCTGCTCAAGGCCAGCGGTATCAAGGGCAAGGGCGGGCAGCCCGCGACGCTCGCGGTGTACGCGGCCCTGCGTTACGAGGTCGACCTCGACCGCTTTATCCGCGGAGCGTACGCATACGGCTACCGCATCGTGTTCCCCTGCCTCGTGCCCAACGATGCCAGCGCCGGAACCATGTCCATGCGCTCCGTCTCGTGCAACAACTACCTGGGCGGCAACGTGCCGTTCATCGTCGACCCGCGCAAGCCGTGGGGCCCCGCCGTTACTGAGGAGCACCAGACGTACATGAGCACCCGCGCGGGCGCCACACGCAGGTTCATCCCCTCGCGTGTTAAGGGCAGCGTGCCGCCCAAGGACGACACGCGCTTCCCCGTCATTCCGCCCTCCGAGATTGACCTGGTTATCGCCCTGGCGGTGGCATTCGACGCCCAGGGCAACCGACTGGGCTACGGGCGCGGCACGTATGACCGCTATCTGCCTCAGCTGCGCGAGGATTGCATGCTACTCGGCGTCGCTTTTGCCGAACAGGAGGTTGAAGCCGTGCCGATCGACAAGCACGACCGGACGATCCCGCGCTTCATTACCGCGTAGGACCGCACGCCAGCACAAGGCGAGCATGGCAAGGGGCGCCCCGTGCGCCCCTTTTTCTTGCAGTTAAACTTTTGATTAGGGACTTTGCATCCGGGTCCGTGCACTCGGCCCTGCACTCGATCCCCCGCACACGCCCGGCACCTGTCGCCCCAAACCGCTGCTACCGAGCGCTCGGCTTCGCACTTGGCCCTCACACGCGGCGACTTCCTCATTCGACCCTGCACTCGTCCCCGTACTCGGCAGCCTCATTCAGCTACCCACATCGACCCTCATTCAGCTACCCACATCGGCTCCCTCAGTCGACCCACGTCAAATCTGACGGCAAACACGAGCCGAGCTGTCTTGCATCCAATGGTAAACATGGGCCGTTCTGCCCTACATCTGACCCAAATCTGCCCCTCTTCTTACCATTAAATTCGCAGGTAGATAGCCTATTTTGACGTTATTGCTCGAGACGTTTTGTGCTACCGTTAATCCATGGATATCATCATTTGCGACATATCGGCTTGGGAGTATTGGCGCACGCCGCCGGCCCTGCGTGATGTCGAAATACCGCTCGAGGCCGCCCGCGCCTCAAAGATCCCGGGCATCCGCCTTTACACCGAAGGCCACTCGCTCCGCGCAAACGCATGGACCCCCGAGCGCCTCATTCTCCCCCGGCTATTGCACGACCTTAAGGGGCTGTCGCTTCCCATCCATATCATGGTTTCCGAGAATCTACGGCGCGCCAATTCCTGCAAGCAATTTGTCACGCACCGCATCCCTCAAGGCCTCAACCCCTCCCATGTTTTTGATCTTGGAGGCGGCCTCTACGTCGCATCCCCAGAGCTTGCGCTCATGAGACCGCGCGCCCACGTACAGTCCATCGCCTTGGCACAGGACCTGTTCGAAGCATGCGGTTTGTATGCACGCGCTCCCAAAACACCTGCATGCCAACTCGCCCTGAACAAGCTGCTTGAATCGTCTCACCCTTCCGTGCAGCCCGCTGCAAATAGCTCGGCTGCCCTCAGTGCGTACTACGACTTCGATGGCTCTCGCGTTGCGCATGTCGACACATTCGGAAATCCACTTCCATGGACTCTAAGCAAAGCCGCCCAGGGCCAACCAACGGACCTGTGGAAGCGCCCGCCGCTCACTACGCGCGACGATCTTGAAGCTTTTGCTTCCACCATCCGCGGCGCGCGGAACTCAAAACGGGTTCTCGAAGCGCTTGGTCTTGTTCAAAACGGGTCGGCATCTCCTTTGGAAACGAAAGCCTGCATCATGCTCACCTCCAGCGTCTGGCAGGGCGGAGAGGGATGGCGCAAGCCCTTCCTCAACAGGCGTATTGCACTTGACCGTAACGCGCAGGCCGTTTCGCACCAGCATTATTGCATCGGTGATATGGTGTGGCCGGATACCATGGGGCTGGTTGAGCTGCTGGGAGAGGCATACCACACCGATCGCATGGGATTTAAAAAGGAAACGGGTCGCAGCGCGGCGCTAGACTACCTTGGCTACAACCTCGTTGAATTCACCTACGAGCAGCTCGCAAACCTGGAAATCTACGACACGCTCATTGGGACCTACGCCGATAGGCTTGGGTTTAGGATTCCCGATCGGACCCCCTCTTTCCTTAGGCGCAGGACATTGCTACATAACGAGCTATTTGGTCGCTAGCTTTCACGGCGCGCATCGCGCCTCCGAGAAGCCGGGAGCACGGAGCGCCCTCCGTGCAAAAAGGACAGCTCACCGTACCCACCAAACAAAACCCTTCCCGCCAAGCAAAACCCTTGTATTGAAGGACGGCTTAAGGACGGTTTGACGCATCCAAAACTTGTATTTGGGGCGTTTGCGGATCCTAAAGTGAACTTCCCATGCATTGGGGGCGGTTTATCGCATTCAAAAACAAACCTCCCCCGCATTGGGGCTGGTTTGGCGCCCCTTGAAATAAACCTCCCCTACATTGGGGGAGGTTTTGTGCCCTTGGGCTCCGATTTACAAAACCGCGCCAACAAAAGCGCAGATCGCAGTTCCCGTCCTTCGCGCTTTCAGAGCGACTGGGGCTAAAACCACCCCCAATATAGGGGAGGTTTCTCAGCCAACCATCCAAACCACCCCCAATGCGGGGTAGGTTCCCGCGCTGAGCACTCAAACCATCCCCAGCGTGAGATAGGATTCCCGGCAGGCCGCCCGAATCGCCCCAGCACGGGATAGGTTTCCCTGCTTGGCACCCAAACCACCCCATTACAGTTGAGCCGTCCGTAAGGGAGGCCCTTTCGCCTTCAAGGCATTAC
>JAUNDT010000007.1 GCA_030525945.1 Coriobacteriaceae bacterium | reverse complement strand
AGGTCGTAGCGCTGCGGGTTGAACAGCAGGCCCTCGAGCAGGCTGCGGGAGGCGTCGACGGTCGGCGGCTCGCCGGGGCGCAGGCGACGGTAGATCTCGATGAGGGCGTCCTCGCGGGTGAGGGCGGTGTCGCGCTCGATGGTACGCTTGATCACGTCGGAGTCGCCGAGCAGCTCGAAGATGTCGTCGTTGGTGACGGCGATGCCCAACGCGCGCAGGAACATGGTCGCGGACTGCTTGCGCTTACGGTCGATGGACACCACGAGCTGGTCGCGCTTGTCGACCTCGAACTCGAGCCAGGCGCCGCGGGCCGGGATGATCTGGGCCTTGTAGACCTGCTTGCCGCCGTCCATCTCGGAGCTGTAGTACACGCCCGGGGAGCGGACCAGCTGGGAGACGACGATGCGCTCGGTGCCGTTGATGATGAAGGTGCCCTGGTCGGTCATCATGGGGAAGTCGCCCATGAAGACGAGCTGCTCCTTGATCTCGCCCGTCTCGGTGTTGGTGAGGCGGACCTCCGTGAGCAGCGGGGCCTGGTAGGTCATGTCCTTCTCGCGGCACTCGTCCACGGTGTGGGACGGGTCGCCGAACTGGTGGTGACCGAAGGTCACCTCGAGCTGGTGGTTCTGGCTCTGGATGGGGCTGGACTCCCTAAAGGCGTCGCGCAGGCCCTGATCCTTGAAGCGCTCGAAGCTCTCCTTCTGCACGGAGATGAGGTTCGGCAGCTCCATCGTCTCCGGGATCTTCCCGAAGTTGACGCGTGTGCGCTCGGTGGCGGTCACGGTCTTGGTAGCGTTTGCTTTCGGCACCAGGTGTTTCCTCCTTCTTGGAAAAGGCGGTTGGTACTGGCGGCACCTCGCCCTCCCCCGCAAAATGCTTCATTTAGGGTCAGACCCTAAATGGCGCATTTTCGAGATATGGGCATAGCTCCGCCAGGTAAGGCAACCTATTAGTCTATCAGGTACGCGCCGTTGGGCAAGAAATGCCTTGACTCATGCCCGTTTTTGGAGTAGCAAAGTTTTCTTCAAACAAAACGCCTGCTCAACACGGGTGTATCGAACAGGCGTTCATGTGTTTTGGGTGAAGCGGAAGCGCAGGCCTACACCTTGGCACCCGGCACGAGCACCGGGTCGGCGTTCGCGTTGCCCGCACCGCGGCCGTAGCTCGGGCGCGCGGCGTCGTACTGGATCTCGCGCGCGAGCTCCGCCACGCACGAGGCGTCGATGTTGTCGTAGCGGTGGCAGGCGCAGAAGTGCCCGGGCAGCGCCTCGAGCAGGTCGGGCGCGGCCACGTCGCAGGCGCCCACCTTGGCAAAGCAGCGGCTCGCAAAACGGCAGCCTGCCGGCGGGTCGATGGGGCTCGGCACATCGCCCTCCAAAATGATGCGCTTGCGCTGCAGGTTGGGGTCGGGCGAGGGGATCGCAGAGAGCAGGGCCTGGGTGTAGGGGCACAGCGGGTCGTGGTAGAGGCTGTTTTTGGGCGCGATCTCCATGAGACGACCGAGGTACATCACGCCCACGCGGTCGGAGATGTGCTTGACCACGTTCAGGCCGTGCGCGATGAACAGGTAGGTGAGGCCCAGCTTGTCCTTGAGGTCGTCCAGCAGGTTGAGCACCTGGGCTTGGATGGACACGTCGAGCGCCGAGACCGGCTCGTCGCACACGATGAGCTTGGGGTTTACCGCGAGCGCGCGGGCGATGCCGACGCGCTGGCGCTGGCCGCCCGAGAACTCGTGCGGGTAGCGGTTCTTCATGTACGGCGCCAGGCCAACCAGCTCGAACAGCTCGTCGACGCGCTCGTCCACCGCCTCGCGCGGCAGCAGCTTGTTCGTGATGATGGGCTCGGCCACGATCGCGCCCACCGTCTGGCGCGGGTCGAGGCTCGCGTACGGGTCCTGGAACACGAGCTGGATGTCGCGGCAGAGCTCGCGGCGGCCGGCTGCGTCGAGCGCGGTGATGTCGCGGCCGTCGAAGACGATTCGGCCACTCGTGGGACGAAGCAGGCCCACGAGCATCTTGCCGATGGTCGTCTTGCCGCAGCCCGACTCGCCCACGAGTCCGAAGGCCTCGCCGCGCTTGATGGAAAAGCTGACGTCGTCAACGGCCTGCACGTAGGACGTGGGCTTGCCGAAAAAGCTCGTCTTGGCAACGAAGCTCTTGGTGAGATGCTGCACCTCAACCAGGGTATCGGTGTCGTTCGCCATTATCGCTCCCCCTCCCCTTGGCCTTGAGCCTGAGCCGCGCGACGGCGCTCGGCCGCGCGCTGCGCCTCGGCCAGAGCCTCGCGCGTGAAGTCCTCGTCGTCGTACAAAAAGCAGCGCACGCGCCTTCCGGTGCCCGGCACGTCCTTGAGCTCGGGGCGCTCGGCGCGGCAGCGCTCCGTGCAGCGCTCGCAGCGGTCGGAAAACGGGCAGCCGGCGGGCATGTCCAGCGGGTTGGGCACCGTGCCGGGAATCATGTAGAGCCGCTCGCCCGACTCGTCCTCAAGGCGCGGGATGGAGCGCAGCAGGCCCGTGGTGTAGGGATGCAGCGGATGCTCGAACAGCTCGTACTTCTCCGCCTCCTCGACCACCTGGCCGCAGTACATGACCACCACGCGGTCGGCCACCTCGCTCACCACGCCCAGATCGTGGGTGATGAGCATGACGGCCATGTTGAACTCGTCGCGCAGCTTGTAGATGAGGTCCAAGATCTGCGCCTGGATGGTCACGTCGAGCGCCGTGGTGGGCTCGTCGGCGATGAGCAGCGCCGGGTCGCAGGCGAGCGCCATGGCGATCATGACGCGCTGGCGCATGCCGCCGCTCATCTGGTGCGGGTAGTCGCGCGCACGCTCCTCGGGGCTGGGGATGCCCACCACGCGCAGCATCTCGACCGCGCGCGCCCAGGCGTCGCGGCGCGAGAGATCCATGTGGGTACGGATGGCCTCGACGATCTGATCGCCCACGCGGTACACCGGGTTCAGGCTCGTCATGGGCTCCTGGAAGATCATCGAGATCTGCCCGCCGCGAATCGACTCCATCTCGCGCTCGCTCGCCGCGAGCAGGTCCTTGCCGTCAAAGGTGATCGAGCCCTCGGCAACGTGGCCCGGAGCCTGCAGCAGGCCCATGATGGACAGCGACGTGACCGACTTGCCCGAGCCGGACTCGCCTACCACCGCGAGGATCTCGCCGCGGTCAACCGAGAAGCTCACGCCGTTGACCGCGCGCACCACGCCGCGGCGGGTGGGAAACTCGGTTGCCAAATCGCGCACTTCAAGTAAGGCCATGGCGCGTCACCTCTTTCGGGCTTTGGGGTCGAACGCGTCGCGGATGCCGTCGCCCAGCAGGTTGAATGCGAGCACGGTGACCGTGATGGCCAGACCCGGGAAGATCATGGTATGGGGAGCCGCAAAAATGTAGTTGCGGCCGCGGCCGAGCATGTCGCCCCATTCGGCCGCCGGGGGCTGGACGCCCAGGCCGAGGAAGCCCAGGGCCGCCGCGTCGAGGATGGCGGCGGAGATGCCGAGCGTGGCGCGCACGATGATGGACGGCATCACGTTGGGCAGCACGTGCCTGAAGATGATGAGCGCGTCCGAATCGCCGATGACGCGGGCGGCGGCGACGTAGTCGGCCTGCTTGACCGCGAGCACCTGGCTGCGCACGATGCGCGCGTACTCGGGAATGGACACGAAGCCGATGGCGATGATCGCCTTGTCGATGCCGCGCCCGAGCGCCGCCATGAACGCGATGGCGAGCAGGATGGACGGGATGGCGAGCATCATGTCCATGAAGCGCATGATGACCGTGTCGACCACGCCGCCCTTGTAGCCGGCAATGGCGCCCAAGGCCACGCCGATCACGAGTGAGATGGCCACGGAGAGCAGGCCGACCGTGAGCGAGATCTGGCTGCCGATGAGAATGCGGCAGAAGATGTCACGGCCCTGCTGGTCGGTGCCGAACCAATGCTCGGCGCTCGGCGGCAAAAAGGACGCCGAGAGATCTTGGGCATACGGGTCGTACGGGAGAATCTGCGGCGCAATCGCCGTGACGATCGCGATGAGCGCCAAAACCGCGATGACGCCCAGGCTGATCATGGCGGGGACGTTTTGCGCAAGCGAGTGGCGCACGTCGTCCCAAAGCGACTCGCGCTTGGCCGGACGCGCGGGCGCCGCGGCGGCAGTTGCAGTGGTTGCCATAAGACGACTCACCCCTCTTCCTGTGCGTACTTGATACGGGGATCCAGGTAGGCGTACACGACGTCGACCACCAGGTTGATCACGATGAAGATCGCGCCGATGAGCAGCACGGCACCTTGGACCACCGGGAAGTCGCTCTTCAAGATGCACTCGACCACGTACTTGCCCATGCCCGGCCATGCGAAGACCGTCTCGGTGAGCATGGCGCCGCCGAGCAGGCTGCCCAGCTGCAGGCCGATCACGGTGGTGACCGGTAGCATGGCGCAGCGCAGGGCATGGTGGCGGTTCACGCGGCCGCGGCGCAGGCCCTTGGCGCGGGCGGTGCGCACGTAGTCCTCCCCCAGCGTCTCGAGCATGCTCGAGCGCGTCATGCGGGTGATGACCGCCATGGAGTACATGGACAGCGCGAGCGCCGGCAGGATGATGTGCGAGGCGGCGTCGGCGAACGCCTCGAAGTCGCCGGCGAGCAAGGTGTCGATCAGGTACAGGCCCGTGCCGCCCACCGGAGCGAGCAAGGGGTCGATGCGGCCGCCGCTCGGCAGGATATGCAGCACGCCCGAGAACAAGATGATGAGCAGGATGCCGAGCCAAAAGATCGGCATGGACACGCCGATGAGCGCGAACACCATGGCGATGCCGTCGATCGCGGTGTTCTTACGCACCGCCGAGAGCACGCCGAGCGCCACGCCCATGAGCGCCGCAATGAGAATCGCCACGACGGCGAGCTCGATCGTGGCGGGAAAACGGCTCATGAGCTCCTGCGTGACCGGCGTGTGCGTGTAGTAGCTCTCGCCCAGGTTGCCGGTTAGCGCGCCGGTCAAAAAGGTGAAGTACTGCACGATGAGCGGGTCGTTCAGCCCGTTCGCCTCACGCCATGCCTCCATGGCCTCCGCCGTGGCATGCTGGCCGAGCACTACCGGAGCGGGATCGGCCGAGAACACGCGCATGATCAAGAAGACCAGGATCGACACGCCCAAGAGCACGGGAATGGCTTGTGCCAGGCGCTTTGCGATGTATTTGATCACGGCCGTCACCTCCTTTCTTACACGGTCGGAAGCGCCCGAGCCGGCGAACAGCCAACCGGCTCGGGCGCGCTGGGGCTCATCGCGCTTTAAGCGAGCGCCGCCAAACGACCTTCGATATGGGTTACCTGAGGGGCCTTACGCGGTCTTGGTCACGCCGGCGAGGTGCACCACGCCGGTGGGGTGGATCGCAAAGCCCTTGACGGCCGGGTTGTAGCCGGCGAGCGTCTGCGCGTGGGAGATGAGCATCCACGGGGACTGCTCGGCGACCATCTGCTCGCACTTGAGGTAAACCGCGTTGCGCTCGTCGCCCTCGGGCAGGGACAGGCCCTGCGCGATGAGCTTCTTGTACTCGTCGTTGCGGAAGCGGCCCACGTTCATGGAGATGTTCTCGTCGGCGAGGAGGTTCATGAAGTTGTCCGGGTCGCCGTTGTCGCCCACCCAACCGTACAGGCAGCAGTCGAACGCGTCGGTGTCGACCTTCGTCTGGTACGTGGTCCAGTCGTAGGAGACGATCTCCATCTCAACGCCGGCGTCGGCCAGGTAGCCCTGGATCGCCTCGGCGAGCGGCTGGCCGCCGATGGAGTTGTAGGGGCGGACGTTCGTGTAGGTGAGCATGGTGCAGGAGGTGATGCCCAGGTCGGCGAACTCCTTCTTGGCGGCCTCGGGGTCGTAGGCGGTCTGCTTGACCTCCTTGGTGTAGGGGGCCATCCACGTGGGCATAACCGACGTTGCCGGGGAGGCGTACTCGCCGTAGAGGCTCTTCACCATCTCCTGAACGTCGACGGCCTTGAGGAACGCCTTGCGGGCAGCCAGATCGGCGAACACGCCGGTGTCGTTGCGGAAGGCCAGGTAGTTGATGTTCATGCCGTCCTCTTGGAACAGCTTGTTGCCGGCGTCGGTGATGGTCTTGACCACGGAGGCGTCGATACCGTCGATCATGTCGACCTCACCGTTGTTGAGCGCGGTCACGCGGGAGGCGTTCTCGGCGATGATGCGGAAGATCACGTTCTTGGTCTGGGGCATGTTCTCCTTGTCCCAGTAATCCTCGTTGGCCTCAAGCACCACGGAGTCGCCCTTGGTCCAGCTCACGAACTTGTAGGGACCGGAGCCCACGGGCTTCTCGTTGGCGTCGCCGGCGTCGATGGCGGACGGCGCGACGATCGGGGCCGCGAGCGCCATGGCCATGTTCTTGAGGAACGGCGTGGAGGCGGCGCGCAGGGTGATGACGAGCGTGGTGGCGTCCTTGGCCTCAACGGAGGCGATGCCGCTGCCGGCGTCCTTGGAGCCGTAGACGAAGGAGGCGTAGGGCATGTCCTCGGTGCGCGCGGGCTCGAGCTGGCGATCGATGCTCGCCTTGACGGCCTTGGCGTCGCAGGCGGTTCCGTCGTGGAACTTGACGCCCTCCTGCAGGGTGAAGGTGTAGGTCAGGCCATCGTCGGAGACCTTGTACTCCTTTGCCAAGCCGGGGACGAGGTCGCAATTGTCCTTGTCGTAGCTGAGCAGGGTGTCGTAGATGTTGACGATGACCTTGGCGGACTCGCCGTCGTCCACGAAGGCGGGGTCGAGGCCGCGGGGGTCGGCGCCCTGGGCGTAGGTTAGGGTGTCGGCGCCCTTGCCACCCGCGGCGGCTGAGCCCGCCTCGCCGGCGCGCTTGCTGGTGCCGCAACCCGCGAGGCCAAATGCGCTCGCGCCCACGGCAAGGCCCATGGCCTCGATGAACCGACGGCGGGAAACGGAGTAATCAGATGCAGACATGCGAACCATCCCTCTCTTTTTCGTGCCATGCGCGTCTTTGCGCGTGCCGTCATTCTAGGAGCCTGGGTGTTGCTGCTGGAGTCCAATTTGCCAGCGTTTACTTTACTGAAATAAAGTAGTAACAAACGAGGTGGGATGGGTTTGTTTTTTACGGGTCGTTGGGGCGTTGCGGGCGGCTGGGGCCCCGCTGGGGCGCTTGGGCTACGGGCTTTGAAGCGCGGTCGCGACACTGAAGCGCGGTTCGGGCGCAGCACGCTGAGGCGGCGAGAATCCAATTTGGGCTATTGCTACCTGGATTTGAGCTGGGGGCTTATCGGGACCATACATGCGCTCATGGAAGTATTCTGACGCGCCTGCGGTATGAAAAAGCCCGCTCCCCTCATGGGAAGCGGGCTTGGAACGTTGAGCCCTGTGGTTTGTTGACCCGAGCGCAGGCGATTTGCGCTGACCTGATCAGCGGTCGCGATGACCTGCGGCTACTCGGCGCGCGTGAGGCCGCCGCGCTCGTCCACGGCAGCCCAGAACTCGTCGGCAAAACGCGGGTCGTTGGCGGCCATGAGGGCGTTCGTGGCGATCCAGCCGCTCGGGGTGCCCGTGTCGTAGCCCGAAAGCGGGTCGATCACGACGGCGTACATGGCCTCGCGATCGAGGCTGCGCGCCATGGCGTCGGTGAGCTGGATCTCGTTGCCCTTGCCGGGCTGCTGGTTGGCGAGCAACTCCATGACGAGCGGGCTCAGCAGGTAGCGGCCCACGATGTAGAGGTTGGACGGAGCGGCCTCGGGGCTCGGCTTCTCGACCAGGCCGCCGATGCGCCACACGGCGCCGGGCTCGGTCTCGCCCGCGCCCTCGTAGCCCTCGAGCGTGCCCACAAAGTCGCCGGCGATGACGCCGTAGCGGTCGACCTGATCGGGCGCGCACGGGGCAACCGCGATCACGCTAGCACCGCCGTGTGCCTTGGAGACCTCGAGCATCTTGTCGCAGATGTCCTTGGCGGAAACGACGTAGTCGCCGAGCAGCACCAGGAAGGGCTCGCCGGCGCAGGCGTCCGCCGCGGAGCGGATGGCGTGGCCGAGACCCTTGGGCTCGTACTGGTAGCGGAAGTCCACGGGCATGTTGCCGGCGTGGGCGATGGCGTCGGCGTAGGCCGCCTTGCCGCGCTCGCGAAGCAGCGTCTCGAGCGAGCGGTCGGGCTGGAAGTAGCTGAGCAGCTCGGGCTTGCCGGGGCTCGTCACGATGATGGCGCCGTCGACCTCCTCGGGGTCGAGAGCCTCCTCAACCACGTACTGGATGACCGGCTTGTCGAGAACCGGCAGCATCTCCTTGGGAGTGCACTTGGTAGCAGGGAGAAAGCGGGTGCCGAGGCCGGCGGCGGGGATGATTGCCTTCATGTTTGAGAATTCCTTTCCGCATGAGCGCCTGTTTAGGGTGGAATGCTCAGCGTTCAGATATAGACACGCGGTCTATGGTACTAGTACCGTGCAATTTTCGCGACCCCCTCACGGATACCCAACAAGCTGCGATTTAGCATTCGGCGCGCGGGGGCTGGCACACGTCGGAACGGTGCGGCAGGCGTGATTCCCAGTGCACGGCGGTTACTCTGTTGGTGCCACGACTTATGCACGCGTTCTGTGCGGGCTACGCGCGCACTTTGAAACAGACCGTAGCGTTGCGCGCGTCACGTGACGTGAGGCTATAGATCTAGCTCGATGCTTTTTGATCCGCCGTGTACATGGAACGGAAAGACCAGCAGCTCAAGGCCAAGAAGGAGCACGTGGTGACCCACGCTCGTAAGCGGGGAAATGAGCAGCATGGTACCCAGCGTGAGCTCAAAGATTCCCGTGATGAGAGGCGCCACCCATCCGGCGCCCTGCCCATGCGCGGCGAGAGATTCGTCGATTTCACGGGCGGCCTTTTCCAAGCCCAGCAGGCCCCACATAATCGCAATGACATTGAGCGATTCTCGCGTGTTTAGAAGAGTCACGATGCCCAAAACGACCATGACGACGTCCGTGCCTACCGTGATTTTGCCCGGCGTGCTGTCGCGATCGAGAAGGTCGGTCACGATGTCGGCGGCACCCACGAACAACATCGCCGCACCCAGAATGTGCGGCAGATGCTCGGCAACACGTTCTGAAAAGAGCAGGCAGGCGGCACCGAGCACCGGGAAGAGCAAGGTGGCAAAAAACGCCACGCGAGCCGGAGCCTTTTTACCCGCATAACTTCTATCCATTTGAACGCGCGACATAATGTGAATCCCCCACTTCTACGGGCGCGGAGCCGTGATCCGGCGCCGTGATCTGACGGTCTCCCGCAGGCGACCACGGCGCTGGCCCCGAAAGCAAAGCCCAGTCTTTCGACCTGGCAGTCTCGATTCTGCATCTCTTTTTGGGATTTACCCGCTAAAGGCAAGATCCTGCATTCCAATCCGGGCCAACACGTAATTCGCAGGACTCCAATTTCGCAAATGTGGGGATACATCCAGAAACACCCGAGTACACCAGATATAGCCATCAACAAACCCGCAGGTAGACCGCTTACATCAATTACGTCTACTCGGCAGTCGGCTTTTTATCCCCACATTTGCAAGAGATATGTCGCCCCTAACCCCTGGAATCGCGGCGGGACGGCATTTTCCGCCTCGGAAAGCCATCTGCAGCCGTGCAAATACGCAAATGCGAGGATAATTTTGGAGCGGAACGTCGAGCCGCCGGTTGCGTCATATTAAAAGTGCAGGTAGAAGCGTTGCGGCGTTTCAGTCTAGTCGGCTGGTCAGAAATTATCCGCGCATTTGCGTATTTGCACATTCACAGGTAGGCATCAGCGGCCCAAATTAGGGCTGGCTGTGCGAATCTTGCCGTACAGGCAAACCCCGCAGCAGGAAGCACGAAACGGGCACCTATAACTGGAACGAGGGGTTGGTCGAGCATCGACCAACCCCTCGTTCGTATGCACCGCGCGAAACGCTATCCTGTACCGTCGGGCTTTCGAATTACTTCCCCGTTGCGGCGATATCTTTCCTATCCAAGCTGCAATCAAAACTGCAGCCCGAACCAAAAGACTACACTGCCCCCTTGCACCCCGTCTGTGGGCAGGATTGCTCAAGCAGCACTACTTCTTCCGATTGCGGTTGTAGTTGATAAGGCAACCCGCCTTAACGATTGCTCGCTCCTCAGCTGTCATGTCGGCAACATAAAGCGCGATGCGCTCAACGCATGACGCCGCCCCCACAGAGCACGCCGTCTCCTGCGGAGATGCGGTTTCGGAATCGCCTGCAGACCAACGCACAACCCAAGCGGGAATCTCCCCCATTTCGCCATCGAGCGCAGAGCGGACACCGGGAACGAAGATGTAATCCCCAACCTCAAAGGTCGGATCGCCTTCCATCTGGAAGGGAACCATACCCCAGTTCATAACGTTGGAACGGTAGCGCTTAGTGGCGTATTCGCGCGTGATGTTCGCGAGGCCTCCGAGCACGCGCTGGCAACTCGCCGCCTGCTCACGCGCGGAGCCATCGCCGGGCTTGACGGCGTAAATCGTGGAGCCGATTTCCACCTTTGCAGGATCGATGCCCTCGAGGGCGCCCGCCGCCGCCAGCGCCTCAAACACCGAAGTAAGCTCAGCGGGAACCGATACGCAAGCAACAGCGCCTGCCTCGCTTGCAGCATCGGAGCTCGCCGCAGTAGACGTGGATGTGCCAACGCCGCTATCGCCCGAGGCAAACGCGCCCGCATCGGTGCAGGCGGCGTCAAGCGTGACCGCACCGCAATCTACCGGAGCAGCGCCACGACCGACATTGGCAGAAGCAGCCTCCCCCGCACCAGAGCTGACAAAACCAGCAGCTTGGACACCCGCCAAGCGGTCGCGCTCCAGAGCCGCCACGGCCTTGGCACGGCCCACGTACTCGGGATCGCGGCGGCTGAGCGTAAACTCGGCCAGACCAAGCGGGTTGCTGCGGTAGGAACTCGTCTCACCCGAAGGAATGAGTTCATCGGTGGTGGTCACGTCGTCCATGATCTTGGACACAACGCGCAGCAGGATATTCTCGGCAAGCGGCTCCATCTCGGGCCAGTCTTTAATATTGGGGCCGTACACCAGCTCCGCCTGCTCACCCGCGCCACGGCCGAACCCGTTATACACACGATGCTCGTAGGCGCTCGTATCAAAACGATACGCAACGTTCTCGTCCCAAGTGCTGGCAGGCAGGTCGGTCGCCGCCGTGAGCACACCGCCCGCTGCAGCAGTTGCGGCAATCGAGCGCGCGTCCATCAGTGCAACGCCCGTGAGCTGACCGGCGCCCGGCTTTGACCCCTCGCGGTTGGGAAAGTTGCGCGTGGTGTGGCGAATGGACAACCCGTTGTTCGCCGGCGTGTCGCCCGCGCCAAAGCAAGGCCCGCAAAACGCGGTGCGCACGATCGCACCGGCCTGCATGAGGTCGAACGCCGCGCCGTTGCTCGCCAGCTCCAAAAACACCGGCTGCGAGCTCGGATACACGGAAAGCGCGAACTCCCCGTTGCCGCAGGTTTTGCCCCGCAGGGCTCGCGCGGCTTGCATAACGTTGGTGAAGTTGCCGCCCGAGCAACCGGCAATGACGCCTTGCTGAACCTGCAGGCGCCCATCGGGGCGCACCTTGTCGAGCAGCGAGAGTGAGGCCTTGCCGCCGCCCACCTCCGCGGCGCGCTCCTCCACCTCTCGCAGGATTTCCGTCATGTTGCCATTAAGCTCGTCAATCGTGTACGCATTGGAAGGATGGAACGGCAACGCGATCATGGGGCGTACCGCAGAAAGATCGACCTCAACACAGCCGTCGTAGTACGCCACCGGAGCAGGATTGAGCTCACGGTAATCGTCCGCGCGACCGTGCTCGGCGAGGAAGGCGCGCGTGTCCTCGTCCGTGCGCCAAATCGAGGTGAGGCACGTGGTCTCGGTGGTCATAACGTCCACGCCGTTGCGGTAATCGGTCGGCATGCTGGCAACACCGGGGCCCACGAACTCCATCACGGAATTCTTGACGTAGCCGCAGGAGAACACCGCGCGGATGATCGCCAGCGCGATGTCCTGCGGGCCCACACCTGGAACCGGCGCGCCCTTGAGATACACCGCCACCACGCGCGGATACGTGACGTCGTACGTGTCGCGCAGGAGCTGCTTGACCAGCTCACCGCCGCCCTCGCCGATCGCCATAGTACCCAGTGCGCCGTAGCGCGTATGGGAATCGGTGCCCAAAATCATCTTGCCGCAGCCAGCCTGCATCTCGCGCATGTACTGGTGGATGACCGCGATATGCGGCGGAACGAAGATGCCGCCGTACTTTTTCGCAGCGGACAGGCCGAAGACGTGGTCATCCTCGTTAATGGTGCCGCCCACGGCGCACAGGGTGTTATGGCAGTTCGTGAGCACATAGGGCACAGGAAACTCCGTCATGCCCGACGCCTTGGCCGTCTGGATAACGCCCACGTACGTGATGTCGTGGCTGGCGAGCGCGTCGAAGCGCAGGCGCAGGCGGGACATATCCCCGCTCGTATTGTGAGCTGCGAGAATGCCATAGGCGATAGTTCCCTCGCGGGCGTCCTCGCGATCGAGAGCCGTAGCGGATGCGGGCACAGAGGCCGCCTCGGACTCCGGAACAATACGGCATCCATCCAGCAGGTAGATGCCTCCCTCGTGCAGCTTAACCGGATTGTCCATGAGCTTACCTCCGCAGTTGGTTTCCCCGCGCGCATGGCGGGCACTTTAGCTTGCGACAGTTTACCAGCTAAACACGGGGCGGCAGATTCCGCATCGAAGCCACAAGCCATTTGTTCATAACTCAAAATACGAACATCTGTTTGTCTTTGTGCTATCATACATAGTCCGCAAGGAAACGGCAAGGGGCACGATTAAACGCACGCGAAAGGAGGCGCAGTGAGACCCATGAACGGCAGCAAGCCGCAAGCACTCGAGGTCATCGCGCGTCTCATGGCCAGCGAGCGCATGCAGGAGAGCACGCATTTTTCTGAGCGCGTGTATGCGGACGAACCCATCATCACAACCGGGCGCCAAATGGCCTCCTACCTGCCAGAAGAATACCGTGCAATGCGTGCCATTTCGCGCTGGGAAGAAGGTGCCGCGGGCGCGCAGGGCCGCTGGCTTTCGGAAGCCGAACTGTTTTACCGCCAGGGCATGCTCATGGCGGATTACGAGGACGATTGCCCTTACCACGGCACGTTCAAGTCGTATTTCCCCACGTATAATGCCATGAGCGATCGCCAGCTGCGAGGCTATTTCACATGGCGTGCCGCCGTGCGGCGCGGAAGCGTTGAGGAGACGTCGCTCTCGTTCGCCTATATCTATATGTACGAGCTCATCAACGGGATCGGTGTTTCCAACCCGCGTGAGGGCTTTGACAAACTCGAATCGTTTTGGCGGTCCTACCGGGCCTTTTCGCCCGAGATCGACCGCTTCGCAAGCGTTTGGCTGCAAGACTACGCCGTCTACCACGGTCTGCCCGCCCAACTGCTCGAACCGTATAAAGCGCTTTCGTTCGACCGGGCGCTTTTGGCGCTACGCGCGGCCGATGGTCACGCGCTGGAGCTTGCGGGCGGCACCGCGCGCTCGGGCAAAAGGCGAGGCAAGGTATCCGCCCTTCCCCTTCCAGCAAACGATGCGTTTGAGCAGGAGCTTTTCGAGGCACTTGATGCGCTATCGACCTATCGCCTCACGGGCAGCCGTCTTTACAAGCAGCAGCCCGACGCGTTGCGCCATATAGCATGTGCGGTCTATGTCCGCATGAGCTCGTATTATCGCAAGCAACGCTCAGGTGACCTGCTAGAAAGCTGGTTTGGGAAGGAGGTCTCGCTGGCGTACACCATGTTCGCCTCCGCCGTGTTTTTCGAGCCCACACCGCATGCCGATGCCGTGTATGAGCTCGATCCCATACATCTGTATCGCTGCGTGCGCGGGCATTGGTCGTGCGAGCGTTATCACGGCAGCCGCTCGCAAAGCCCCAAGCTGGGCAATCTCATGCACGCGGCCGACCGTGCCCTGCGTGAGGCGCTTGGCTTCGCACATCCTCTCAAGGAGACGGGCAAAACGCCCAAGTACGTGCAGAAGTTCATCGACGAGGAGATTGCGGCGTGGATGGAATGGCATGCCGCCCATGCTCCCCGGCATATCGAAATCGACTTGGGGCAGCTCGCCGGCATCAGGGCCACAGCCGCGCTTACGCGCGAGTCGCTCCTTATCGATGAGGAGCGAGAGGGCGAGGGCTCGCTGCTCGATTTCACCGACACGTTGGTGAGCCCCTCGCACGCCAAGACCGATATGGCGGGGACGGATACGGCTCCATCCGTCGCCGCAACTGGGGCGCCACAAATACCGGCGGCGACACCGCCCGGCAGCCCGGCTACTGCAGCCGCGGACACCAAGGGCCCTGCCCCTCTCTCAGCGCATGAGCTCGAATACCTGAACGCTCTGCTCGCGGGGGATGCTGGCACGTCCGCAGACGTCGTAAGGGCATCGGATCGAACCGAGGACTTGCTCATGGATGCCATCAACGAGGCCCTCTTCGACCTCGTCGGAGACACCGTGCTGGAATACGGCCCCGACGGACCTGCCGTTATCGAAGACTACCGTGATGAAGTGGAAGGAATGCTCCGCCATGGATAATGCACCCGCAACCAGCCCCAAGCTTGCGCCGAGCGCCCCGCGCGTTCCCAAGCGCGTTGCCGCCGTGATCCTCAACTCGCTCAAAGGCGGCGTTGTTCCGCGCATCGGCCTGCCCTACATTACCGTCGGCCGCGAGATCGAAATTCAGGCCCTGCTCACCGACCTCAAACTCATTGCCGATGGCGGCGCGAGCTTCCGCTTCCTCGTGGGCCGTTATGGCGCGGGCAAAAGCTTTTTGCTGCAAACGATCCGCACTCACGCTATGGGCGAGGGCTTTGTGGTCGCAGACGCCGATCTCTCCCCCGAGCGACGCCTGCAGGGAGGCCAGGGACAGGGACTTTCCACCTATCGCGAGCTCATCCGCAATCTCTCGACCAAAACGCGCCCGGAGGGAGGAGCGCTCAACCTGATTCTCGATCGCTGGGTGGCGAATATCGAGGCAGAGGACAGCCAGCGTATCAATGACGCTCATCCGGGGCCGGATGCGAGCTCCGACGTTCCGCAAACACAAGGTGAAGATACAAGCCGCGTCTTGCCAAACGCTCAATTCGGGCCCGCCCCCAGCTCCACGCCCCTACGCGCCCAGCTCACAGCACTCGAGGAAATGGTCCACGGCTTTGAGTTCGTGCGCATTCTAAATGTGTACCGTGAGGCATCGAAGGCGGGTGACGAAGAGGCCAAATCACATGCCGTCAAATGGCTCCGCGGCGAGTACCGCACCAAAACCGAAGCACGCGCCGAGCTCGGCATCACGAGCATCATCGACGATGACTCCTGGTACGACTACGTCAAGCTGTTCGCGCGGTTCCTCACCGGCGCGGGCTACAAGGCCCTGCTTGTGCTCATTGACGAGCTGGTGAACCTCTACAAGATCCCGAACGCCATCACGCGCCAGTACAACTACGAGAAGATCCTCACCATGTACAACGACACGCTGCAGGGCAAAGCGCATAACCTGGGCATCATTATGGGAGGCACGCCCACGAGCATCGAGGACCGCCGACGCGGCGTGTTTTCGTACGAGGCGCTGCGCAGCCGCCTGACGCAGGGGCGCTTTGCCCGCGAGGGCATGCGCGACATGCTGGCGCCGATCATTCGCCTGCAGCCGCTCACCTATGAGGAGCTGCTGATCCTCATCGAGAAACTCGGGCAGATCCATGCCGGGTACTTTGGGTATGAGAGCGCCATCGCCGAGGCAGACCTGGTCGACTTCCTCAAGATCGAGTTCGGACGTGTGGGTGCCGACACTCATCTCACGCCGCGCGAGGTGATCCGTGACTTTATCGAGCTGCTCGATATCATGTGTCAGAATCCTGGGACTACGCTGAAGAGCCTGCTGGCGAGCGAGTCGCCTGTTGCGCCAGGCCCGCTCGGCACGCCCGGCGCCTCCAGCGGCGCTCCAGACGCACCCTTCGCCGAGTTCACAATCTAGCAAGCGCTAGGAAAGCCCAAAAACGCTAACCCTGTCTTCGGGATCAAGCCACATGCCATCCCCTTCGGAGGTGTTGAAGACCGCATGGAACGCATCGAGGTTCTTCACCGTATTTACCCGAAGCTCATTTGGTGCATGAACATCGTTTTCCATCAACCACTTGAGCGTGGCCGGCGATGGCTTTTCCCTGTACGACATGGCGTACGCCTCAAAAAACAGACGCACGTCGTCAGGCCTGTTTGAAACGAGGTCAGAAATGGACTCATATCCGCACGACAGCGCATAGGCATAGAGCGATACTTCCAAGCCCACCACGTCGGCGAAGTTTTCATTATCCCACTTGTCTTGTATGAATGTATTGGATAAGAGAGACAGCGGGTCTGCCCTCAGCAACCTTTCAGGGATCTTGTCGCAAAATTGCCTGTGCAGCTTCTCAATGCTCGCCGCATACGAAGGGCTCGAGGAAAAGATATCCACATTTTTCTCGTTCAATCCAATTGCCTCCAGGCGATCGAATAAGCCCGGACCAAACGCATGCGCGATTTCATGCGCAATATCCCGACCCAACGCCGCGTAGTTCATCGCAGAGTGTCGATGAGAATTGTATACAGGGGGCTGTAGATACGCGGCGTACAGCACAACGTCATTATCCACGCAGTTGTAAGCCGCATTGTACGTCCATGAGGGATTGACGGAACGATGAGCCTTCCCTGATAGAGCCTCTAAAATCTCTTTATTTAACCGCTTCTTTTCCAGCGCACTCACATTATCAATAAAGTCCCACTCATCAATCACACGCGCGTGCGTAGACGAACTCGCATCGACCGTCCTGCCGGCAAACACCAAATTGATATCCGATAGCCTATTCAGGGCCGCATGTCGGTCTTCTTCCGACAGGTAATCCGAATTTGCAATCGCCTGACGGAACGCCGCCTTTATCTTCGAGAAGATATCATCAATCTCCGAAATGTCCTTCTCATCAAGCATGCTCTCGAAATAGACCGGGGAGAGCTCGTTTGTGATCAGGCTGCCGCACACTTCTTCGAAGAGCATGAATTGTCTATCGAGATCTTCTCCCAAAGACTTGACTTCGATAAGCTCCCTCAAGCTCAGCAGGTAACAGCACTTAAGGATGTTTTTCAGCTCTGCAAGCTTTTCATCGCTGTGCAGTTCCAATATTTTCTTAACATCGTCTTCGACGTAATAGACAGGCGTTGACTCATCAACGCCCTCCAAAGCGGGGTAAGACCCCGTAAACAATGAATACAGTTTGCCGTTGCCTAAGCCTTCAAACAGCTCCCTGTATTCGCCAAGTGTGTGCTTCTCACTCAGCGTGCGCTTGAAATATGCCTGCGCGTCATCGCGACCAGCATGAACGCGATACTCCTCGCACGTGGTTTCAAATTGCTTAGCATCAAATGAAACATGCCAGTCCTCATGCCCCGTTGAGACAGATTCGAAATCTTCAATGAACTCCAAGAGTTTCGAAAAATCATCGAGAATGAATAGGTCCGGAAGAATTGCGATGACACGCTCTTCCGCAGTACCCCGCGGTGTTAAAGTTGCCGACAGCAGGGGCAACGACACGCAATGGCTCTTGCTCGCTGCCTCAATCGATAAATATGTGCAAAGAGTCGCAAGGTTATCTGCATCATCAACGAGCTCGCAGAAATAATTGAGTCGATTATAAATCTCATCCAAAGAAAGCTGTTGCAACTTCGCATACAGCAACTGCGACGTGGGCAATTTTTCCTTAAGCGCAAGATTCCTGAGCATCCTGTCGCATTTGCGCCAGGCCTTTTTCTGAAGAGCCGTCGATGGAATGAACTCGTCATCGGACAGGCTTCTTCTCCACTCCCCATTGACATGTTGCTCAAAATTGGTCACCGCGTCGGTGAAGCGATCGAATCCAACTCGGTCGCGAGAGCGAAAAACCAACCTGAGGAGAGACAACCGCTCTTCTTCGGAACAGTGCACAGTGCCATCAAACACAGCCATTATCGACCTGTAGAAAAAGTCCCCGAATTCCGCACCTGCGTCCAAGAGGGTCTTAACCATATCCTCCGACTTCATATAGCAGGCCGCAGCCAAGGGCGAATGTCCCAACATTGCCCTCTCGATATCCAGTGCATTTGGCTCATTCTGATTTAACCGACCGAACGCTTCGCTCGACACCTGCACTGCAGCAATCGTTTGCAACGAATCGAGCCCCAGCAAGCTGTTTAGATCCGAGGCTCCAAACGTCGGGTATTGAAACGGAGTATTCCCGACCTCGGCGCCCTTTTCAATCAGATGCTTGGCAATCCTCGGTTTATTGGCCAAAATCGCCCATGCTAAAGGCCTACGATATCTCCCGTAATCTGGAAAGTCAACGACCTCATTCACATCGAAACCCTCGAACAGGAGCAAATCAACCGCCTCGATGCTACCGGTATCAATTGCCGCACAGAGGCAGACAACCCTATCGGCAACATCCCCAGCGATACCAGCGCCAAGCCGGGAGAACTCAGCTGCACCGCTAAAAAATCCGTCGCTTCGAGGGTCGGACTTCTCCAACATAATCCACCTGATTTCATCAGTCGCCACCACGGCTCAAGACTATCCCAAGCAAATTGTTTATTCAAGTAAAGCAGAAGTATACCAAACATCTGTTCGTGTTTTTGCTATACTAACCATAGCAGGCAGGCGGCGCTCTCCGAGTCTTGCAGGAAGATTGGAGGGTACCCCGTGCGCATGCTCACCCTGCTTTTGCGGGTCCTTGCGATCGTGATGGCACTTGCCGTCGCTTTGATTGTATTGTTGACCGCTTAGCTTGGTGTGGCATGCCCGCGTTTACGGGGTAGAGCCGCCTTGTGCGAGACGGCTCTACATGTGGGCATGCCCACCAGACCTCAACCACAGGAGGGCTTAAACCTCTTGCTTGTTACGAGTATACCCCACGCGCATTCCTGCATGCGCCGGGTATGCTCGGCTTCACGCTCAGAGAGGAGGCCGTTCGTGAACGTATTTGACCGCTACGCACCGTTTATCCAGGACTTCATCTACGCGCATGAATGGGAATCGCTGCGCTCGATCCAGGTTGCCGCGGCAGATGCCATTTTCAATACCGACGATAACATCCTGCTCACCGCGTCCACGGCATCGGGCAAAACCGAAGCGGCCTTCTTCCCCATTCTCACTGAGTTTTGGGAGAACCCGCCCGCATCCGTTGGCGCCCTTTACATCGGGCCGCTCAAAGCCCTCATCAACGACCAGTTCTACCGCTTGAACGACCTGTGCGAAGAGGCGGACATCCCCGTATGGCACTGGCACGGCGACGTCTCGGCGTCGCACAAGGCCAAGATGATCAAAAAGCCCAGCGGCATCCTGCAGATCACGCCCGAGTCGCTCGAGGCCCTGCTCCTGCACAAGCACATGGCCGTCCCCCGCCTCTTCTGCGACCTGCGCTACGTGGTGATCGACGAAGTCCACTCGCTGTTGCGCGGCGATCGCGGCGGCCAGGCACTCTGCCTCATTGAGCGCCTGTCGCGCATGGCAGGCGTGAACCCGCGCCGTATCGGGCTTTCCGCCACCATCGGCGACCCCGAGCGCGCCGGCGCATTCCTGTCGGCGGGAACGGGACGCGGCTGCGTGATCCCGCGCTTTGAGGAGCCGCGCCGCACGTGGCGCCTGTCCATGGAGCATTTTTACGTGAGCGGCCCGCAGGCCCAGGAGCGCGCGTGGCAAGAGGGGCGCCGGAACAGCGGCGTAGTCCAAGCGGATGTGCTGAGTTGCACGAATCCCAACACGGATGTGCCGAGCGTAGAGGAATTGCTCCCACAGGCGGCAGAGGGGAGCACCGGGCCGATTGCACCGGCGCCCATTGGCGCCCACCCCGAACCCGGCGCCGATGGGGTGAACCTCGAATCCCCCGGGCAAGCCGAGCTCCTCGCCTCTTCCGACACCGCGCCGCAAAATGCGGACCCGGGACTGGGTTACATCTTTGAGCACACGCGCGGCCGCAAATGTCTCGTGTTCGTGAACTCCCGCGAGGAGGCCGAAGCCGTGTGCGCGAGCCTGCGCGCGTACTGCGAGGCGAACCACGAGCCCGACCGCTTCCTCATCCACCACGGCAACCTGTCCGCCGCCTACCGGCAAACCGCCGAGGAGCTCATGCGCGACGAGGAGCAGGCGCAGACCACCGTGACCACCGCCACGCTCGAACTCGGCATCGACATCGGCCGCCTCGAGCGCGCATTTCAAATCGACGCGCCCTTTACCGTGTCGAGCTTCCTCCAGCGTATGGGTCGCACCGGCAGGCGCGACTTGCCGTCCGAGATGCACTTCGTCATGCGAGAGGAGCAGCCCGAACCGCGCGCCATGCTGCCCGAGACCATCCCCTGGAAGCTGTTGCAGGGTATCGCGCTCGTGCAGCTCTACCGCGAGGAGCACTGGGTTGAACCGCCCGCGCTCGACCGGCTACCATACAGCCTGCTCTACCACCAGGTCATGGGCACGCTCGCCAGCTGCGGCGAGCTCTCCCCCGCCGAGCTGGCGGGACGCGTGCTCACGCTATCGTATTTCCACCGCGTCAGCGCCGACGACCTGCGGTGCCTACTGCGCCATCTCATCGAGATCGACCACATCGAGATGACCGAGGGCGGCGAGCTCATCGTGGGCCTCGCAGGTGAGCGCGTGACCAATTCCTTCAAGTTCTACGCCGTGTTCCAGGAGAACGAGGAGTTCACGGTGCGATGCGAGAGCTCCGAGCTCGGCACCATCGTGAACCCACCGCCCGCTGGCGAGCGCATCGCCATCGCGGGCCATTGCTGGCTGGTGGAAGAAGTCGACTGGAAGCGGCACTTGGTGTACTGCACGCAGGTCAAGGGACGCGTTCCGGCGTACTTCGGCGACTGCGCGGGCGACATCAACACGCACGTGCTCGAGCGCATGAAGCGCGCGCTGGAGGAGCACGAGGTGTACCCCTACCTCATGGGCAATGCTCGAGCCCGACTCGCGCAGACGCGCCATGTGGCGGAAAACGCGGGCATAGCGGGTCGCAGCGGGTCACCGCTCATCAACCTGGGCGGCGACACCTGGGCGCTCTTCCCATGGCTGGGCAGCTACGCCTTCCTCGCGCTTGAGCGCCTCCTCAAGATCAAATGCGCGGGTGAGCTGGGGCTCAAAGGACTCGACCCGTCGAGGCCGTACTTCATGCAATTCCGCATGAAGGCCGATGCCGAGACGTTCTTTGAGGTTGTGGCGGCTGAGGCCGAGGCGGATTTTGCGCCCATCGATCTAGTGTATCCGGGTGAGGTCCCGTACTTCGATAAGTACGACGAGTTCCTGCCGCAGGAGCTCGTGCGCAAGGGCTTTGCCGAAGGTGTTTTGGATATCGAGGGCATGCGCGAGCGCGTTGTTGGCTGGCGAGACGAATTCTGCAGGTAGGCAGTCGCGTTAAGTCCACAAGGAGTCGATCGCAAACCGGTATGTCCGCGAGCAACGTCCGACCCCAGCGCCTTGCTTGATTGGGAAATGAGCGAACGAATCTCGTCCTATAGTTCAGTCAACGCAAGGAAGGGCGCTCCAAGAGGCGGAGCACCTGAAAAAGAAGGAGGCAGAGATGTCGCGTTACGGGCATTATTCGAGCGGTCGAAGCAGCTACTCCGGTGGCAGGGGCAGCTACTCCGGCGGCGGCTTCACCAACAGCCGCACGGGCGCCTACGTGTCCTCGGCCCGCGCCCACCAGCACGTCGGTCAGAGCTTCGGCGGCTACACCAAAACCCAGAGCTCCACGTCCGGCAACTTCTACATGAAGGGAACCGGATACTCCGGCCGCAAGTAACCGCAAAGCGCAGCGCTGAGCCTCCAACCGGGGCTCGGCGCTGCCGCATCTGGTGTACCCTACTGGCAAGGTCGCACTGGGGCAGCAAGCAGCAGCGTATCAAGCAGAACGACGCCCACGGCCAATCCCTGGAGCCCTTCCGTCCAGATTGATGATTTGGAGACAGCAATGTATGACAGAAGCTTTGGCAGCAACTTCCTTGACGACGACTTCCTCTATAACGCATCGCCCATCGATGAGTTGAACAAATTCAACAAGTTGCTCGACGCGATCAATTCGTCCCCTTCAGGATCAATCCAGCGAATTAATCTACTAAAAGAGCTTGAGGCGTCGGTGGATAAAGACATAACCGAAATGGAGCGCGCGATTTCCAAAACTCAACGTAAGATTCTCAAGACGCAATTCGATTGCCTCAACAACGTGGGTCAATATCCTTTCCCCATTTCTGCTTCTCTTTATCTAAACGATAGTGAGCGTCTGGAAGAACTTGAGCGCGAACAAGAAGACGCCCTGTTCAAGTTCCGTCTACTAAAAAACAAGATTCTAGTCTGGAAATTCCGTGAACTCCGCGATAAAGAGGAAAACGATGCCCAAGACCGGAGACGGGAGAAGCTTACAGGGGAGCTGGACCGACTCAAGTCCCGCATCGATGAACTGTCAGCACGCATCGAAAGCGAAGCTGATGAAAAAACGAAACAAGAACTTGAGCACGAGAAAAACGAGCTCATCGATCAAAAGAAACAGCTTTTCCATGAATGGCTCGAGTCACTAATGGTCAAGTATGGATTATCCGACGATGACTAAGTCCTAGCCCACTCACCATTTCGCAAACAAACGCCGAGCCTCGCATCCGCGGGGTTCGGCGCTTTCGTTTAATGAGCCCTCACCCATAAACTCCTCAGGGCAAGGAGCAGTGCGTCGCACAAGCAAATCTCCGCTTACCCCGCCCCATCCCAATGGACCCCATCCCATTGGGAAATGAACCGAAAAAGCCGGCCATACAATCCAATCAACGTCTTCGTTATCTGGAGGTTTGCTATGAGCAAGATCGTTGGTTGGGACTCAATCGAGACAACTCGCGGTGTGCATCCCGCGCCGGTAAGAACTCCCGAGCAGGACGTCGAGCAGCTTCTCGACAACGAGATCATTGAGGTTGACTGCGATCCCGTTGACCCCGAGCCATCGTACTCGGACGACGAGTCGTACGACGATGATGTCGAGCTCGACGACCTCGATCCGGAAGAGGATTACATCGAGGAAGATCCCGACCTGGCGACTATTGACATCGACATCCCCTTGGGTTGCGAAAATGACTTCGTTGATGCCGAGCCCGAAACCGAGGATTCAACCGAGTTGGCACCCACGCCCGCGTCCGCGCCTGCCCCCGTTGACGTTGTGCAGGAGGCACTCCCCGTTGAGCCAAGCAGAAATGAGCGCATCTATCAGGCCATCACCAATATGGCACTTTCATGCAGCGAATGGGGTCATGAGTGCGACATCTCCCGAACCTCCCGAGAACTGGTTCAGGCGATGATCAATTCGACGCCCCATGAGGACCTCGACTTCTTTTCCCTTCTTGAGGCAACACAGGTCGTCGTCTTCCGCCAGCAATCCATGACCAGCACATGGAGCCACGTTGACTCCCCCCAGCTCCGTCTTCTTATCGATTTCATCCAGCGCAACTCCTTTTAACCAGGGGCTAAAGAACCCATGAGCAGCATCAGAGACGAAACCTACATCTTTTTGGACACATGCTCTCTGCTCGAGTCCAGTTGGAACAGGAAGGGCAACTCCTTCGTGTTCGATGCGCAGAAGGATCGGCGTTTTTGGCAAACGGAAATGCAATCGCTCATGAACGCCGGCAGCGTGATTCTTCCCGTCAGGAACTATGAGGAGCTCATCAAGCATGCGCACGCTTTGGACGACCCAAGCCGCCCGCATCTCAGGGAGCGCTCGGAATGCGTCCTCACCCGCATCGACGAGCTTCGAGATCGGGGGGACATAACGCTCGTTGGCGACGCGAACGATCCCTTTGCCGACGCGATCTTGCTCTCGGTCGCCCTCAAATTCAGGACCACCAAGAACCTTCTCTTTCTTACGCAAGACCGGAATCTGGCAACGGACCTCATAACGATCGCGAGCTTCAAGTCGGTACGCCCCCGCCGCGGACACGAGCTCAAAGTCCGAAGGCTCAACCGTGAGGGCATCATCGAGCCCTGGCATCTACGCTCGAGCACCCATAAACCTAGCCAACCGCAGGGCAGCCAGCCCGCACGTAAGAGCACCGACCACACAACGTTTCTCGAAAGGTGGTGGAAATAAATGAGTCCCATTCCCCACGTGGTGAGTCACGGCAAGCAAATCAGACTGAGGGGATCGCTGCCGGGCAGCGGCGTTGCCAAGGGAGAGAAGGTTTCGATTGCCGTCACGGCTAACGACGGCGAGCACAGGAAAAAGATCAAACTCACCAAAAAGCTCAATGAGGGCGGTGAGGGCGCGGTTTTTACCACCGACGCCGGCAAAGGGAACAACTATGTGGCAAAGATTTACTTTGCCGACAAGCTCACGGACACCAAATTCGACAAGCTTAAGCTCATGCTTTCAAAGTCCATTAAGGACCCATGCATCTGCTTTCCTGTCGCACTAATAGAAAATGAGCTCGGCGAGAACGTTGGCTTCCTGATGCCGCAGGCAAAGGGGGTCGAGCTGGGAAAGTCCGTCTTCATGCCCAAGCTGCTGCAAAAGCACTTCCCCACATGGACAAAGCGGGAGACGATCCAACTCTGCCTTACGATTCTCAAGAAGATCCGCCTTCTCAACAGCAAGGGCATCATCTTGGGAGACATCAACGGGCAGAATTTCCTCGTTGTCTCGCCAACGGAAGTCTACTTTGTAGACTGCGATAGCTATCAGATTGGCAGCTACCCATGCCCCGCGGGAACGGTGCACTTTACCGCACCCGAAGCCCAGGGCCGTAACTACAAAGATTTCATGCGAACCCAGGCGATGGAGAACTTTGCCATCGCGACCCTGCTTTTCATGATCATGCTGCCGGGCAAATCGCCCTATGCGGCTGTTGGAGGAGACACTCCGGAAGAGAACATCAGAAACGGCCGTTTTGCATATGAAGCAAAGGACAACTCTAAGGTTCCTCCTGGAAAATGGGGGTTTATCTGGAGCCACATGTCCTATAAGGTCCGCCAGGCTTTTGCAGAAACCTTCCGTAAGGACGGAAGCCATTTCAGTCCTGAAAAGCGTCTTGGCGCGGATGAGTGGATTGTACTCTTTGAGAAGTACCTCCATGGCCTCAAGCACATGGAGGAGCAAGACGAGATGTCTTTGGATTTATTTCCAACTCGTCAAAAAAAGAGAAAGTGCAAGAAGTGCGATAAGCTGTATGTTCCAGACCCCAATCACTACTGCCCGTTTTGCCCGGAGTGTGAACGCAGGGAGCACCCGTACCGTTACAGCCAGTACTCTTCAAGTTCGGTGGCAAGCCGTTCGAGTTCAGCGACAACTTACGGGACGCAATCCCGGACGCAGCAACAGAGCGGAATCTGGAAAAGCTACCAATGTGCCAACCCGAAATGCAAAAGTAGCATTGTTATCACAAACAAGGAACGCGACTATTACAAAAACCATCAGCTCCCGCTGTATTGCACCGAGTGTAGACGGCATGTTTTGTGCAAGCGATGCGGCACCCGCATACCCAAATGGTCATCCGACTGTAGGGACGGACTCTGTCGCGCTTGCGCCGCCAAAAAGGCGGCCCGAACGGCAGCTAAAAATGTTCCCAACGCAACAAAGCAGGCACCCACTGCCTCCAACACAGCAAAGCAGCCCGTTCAGCAGGCGAAGAACACCGGCAGTCAGAAGAACAGCGAGCTGAGCTACACAGAGATAATCGCCGTCCCCGTGTGTCTATTTATAGCCATAGCCATCTTCCTCAGCATGCTGCAAAGCTGCGGACCAATGATGTAGGGATATACAAGCCAACAACGATTGGAGATCACCATGAACGAATCACTAGTCAGAATGGAAGACCTGTTCGACAACCCCACCCCACGTGTTCCCGTGGCGCTTTGCCTCGACTGCTCCGGCTCAATGACGGGTGAGCCCATTGAAGAGCTCAACCGTGGCGTCAAGACGTTCTACGACGCCGTCAACGCCGATGAGATCGCACGCTTTTCCGCCGAGGTTTGCGTCGTCACCTTTGGCCCCGTCCAACTGGAAGCCGACTTCGCTACGCTCGACACGCGCCCGAAGGCCCCCGTGCTTTCCGCAAGCGGTGCCACCCCCATGGGCGAGGCCGTTGAGCTTGCCCTCGACTGCCTCGACCAACGTAAAAAGGAATATCGAAACAGCGGCGTAGATTACTATCAGCCCTGGTTGGTCCTCATGACCGACGGCAGGCCTTACGGGGGCAGCACGGCAACCCTGGACGCACAGGTGAACCGCGTGAGGGCCCTTGTTGATGCCCGGAAGCTCACCGTCTTCCCCATCGGCATCGGAGCAGACGCGGATATGGATACCCTGCAGCGCTTCTCCCCCGACAGGGCTGCCCTGCGGCTCCAGGGGCTCAACTTCTCCGATTTCTTCTCTTGGTTGAGCAAGTCCGTCTCACGCGTATCTCAGTCAACACCCGGCGACAAGGTCGATCTGGACGTCGCAGGCCTGCGCGGATGGGCGCAGCTGTAACCCTGAAAGGCGCAGTAAGTCATGAAGAAAGTCGTTTGGAAGCGCATGACCTCCACATGCCAAGGCAGGTCGCATCTTGCCGACCAGGTTGTATGCCAAGACAGCGTGAGCACCTCGTATGCGCGCAACGTAAACACCGTGGCATTGTCCGACGGTGCGGGCTCGTGCAGCCATTCGCATATCGGCTCTGCACTGTGCACACGCTCCCTCTGCTCGATCATGTCCCACCATTTTGACGAAATCTGGAACATGAACCCCGATGATGCGAAGGCAAAGATTCTGCAGACGCTCAAGGAGCAGCTTCATGCCGAAGCGAACAAGCAGGAGCTCGAGTACCACGATCTTTCTGCAACTGCCCTGGCTGTTGCCGTCAAGAAGAACCGCTTCATATCGTTCCATGTAGGAGACGGTGTCATTGGATTCGAATTGACCGACCGGGATGGCAAGAAACGCCTTGGGGCAATCAGCATTCCCAACAACGGTGAGCACTGCAACGAAACGGTTTTCGTGACCTCGCGAACGGCGCTGCAGCACGCAACATTCCAATGCGGAAGCATTAAGCAGCCAGATGGAGAGAGCATCACCGGGTTCATTCTTATGTCGGACGGTCCCGAAGCCGCTCTATTCAAGAAATCCGACAGTACCCTTGCCCCGGCATGTTCAAAGCTCCTGGAATCAGCACGGGATCTAAAGAAGAAGGATATGAATTCGGGCCTCAAGCACACGTTGGAATTCATAGCGAACTCGAAGACGCAAGACGACTGCTCGATTGCCCTCATGGCTCACGTGTAGCGCGCGGATGCACGCGCAGGTCCCGTGAAAGATGACGGGCCTTCGCTGGATTCCATATTGCTGCACCTGTTAACCGACGGCAATAAAGCATCACAGCTAGGGCGGCCCCGCTTCAATTGGAGCGGGGCCGCCCTTCCCACATGCCGCAGGGACCGAATAAACGCCCCTGCGCTTACCGATATCCCCATGGTATGCAGCAGCCGTAAACTCGTTTGCCAATCGCGCCCGCACGCGGCGCAACCACACCAACGCCGCCGCAAACTGCCAACGTTTTCCCACATGACATGCGCGCCTGCATTGGCAAATGGCATACAACCGTTGGCGGTATTGTTTCCCCGTCAGCACAGCAAAGCGGCGGCGGGAAACCATGGAACCCAAAACTGGCCAAAAACCGATCAACGTCCTTACGGAATTCCTCACCTCCTGGATTCGCGAGAACTCCGAGGAGGCCCTGCCGTTCGACTCGTTCGAGAACCTGCTTCCCAGCTCCATTGCCCAAAAGACCGTCGAGCGCTGGATCTTCAACTGCAACTACCTGTACCACCGCGTCGGCGACCTCATGTACGACCACTACCTGTTCCCCGACGATCCAACCAGCCGCAACGCCCTTATTGCAGACATCGACGCAACGTTTAAAAGCATCAGCGCGAAAACGCCGCTCAACCTGCGCGCGAAGACGAGCGACGCCATCGTCTACGAGCTCTCGCGCGACTGGCCGCCGTTTTGCCACAACAGCCGCAACACGCTGGCCAAATTCGAATCGATGATCCAGGCGTACTCGTCGCACAACCCCGCCTTCTGCGCCGACCGCGCGCTCGAGCTCGACGCTATCCGCACCGAGATCATCGAGGAGGCGGCCTTCTACTCCGCCTTAAGCGAGCGCACCAAGGCAAGCGGCCCCGCCTTGGCAACGCAATGCCGCGCCCTGCTCCCCATTTGGTGCGCTAAAGAAATCAACCCGCTCATGACGCTGCTCATCTGGAACGACGAGGCGGCCATCGCCCAGCTCGTCGACGCCCTGGCCAGCGCCTTTGCCAATTCCCCCGGCTACCACCACACGAGCGAGACGATCGACATGTGGCGCGAGGCGACGCTTTGGGCGCAGCGCTCCTATATCGAGAATATCGACGACGACATCGACCTCACGCTGCTGCGTGTGGCGCAAATCGGCGAGCTCCTCGCCGCGACGGGCTTCTCGCTCGACCATAGCGACCGCCACGCGGAAGTCCCCCGCTGGCTCCTTGGCAAGAGCCGGCTCATCTGGAACATCGTCATGTGCTCGATCCTCGGTCCCGCCGAGGCGGTGGGCGAGCTCGGCGCGAGCAGGTCATCAACCGCAGGTCGCCGGATGTGCGCACCCGTGCCCGCGCCCACGGGCATGCTCGCGGGCGAGGTACTCCTCCGCCGGCGGTTCGCCTCGGGTGAAGTACGCACCGTTGACAGCATCGACATCGACCGCCTGCACGCGCCCGGCCTGTGGAAGATCCTCGGCTCCGAATACGACGCATGCGCATCGCTGCCGAACAGCCAGCACCGCGAGCGCCTCATCGCGCCCGGCGCCTGCTTTGTCCAAACGCGCACGCGCAACGCCAACGGCATCCCCGTTGAGGGCACCGGCGACTCGCGCTTCCACCTGGAGCTCGACATCGTCTTCGACCAGCAGCGCCGCGCGTCCATCGTCGCGCGCGACCTCGATTCCAAAAACGGAACCTGGGTCTGGCGCTCAGGCGGGCCCAAAAACCCGGGGATTTACACCTGTTTTGTCCTCGCGGGCAGAAACGCCCTGAGTGCGGCGGAATGGTCCACGCGCATCGGCGTCCCCGTCGCTCGCATCGAGCTCACGCGCGAACTCACCCTCGAACGCGGCGACATCATCCATCTGCCCGGCTCGTGCTTTGAGCTCATCTAGCGCCTCGCGCTCCGCTCGAACGCCACGATCTCGTCTTCGGCCATCTCCTGCAGCTCATCGAGCGCGTAGACAGGCTGGGTGTAGAGGCTCTGCCCGTAGATGAGGGCGCTCTTTGCATCCGGCGAAATCACCTGCGCGTTGTCCACATGCGCCACCTGGATGAGCTCGTCCCCCTCGCGCTCGAACAGCTGGCACGCTCTCGTTGCGGTGTCGGTTGCGTGCACAACGAGCTTGGACCCGCCCTCGAGGAAGTTCACGCCGATCACGAGGCCGTCCACCTCGTTCGTTTGGGTGATGAGCTCGCCGTCTTGCGCCCCATATACAGACAACATCCCGCGTGCGTCTTGCACCACCACCATAGAGCCGTCCGAGGAGAACTCGACGAACTCCCTACCTGTGCACTCAATATCCGTCTGCCATGCGAGCCTTCCCGTCTGCGCATCCACGAGCGCCAGGCCATGCGAGGACGTCGCCGACGCGATGAGCGCGCCATCGGGCGAGACGTCGATTTGTGCCAAGCCGCAACCCGACTCGAACGTCATTTCGTCCATCACCCCTTTGACGGGATCGAACGTCGAGGTATCGGCCAGGACCGCAAAGCCTTCCTCATGGACCAACAGGAAGCGGTCCTCGTTGACGTGGATAACATCGTTGAACCTGATCTCATCCACCGTGAACTCCTGCACAGCTTCCAGGCGCTCAAGATCGATCAGGCCCAGATAACCCGCCCGTGGCATGTGCAGCGCAATATACCCATCGCGCTCGGAGGAGAACTGGCAGCCCTCGTAGGTGGCACCTTCCGATCCGTACGGCCAGGCCCACGAACCGATCAGCTCGCCGGTTGAGGCGTCGATTCTCCAGGCGCGCGGCGGCACATCCCCTCCGCCGGGGTCGCAGATCGCAAGGTCATCGCCATCCCCACCCGGGAAGACGAAGGTCGCGTTCGCGGCATCATGCAGCTCGATGCCCAGATCCGCCAACTTGCGGAAGCGCTCGACTTCAAACGTCTTGCCGTTCATGAAGAACAGATCTCCGTCCGCCGTGCACACGCCCACGCGCGAAAGATCATCGCTTACGAAGACCGCGAGCCTATTCGAACTCGTATCCACGGCCTGTACGCCGTCCTCTCGGGGCGTGCCCAGGTCGTCGCGATACACCACGACGGTGTCGGATCGCTCCGCCGAGCATCCGATCGCGTATCGCGCCCCCAGCGTCTGCAGCTCCGTGGCGTTCCACACGTAGTCGCAAAACGCGTATTCGTCAAAACCGAGCAGCTGCCCGCCGCCGGGTTTGACCTCGGCAACGAGACGCGCACCTGTAACGTCGGTGGCACGCACCGTATCGCCCGATGACGATTGAACAAGGTCAGACTGCACAATCGGAGCCGCGGCGGTAAACTCCGCGCGAATCTCGCCCGTGGCGGTGTCAACAAGAAGCACCGAGCTCCCCGCGCTGACGCAAAGCACATCGCATCCCAGTGATTCGGAATGGGCGGCCTCTCCCAGCATCGCGTCCGTCATAAACGGAAGCACGGAAAAATCGAGCGGATAGGCACTCCACACGCGGTTAAACGACCAGCGGAGCGACCCATCGCCCCATGCGTAGGAGCAGTAGCTCGCAGCCCCGTCCTTGGACCGGGCGATATACACCGCATCACCGTGAACCGCCACGCCCCTCATGTTCGTGTCATCGACCGGGGCATACTTCACGGCGCCGGCTTTCATGTCAACCAGGGCAAGCGTGCCGCCAGATGCGACGGCCACGCGACCGCCTTCGCCCGCGCCCATCTCCACGAGGTCGTACTTCAGCTCGTCGAGCTTGATGGTGCGGTGGACCTCGCCTGTCTGTATGTCAATTTCCAGGCAGTTCAAGTGCTGCTTTTTGTCGGCCGTCAGCGCGACGAGGCGATTCTCGCCCAACTCCGCGACCCGGAACACGCTGCCTCGGTCGAGCAGCTCCCATGCTTTGGCGCCGCGAATCGTGTCGTAACAGACGATGCCGCCGTCTTTCAGCCAAGCCACAAGGTGCTTGCCAAAAGCCAAGGTAGCACCAGCGAATGCCTGGTCGCCGTCGCCGATGTCCCCGCTGTTGAACCTGTGGGCAACGGCGCCGCTCGCCAAGTCGTACACGGTGATCTGCTCAGCCGAATCCACGAACGAGAACTGCGCCGGACCAGGAGCGACCGTGAGCGTGTCCGCAGATGCAATACCGCTGATCGAATACAGCAGCTTGGTGTTCGTCATGTTGCGGTAGACTCCCAGCGCCTGGGCGAGAACCAGCTGCGCTTGAGCCGTTTGCGCCGGGTCGCCCGCAGACGGAACCCCTTCGAGCGCGAGCTTGAGCGCCTCGATGCGATCGCCCTCGGCAAGCGCGTCGAGCGACGCCTGGCGAGACGCCTCCGCGCGGGCGGCCTGCTCAACCGCCTGCGTCTCACGGCGCTGGGCCGCGAACGCTAATCCCACCAAGGTGGCCACGATGCAGACGGCAGCCGCCGTGAGTGCGCCGATCCTCCTCGCGCGCGCACGACGGCGCTGCACGAGCTCATCGTATGCGCATCCGAGCATGGGCGCTGCCAGACGCGTGAGCTCGAGCTTGCGCTTGGCACGCGGAACCGATTGGCGCAGGTCGGCGGCCAAGGGTTCGCCTGACGCCGCGTCGTCCTCCCCGTGTAGAAGCAGCGCCTGGGGAAACGCGTCCTCGGGGTCGCCCGATGCGAGAACCGCAAGGACGCGCTCGTGCCCATGAACCTGGATGAACAGCTCGATCTCGCGCGCGACCCATGGCGAGGCGGCCGCAGCCGGCGAGCACACCACGATGAGCCACGCGGAGTCCCTGAGCGCGCGTTCGAGCCCGGACTCAAGCGATGGTTCGGCCGTGAGCTCGTCTTCGTCGCGAAAGACCTTGCCCAGGCGGCGGCGCCCGGCGCGCTCGCGCAGTTCGCGCGGGACCACGAACCCCTCGATGAAGCGTTGGACCTCGCGGGCAACGCGCGCGTCGGATTCGGTATGGCTGTAGCTTATGAAGGCCTCGTAGCAGCTCGGCGCAGCGACGTCCTGTTGAGGCGTGCTTGGCGGCTTGGTGGCATCTGGGCCCGAGGCGCCGGATGACGCGGCGCTCACGTCGGTGCACGGCGGCTCGTCCGTTGCCTCGCCTGCGCCCTTGTCCACCGCTTCATCCGCAGCCTCGGCCGCCGCCTCAGCCGTGCCCTCACGCGCCGCCTCGCCCGCAGCCTCACGCACGTCCTCGCCCGCCGCCTCGCTCGACTCGTCAACTCGAACCGTCTCCTCGCCCATGTCGGCTCCTTTCACCGATACAGCCGCGCCGCTGGTTAATCAGAAGGGTACGATAGGGTTCACAGGGCCGCAATTGGCCTTAGGTGAACGGTGGAAAACTCGACCTGGAGCGTGCAATGAAGGCTGTCAACGAGATGAAACCCATCAACGTGCTCGCGCGCTTTATCGCGTCCTGGGTCAACGAGCGGCTCGACCGTGGCGACGCCTTGCCGTTCGACTCCTTTGAGACGCTGCGCGCCGCGCGCATCGAGCAAAAGGACGTTGAGCGCTGGGTGCTCAACTGCAATTACGTGTATTACCGCGTGGGCAACATGCTGCTCGAGGGCGACCTGCTCCCCGGAAACGAGGACGAGCTGTGCGGCGTTCTGCAATCCCTCGACCAGCGCCTTAAGAGCATTCGCGACTCCAATCCACTCAACCTGCGCTCCAAGCAGCCCGAGGCGATCGTGGACGAGCTCGGCAAGGATTGGCCGCCGTTTGCGCCCAAGAGCCGCAACAGCAACAAGAAAACTGCCGGGGCCCTGAGCGCCTTTTTGCAGGACTGCAACGCAGCCGTGCCGGGGCTGCCGGGCGCGTTGCGCGCGACGGTGGAGGAGCTGCAGCAGGAAAAGGCCTGGTACCAGCAGATTTCCGCTGGCGAGGCTTCGATCGCGGAGCGCTGCCGCACGCTGCTCCCCTTGTGGTGCGCGCACGAGATCAACCCGCTGTTCTCGCTGCTCATGTGGCAGGACGAGCAGGCGGTGCTTGAGCTTGCCGAGCAGCTCTCGCAGTCGTTCGCGGCAAACGGCTACCCGTCGTTCGACGGCGGCAGCAGGCACGACGCATACATGGGCATCGTGTGCATGGCGCAGGGCCTCTACCTGGACGGGCTCGCGCGCGCCGGAACCGCGACCGTGAGCGATATGCGCGCCATACCCCTGCCGCAGCTGGCGGGCATGCTTGAGCGCGGCGGGTTCGGGCTCGACCGCCCCTGCGACATCCCGGGCATCCCAGCGTGGCTTGCGGGCAAATCGCTGCTCATTTGGAACGTCGCAATGTGCTCCGTGCTCGGCCCGCGCGAGGCGATTCGTCCTTTGGGGCTCAACCGCACGTGCACCACCTTGGAGGCCAGCGCGCCCGTGCGCAACCTGCGCGCGACCCGTGGCGAGGTGCTGCTCCGTCGTTGCCTGATGAACGGAGAACGCGAGCTCGTGGACACGCTCGACCTCGACGAAGCGTGCCCCGACGGCACGGTTGAGCTGGCCGCCGGGACGGACGCGTGCGTTGGCGCGGCGGCCGACGCGCGCGAGGGCCACGCCGAGCAGGATATTCGCCTTTGGCATGTCCTGGGTAGCTCCTTTGACGAGCAGGCGCGTGTTCCCAAGCAACTCGAGGCGGCCCAAACCAACCTGGCTCGCGTCTTTTTGCCCACGGCTCGCCTCGACAACCACGGGCGCCAGCTCGAGGGCATGGGCGATTCACGCTTCCACGCCATGCTGTATCTCACGCGCGGGCCACAGGGATGGCGCTTGCACCTGCGCGACCTGGGCTCCAAAAACGGCACCTTCGTGCGCCGGGCAACGCCTGCGGGAACCGACTACTACCTGCTGGTTTCCCGGCATACGCCCGACGCGCTCGCCTGGGGTGAGCACACGGGCGTCGCGCCCGAGCACGTGCGCGTAGTCGATACGCTCGAACTCGAGCGCGAAGACGTGATCCAGCTGTGCGGGTCGCGTTTTGAGCTGCTGTAACGCCGAGCCGCAAGAACGGACGCCCGCCATGGATTCGACCTTTTCTCCCTCTCAAACCGAAACGGTGTCGCCGGGAGCCAGCGCCTGGCAGCGTTGCCTGCAAGAGTCCGGAACGTCGGGCGCGCCGGTCCTTACGACCGCGGGCGGTGTGTTTTACGCAAGCTCTCCCGTGCCCATGGTCTCGTCCAGCCGCAAACTGGTGTACCGCGGCGTGCTCGTGCCCACCAGCGGCGACCACCTGCAGGCGATCGCGGTGATCTTCAATGCCGGCGAGCCCGTGCTCTACGCCGCCGAGGTCTCCTCGCTCGCCCGCAACCAGCTGCTGTGCGTTGGCCCCGAGGTCTTTGACCTGGTAGGATCGACCGTGTATGAGGGCGCGACCGCCCCTTGCATCTTTGAGGAGGACGCCGGCGTCAACCTTGAGCAGGCGATCTTTTCCCATGCGGTCGTGCCCGGAATCGCACCGCATCTGGACGCGCCGCTTTGCCCGGCGGGAACGGTGGAGCGTGCGCTTGAGAACAAAAAGATCTTCTACGATATCCTCGACCAGCTCGAACGGCTCCACACGCACGGCCTGTACCACCGCGATGTGCGTGCCGCCAACATTTGCGTCAAACGCCATGGCCCGCTTCCGCAGGACATTCACGCCACGCTGATCGACCATGAGCTCGTAACCGATTACGAGGGCACCGATGTCCCGGCTTCCGCCGAGCGCTATAGCCGTACGCTGTTTGAGCGCATTCCCCGCGAGCGATGCGGGCGGGCCCGTCGCATTGCGCCCACCTCGCTTATGCGCGACATGGCGTATGTGGCGGCGCTGCGGTTCGAGCTTTCGAACGAGCGTGGCGTGGAGTCTGCGCATGCAGACGATTTGTGCCGCGGTGACCTGCCGTTTTTCTCCTACACAGATACGGGAGACATCGTGTTGCGCCGTCTCAACCGCACGAGCGACCTCGACCCTTTGGCCCGTGTGCTCGGGCTCCAGGCCCTTAACTCGGATTGCTTTTTTGACGAGCGCGCCATTGCCTACGCGCGAGAGCACATTGCGCCCGGCGGCTTTCTCGACGCGCGCGGGGCGGCGATGCTCCAGCGCAGGTCCGCGTTTTTGCTCAGCGCGCCCGTCGACGAGCTCGCGCGAACTGCCTGCTACGAGGCTTGGCGGCGCGCGTGCGAGCGCACGGGGCGCACGCCTGAGTACGTGAGCTTTGATGACCAGCCCGCGGTTTTGCAGGAATCGAACCGCGACCAGATTCGCGACATACCCGCCAAGCTGCATGCCCTCGGGTATCGCATGGTGCACATGGGCGACGACGAGACGTGTGGGCGGATCGCCGAGTTCTTCGACGAGGAAATCGAGATGCTCGCGCGACTGGAACACGAACGCTGGTGCAGGGAGCGCCTGGCGGCCGGTTGGATCGCGGGCGCTCCGCGCGACGACGAGCGGCGCATCCATCCGGATTTGGTCCCTTACGACGAGCTCAGCGAGCAAAGCCGCGAGTACGACCGCGTGGGCGCACGTGCGGCGGGCACCGGCGCGAAGTGGGCACGGGCCCTGCGCCCGTGTGATGCGTGCGGGAGCAGGGCCCGAAGCTCACGCGGGAGACGCGCCGACGGCCAAGCTTGGAACGAGCTCCGGCGATGCACCCACGTCCTACTCCCGCGGTGCGCTGGCGCAGGGCACAGGCAACGCGCCAGCCCCTCCCCACGCAGCAGGCTAACGCAGGTCGCAGTCGCGCAGGACCGCGCCGAGAATCTCCGGCGCTATGGGCATCTCGCCCTCAAAGGTGCGCTCAGCGTCGGTGGCGATGAGCAGGTAGTTGTCCTCGACGCCAAAGTCGGCGTCCTCGCAGGGGACCACGTGGATATGCTCGAATACGGCGGCCGCCGTGGCGGCGGCGTCGCGCAGGAAGTCGACGTTCTCGCCGTCCTCGCTCGACACGATGTTCGCCAGATACAGCCCGCCCGGGTTCAGGCAAACCTTCACCTGGCACAAGGCCTCCACGGTCGCGAGCGAGCGCGCGGGCTCGGCACCCGTAAAGCAGTCGTTCACGATGGCGTCGTAGCGCGTGCCCTCGGCAATCGCCTGCGAGAGATACGCGCGGGCGTCGCCCTCGATGAGGCGCAGGCGGTCACCCGCGATCTGCTCGAGTTCGTCCAGGGAAAACCACCTGTGGGCCAGGCGCGTCACTGCGGGATCGAGTTCGACCACGTCCATTGCGAGCTCCGGGCGCTGCGTGAGCGCGTGCTTGGGATAGGCGTAACCTCCCCCGCCGAGCATGAGGACGTGATTGACGGGCGTGGCGCCGGGGCGGGAGTCGGCTGGCTCGCCGGGGCGAGCGACAGGCGGCTCGTCGGAGCGGACGTTGGGGCGGGAGCTAGCCGGCTCGTCGGAGCGGGCCTTGAAACCGGAACGAGAGCCTGCCGGCTCGCCGAGGCCTCTGGTCATCGGCTCGCTGGGAGCTTCGGCATGGTTACGCTCGGCCGCACTGTCCATTCCTGCGAGGCAAGCGCCTCTTGCCGTGCCCGCGTCGCTGGTGCCAGCGTGGCTTAGCTGCCCCTCTTCCGCTTCAAACATGGCATCGAAGGCGCGATAGTAGGCGAAGACGGGCTCGAAGCGGCGCTCGTCCAGATAGGTTGCACTCTGGTACACGCCGCCCTGCTGGAGCACGCGAATCTTGTCGCCTGCAGCGTTCCGCACCGTCTTCACGCGAGCGAAGCCCGCCTTCGTTCGAACGATCTGCAGGCAGCGAGAGCCCACGGCAACTGCGGCGGCCCCCACGGCAACTGCGGCAATAGCGCCTGCGGCAGCGCCCGTAGCAACGCCCGCCGTCACCGCGGGGACCGATGCTGGCTTGGGTTGTTTTGTCGTCATGCGATGCCTCCACCTTTTCCTTCTGGCTGTGCAGACGGGCCCTCCACATCGTCTGCCCGCTCGCCTTACAGCGCGCTCCGAGCATAAGGTCGATAAATCCAACGCCGATGCCCAGCGCGCTCGCCCGCACCAACCCAGAGCCCGCGCGGCCTGCCCGTCCAGGCAGTCCTCTCTCCTAAAGCTCCTTTTGCTGGTACAGCCCGTGGTCAGCGAACCCGAGGCTGCGGTAGTACTCGCGCGTGCCGACAGCGCTGATTACGTTGATGCGCTCGTAGCCCTCCGCGTGCGCGATGCCGCACGCACGCTCCACGAGCTTGCGACCCAGCCCCAGGTGCTGCGCAGCGGTCCCCTCCGCACCCAACTGCGTGGCCATGCCGTACACGTGTACCTCGCGGATCATGGCCTCGCCCGGAGCGACGGGGAGCGCGCAGCGATCGGGGGCGGCGTCAGTGGCGGACGTGGCGCCGGCCCCGATGTCCTCCGCGCTACACGCGTGAACGGCGTCGGCGCCCCGTGCGGCAGATACGTGGTCGGCACGAGCAGCGGACGCGAGAGCAGCTCCGGCTGCGGGCGCACCGACAGCCCTGGCAACTCCAGCAGGAGCGGCGCCAACTGCTCCAACGCCCTCTCCTCCCCCGCTCATCGCTCGCACGTACTCCTCGCTCGGCAACGACAGACGCAGGAACCCCGCAATGCGATTCTCCGGCGTGACCCACTGCAAAAACCGCTCGCTCGTGTTGCTCGTTTCATACGGAACGACCTCGAGCCTCAGCTCTTTGGGGTCGAACTCGCCTGTGCCGACTTCGCGGAAACGGATCTCCTGAATGCCGTCGCCCCGATCGCGCTCGCTCTCGCCCTGCCCTCGCAGGCGGGCCTCCACCAGCTGACGCAGGTTCGGCTTCTTGTTCCCCGCCACAATATCGTGGGAGGAAAAGTCGCGGATCATGCGTGAGATGCGCGTCCATGCCGGGGTGGCCGCCACGTCGCTCACCAGGATGTCGAGCAGCTCATCCTCCGTATACGGGCGCCACGAGCCTTCGGCAAAGCGCGTGCACAGGCGCGCGCCGTCGATGAGCGCGCAGGGGTAGAGCTTGATTTCGTCGGGCTGGAACGGCGCCTCGCTCACCAAGCGCAGGTAATCGCGCTTGTCGCGCTCGGGCGTTGCGCCGTAGAGGTTCGCCATGGCGTGCGCGTGGATCTTGAAGCCGAACACGCGCAGAAACTCGAACGCTTCCTCGATGCGCCGTACCTCGATGCCGCGGTCGTTCGCGTTCAGGATCTCCTGGTCCAGCGACTGAATGCCCATCTGGACCTTGGTGCAACCCAAGCGGCGGATCATCGTGAGGGCCGCGGGCGTAATCGCGTCGGGGCGCGTCTCGACAACGAGGCCCACCACGCGGTGGTGCGCACGCTCGTTGGCGTGCTGCTCGCGCTCCAAATCCTGCCACGTGGCGTTCTGCCACCGTGCCGCCGATCGCCAGGGCCCGTTTTGTCCGTAAAGCTCGCGAAACGCCTGGTTGTACGTGCGCTCGCCCGCGTTGAGCCGCATCTGCTCCGCCGATGCGAACACCGCGAACTCATCTCCGTTTTGCGGAAAGCCGCCGCACTGGTAGCGCTCGCGCCGCATGGCCGCCGAGTCTCCCGGCAGCTGGTCCTCATGGCTTTTACCCCCGGCAAACACTGCGGCATTGCGCACCACACCGTCGTTAAGCGCGCGAAACAGCTCGGTCATGAACCAGATTTGGTAGCTCTCCGGGTAGTCACTCCACGTGCCACCGAGCACAATGAGCTCGATTTTGTCCGTGGCATGGCCCATTTGCGAAAGCACGTTGAGGCGCGATGCCACCTGCAGATACGGATCGAACCAGTTTTGCTCCGCGCGCTCGCAGGCGGGCTCGTTGTGCAGGTAGCTTTTGGGCATGCGGATGTCGTTGGGGCAAAAGAGGCAATCGCCGCCGCAGGGCCATGGCTTGGTGATGACGGTGATGGTCGCCACCCCCGATGCGCTGCGCCGCGGCTTCATGCGCAGGACTTTGAGCAGACGTTTTTCGAGCTCAGGTGTAACGTTCCAGCTTTTCCAGCGGCTGGGGTCGTCGCGTTTCACGCTCTGGTAAAACGGCAGGAGCTTGCGCTTGGCGAAGGCTCGCTTGTCCGCGGCGGCGCGACGGGCCGCGGCATGCGACAGCTTGAGGAGTGCGCGGTCATCCACCTCGTGCCCCGCACGCAGCTCGTCCAGTATCTGTAAAATGATCTCTTCCATGTGGGAGATTGTAAGCCATTGTGCCCTAACGCCAGTGGGCGGGGCATAGCGTTCATGGGCGGCGGACTGCCAATCTTTTTGATTGGTTTTCCGTGTCCAGGTTTGCTGCGTCCCGGCCGCACGCCCACACCGCGCACCTTCCGCCGGGTCCAACAGCGAAACGCGATTCCTGGCAAAGCGGGTCCCTAGGCAAAAGCCAGGTTCAGATAAAAAGAGCCCGGGTGAAACGTGGCCCTGGGTTAGATGCGTCCCCGGGCAATGTACGCCCCGGGCAAAATGCGGCAGACAGGCAAAACGGACCAGGGGTGAAATGCGCCCTCGACAAAACTCAGCCCTGGGTAACATGCGACCGCTAGGTCAACGCGGCATCCAGCAACAATTCGGCAGTTGGGCGCAAGGCAGTTGGGCGTAATACAGCCGCAGAGCGCAATGTGCCACCGGCCACAATGTGGCCGCCAGGTTCAATATGGCTCTCATTTACCTATCTTTTAGATTGGTTTATCCGTCCTCATGTGCCCACCATTAAGATTGGTTTTACCCTCCCACCGTTCACTTTGTCCAGCCGCTCGCCGCGCCAGGCCGTCTGCCGCGACTCGTTGTCTGAACGTTGGCTTCGCTGCTTTTAACGCCCGCGGTAAATTAATACACATCACGCCTTACGGACGTTCGAGCGTTACGGTCAAATTGACGTGCGGTTGGGTCAAACAAACATGACCCGCGCCCGAGAAGATCATTTCGGGGGCGCCCTATGGTCAAAACAGCGCGTGACTGGGCAAAACAACCGGGCCCAAGGATCCTCAAACGGCGCATCGGAAGCGCGCCGTGGTCAAATTGCCCTACGACTGGGCCTTTTCAGCATCCTCGCGTGGCGCAACAAAACCGAAATACACCCAGTCGTAGGGCAATTTGACCATCACCCGCTCTAAATAGCTCGCTTTGGCACCCTAAGCATCATCCAGGAGCCCCAGTCGCGAGCCGATTTGACCACGCGGGCCGATATTTGCAACGGAACCGCATCGCCCGCAGCAACAAGGCCACGCCAGCCAGCATCCGCAACAGAGCCATAGCGACGCCGCTTGCAACAGAGCCTCGGCAGACGACGCCCGCTACAGAGCTGCGGCGGCGTCATAAGCAGCAGGACGACAGCGGTGGCAGGTAGCAGTGGGGCTGCCAGGCCCTCTGCCTGCATTACGTCCGCCGAGGCTGGCAATGCAGCGTGACCTCCGAGATTCGTCCGCGGCAAATCCTCCAGCACTCATCCACAGCAAAGCCCCTGGCAATCCGCGTAGCGAAAATCGCCGGCAGTCGTTTCCGCGCTCGCCCTGCGCGGACTCCACGGCCGTACAAACTACAATATGAGCCAAGGGAGGAACATGGAAACAACGACCATCGAGGCGCTCATCGCGCTTAACAACCGTTTTTACACCGAGCACGCCGCGTCTTTTTCGGCCACGCGCTCGGCCCCTTGGAACGGCTGGCGAAAGCTGGCCCAACTGCTGAAAACGCAGGCGCATGACCCGTGCGAAAACCCGATATCAAAGCAGACGGCATCCCAGGTATCAGTCCCCATCCGTTCAGATGATCGGGCGGGCGGCGCACCGGGCCCCGAGACCAACGGCCCCGGCTCGGCGCCCGCATCCCCCTGGGGAGCCCTCGACCCCCGCGTGCTCGACCTCGCGTGTGGCAACATGCGTTTCGAGCAGTTCTTGTCGGCCGAGTTCCCCAGCACCGCATTCGCTTTCCATGCCGTAGACAGCTGCACCGCCCTCGCCCCCACAGAAGCGCTCGCCCAAGTCGGGGTCACGTATCACGAGGTTGATGTCCTGCAGCGTGCCCTCGCCGGTCGCCCGGCCTTCGAAGACGTGCCCGCCTGCAGCCTCAGCGTCTGCTTTGGGTTCATGCATCATATTCCCAGCTACGATCTGCGACAGCGCATACTTGCGGAACTCGTCGATCGCACTTCGCCGCATGGTCTCATCGTTGTCTCGTTTTGGCAGTTCATGCACGACGAACGACTCGCCCGCAAAGCCCGTCGCGCCGACCAGCTCGCACGCGGGGACACCACACGCAGCTCAAGCGATTCCAGCAACAGCGCTGCGTTCCAGGACACCCATCTCCCACGCGACCTCTGCGTGCGCGAAATCGAGGACAGGCGCATCAACGAATCTCCAACCTTCCCCGCGATCGACCTCACCCAGCTCGACCAACACGACCATTTTCTCGGATGGCAGAGCGACCCTTCGCCCTTGCGCTACTGCCACCACTTTACCGAGAGCGAGATTGACGCCCTCGTTGCCTCCGTCGCACCGCGCGCCCAGGAGGTTGCGCGCTTCTCCGCCGACGGAGCGTCCGACGACCTCAACCGATACGTGGTGCTTAAGCGCGTAGATTGCGGCGGAGATGGAGTCGCATCGGGACTTCGGTAGAATACCTCCAGCAAGCGCCCTTCTCACCCACGGGAGACATCGACCATGCACGCACGCATGCCCAAGAACTTTGTCCTTGACCAGCGCATTGAGCGCGCGGCCGACGCCATCGAAACCAACGCCCCCGCTTACCGGGGCCGTTGGGCCGAAGCCTGCTGGCCGCTTTGCGGGCAGCGGGACGGCGCGAATAGCCCCGCGACCGCAGGCACTCGCTTTGTGCGTGTCCATCTCGATTTGGGTTGCGGCAAAGGCGCCTACATCGCCGCCATGGCAAAGCGTCATCCCGATACCCTGTTTATCGGCATGGACAGCGAGCCCGTGTGCGTGGTCCACGCGGCGCAGCTCATCTTGGATGAGGGCATCAAGAACGCCCTCATCATCCCGGGAGACGCAGCCAAGCTCGATCGGATCTTTGCCCCTGGTGAGCTCAACGCCATCTCGATCAACTTTCCCACGCCGCACCCCAAGCGCCGACACGCGCACCTGCGTCTCACCTCTGCCGCGCATCTCGAAGGCTACCGGCCGCTTCTCGCGCCCGATGCCGTTGTCGCGCTTCGAACGGACAGCAGGCCCCTGTGGCAGTTTTCAGTTCCGCAGTTCCGAACGCTGGGCTGGACCATCCACTGCGCCACTAACGATGACCGCGCCGCACATCCGGAGCAGCCCGTCACCGAATACGAGGCCCGCCTGACCGCGCAGGGGGCAACGGTCAACGCCATCTACGCCACGCCGACATCGAACCCAGCGACGCCCGAACAGCTGCAGGAGGCACTTGACCTGCCCCAAAGCCTCATGGACTATCTGCCCGAAGACCTTTTTGAAAGCGAGTACATCCCGTACGGCATGAGTTACGCGATTGACAATCTTAGAAATCGCCGTGAGCGCATGGCTCGCAAGCAGAATGCATAAATGCCCTGGTATTTGCCTTTGTGTTGCATAGATTTTTAGCCGTGCCAGGCTGACCAAGATTCAGATTTGGTGTGATGGTCAAAATACCCGAATATTGCGCTATTGCAACTGTCCGCGTAGCTCAAATCGACAGGGTTTACTTTAAAAATCAGGGGATGTCGGCGCCATTTGGCGCCGACATCCCCTGATTTCATTGGGCGTCCCCCAAATGAAGCCGCACAAAGCGTATGCATGCGCATCAACCCCGTTCCGATTGCGCAATATTCGGGTGTTTTGATCATCTTCGCGCATGTGAACGGTGAGCCGCCTCGTTTGGCGCGTGAAATCTAGGCCTCTGGCCATCCAAAGGACACCGGCATCGTGCGCGTCCACGATATTGAGGCTTTTACCAATCCTGAACGGTTTTTGGGCCATCGCCTGCGTCCAACTGCATCGCGTTAGCGCACCTAAACGCAACCGCCCCCACGCACCAAAACGCCATCTGCCCTAAACGCCACCGCGCCAGCCAGCAACACCTGTACAACCAAACGCCCGCCAGTCAAAGCACACCTGCACCAAAACAGCCAACCACCGCCACACCCGCCTGGTTGCAGCCCTACAGCTCGAAAGCTCCGCCGCGCCAACACAACCAACCACCGCAGCCGAATACAAACCTGGCCAGCAACGCCAGCGCGCGCCGCATTGGGTCATAATGAAACAACGAAACTCGAAAGATCGGATACCGATGCAGGACAATACCAACAATCCCAGCTCGCAGGGCACATTTGACCCCTTTGCCCACGGCTCTCTCGGGTCGCTGGCCCCAAGCTGGTGGGAGCCCGAGCCAGACGCCGCAGACCACGGCACCCTTATAGACGCAGGTGAAACCGCCGACCAATCCCCCGAGCTAGACCCCTGGCTCACGCCCGAGGAAGCCTACGAGCGCTTCGTCGACTGGATCGCCGCGCGCAACATCGAGCCCTGGCCCCACCAAGAGGACGCCCTGTTCGCCCTTGCCGCAGGTAGCAACGTTATCTTGGGCACGCCCACCGGCTCGGGCAAGTCGCTCGTCGCCCTGGGCATGATGTTCATGGCCATGGCAAGCGGTCAGCGCGCCTACTACACGGCGCCCATCAAAGCCCTCGTAAGCGAAAAGTTCTTCTACCTGGTCGATGTCCTTGGCCGCGACAACGTCGGCATGATCACCGGCGACTCGCACATCAACACAAGCGCCCCCGTCATCTGCTGCACCGCCGAGATCCTCGCAAACCAGGCGCTGCGCGAAGGCGAAAACACCGATGTCGGCTGCGTTGCCATGGACGAGTTCCACTTCTTCTCCGACCCCGACCGCGGCTGGGCCTGGCAGGTCCCGCTGCTTACACTGCCCCATGCCCAGTTCCTGCTCATGAGCGCCACACCCGGTGACATGACCGCCATCGGCGACACGCTCACCCGCACCACTGGCCGCGACCTCGAACTCATCGCCGACGCCCCGCGCCCCATCCCGCTTTCCTACGAGTACGTCAAAACCGCGCTCGAAGGCACCGTTGAGCTGGCGCTTCGCCAGGGCGACTCTCCGTTGTACATCGTGCACTTCTCGCAGGACGCCGCGCTGCAATCGGCGCGCTCGCTCGCCAGTTACGGCGTTGCCACCAAAGAGCAGCGCGAAGCCATCAAAGAGGCCATCAAGGGCGGGCGCTTCACCACCGCGTTCGGCAAAACGCTCAAGCACCTCATCTCGAGCGGCGTGGGCCTGCACCACGCCGGCATGCTACCGCGCTACCGCCTGCTAGTGGAAAAGCTCGCCCAGCAGGGCCTGCTGCCCGTCATCTGCGGCACCGACACCCTGGGCGTGGGCATCAACGTGCCTATCCACACCGTGCTGCTCACCGGCCTCACCAAGTTCGACGGCCGTAAGCAGCGCCGCCTACGCTCGCGCGAGTTCCACCAGATTGCCGGTCGCGCGGGCCGCTCCGGCTTCGACACCGAGGGCGTCGTGATCGCCGAGGCGCCGGAGTTCGAGATCGAGAACCACAAGGCAGAGCTCAAAGCCATGGGCGACCCCAAAAAGACGAAGAAGCTCAAGAAGAAGCGCCCGCCCGAGGGGTTCGTAACCTGGAACGAGGACACGTTCACGCGCCTCATCGAAAGCGAGCCCGAGATGCTCAAGCCGCGCCTGCGCATCACGCACTCCATGGTGCTCGCCGAGGTAGAGCAGGGCGGCGACGCCTGGCAGCGCGTGCCTGAGCTCATCGACGCATCGCTGCAGACGCCCGAGGAAAAAGCCAAACTCAAGCTGCGCGCCGCAGAAATCTTTGCAACCCTGATCGACGCCGGCGTTGTTGTGCGCGAGGCGGAGGGCGAGGAGGGAGCCGCTGCGAATGCGGGCATCGGTGCCGCGACGCCGGCCGCCGGATCGCTGCCGAGCGTCTCCCTCACCACGCCGCCGGCGAACCTGGACGCCCTGCGCGCCGCCGATGCGCGCGAGGACGATGCGGACGAAGAGCACGCCCACGCGGCCAGCGACGAAGGCGCCGCACACAGCCACGCCGCGCCCGCCGCCAGCCACCCGCTCGACGGGCCCGCGTCGTACTATCTCACGGTCGACCTGCCCGAGGATTTCGCCCTCGACCAGCCGCTCTCTCCGTTCCTGCTCGCCGCGCTCGAACTGCTCGACCCGGAAGACCCCGGCTACACGCTCGACCTCATCTCCATGGTCGAGGCCACGCTGGAGGACCCCAAGCAAATCCTGCGCGCCCAGGAGCGCCGCGCCCGCGACGCGGCCATGAGCGCCATGAAGGCCGAGGGCGTCGATTTTGAGGAGCGCCTCGACCGCCTTGAGGACGTCAGCTACCCCAAGCCCCTCGAGGAGATGCTCGACGTCGCGTTCGCCACGTACTGCGCGCAGGTCCCGTGGGCGAACGACTACGAGCTCAGCCCCAAGTCGGTCCTGCGCGACATGCTCGAAACGGGCTGCGACTTTAAGAGCTACATCGCGCAGTACAAAATCGCGCGCTGCGAGGGCATCTTGCTACGCTATCTCACCGAGGCGTACCGCTCGCTCGACCGAACCATTCCCGTTGAGCGCCGCACCGAGGAGCTCGACGACATCGTGGCCTGGTTGGGCCTGGTTGTGCGCTCGGTCGACTCGAGCCTAGTGGACGAGTGGGAGAACGCCGGCGCCGCGCCTGGGGCAGCGCCGCTCAAGCGCTCCGATACGGTGGTCGCCGATCGTCGCGGCATGACGCTCATGGTGCGCAATGCCCTGTTCCAGCGTGTGCGCCTGGCCGCGCGCGACCGCGCCGGCGACCTCGGGGCGCTGGACGAGGACTGGGGCTTTGGCGAGTTCCGCTGGAGTCGTGTGCTCGACGCGTTCTACGACGCGCACGAGGACCTGCTCACCGACGGCGATGCGCGGTCGGCGGCGTTCCTTAAAATCGACGAGGCCGATGAGCTCACTGACCACGTTTGGCACGTTCACCAGGTGTTTCACGACTCGGACGGCGACCACGACTTTGGCATCATGGCCGACGTGGACCTGGATGCCACGCAAGACGGCGACGGCATCGTGTTCAAGAACTACCGCGCCGGCTCGTTTGAGGAACTGATCTAGCCGCTGCGCGTTGGGCGGTCGTGCCGACTACGGTCGGTCGGCGCGCGCCGGCGCACGCGATCCGGCGTTGAAGGGTGGACAGCGTCAACGGCACTACGGCACTGCGCGCTGGCGTGCCAGCTGCTCGGCACTGTGCCGGCTGCGGCCGGGCGGTCTCGCCGGCTGCGGCTGGGTGGCGCGCACCGGTGCACGGACGCCACGGGAATCAGCGCGGCCCGGATCGCATTTCAAACCTCAAGGCGCCCAGCCCCTGTTGAGTGGGGCCGGGCGCTTTTTTATTGCCGCGGGCTTATATCAGGCCCGCAGCCATTCCCATGAGCATGGGGATACCGACGCCAACGGTAACCGCTGCGAGCGCGAACACGAGCCACCTGCGGCTTCCCGCCTGAGCCAGCGCCGGCACGCTCTCGCGCAGAGCGCGCTTGTTCATCAGCAAATAGATGACCGCACCCGTTGACACCATGCCAACGCCCACGTACTCGAAAACCCTGAACCACAGCGGCAGTAGGGCATCATGCGCGTTGGGGGCGGCGATCGCCCATATCGAGCCCATAACAATTACCGCGTAGTCCACCAAAAGCAGGAGATTCCAAGTGCAGCAGAGCCAATGCACGAGCCGCGGGCGTGGCCGGATTGATGAGCTGGAGGGGTGTTGCGACGGCTCGCTTGCGGCCGCGGTTGCGCGCGCGGACGCGGCTGCTGGTGCCGTTGTCGGCGCTGCCGAGCCCGTCGATGCGCGGTCGACGTTTCCCGACTGCGCCTGGGGATCATGCCCTGCCGCTGAGCACTTCGCTGGTGCCGGCTGCCCCGCCGTCGCCAGACGCTCCGCCGCCGCATGTCCTGCTGTCGCCAGACGCTCCAGCGGCATCGCATGTCCTGCCGGCGTGTGTTCCGCTGCCGCTGGTCGCCTCATCGTCAGGAGTCCAGCCGCTGCCGGGTGCCGAAGCCCGGCAACCACGCGCGCAACCGCCTCCCCCAGCTCACGCGCGCTGCCGTAGCGCACGCCGGGATCGAAAGCGCAGGCACGGCAAACAATCTCGGCAATCTCTCGCCCCAGCCCCGCCTTCTCGCACGCCGCAGCATCGCACACGTTCGGCGGGTTTTGCCCCGTCACGCAAAAGTAGAGCATCTTGCCCAGCGCGTACACATCGCTGCGCACGTCGGTCTGCCCAAAGCCGAACTGCTCCGGCGGGGCGTAGCAGCGGGTGAGAAAATGCGCGGTGTCGGCCTCGGCGCCGTCCCGCCATTGCCGCGCGGAACCAAAGTCGATAATGACCGGCGAGCCGTCGCGCATAATCACGTTCGAGGGCTTGAGGTCACGGTGGATAAGCGGCGGGTCGAAGCACTCGTGCAGCTGAGCGACCGCCTCGCAAAGCGCCGGCATAACGACGCCCGCCGTCGACTCGCCCGAACCCAGTGCGGCCACAAGTCGATCGACCGTCGCGCCCTCCACGAATTCCATGACCACCGTGAGCTCGTCACCCACCGAGCCGAGCTCCACCAGCCGCGGAACGCACACGGGGCAGCGCCCCTCCCGCTGGGCGTCCCACAGCGCACGGTACGCCGAGCCCGCACCCGACGACGCGTCGATGCGTTTGCGCACGTAGCGGCCCGCGCGCCCAAGCTCGGGCTCGCCCGTCACCAATTCGGTTGTTTCAAAATCTGAGACCTTGAGAACCTGCTCCACGCGCCACGTGGTCGCGTAGCCGGCCTTGGTCAAAAACGCGTCGAGGCCGCGACGGAAATCCGCATCGGCATCCAGATCGGCAGCCGCGTCGGCATCCTCATCGGCACCCTTGAGCAGGTCGTCGCCCGCATCGGCACCCTCACGCAGGCCCTCGCCCGCCTGCACCCTCATTATGTTCTCAAAAGTTTTCATGCCCAGCATGATACCAGCCCGTCCGGCGCTGACATGCTGCTAGCAAACAGTCTCCTCGCCCAGGCGATAGAGCTCCTCGTTCACCTTTTGCAGGCTGCACCCCTGATCGATGCAGAAGATGATAATCGCATCGCGGCGGCATTTGGGGTCGAGCGAGCTCGCACCCGCGGACATGAGTGCGCGGTTGGTCTCGCGCAGGCTGAGCGCCATGGCGAAGGCGATCTGCAGCACCTTGTTGCGCGACGGGTTGCGCGTGCCGGTGAAGATCTGATAGCCGAACGTCTCGTTGAGGTCGGCCATGCGCACCACGCGGGAGCGCTCCAGGTGCTTTTTCTCGAGCATCTGCTGGAGAAACTCCGCCAGCGTGCAGGAAGGGAACTCATGCCCGGAAATGAAGGCGTCTAAGCTGGGAGCGTCGAGCAGCTCCTGCAACACTTCTTCCGTCAACCGTTCCGTCATGCGTTCCCCTCCCTTCGTCTGGCTAAATTATCGCCAACGCTACGCGACCGTAAAGGTCTTCTCGGCGAGCAGGGTGTCCTCAAGAGAGAACAGCTCCCCGACCTCGACCAATACTTCAGACTGATCGGTAAGGGAATATGCGAGACGCGCCGTCGTGCTCGCACCGGGCTTGATCTCTGCCATGTAACCGTTACCCAGATCCTCCGTCAGAATCGCCATCTCGAGCTGCACACCATTTTGAAACGCCTTCTCATCGCATGCCGCGGCAAAGCTCGTTGCCTCATCTGAGTTGTTGGTGAACGTGTAGTCCACGATAATCGCCGGTGCGCCCTCGTAATCCGCTGTGACCGTGCAGTTATCAATGGTCACCACGTAGTCGGACTTGGCCTTCTGTTCTTGTGCGGTGTCGCTGCTCGCCTTACCTGACCCAGCGGCTTCGCTCGATGAACCGCATCCGATCAAGGCGCTCGATGCGAAAGCCAAAGCTGGCACCAGCGCAATTGTCATCACGCGCTTGGATACAACTGCCGTTCTTGCATGCATGGTTTACCTCCCATTTTGTTCCGGATCACGTCCGGGCCTACGTTACCTGAGCTATGAAAGAGCAGCGGACCATTGCGCCTGCAGCGTCAGGACAATGGCGACCGACACAACCGAAACAATGAGCGCAATTACGGCGAGAGCCCTGCCGGACTTTTTGCCCGCAACGCGGGTCGAATGCAAGGCAACAGCACCCAATACGGCCCCCGCCAGACCAAACAGCGCTGCAGCATTATTGATAATCGGGATAAAGCTCGTTAGCAACGCAATGCCTCCGAACACAACGCCTACGATTCCACAGACCGTAATAGGCTTTTTACATTCCACCTGTTCCATGCTGCTCTCCCAAGTCGCTTCTCGAACTGCTGCACTGCACTTTACGCAAATGCATTCCGTATTTCATTAGCTCACAGCTAAGATTTAAGGATCATTGACCATCCGAGGGCTTGGCCCGCAACGAGGGTTGCCGCTCTCGAGCGTAGCCCCGCACGAATGGCTCAACGAAATACGTTTCCGCAGGGTATGATTGACATCGGGACAAAACAGAGGAGGTCGCAGATGGCTACCAGTAGCTCGCCCGATCGCGAAGGCTTTTTCAATCGCGTATACGATATGGTGGAGCAGATTCCACGTGGTTGCGTGGCGACCTATGGGCAGATCGCCCAGCTCATTGGTGCGCGCGGATGCGCCCGTCAGGTTGGATATGCGTTGCATGCCAACCCGCGTCCAGGCATTACGCCGTGTCACCGCGTGGTGTTCGCCGACGGACGGATCTGCGAGGGCTTCGCCTTCGGCGGAGCCGATGCGCAGCGCGCATTGCTTGAGGATGAGGGCGTGGTCTTTCGCGACGAGACCCACGTGGACATGAAGCGTTCCCGCTGGCAGGCAGGGCTGTAAGGGCGCATCCTCGCACAAGGGTGCATCGCCGCATTCAAAGCAAGGCACTGTCCACCAAAAGATACGCCATATCCATTTGAAAAAAGCGGCACCTGAACTTAAGGAGCGCCGCCGCGCCTAGGACCCGGCCGCATCTGCACGGCACATTCGGGCACAGCACTCAAATCGCCGCCCCAAAAAGGAAACTAACCCGCATTGGGGCTGGTTTGGGCACCTCCCAGAAAAAGTCCCCTACATTGGGGGTGGTTTTGCCGAAAACGCGGCGCCACTACGCCGCACGGTCAACAAAACCGCAGGAAAATGGAACTGGATTAGACAGTGACTCCTGTTGGGAGCTTAAAACCTCCCCCAATATAGGGGACTTTTTCTTCAGACCACCCAAAACCAGCCCCAATGCGGGGGTAGTTTCCTTCCGGCATCACAGAGCGCCCTCGACAAGAAGGCGATTCCCTTCGGACCAAGCAACATCGACTAGGCAGCGTAAACATAAAGGCTCGAGGTGAGCCCTGAACGATCCAACTAAGCGGCTGAAAACCTTCCGACGCCTCCGCAGCGGACGTCACCGCCAAAAACGGCGGATCTCGACCTCGGCCACGTGTGGCTTATGGGGTCGAACGCGGACGGGCCGACACATCAAGCGCAGGTGAATCGTAGCGTTGAGCGCTCCTGCCCCTTCCACAGTTAGGGATTGCAATTCGCACAGGGCTCGTAGCCTTGCGCCAGCAAGTCGTCGCGCGTCGTATTGACCTCGCTTTTGTTCTTGTCCTTCATCTGGCGAACGGACCTGCAACCCGGATTGTGGAACTTCTTCGTGTTGGTGTTGAGCACGTAGGCGCGCTCGACAACCACAGACTGCCCGGCGCCGCCCTGACCCGCCTGGGCGGAACCATCCGCCTGAGACCCTGCACCTCCATCCAGCGAGAGCAGCATGGGTCCCTCCTCGCGCCAACTCTCGCCCGTGACGTAGTCAATCCCCACGCCAGGCTGCACGTTGTAACAGAACACGTTGAACTGGACGCCGGCGCCATTGTCCTCGATGGACTTCGCCTCCATGTGCACGCCTCGCGCCACCAGCTCATCTTCCACGAACACCGGCGTCACGCGATACAGCACGCGGTTGCCCGTGCGTTCGACGTACGCGGCGACCTCGTTCTCGAAGGGCAGCATGCCCTCGGTGTTCATGTAGCGCGTGCCGGTGATGAGGTTGCGCTCGTTGGCGTTCTCGCCCGCGAGCTGGTATCCCACCAGATGGCAGCGGTTGTAGAGGTACTTGCCGTCCACCAGGTCGTCATAGCGGACCGTGTGCCAACCGGACGGCTTGACCATGCCGATGGACTCGCGCTCCGCGGCGGGCATGACCTCGCGTGAGACGATGGCGAACGCGGTGCCGCAGCGCCCGAGCTCGTCGAGCGGGGCGTAGGCCTCCGCGGCCTCTTCCTCATCTTCCTTCGTGAACGCGGGAACGTTGTCGGCGATCACGGTATACGGGTTGCCGGTGTACCACGGAACCTGGGCAAAGTCGAAGTTCGCAGCGCAAGCTCCAGCAGATGCGCCCGGCTTTGAGTCCGATGGCGCCGCATCGCCGGCGCCTCCGCCGGCAACGGCGTTCGATCCGACTTGCCCGTTCGCCGGAGCCACCCCGGAGCCGGCGGCCTCCGCACCCGCCGAGCAGCCCGCCAAGGCCCCCAGCGAGAGCATCGCCGCAAGCACAACAACGACAAACCGGCTCTTCAACATGCCCCTTGCATCCTTTCCCATTTCAGCCCATGCATCAAAAAGGGCCCCTTCAAAGAAGGAGCCCCATACTCTCAGCAACGACGCGCGGCGCCGAAGCAAAACGCCTCAGCGCCCGGTCGCCCTACTCGAACTCGATGGTTCCGCAGGGCTTCGGGGTCAGGTCGTAAAGTACGCGGCAGATGCCGTCGACCTCGGTGGAGATGCGGTCGCCGATCTTCTTGAGGAGCGCCCAGTCGAGCTCGGGAACCTCGGCGGTCATGGCGTCCACGGTGTTGACCGCGCGGATGAACGCCGGCCACTCGTAGAGGCGCTTGCCGTCCTTCACGCCGGTCACGCGGAAGTCCGGCACGGACACGAAGTACTGCCACACCTTGCCCTCGAGGCCAGCGTTGGCGAACTCCTCGCGCAGGATCGCGTCGGCCTCGCGCAGCGCCTCGAGGCGGTCGCGCGTAATGGCGCCCAGGCAGCGCACGCCCAGGCCGGGGCCCGGGAAGGGCTGGCGCTCGACCATGTTCTCGGGCAGACCGAGTTCGCGGCCGATCACACGGACCTCGTCCTTATACAGCAGCTTGACGGGCTCGCAGAGCTCGAACTGCAGGTCCTCGGGCAGGCCGCCCACGTTGTGGTGCGCCTTCACGCCGTCGGACTCGAGGATATCGGGGTAGATGGTGCCCTGGGCGAGGAAGGAAACCTCGTCGCCCACCTTGCGAGCCTCCTCCTCGAACACGCGGATGAACTCGGCGCCGATGATCTTGCGCTTGGCCTCGGGCTCGGCCACGCCGTCGAGCAGGCCCAGGAAGCGGTCCGTGGCGTCCACGTACACGAGGTTCGCGTCGAGCTGGTTGCGGAACACGTCCACGACCTGCTCGGACTCACCCTTGCGCATGAGGCCGTGGTTCACGTGCACGCAGATGAGCTGCTTGCCGATGGCCTTGATGAGCAGAGCCGCCACCACGGAGGAGTCGACGCCGCCGGACAGCGCCAGCAGGGCCTTCTTGTCGCCGATCTGCTCGCGGCAGGCGGCAACCTGCTCGGCGATGAACGCCTGGGCAAGCTCGGGGGTGGTGATGCGAACCATGTCGTCGGGACGCTTGTTGGAATCCATAGGGCCTCCTATTCCATGCGAATATGCACTTCGATTGTATCCGAAGCAAATGGCGCGGAAACCTGCCAGACACATATCCACACTCATTTATACTGGGCTTTCGCATTTGAATTCCCGTTCGAGTGGGTGGCGAAGGCCGAGCGCGGCGCAGCGCAGGCGCGGCGCGCAGACGTGGAGCGACCGCGCGCTCGTCGCGACTCGGTGCTATGGCGTCTTGTCTGTACGGGGCGCGTGAGTGCGGCCTGAAACCGCGTGGCTCGCGCCGTGTCCACCCGCGTCGACAGCACGCCCGCGCCGCACCGCGCCCGCACGCGCGCCCGCACACGCACCGACCCGTTCGATCGCATACCGAAAGTGAGCCCCATGCCCACTCCGCAAACCACCACCCACCAAACGCCCGCCATGACCGAGCGCTACTCGCTCACCACCGCCATCTGCCTCATCGTGGGCATCTGCATTGGCTCGGGCATCTTCTTCAAGTCCGACAACATCCTCGTGGCAACCGGCGGCAACGTCGCGCTCGGAGCCATCATGTTCCTGCTCGCGGCGACCACCATCATCTTCGGCGGGCTCACGCTCGCCCGATTCGCGGCACGCACCAACGGCCACGGCGGCCTTATCGCCTACGCGCAGGAGTTTTTGAGCCCGCGTTTCACCACGTTCATCGGCTGGCACTACACCTTTATGTACATGCCGGTGATTTGCTCGGTGGTGAGCTGGGTCGTGGGCGTGTACGCCTGCATGACGTTCGGGCTGCCCGCCTCGTTTCCCCTGCAAATCGCCATCGGCGTGGTTTTCCTGATCGTCTGCACCGCGTGGAACATCCTGTGGCCCACACTGAGCGGCTACTTCCAAAACGTCACCACCATCGCCAAGGCGCTTCCCCTGGTGGCCGTGGGCGTTATCGGCCTGCTGTTCGCCGACCCCGCCACGCAGCTCAGCACCGACCTCGCCGCAGCACCGACCGCCGGCTTTGGGTGGCTGGCCGCCGCGGCGCCCATCGCGTTCGCGTTCGACGGCTGGAGCTCGGCCGTGAGCATCGCGCCCGAGCTCAAAGACGCGCACCGGAACCTCCCGCGTGCGCTCGTGGTGGCGCCCATCATCATCCTCGTGCTGTACCTGGGATATTTTTTGGGCCTCTCCTGCTACCTGGGTCCGCAGACGGTCATCGAGGCGGGCGATGCCAGCCTTTCCCTGCTCTTCGCGCGCCTTTTTGGCGAGCAGGCCGCCGTGCTTCCCAACGTCATCGCCCTCGTTGCGGTGCTGGGCACCGCCAACGGCATGGTGCTCGCCATGCTGCGTATGCCGTTCGCGCTCGCGCTGCACAACCAGGTCCCCTGCTCGGACAAGCTCCGCCACATGAGCCCCACGCTGAACTTCCCGGTCCGCAGCGCCCTCGTGGCGCTCGCGTCCGCGCTGCTCTGGATCGGCGTCCACTTTGTGGTGACCACGTTCGGCCTGCTGCCCAACGGCGACGTGTCCGAAATCGCCGTGGGCCTGACCATGATCTTTCTTACGGGCTTCTACCTGTTCTCGCTCAAGGAGAGCTTCCGGCTCGAGGCCACCACGCCCGCGCGCCTGCGCCGCGCCGTGGCCCCGGCAATCGCCATCGTGAGCTCGCTCGCCGTGGGTCTGTCGAGCATCTCCGACCCTTCGCGCTGGCCGTTCGTTGTCGCGCACGTTGCCGTGCTCGTGGCCGCCACCTGGGCGGTTAACCGCACGCGCGCGTAGCCGCGCCCCTACTCGCCGGCCTCCAACGCCCGGGCATCGCGCGCCTCGTCGAACTTCGCCTTCATGGTCGGGTTACCGTGCGTGAGCTTGCGAATCGTGAGCCCCTGCGCCTTGTCGTTCGCCAAACGCAGGTTGTTCTCGCTGGATAGCAGGTTATCCTTCACCTTTTGCAGATGCTTGATGGTGGTGTCGATCTCGTCGATCGCCGTTTGGAACTTGCGGCTCGCCAGGTCGTAATTGCGCGCGAACCCCTCCTGGAAGCTCGTGAGCTTGTCCTCGAATTTGGTCACGTCGATGTTCTGCTGACGCACGAGCGCGAGTTCCTGCTTGTACGCCAACGAGTTCATGGCGGCGTTGCGCAGCAGCGTGATCATGGGAATGAAGAACTGCGGGCGGATCACGTACATCTTCTCGTAGCGGTAGCTCACGTCCACGATACCCGTGTTGTACAGCTCGCTTTCCGGCTCGAGGAGCGTTACGAGGATGGCATATTCACAGCCCTTTTTGGTGCGGTCCGAGTCGAGCTTTTTGAAGAAGTCCTCATTCTTATGCTTGGTGGCCGTGGTGTCGTTCTCATTTTTCATCTCGAACATGATGGACACGACCTCGTTGCCGCTCTCGTCCAGCTCGCGAAAGATGTAGTCGCCCTTGGTGCCGTCCGATGCGTCGTTGTCCTTCTCAAAGTACGCGCGCGGGAACGCCGTCATGCGGAGCTGGTTGAACTGGGTTTCGCAGTGCTGCTCCAAGGTCTCGCCCACCATCTTGGTGGACAGGCGCGCCTTCATATCGCGCAGGCGCTCGATTTCCTCGTCCTTGTAGCGAATGAGAGCTTCGTTGCTCTTGCGCGCCTGCTCGAGCTCGAGCTCGTGCGCCGTTTGGAGCTGGCGTTTTTCTGACTCGCGGGCGTCTTGCACGCGGGTGAGCTCAAAGCGCGCCGCGTTCAGATCCTGCTCAAGCTTGGAGCGCTGAGCGTTGTAGGCAACCTGCGCCTCCGAAACCGCCTGCGAAACGGCGAGCTGACGCTGCGTTTCCCCGGCGCTGATCTGCGCCGTGAGCTCCGCGATTTTGGCATCGCGCGTCGCCACGTCACGCGAGAGCTCTTCCCGCACGCTCGACTCCGCAATCCGGACGGCATCCTGCTGCGAGCTCACCTGAGCGCGCAGCTCGTCGATGGCGTGCTGCATTTGAGCAACGCGCTCCTGCGCCGCCACCTTTTCATTCGCGAGCTCACGCTGACGCGCAGCGAGCTCCTCCTGATGCGCCATGCGCTCCTTTGCAATGAGCTCGCGCAACTCCTCCTTTTGATCCGCCGCATCCTGATGCGCCACCATGCGCTCGCGCTGAGCGGCAACCTTGACCGCCGTCTCCCGCTCCTCCGCAGCGCTCTCGAGTTTGGCCTTGAGCTCGGCGATCTGCACATCCGCTGCGGCCTTCGCGTTCAGCAGATCCGCCTCATTCTGAGACTTGAGCGCAGCAATAGCGGCATCGCGCTCCACTTGGAGCTGGTTGAGCGCTGCATCCCGGTCCGCCTTGAGCCGCGCCAGCTCCGCGGACAGGTCGGCCTCGGCCTTTTGGCGCGCCTGCTCACGCGCAGCCACCTCGCGGTCCAGCTCCGCCTTTGCCTGAGAGCGTGCCAGCTCCAGCGCCTGCGCATGCTCGCGCTGGAGTGCCTCGGCGCGCTCGTGCAGCTCGTGCGCGAACTGATCGTCGCGCACCTGGCGCACGATGCTCTCGTAATCGCTCTCGTCAACCTTGATAACCGTGCCGCACTTGGGGCATTTAATCTCGTTCATACACGCCTCCCGCTCGGGCCTGAGCCCAGTTTTCTCATGCTTACCACTATACCCACCCGTCCGGACAAAACGCGTCTATCGGGCCAGCGGCCTCCGAGCGGGCTGCCCGCGAAGCAAACGCCGTATTCCCGGCAACGAGGAAGCCTCCTCCAAAACATCGATCAACTGGTCGGATTGATAGAACTCGCCCCTTTGCCTATTTCCCATCGGACGCAGAATTCCGTAATCGCACGCTCGCGCGACGAGTGAACTTGCCGCGCGCGTTGTAATCCCCAGGCGCTCAGCCACAAACGCGACATTGACCACCGGCTGCTCGGCCAGCACCGCCGGAAGCCGATGGATGCTCGAACCGGCTCTTTCGCGTATCGTTTCACTCCATTCCTCCATTACGCCGTCTATGTCCCTCGCAACGATCTTGCCAACCGCCAAGGCAAGCTCAAGCGCATCGGCCAACTGCTCGACGACAGGAATGGGGTCTCCCTGCTGGTAGGCAACAATCGAGTCCATATAGGCATCGATGTTGTGTAGCAGTCCCGCCGATACCGGCAGCGATGTCTGGAAGAGAATCCCCGACTTGCGCAGCATCTTGTGCAGCAGCGCCCTACCCGTTCGTCCGTTGCCATCGATAAATGGATGGATGCTCTCGAACTGCGCATGCATGACCGCCGCCTGAACCACGGGGTCAATATCGTCGCGAGCGGCAAACTTGATCATATCGTCGAGGCACTCTTCCACACGCTCCCAGGCAGGAGGAACATACAGAGCCCCATGCGGGCTATACGCCGACCCGCCGACCCACACTTGCTCGGACCGCAGCTCCCCGCCAAAGCTTTCGCCGCCCTGGACCATTAGGACGCGATGAACCTCCCTTATTGAATCAATCGTGACGTCATCATTGATTGAAAGCGCTGTTCTCATTGCGGCTACGTTGCCTGCGATTAAGCGAGCATTCTGCGGAACGTCCTGTGAGACCTCCGCGAGCGCCACGTTTCGCACGCTCGAAGTCAGATGCTCAATCTGAGAACTTGCTGCGGACTCGCTTCGCAACATAAGCGCTGGCAGATCATAGCCTCGCTGTTTTTGTTCCATGTCGAACCGCGCAATAGCTACGGACAGATCTGATATCCGTGCCGACAGATCTGTTGGAACATCAACGGAGCGACCTGCAATTTTACAAGGAATAGCCGCCTGATATGTTTGGCCGATTTTCCTTCGCGCGCTCTTAGGGATCATGGAAAGCTCGTCGGGGTTGCGGACCCACGGTAGGGTCTCGAAGGAACATGCGGGCCACTGGCCCTTGGAGTCCTCCCTGTTTTTCACCCTATTCATATTCGCTTCCCTTCTTCTTGAATAACGGAAGTGAACTGATATTCACTTCCGTTATTTTACGCTAACGGAAGTGAATTGGCTTTCGCTTCCGTTATTTTGCTGACAGTGGAAGTGAATCTTCTCTCGCTTTTCGTTTCCAACATATATAAAAGCGATTGCGACTGCGTTGGGCGGCAATCCACGCACGTACGGACGTGAACGGCCGCCATCGTTGCCAAACAAGCCGTTTTGGCTCCAAATGGGCGGCCCAACACCCCACGGCAGTCTGCAAATACGCAAATGCGCGGATAAATCTCGCACTACCCGAGTAGGCCAAAAACAGCCGATCCATCTACCTGCAGTTTTACTAACTGAGCAACGCGCTCTACTTACCAACCCGGAATTTATCCGCGCATTTGTGTATTTGCAGCCATGCCCATTTTTATCAACTGCGATTTTTAGCCGACGCGGGGCTCGCAAAGGCGCATTTTCCAAGGCAATGAGCTCGAGTTTTGTCCGATAATGCAACTGCGCGCCATTTACCAAGCACTGCTTGGTGGAGCCGCACGCCCACCCGCGCGACTATTGTCACGTCAACCAGCGAGCCCAGCCACACCACGGGGCCGCCCAAAGAAAGGACAATAGCAATGAGACTCCAGCTCACCCGCACCGTTGTGAACAGCAACCCCGCCGCAGCCGTCAACAGCGCCGCGCTCGCGCCCGCCATTGCCACTCGCAGCACCGCGACCGTCAATCCCGCAGACGCCACCGCCAGCGCCGTTGCACCCACACCCGTCGCTGCAGGCACCCATACCCCCGCCGGCACCGGCACCGCAGCCATCCGCGCCGTCGCTGCCACCGACCACGTCGACTGCCGCGCACTCGATGCCCAGGTCAGCGCCATCTGCGCGTTCCGCGACGAGCAGCCCGCCGCCACGAAAGAGTGGGTCGCCAACATCGGCGCCATCCTCGACTTCCAGCTCGAAGACGGCAGCTTCCCCGTCCTGATCGACCCGAGCATGCCCGCAGACATCCGCGTGCTCTACCTTTATAACCCGAGCTACGCCTGCTGCCAGGCGCTCTGCAAGGCCCGCGCCGCGCTGCACGGGTTCGAAGCCATCGACAAGCCCCGCGCTGCAAAGGCCGGCGCCCCCTACCCCATCCCCGCCGACCTCGCCGACAAAATCGACCTTGCCCTCGAGCGCGGCCTGGCCTTTTGCTGCACGCGCTCACTCATGGGCCACGGCATCGAGGGCTTCGAGCAGCAACTCGAGAACACCTGCGACTTCATCGACGCGAACATCACGTTCCTGCGCGCCTGGCATCGCGACCTCTGCCCGGACTTCTTCAATCTCATCGAGCGCATCGCGCAAACCTGCAGCAACCGCCTGGCAAGCGCCAGCATCTTTGACGAATGGGGCAAAAGCGTCGCCGAGCAGCTCGTGCGCATCGCCGACGCTTTCGACCTGCCCAGCTCCGTCCCGGTGTTCGTGTACGGCACCCTCATGACGGGCTGCCGCAACGCGCGCCTCATCTCCGACCAGCCCTATCTGGGAACCGCCCAGCTCAACGGCTATAACCTCTTTGAGCTGGGAAGCTACCCCGGCATCCTGGCATCGGAAGACGTCGCGCATCGGGGCAGCACCGTTATGGGCGAGCTGCGCATGGTCGACTTCGACACGCTGCTGCGCCTGAACGAGCTCGAGGGCGAGGGGACCCTCTACAAGGCAACGCGCGTGAACCTGACCACCCCCGCCGGTCCGCAAACCGCGCTCGCCTACGTGTACCTGCATGAGGTCGACCCCGCCAGTGAGATTCCCGTGATCTTGCAGCCCTACAGCCGCTACCTGGAACTTCGCCAGAATCTGGTCTGGTACGTGGCATACGGATCCAACATCAAGTACGAGCGCCTCAACTACTACATCCAGGGCGGCACCTGCCCCTATAACGGCAAGACGTATGAGGCGTGCAACAACGCGTCCGCGCCGCTCGCCTGCGAACCCTGCGCGCTGCCCTACGGCGTCTACTTTGGCAACGAGAGCCCCGCGTGGCACGGGTTTGGCGTCGCGTTCCTCGATACCTCGCAGCCCGGTTTTGCCCTGGGCCGCGCGTATCTCATCACGCGTGAGCAGCTTGATCACATCCACACGTGGGAAGGTCGCGGCTCCAATTGGTACCCCGCTGAGGTTGAGCTGAGCTCGATTGCGGGTATACCTGCAGTAACGTTCACCAACCCCGAGATTCGCCCGTGGAATTATCCGGCGCCTGATTACGAGGAAGTGCTCATGGCCGGTCTTGAGGAGGCGTATCCTTTCATGAGCGAAGGCGAGCGCGAGCGCTATCTGTGGGCAATTAAGGAGCGCACCGACAATTACGACGATAATTTCGAGGTTGAGTAGCGAGGCCGAATGGCGCCGTGCGTCCGCTCGGGAGCCCACCTCGCACGCCGCCGCCAACCCCTAAGGAGACCCCCATGAACCTCAAGAGCTTTATCGAGCACCTCGACACCCCGCATAACGAGCTCGACGCCATGCTGAACAGCCCGTCCGTGGGCGTCGTCATGTCCAACCTGGTGGTGGACGAGCACCTGGACACCCGCGAGCTGCGTCGCTTCATCAAGCGATACGCCAACTGCGCGGAAGGGCCGTTCGGCACGCGACGGCTCGACCTGTACCACCAGGTCCAAGATCTGTTTCAAAAGCTGCGCGGCGTGCTCCCAGGGCTCAAACCCTACGAGCTCAAAGACTCCTTCATAACGGATGACGAGGCGTACCTGCTGCTGCTCACCTGCTCGCACGAACGGCGCGCGCAGGAGACCATCGCGGAGGAAATCCTCAAGTGCAGCCCCAACACCGTGGGCACTCGGCGCGCGGACATCGCGAACGGCACGCGCATCGCCGGCATGTGCGTGCAGGCGGAGTTCGGCTACCGAGGGCAGTTCCAAAGCTCCGTGCACCCGCTGGCATTGCCGCTCAATCTGTCCGAAGTCTACGTGCTGCTTAAGGCACTCAAGGAGTACGAGGTGGCGCGCGACCAGGCGGACCCGCACACCGCGATTGCCCGGCGTTTGGCGAACATGACATACGGCGAGCTGAGCGACTACGCGCGAGCGCGGCTTGAGCCCCGATTTGTCGAGGTGGGCTATCGGTTCACGCCGGTTGATCCCGTTTTCCAGGAGGGCCTTACCGAAGCATCCACCCGCGTCTTTTTTGAGAAGGCGGGTGTGCGGGTGAAGGTCACGCTCACCACGGGAGACGAGCTCGAAGGCGTGATCGCAAGCACGGCGCCGGGCGAACGGGCGCTCGACGAACACGGCGCCGAGCTGCTGATTCTGCGCGACGAGGCGGGCGACGTACACCGCGCCTCATGGCGCGACGTAGCCACCATCGAACGCGCGGAGTGAGGCGCCGCCAGGGGCTCGAAACCGCAAATGCGGCCCCACACCCGCTCAGACAACCGTTGAGCGCGCCGGCAAGCGCGCCAGTCCGAGCGGCAACGCCTACCTCATCACTTCCCATAGGAAGTCGAGGGTGTAATCGCGCGACTCGTGGAATACACGGTAAATCGTAGGGACATCGTCCAGCACTCGATAGATGCAAATGTACGATCCGCTCACGAGCTTGCGAAATCCCAAGTCGTGCAGCACTGGGTCTTGATGCAGTGGCCCCATAAGCGGCGTCGTTTCGAGCAGGCTAATTGAGGTAAGGAGCTTGTCAGTAATTGCGCGTGCGGACTGAGGACCCACCGTTTTGATGCGGTGGTCGGCGATGCTCAGGATGTCATCGAATGCGGCGGGGAGAATCTCTGGTTTAGGCATGCGCGTACTTCTTTTCCAGCGCAGCGCGAACGTCGTCCACCGTATACGTAGCCGCACCCGCAAGCCGCTGGGACTCAGCTTCTAAAACCTTTGCCCGCACATTCAGAGACCTGGTCATGGCCTCGTACGAATCCACGCTCATGACCACGAGGTCACCTTCGCCGTTTTTGGTGATGTAAATCGGCTCGTCGTTCTCATGAGCAAGGGCCGAAACCGCATTGTAGTCGTTGCGCAGAGTCGTCGATGACTTGATGAGCATAGCCGCATCCCTTCTACTATTCTCATAGAATTATACAACTATTATTCGAATGGTTATCAACGACACGTTTTCCATGGCCTGCCCGGGGAGCGCGCTCGCGAACGCGTGCTCAGGCGCTGCGCACGCGATGCAAATACGCAAATGTGGGGATAAATCTCGCACCGTCCGAGTAGACCTCAATCGGCCAACTCATCTACCTGCGGGTTTGCGAACCGCAAGGCATCCTCTACTCCCAGAGTCAAAATGTATCCCCACATTTGCGTTTTTGCACGAACGAATGCACCGAAGATGCGCCCGAACTGGAGGATCCGCGCGGCAATAAGCAGGGAAAGGCCGAACCCCACGGCCAATACGCCCAAGAAGACCACGTGCAACGCTTTTACGCAGGCCACCAAATGCTGGTGAGCGGAAGGATGGAGCGCGTCTCGTCATCAGCCTTGTCGTAGACGTCAACGAAGTGGCGCACAAAGGCGTCCAGGTCGAGCAGGCGTACGGGGATGTTGGCCCGGTCCGCCTCGTAGCGGGCCTCCTTGGTGAAGCCGCCCGTTGAAACATACAGCCCGCGGTCCCCCGCGCGAAGGCCGCCGATAAAAGACCTCACCGCAGGCGCGCCCATGGCACCCTTGCGATGCTTGACCTCGGCGATAATGCGCGGAGACTCCAGCCCCAAGGCGTCGGGCGAGGCCACAACGTCACGGCCTCCGTCGGGGCCCTTGGGCATGACGCGAGCGCAGTAGCCCATGGCACGAAGCATGCCGGCGACCAGTCGCTCCATGTCCTCCCAGTCGAGCTGATTAACGCGATCCTTTATGAGCTCAATGCCGTTGTCGTAGGTAGCGGCGAGAACGTCCTCGTCATTGGCGGCATCATCGTCGTCCCCGTTGGCCGGGCTGCCGTCGAATGCAGGTCTATTGCACGCCGCCAAAAGATCAGCCATGACCTCATCGGATACAGCGAAAATGGTCTGGATGCCACCGAGGGAGTTTTTGGATGCAGGCGCGAGGACATCGCGCGGCGCGGTCTTGCCGAGTACGCCTCCCGAAGATACGCACTCGGACACCATGCACGGGATACAAAAACGCAAATGTGGGGATAAATCCCGCATCGTCCGAGTAGAGCATAATTGATAACTCATCTACCTGCGGGTTCTCGAGCTGCAAGGAGCCCTCTACTCGGAGAACCTGAATTTATCCCCACATTTGCGTTTTGCATGGACGAATGCCCCTGGCAAAACAAATGCGCTGGCAAAAGCGAGCGCAACCGAAGCGCGACACCACGTGAGAGGGCTTCTTTCCGGCACCAAAGATGCTTACAGCATCTCTGGAGGCAAGGCGTGTCGATTGAGCCACCCCTAACCTACCCCCAATCCCCTCCGGTGGTATCCTGGCAGCAATCACAGCACGCAAAGGAGGGACGCCATGCCTCGGAGAAACTGGACACCTGAAGAGACCCACATGGCGTTCGCTTTGTACCTGCTGCTCGAACCGAGTCAGATCAGCAAAACGAACGCCGATGTCATTAGTTTTGCTAATGCAATCGGGCGTTCGCCAAGCTCCGTTGCCCTCAAGCTTTGGAACATCTCCGCCTACGATCTCAACCGCGTTGAAACTGGCCGTGTGGGCATGAGACACGGCAACAAGCTCGATAGGCTCGTTTGGGAAGAATACAACGAGGGTGGCGAAGACTTCCTTGCCGCCTCGGTGGACCAGCTCAAGGAAACCGCGACGAAGCACCGGCTCGAATTCAAAGCTCTTAAGCCGGTTTACGCCGAGATTGATTCGACCCCCGTCGGCAAGGAACGCACCGCCACGGTGAAGCAACGCGTGAACCAGCGATACTTCCGTAATTCCTTGCTCAAGGTCTACGAGGGTCGCTGCTGCATCACAGGCATTTCCGCCCCCAACCTGCTCATCGCGAGCCACATCAAACCATGGGCGTTTTCAGACAATGCAACCGAAAAGCTCTCGCCAACAAATGGACTGCTCCTAAACGCCCTACATGACCGTGCCTTCGACCAGGGACTCATGACAGTTACTCCAGACTATCGCATTCACGTCTCTAAATACGTGAAGCACAATCAGGACCCGCTAGGATGGCTTTGGCAGTTCGACAAGCAGGAGATCTCGCTGCCCAAATCGCATGCTCCCAACAAGGAGCTTCTGCTGTATCACAACGACGAGGTGTTTAAGGGATAGGCCTGGGCAACGAAATACCGCAACCACTTTTGAAACACCCCAGGCAGCTCATCACTTGATCTAGCACCCCAGCACGTGATCTAATGGAAAAAACGCGCGTCAAGGGGGGCAATATGTCGAATTACCGCATCGAGACCATCAATTTCGACCAGCTCGAGAATCAGATGACTATCCCCACATACCAGCGTCCGCTCGTATGGTCGAAATCACAGAAGACGGCATTTATCGACAACATTAGCCGAGGCTTTCCGTTTGGCTCTCTGCTTCTGTACAAGTATGACACCAACGAGAAGTACTCGCTCATTGATGGCCAGCAGCGCTTCTCCACACTTAGAGAGTACCAGCGCCACCCAGAAGAATACTTCCCCATAGAAACCAACGCTTCCAAGCAAATTGACTCTCTCATGACCTTCTCCGGGGCCTCCCTGCAACCGGAGAGCTACCGAACCCAAATTAGAAATCAATTTGTTACGGCAATTAAGGAAATGCTTCACCAGCACGCTGTGGACCGCAAGCTTCCCGGCTCCTACCTCGCCCAAAAAGTTAAAGAAATATGCCCCTCTGCAGGTAGCACCCATGACCTGGAAATCGTCGATATTCAAGTCGAACTCATCAATGCGCTCGATCGATACGTCAATCTCTCCACACTTCAAATCCCCTGCGTCTTTTTTACCGGAGACAAGTCCGAACTTCCTGACGTTTTTGCCAACGTCAATCTAGGAGGCAGAAAGCTAACCAAATACCAGGTGTTTGCCGCCCAGTGGAATCGATACAACGTTCGCCTCTCGGAGGAGAAATACTCCGATGAGATACTCGAACACACTATCTCGCGCTACGAAGGGTTAACGGAAGATCGAGATGGGCTCGAGATTGAGGACTTCAGCGCAGAGGAGATGCGGCAAGAACGCGTCGTAACACTTCCCGAGTTCTGCCACGCATTGGGTGAGCTCGTTATATCCCACTGCCGATCTTGCTGGCCGGCAAAGGCTGCGAATCAAGACGACACGGTGGATACGATTGGCTACAACACTCTTGCAATCGTTTTCGGCATTCGCCCGCAGGAAATTGCCGGCAAAAAGGAAGGACCTCAAGGCCTGCCGGACGTATTCGCAAATGCGGGTTTTGAAGATAACCCCGAGGCAATCGAACGGCTCGTCACATGTATGCTCGCCGAATATGACGAGATCAACGGGAGATTCGCCAAATACTTGCGGAAGCCGGGAAGCAAAGAGGCCTATGAGACCTCTAAATCCAGTGGTCAGCTGCAATTTCTTTCATTCTTTGCCGCGCTATGGCACATGCGCTATGAACCCGTAAGGTCAACGACGTTCGAATCAAAGCCCGGTTACAGGCATAACGGCTACAACGAAACTGCGCGCAACCTGTTCAGGTGCTTCATTCTCGATATGCTCACTAACCAGTGGAAGGGCTCTGGCGATTCGCGTCTTGGCAACTACATAGACGGCACCTTGACATACGCCACGAACGCAGCGTTTTCAAAAGCAAAGTTGGAGGCAGCAACCCACGCCTACCTCGAATCTATCGAAAACAGTGAATCGATCAACGTTGACTCCACTGCGAAAACCCTTCTCACCGTTTTGGCAAGCAGAAATCTTCAAGCGTACGGCGAGAGCTCATACGATATCGAACATCTAATTTCGCGAGAAACCCTTAGAAGCAAGAAAGGCGGCTTATACGCTTACAAGGCCTATAAGCTGCCCGGAGGAAACCTTGGCAACATCGCCTACCTCTCCTCAGCAGAAAACAGAGCAAAAGGCTCTACCACCCTACCCGCCTCTCAGGGGGAACTCTTCTCCTTTAACGGGAGCCGCGAATACGTTTACGACGGCCAGGCCTTGCGAGACGCAGACATCAATCTCAAGCACGGAGATCCCGATGCTGCCAAATCATTCCTAAAGAACCGCGCACAAATCATGCTCGATAGTCTTGTCGAGATGCTTTCACAGGACTAGTAGTCATCGAGGTAGCCATGTCGATCACCACATACCAGGGGCTTTCCCTCTCCTACGAACGCGCAGCCTCGCTCGTGCCCAAGCCGTACCTGCCGGCATATCAGTGGTTTCTCGACCACGAAAACGAAACGGGGCCCCGACCGTGGAAAGAGCACACGCCGAGCGATATGCCCATAACGCTCGTGGCCCAGCGAGGCATCCACAAGCCCGGCGGATACCGCTATGCCATTTCGATTACCATTGCGAACCCCACAATCTATGGAACCGACTCGGTCCATCAACTCGACGACGGAACTTGGGTGATCCAGTACTCCGAGCATCGCCATAACAGCGGGCTCAAGCCAGGATCAGCCCAGTACAACAGCTCGCTCATCAACTGCCTCATTGACGGCATCCCCGTAGGCGTCTTCTACAAATCGGAATCCGAATACCTCTGCCTTGGCCTCGCGTTCCTCGAGAGTTACAACGACATCTCCGGCACGTTCACCCTGCACGGCCCCGTCCATAAGCAGAGCTTCGACTCGCTTTCCCCGGTCTCTCTGCATGAGATAGATGAGGCCGCTAGAAAGGCGGGCATCGCCCATTTAGGCATTACGCTCGAAAGCCCTCTTGAGTTTCAGTTCTTTGGGACACCGCGCGAACAGGCGCTCGAGTTCAACGCGCTCGCGCAGCGCTCCAAATCGACGCGAATCAACTCTTTCAAAACAAAACTGCTCGATGCCTACGACGGTCGCTGCGCGATTTCCGGCTACGACACGCCAGCCGCCCTCGATGCGATATACGTCAGCTCATACCTTGGCTCTGCAAGTGTGCGCCCGTCGTCTGGCATTCTGCTTAGATCCGACCTTGGCTCCCTGTACCAGCAGTCCCTTATCTCAATTAACCCGGATACATACGAAGTGGTCGTGGGAAACCGTCTGAGCAACTCGGTCTACAACCACTTCGACAGACGGCGCATCGCCCTTCCCAAACAGGAGGAGTACTGGCCCTCGCAATCGCGTCTGCGCGCGCATCACAGCGCTTTTCTGCAACTTAACAGCTAGTGACAGATGGGGCCAACCGCCTAACTCGCGATTGACCCCATCTGCACGCTATGGCTTCTACTTCGTCTGCACGCCGCCAAGCTTGACCATCGCTCGCCCGATCGCATGCGGGATGCCCACGATCAGGGCGTTGCCCATGCAGAAGGCGCGGTTGATGTTGGTCATGCCGGTATCCGTCCAGCCCTTCGGGAATCCCTGCAGTTGCTCCAGCTCTTCGGGAACCAGTCTGCGGTAACGCCCGCCTCCAGCTTGCACGATGTGTTTGCTGCGAGAAGCTGCACCCCCCCCCTCACTTGTGAGAATCGTTCGGGCCGGCGCATCAATGGGGTCGGGAAACGCCATGGCGCCTTCGGCATACCGGTACTCGTGCCCCGTCTTCTTATTGATGCGAGGCTCGTTCTTACCGCCCTTGAAATAGCGCCACTTCTCGAGCTTGTCTTCCTCGACGTAGAACTCTTCCGGAACCTCCTCGCTCGGAACGAGAATGTCCCCCAGCACGGTGCGAGCCCCCTCGTACGCGGTCTCAACTTTAGCCGTCACCACGTTGCAGCCCTGCATAACACCGGAATTCAGGAACGGCGAGGCCTTCGCACCTTCGCCAAAGCGCTCCGTGTTCTCGTACGGATCGGCAAAGACGGAAAACGTCGCCAGGTCACCCACAGCACACGCAGGCAGAGCCTCCGCCATAACGCCCGAAGCCAGACGCTCCGAAAGGTCCCATGCCTCATCGGTCCGCTCAGCATAGATATACACGCGGCGGCGCTTTTGGGGGAACCCGTAATCCGCTCCGTTCACCACACGCCACTCGACCGCGTACCCAAGGGAGGCAAGGCAGGACAAAATGATGGCAAAGTCGCGACCTCGCTGGGCGGCCGTGCTCTTGAGCAGTCGGTCAACATTCTCAAACAGACAGAACTTTGGCTGCTTGAGCTGCAGGAACCGATAGATCTCCCACCAGAGCACGCCCTTCTTGCCCTCAATGCCGCTTGCCTGCGAGAGCGGCTTGGCAACGGAATAGTCCTGGCAGGGGAACCCGCCCACAACCATGTCCACATCGGGAATGTCGATCTTGCCCGCCTCATAGGCATCGAGCACAACATGGATGTCCTCGTTCACCACCGAGCCATACCCGAACCGCTCTTCATAGCAACGGGCGGCGAACTGCTTGGCCGGCGCGCCCTGCGGCTCCCATTGATTCGCCCAAACCGTCACAAACGGACCCGCCGACGGCAGAGAAAACTCAGGATGGTCCTCGTTGCTATACCCCTCGAGACCCAGGCGGAAGCCGCCTACACCGGCAAATAGCTCTGCAACTCGAATCACGTTTCCATCCATCCTGTATTGCTCCAGCCTCTCCTTAAGCGTCTCCTCGGTTGGAGCCCGCAAGTCCCGCTTTACTCTATCGATCTCCGCGCCCACATAGCGCGCATTCAGCCAAAAGCACTTCTTTGTCTCCAACGATCCATAAGGGGTCGGAAGCACATCTGCCTTGTTTCTGCCGTGAGGGCGCACGTGGCAGCAGCGGTTCTCCGTCGATTTGACCGAACGGTCCGCATGCCCGGTGATCACCCGGTTTTGCATCTCCTCGTAGCAGCGCCGCGCCTCCAGCAGATCCGCGTCGGGCATTTGCCAAAACATGACCTCCGAAAGCCTGAAGACGTCTTTTTCCTCGCTGTCCTCCCGATACACCACAAAGAGGTACTTCTGAGCCAGGTACTGCCTAAAGTCGCTCGAATCGAATTCGCAGCTTGCCAGCTTGAAGTAATCAAACGTTGGGAAGGAGATCGACTCCTTTGGTATGCCGCTGCGCTTGACCCTCATCGTCTTGGTCTTAACCCCGGCCTTTTCGAACTCGGCGATGCGGGACTCCTGGTCGACCCCCAAGATGTGCTTCGTTATGAGCGCCCCGAGGTTCTTGGGCTTTCGGCTCCCCTCCCATGTATGGCCGCAAGCCTGCGCAAGCTCGTTTTCCGTTAGGCCAATGTAGGGCTCGAACCGTTTGCGCACCAACGAGAGCAAGTCGAGCGTTTTGTCCCTTGAGTCCCTGCGAATGGCCTGCGCCTCGAGCATGTCGTTGAGCGCCGTGGTCATATAGGACGGCTTGATCGCCCATGCACGCGGCTTGGCGGGGACACTCGAATAGGGCTGCTCCGTGCGCTTGGACGCATTGGCTGCCTTCGTTGCCGCTTCGAGATACAAGGTGTCGGATCCCGATAGCTCATGAGCCCTGCCGTGCCTGATCTTCCATACGATTGTGTCCCAGTCCTTTTTGAACGTAGGGATGTCTTCGTCCGGAATCCCCCAAAGCTCAACGAGTTTGACAAGGTAATCGATAGGGTTGAGCTCTTTGTCGTATTGATAAGCGATGAGCAGGATGCACTGCAGCTTTTTCTGCAGGGAGCTCGTCTCCCAGGTTTCGTCCACCACGCTCATATAGTTAATCATGCTGATCACGAGGCGCTCTTTTGCCGAAAAGCGGCCGTCTTTCAGCTGCTTGAGCGGTGTTGTTTTGAGCTCTGTGCCAACCTCGGCAAAGTCTGCCTCAGGGTTGCTGTTGATCTCGTAGTGGAAGTAGTACTTTTCTACGGCGTTTCCAAACGAGCCACGCCTTTTATGCGGGTCATCGAGCTGCTTGAGCTCGGGGCACTCATCTCGCAGCGTATGACCTTCCAGCTGCTTGGCATATGCGAGAATCGAGTCGATTGATGAGCTGTCGTATTCGAGAATCGCGCCCATGTTCGCCACCTTAAGAACGCCTGTTCGATCGCTGTATTGTATCGATCGAACAGGCGTTCTTCAAAGCGGCTTGGGCGTAGTTGTTTCGCTTTGCCGTGTGGCTGGCGGAATTCTCCAGGCTGGCGGAGTTCTCTGTTTCGTTTATAAAGGAATGTGAGAGTTATTGCCCCGCTCTAAAGGAGCCCCACCATGCCCAACTCCTACCTCATCGTCGTCGACATGCAAAACGACTTCATCGACGGGGCGCTCGGCACGCCCGAGGCGCAGGCCATTGTCGCGGACGTCGCGGAGCGGGCGCGCGGCTTTGAGGGCACGGTCGTGTTCACGCGCGACACGCACGGCGCCGACTACGCCCGCACGCAGGAGGGGCGCAATCTGCCCGTCGCCCACTGCATCCGCGGGACCCACGGCTGGGAGCTCTGCCCCGCCCTCGAGGCCGTGCGCGAACAGCGGGGCGCGCCGGTGTTCGACAAGCCCTCGTTCGGGTCGCTCGACCTCGCGCGTTGGCTTGTTCAGCAAAACGCCGCCGAGCCCATCGACTCCATCGAGCTCTGCGGCCTGTGCACCGACATCTGCGTGGTCTCCAACGCGCTCACCATCAAGGCGCATCTCCCCGAGGTCCCGCTCAGCGTGGACGCGCGCCTCTGCGCCGGCGTCACGCCCGCCGTGCACGAGGCCGCCCTGGCAACCATGGCCAGCTGCCAGGTCAGAATCGTGGGGCGATGAGCTCCATGCCCTAGAAGCTCACGCTGTCCCAGCAGCACCCTCATCCGGCATCTTCAGCACGTTTCCCCTGCCATTCATAAACTCCCGCACGCGCGACCTTTCCCGTTTTGAGAGCTCTCCCAAGAACTGGTCAATCTTCCTCATGTCGAGATAGGGCCAAAGGGCCTCAATCGCTCGAGCGTCCTTTTCTGCCTTAACCCCACGGCTTTTGTTTATCACCATCTTGTGAACCACGTAGGCCTCAGGAGCCGGCACTGTAACCAAGTGGTTGATATAGGTAACGTCAACACTATGTCTGACCAGCAGCTCCATATGGCGCATCACCTGCGCCGTCACGCCAACATTCGTCCTAAGGGTTTGTTCGATGCCCTTCCCCCGCGCGCAGATGAGAAACTCGACTTCTAATCCAGCAAGATCATTGATTTTTGTCGTGCCGTCCATATAGTCAGCATCAACAATAAAACCCCGCTCTTTAGCCAAAAGGGAAAGACTCGCCGCAGGGTTGGGTCTGCGCAGATTCTTGACCAGGAAATCCACGTCGAGCGTCCTGATATTGGGGTCAAAACCCTTGAGAAGCCCTGTTTCCCTATACAGATATTCTGCCCAAGAGCCAACGACCATCACGTGCCGCGAGCAGCCGGCGTCTTCGATCAACTTCAAAATACTCGAAAATGACTCCTGCTGTTTAGTCGACATGCGGCCTTCTTCCCAGTGCACGCTCCAGTTTTTTCTGGTCGCGTGCTTGTTCGGCGAGCGCCGCCTTGAGCTGTCTGCGACGCATAATCTTTTCCCGCAGCTCATCTACTTCATCGGCGGGGATGTAATCAGATCTCACCTTATCCCCTTCTCGGTAATTGAGGTAGTAATACTCCCTCCCACGAATCTGACGCACGCGCACGCTGCCTTTGGGAAGCGCGGAGATTTCCCGCTCGAGGTTCATCCGCAATCTCACGGAGCGATGATATTCCTCTTCCAGAACTTCTTCTAGAACGGACATCGTGCGCCTCCTATGTTTACCCTACATTTCTTACTATTATTCAATTTGTAGGGTAACACATCCACTAGACGGTTCAAGCGTTTCGGTGACATGCGCCGGGATCACGCCCGCCGCGCACGAGGCAGCCCTGGCAACCATGGCCAGCTGCCAGGTCAGAATTATGGATTGATGACGCAGCTCCGCTTTCTGCATGATATATGATTGAAATCAGTAAACCCGCCGGCCTCTCAGCGATGCTCAACTGGCGGGTCTTTTTCATCGTGCCAGGACCCGCAAAAACGCGCCCCGCGATTTCTTCGGCATGGGCCTTGGAAATCGCGGGGCGCGGGGGCGAGCGCTTACGCTGGCTGCGAGCGCGCTCGAGTCAGACGGCTACGGTGCCGCTGTGTTACTGCACCTTGCTGCGGCGATTGCGGCGCATGGTGCGAGCACCGCAAACCGTGGCGCCGGCGCCGGTCAGGGCCATACCCGCCATGGCGAGCATGCTCAGCGGGTCACCCGTCTGAGGCAGCGAGCCGCCGGGCTTGTGGGACGGCTTGCTCGGCGTAGGATCGGTCGTGCCGGGCTTGTCCGGATCCGGATCAACCGGCGGCTTAACGGCAGTCACCACAACGGTCACCGCGTCGGAATCAACCGAGAGCCCCGCGGCGTTCGTCACGCGGCAGAAGTACGTGGTCTCGCCCGCCTTCTCCGTGCTCACGGGCATGTTCGCGGTCTTGACGCCCGTGGAGGTCACGGTGTCGCCCGTCTTGACGAACCACTCATAGGAAAGGGCGCTTCCGCTGGCAGAGCTGGCGGTCACGGTGAGGTCGGACGCAGCGGCGCCCTGCTTGTAGGTGGCGGACACGGGCTGCTGGGTGATCGAGGGCGCCACAACGGCGTCGGCGTACACAACGGGCGTGGCCAGGTCGGTGCCATCGGCGTTCATGTCAGACGCCGCGAAGGGCTGGGTAAAGTCGCCGGCCTTGATGTAGGCGCGCATCTCGTCGAGCAGCGCGTTGCACTTGAGGTAAACCTGCTCGACCACGGCCATCTGAGCCTTGTTGGCAAGCTCGGTGCGGCCCTCGGCGGGGGTCGCCTGCATCAGGGCGTCGACGGCGTCCTGCTGGGCGATGATCTGCGCTTGCATGGCGTCCAGGTACGCGCGCACGCCGACGGCCATGGAGTCGCGGTGGTTGTACGCGAGCGTGTTGATGTCCATGAGGACGAACGGCAGGGAATTCTCGGGCTCCTCCTGCATGGCCCACTCAACGTCGTCCTTCTGCGTGGGGCCCTGATGGGTCTCGTCGCAGCTCAGGTCGCTGAAGTACGGGCTCACCTGGGTGAGCAGCGCGGAGTACAGCGGGACGTAAATCGAGAACTCAGTGCGCGACAGGCACTCCCACTGCACCGTGGCGATGTCGGAGCTCAAACCGTCGCGGATCTGGAACATGTGGCTCTCAACCGTGCGGTTGTTGCCAATGGCGCCGAACGCGGCGTCCTTGTTGGCGTCAACGTCGGTGCCCTCGCCGCGGGCCGCGAGCGAGCGCAGGATCTCGTTGGTGGTCCAGCCGGAGCGACCCGGGGTGAAGAACTGCGTGGGCTCGTCGAGCCTGGTCACGCCTTTGCCCGGGGTGACCTCGTAGCTGCCCTCGGGCAGCGGGGCCTCAAAGTAGTGGCGACCCTGCACGTAGCGGGTGGTGGTGCCGCTGCTGTGCTTGGCGTCGGACACGCCGTAGGTGGAGGCGATGTCGGGGGTGCCGTCCTCGTACGTCTTGAGCAGGCCGGCCTCCTCAGGCACGCTCAGGATGCCCTTGGAGTGCAGGCAGTTCTCGGCGTCGTCCAGGTCGACCTTAAAGCGGAGGTTGCCCATGTTCGGGTTCACCGACACCTGGTCCTCGGGCATCTTGAAGCCAACCCACTGATGGCCGGAAAGCGCGCAGAACAGCCAGGTTTCCTCGGGGTCGGAGATGGTGATCTGGTCGTTGCCGCTCGCGCCCTGCTCGTCAATCAGGCGGCCGAGAAGCTCAACGCCCTCGCGCGCGGTCTTGCATTCGCCCAGGATAACGCTGGCGTAGTTGTACTCGCCAATACCCGTTTCGCTCAGCGGGTCGATCTTCTCCATCTCGGCGTTCATGTTCGTGGTCAGCGTGGCCGAGCAGGACACGCCGTGCTCGTTGATGCCGGCCTCGGAGTACGCGTCGGAGCGGCCGGACCAGTCGCTGGGATGGTCGCGCACGTAGGTGTAGCGGTAGGACGTCTTGTCGGAGGTCCAGTCAAAGCCGGACTCTTCCGAGGTGTAATGGGTGTTTGCCTGCGGCTCCTCGATGCCGAAGATCTTGAGATGGCGCGAGGCGTAGTCCTCCGAGCGGCCCACGTATCGGTCGCCGTTGGCCGTGAACTGGCCAGGGACCCACACCTGCGTGCAGGCAAAGGCGCTCAGCGGAGCCGCGGTGAACAGCACCGCGCCGGCCATGATGCCGCACGCCGCGCGACGCAGCCGCGATGGCCCTCCATTACCGATAGATATGCGCATAACGCTCTCCTTTCACGGCCGACCGTTCCGCAGCAGAACGCCACGGATATACCTAGCGGACAGCCACACCGCCATGGTAGCCAGTCCTTGCATAAAATTTGCCAGAAAGTGAATACCACCTGGCAAGCGGGCGAAAACATCGATAAACGGCTGAGTTCATGGCAGATTAACGGAAATGGGCGGGGCCGCGCGCGCCGGGCGGCGGCATTAACGCTCCGGTAACCGAGGCGTAACATGGGCGGCGGCGCGAACAGTTCGTTCATGCGTTTGCACCGCCTGCCGGCAAAACCCCTGTCAAACGAGCGCCTGTTACTAGCGTGCATCCTTCACAAAGACGGCGGCGCGCACCTGATGCCACGGGCTCCGCTCGGGTGCAACCTGCAGCACGCGGCACTCGAACACGGAGGCGTGGCCGTAGTGCATCATGACCGCAAGCGGCGCGTTCATGTCGCTCGGCACGTACCCGAGCTTGACGCCCTTGCACTTGATGGCGATGGCCTCCGAGTCGTGCGGGTTGTCCGGCTCGGGCACCAGATCCAGCGCGTCGCCAGCCTTGAGCTCAGAGAGCACCAGCGCGCCATCGTAGAACTGGAACCCGGCGATGTGAAACGAGAACAGATTGCGAGACGGCTCGTACATAACAGCCCCTTTCGACTGCAAGCGCCACCCAGCCTGTCCGGGTGGCTTTTCCCTACAGCCTTACCTTACGGCCCCGTCCGGACAAAACTTTTTTCTGGTATCCCGCGGGCCCGAGTCACCACGAGAATGCACTGGACCAGCCTCTCTGGCGCTCGACGAACTCCTTGCTTGCGAGCCGGCCACCACGGGAATTCGCCAAGCCAGCGTCTTAGGACCTGCTAGGGTACGCAGACGCGCTAGACAAACGTTTCCACCCCAAAGCGCTTGAGCGCCGGAAGCAGCCTCGCCCTGAGCAGCGCGCTGCGCGCCTCGAACTTGTCGCTGCGGATGCGCAGCCTCACGCCCAGGGCACGCGCTACGTCGGCAACAAGGCGATCGAACAGATGACTCTCGACCAGGTCCTCGTACCACACATTTATAATGGTCCACCCCGAGCCAACCAGCTCGTTTTGCCTGCGGTCATCGCGACCGACCTGCTCGAGCGCGTGGAACTGCCTGCCCTTGTATTCCAAGCCGACCTTTTGCTCGGGAAATGCCACGTCCACGTAGCGATCTCCCGCCGCGGTGATAACGTGGTGGTTCAGGGAAACCGGGCCAAAGGCAAAGCCGCCCAGCCGACGAGGCCACGTGAGCAGCGCGCAAAGAATCGACTCCATCGGCGAGTTCGACCCGTTGTGCACCAGCGGCAGCGCTTCGCGCGCTCGGGAAATGCCGGCAGCACCACGCATCGACTCAAGTACGAGCGAGATCTTATCGGCGGATGTGAGCGGGGCGCCCGTATTTGTTAAACCGTCCCAGGAGGTATCCAGCAAATACGTACCGCATAGCTCGAGCCCAATGAGCGCCAGGTCTTCGATGTCATATTGGCAGCCGCGCTCGTCACCCATGGCCGCAAGCTGCAGGAATGTTAAAGCGGGGCTGGTTACCCTGATATCGCTCGAGATGCACATGAGCGACCTGGCGGGAAGTGGCATGCCACACCTGTGAAAAACCACGTCTTTGCGCCGGCGGCCTCCCGCATCACTGCACCCCAATATGTGGACGGGGCGCTCCCGTATACCCAAACGGGCCATTTCCTCGTCAAACATGATGCGCGGCGGTATCGCCACGGCGTCCAGTTTCTGAGTTCGGGGCTTCTCCAAAAATGTTGGAGCAAGCCGTTGGCTCGAACGCATAAATTCAAGCGCAGAGCTCCCGCAAATGCATAAACTCGTACAAACCGCCTCCCAGCCTCGGTTCGCAATTGAGCGTGTGGTCAAAATACCCAAATGTCGCGCTCGTTAGACGGCCAATACTCAACCCAAACGAAGTTCTTCCGCTCGTTAGATGGCCGATACTCAGCCCAAACGAAATCTTTGCGTTCAATTCTTCGTTTCGTGATGCCTTCCCGAGCTTTTCACCGCTTTTTTGAGTCCAAAAACCCAAGTCCTCACACGGCCGGTGATTATGCACCGCGTTCATGGCCCTCGAATTGCGCAATATTCGGGTATTTTGACCAGCACTTGAAAAATGAACGTCGTGCAGTCCAGCAAGAGTCGCCAAACGCGATGTTTTGCATCGATCTCTCGCAAAGGTCCCGGGTCCCATGTCAGGCAACGACGTGTGCGCGATCCCGAGCGCATCGATTGTTCGAAAAAGGCCCGGGGTCCCACGCGAACTCGCGTGGGACCCCGGGCCTTCGCGCTTCGGCCTCATGCCGCGCGCTACGCCGCAGCCGCACCATGGAACTTCACGACCCCTCATGTTGCTCCAGCCCAGCGCCGCGTGCTGCTCCGCAACGACTCCGCGACCTCACGCGATTCCGACCCAGCGGCGCGCGCCACGCCGCAGCGATTCCGTAAAACCGCTCGATTCGCGCCTCTATGCAACATCCAACACGCGAAGGATCAGGCCATCCACAGAGAAGGCGATATCCAGCCCCGCGTAGGCAAGGTGGTAAACCCGGTCGGGCTCGTGCTTGCTCCCCGCTCGGCGCGGGTCTTGGCGCAGCACTTCAACGAGACCATCCGACTTGCCAGCAGGGACACGGGCACGCAGGTCATCCCCCATCTCAACCTCGAGCTCCTGCCAGGGTGCGGCCTCAATCCATCCGCCCGACGCCTCGGGATGGCAGTCGGCAAACGGAATGTAAGGTTTGATGTCGTAGATGGGCGTGCCGTCGCGCAGGTCCGCAGCTAGCACGTGAATGACGGGGCCATCCGCCGTCAGCTCCACGCGATCGAGCTTGACGCAGGTAAGGCCAATGGGGTTCGGCCTGAATGGGCTCCTCGTGGCAAATACGCCTTTGCGCTCGGACCCGCCCAGGCGCGGAGGCCTCACGGTAGGAGACCACTTGGGTTGAGACCGGTTCGAAAGCTCGAGGGCAGCGGCATCGGGGATGGTGGCGGGCGCGGTGGCCCCAGCGGGACTAGAAACGGTTACCACCTCGCCGACCAAGGTTGCTGCGCGACCAGTCGCAGTCTCTTCGGAGGTGCCGGCAGCGTTCAGTGCGACGCCCGCATCAGGCGTGCTGACAGCAGCAAGGATGTTTGCCGCGCCGAGAGCCGGCACGACGACGCCCTTGGCAAGCAGCGCTTTGTCCGTCAGCGCGGGCTCGCCCACGCTGACGTCCACGGCAGCGCCCACGGCGGCTTCCGCACCCGCCCCAGCGCCCGCAGCGGTACTCGAGCCCACACCAGAGCTCGCATCGGCACCCGGCCGAGCCCGTCCGCTCCCCGCAGAATCCGCCGCGACATCCGCAACCGTTCCTCCAGGCACGCCGTTCTCGAACTCCCACAGCAGCCACAAGTGACTAAACTCCTCGAGCCCCGCCACCGCCTGCGGTAGCGCAAACTCGGGCTCAAACACAATCCGACCCTGCAGATGCGGCGCCAAGAAGCTGTTGCGCGGAATGCCGAACTTCTGCGGCAAATCCGTTCGTATGTGCGCGATTGGCCTCAACTCCATGAACGCCCCCTACCCGCGATACCTTGCCCGGGGCGCAAGCGGCTCCGCGGCAAAAATGCGCTCAACAGCTGCCTCGTAGTCCTCGGTCTTTCGAACCTTGCGCACGGCGCGATGGACCGTCATCGGGTTCGCAAACGCAAACTTGGCGTAGAACCACCACTCCTTCATGCGAAAGACCGCGTTGCCGCCGATCTCGTCCAGGTACGCGCCGTACAGCTGGTCGTGGAATTGCCTGAGATCAAGCGCCGTCGCAGCCGAGCCTCCGCGCAGCATGCGCGCGAGCGCCGGATTGGCAAGCAGACCGCGCCCAAGCATCACGTGGCGCGTGGCCGGATGCGCCGCCGCCAGCGCCTCCAGGTTCTCGGGCGCAAAGATGTCCCCGTTGTAGGCAACCGCAAACGGAGCGCGGGCGAGCGTCTCCCCATACGGCTCCCAGCGCGGATGTCCCTCGTAGCGGTCCTTTTGCACGCGCGGATGCACAATGAGCTCTGCCAAAGGCAGCTGGCAATACAAGTCCAGAATTCGCTCGTACTCGCTGTCGCTCTCGAGTCCCAAGCGCGTTTTGACCGAAACAGGGATCGGCGAGCGATCGCACACATCGCGCAAAAACACCTCGAGCTTATCCAGGTTACACAGGAATCCCGAGCCCTTCCCCTTGGAAACCACCGTCCCGGAAGGACAGCCCAGGTTCAGATTGACCTCCCTGTAGCCCATATCCGCCAGGAGCCGGGCCGCCCACACGAACTCGTCCGCGTTCTTAGTGAGGAGCTGCGGAACAACGTTGAGACCCTGGTTGTTCTTTGGGTCGATTTCCTTGAAATGCTTGCCGCCGAATTTGTTTCCCACGCGCGGAGGCGGCAAAAACGGCGTGTAATACCGGTCGAGCGCGCCGAAGCATGCGGCGTGCGCGCGACGAAACGAATGACCCGTTATGCCCTCCATGGGGGCGAGCGAGTAGATCATCTACCTGGTCCTTTCGTGCTTTGTGCGGGCCGCGGCGGTGCGGCGCCGGAGTTGCCGCGTCCCCGAGGGACCCGCGGTGCACTCGGCTCCGTTACAACATCGTAGTCGGAGTCGCCCGCATCTGCGGAGCCCGAGTCTCTACCGGAGCCGAACGACCCGCTCGGGATTGCCGTCATCAGGTCGTTGATACCCGTGGAGTCGGAGGTGCTCCCAGGCTGCAATAACGCCCGCCTCCCTGCGCAACCCCACGGGCGGCAATACCCGACACCCCGCTCGGGCCCAACTTCAGTCCGATCTCAAAGACATCCCGCTCGACGCAGCAGCCGCCTTAACGCTGCTCCCACGGCGTAACGACGATCTTGAGGCAACCGTCCTCGTGCGCCTCAAACGCGCGATACGCTTCAACGATGTCGTTCAGAGCATACCGTTTTGAAATCAGGCAGCTCGTGTCGATGCGGCCCTGCCGCACAAGGTCCATGGTCTCGCTCAAGTTGCACGCGTCCACACCGCCGGTTTTGAACACGAGGTTCTTGCCGTACATCTCGTGAAGCGGCAGCGTTTGAGGCCCTTCGTACATGGCCGAAAGCACCACCACGCCGTGCGGGCGGGCGATACGCCACGCCATCTCGAATGTATTGGCGCCCCCGGCCGCCTCGATAACGCTGTCGGCACCACGGCCGTTCGAAAGGCCGCACACCGCCGCCTCAATCTCGGAGAGATTCATGCCGCCCGCGTCGATCACATGGTCGGCAAGCCCGCGCTCCATTGCCAGCTCAAGGCGCTTGGAATCAATGTCAATTGCAATAATGCTCACGGGCTCGAACAGGCGGGCGCACATCATAGTCGCCAAACCAACCGGCCCCGCGCCAATCACCGCCACCGTAGAGCCCTGCCCAATCTCGGCGATCCGCGCGCCCCAGTGGCCCGTTGCCACGATGTCCCCTAGGAAGAGCGCGTCTTCGTCGCTCACGTTATCAGGGATAATGCAGCAGGTCTTGTCGGCAAATGGAACGCGCACGAGCTCCGCCTGGCAGCCGTCCTCGCAGCATCCGAGCTCCCAGCCGCCCTCGACGCAATTGTTCACCCATCCGCGCTCGCAGTAGAAGCACTCACCGCAAAACGACTCGCAGCTCACGGCCACGCGATCTCCGGGTTTCAGGCCCTGCACACCCGTGCCCGCCTGCTCAACCACGCCCACGAATTCGTGACCGAGCACGATATCGGGAGTGGCGCGCGGCACCGCGCCATGAATGATGTGCAGGTCGCTCGTACAGATGGTCGATAGCGTGACACGCACGATGGCATCGCCCGGCGCACAAAGCTTCGGCTCGGCGCGGTCCTCAAGCGTGATGTGCCCGTTTCCGTCATGTACCAGGGCTTTCATATTGCTCCCCTTCACTTCTCTGGCGCAGGCCGGGTGATGAGCCAAGTCGCACGCCCGCTCTGGCAGCCCAGCGCCCTCGGCCGCACAACAGCTAATGGCCGCGCAGGACCCTTGCTCGCGTGGCGACTTTGGCCGCTCAGCGACTTTGGCCGCACAAAACCTCAGCTTACATGGTACTCGCGATTGCAATTCCCGTTTTAACCAGTGCTTCCGATTTCGCCGCGCTTCCCTGCACTTGCGAACGGCTCGATTCGAACCCCGTGTTTCGTTTGGCTCTCAAGCTCAATTCGGACCCCAAACTCAGTACGGCCCCCGAGCTCGGTTTGTGCCTAAGCTCAGCCCGACTCCCAAGCTCGGTTCGCCCCAAGCCCGACCCAGCCCAGGCACACTCCAGCCCCAAGCCCCATCCAGCACCAGAACCGCTCCGACCCCAGGCTTAATCCGCCCCCAAGCTCGGTTTGATTCCATGCAAACGCGCTCACTCACATGTAATTCTGCTCTCGTGGTCAAACTAGTACGATATTGCGCAGTCGGGGACTGGTGAGCACGTGCAAATCGCTATGCATTTTGGGCTGAAGCGCCAAACCTATGCGCATTTATCTCAAATATGACGTTTGAAGCTGCTGCAAACCCATTTTCAACGTCAAATCCGCGATTGGAAGGCCGTTTCCTCCGGATAAGCCACCCTCCGAACAACTCATATAGCGCAATATCTGGGTATTTTGACCATCTCTCCGAGATTGAACGCGATCAAAAGAGGCAGATGCGTCCTCCCGTTTTTGTAGTTACATATTTACGAATCTGTTAGTTCTTTTATACATTTTAATAAGAATAACTATCCAAGCCGTCTGTATGCCCGAGGCACAGCACGCGCAACCTAGCTGTTTGACGCCAAGACGCTACTGGCACCTGAATAACCCTCGCAGCGGCCGGCCCCTCAACGCAAGCTCCCTGCACGCAACATTCGAACCGCCGCTCGATGGGTTTCGAGTTGGGCGGTACCCCACACAGGCTGGGCTATGCTACGGTATTCATCTATATAGCTACATAAACGCAACAGAGACACACCGAGAGAGCGAGCATGGCAAAAAACACCGCAAACTATGGCAATGACAGCATCCGTCAGCTCAAGGACGAGGAGCGCGTTCGCCTGCGCCCCGCCGTCATCTTCGGCTCGGACGGGCTCGACGGCTGCGCGCACGCCGCCTTTGAGATCCTGTCCAACGCCGTCGATGAGGCGCGCCAGGGCTACGGCAGCCTCATTACCCTCACCGCCTTCCGCGACGGCTCCATCCAGGTCGAGGACAACGGCCGCGGCTGCCCGCTCGATTGGAACCCGTCCGAGAAGCGCTTTAACTGGGAACTTGTCTTCTGTGAGCTTTACGCCGGCGGCAAGTACAACAATAACGAGGGCGGCGACTACGACTTCTCGCTCGGCACCAACGGCCTGGGCTCGTGCGCGACCCAGTACGCCTCCGAGTATATGGACGTCACGGTTTGGCGCGATGGCAACAAGTACTCCCTGCACTTCAAGAAGGGCAAGGTCGTCGGCGCCAAAAAGAAGGCGCTCGAGATCGAGCCTGCCAGCGAGGACCGCACCGGCACCACCATCAAGTGGCGCCCTGACCTCGAAGTCTTCACCTCGATTAGCATTCCCCACGAGTGGTATCGCGAGACCATGCGCCGCCAGGCCGTGGTCAACGCCAACGTGACCTTCCGCCTGCGCATCGAGGGCGACGACGGCGAGTTCGCCGAGGAGGACTTCTGCTACCCCAAGGGCATCGAGGACTACGTGCTCGA
>JAUNDT010000002.1 GCA_030525945.1 Coriobacteriaceae bacterium | reverse complement strand
GGGTGCGCTCTGTGTGCGATAAAATCTACGCGCTGAATCGGGCTCTTAGTGCTGTCGATCTATATTACGAGGTTGATCTGCCCGATATTTTTAATTTCGACCATCCGCTCGGTGCCGTTATGGGACGCGCGGAGTATTCGGATTACTTCACGTTCTCGCAGGGTTGCACTGTCGGCAACAATCGTGGTGTCTATCCCAGATTCGGGCAGCGCATCTTCATGATGAGCGACAGCAAGGTCATCGGAGACTGCAAGGTCGGTGATAACGTGATCATCGGGGCCAACGCTTGCGTCAAGGACCAGGATGTTCCGAGTAATTCCATTGTTTTCGGGGAGAGTCCGAACCTGATTATTAAGGAAAACCGTAAAGTGACTGTCGATTCCCATGCAAGGGAGGTGTTCATCTATGACTAGTGTTTGCATAATCACGGCGCGCGGCGGCTCTAAGCGCATCCCACGCAAGAACATAAAGGACTTCTGCGGCAAGCCGATCATTGCCTATTCCATCGAGGCCGCTCTTGAGAGCGGTGTATTCGACGCGGTGATGGTCTCGACCGACGACGGCGAGATTGCCGAGGTGTCTCGTGGCTGCGGTGCCGAGGTGCCGTTCATGCGAAGCGATGCGACGAGCAACGACTACGCGACCACGGCGGACGTCCTATGCGAGGTGCTTGGCGAGTATCAAAAGAGGGGGTTATCTTTTGATACGATGTGCTGCCTCTATCCCACCGCGCCCTTCGTGAGGGCGTCCGAGCTGCGGGAGGCTTCGTCATTGCTGGATTGCGGGGCGAGCTCGGTGATTCCGGTGACCTCCTTCGATTTCCCCCCGCTTCGGGGGTTCAAGATCGGTGAGGACGGATCGGTCGGGTACGCATTTCCGGAGTACGCACAAGCCCGAAGCCAAGACCTTCCCGAGATGGTCCACGATTGCGGGCGCTTCTACTTCGCTAACACCGAGGCATTTAAAAAGAGCGGCGGTTTTATCACCGAGCGAGTGCGTGCGCTTCGAATTCCGAGTAGATACGTACAGGACATCGACACGCTCGAGGACTGGGAAATTGCGGAGCGGAAGTACTTGTCAATGATTCAGGAGGATTAAGTATATGAAGTTATTTGAGACCATTGAGCGCGGCGATGTGTACTTCATCGCGGAGATGAGTGGCAACCACGGTGGCAGCGTGGACAAGGCGATGGAAATTGTGCGATCTGCCGCAGAAGCCGGGGCTGATTGCTTGAAGCTGCAGACCTTCACCGCTGATACAATCACCATCGACTGCGACTCCCCTGATTTCCAGACCACGCCGGGTGGGCTCTGGGAGGGTCGCACCCTTTACGACCTGTACGAGGAAGCGCACACCCCCTGGGAGTGGCAGGCCGAGATCAAGGAGGAGTGCGAACGACTGGGGATGGATTTCCTCTCCTCGGTCTTCGACCCAACCTCCGTCGACTTTCTCGAGTCCATTGGCTGTGAGATGTATAAGATTGCATCTCCCGAGCTCGTGGACGTTCCGCTCATCCGCTACACAGCCTCGAAGGGCAAGCCAATGGTCATCTCCTGCGGGATGGGCAGCGCCGATGAGATCGCCGACGCGGTCGAGGCGTGCCGCTCCGTGGGCAACGAGCGGATAGTGCTTTTGAAGTGCACGAGTGAGTACCCCGCCGTATACGAGGATATGAACATCGCGACAATGGCGGATATGGCCGCCCGCTTTGGCTGTGCAGTGGGTCTCTCCGACCACTCGATGGGCTGGGGCGTCGATGTCGCCGCCGCCACGCTGGGCGCGAGCGTCATAGAGAAGCACTACTGCATCTCCCGCAAGCAGAAAACCGTGGACTCGGAGTTCTCCATGGAGCCCGCCGAGTTTAGCGCCATGATCCGCGACGTGCGCCGAGCAAAGGCCTCAGTCGGGCGGGTGACATATGAGCGCTCCGAGAGGGAAGAGAGGGGTCTTGCCGGCCGTCGCTCCCTTTACGCGGTGAGGGATATCGCACTTGGCGAGAGGTTTACCAGTGAGAACGTTCGCAGCATCCGCCCGGCGCATGGCCTCGCGCCGAAGCACCTTGATGATCTTCTGGGGCGCGCCGCGAAGCGCGAGATTAAGTTCGGCGAGCCGGTTACCGCGGCGGACCTGTAGGGCTATTGCTATTTGGGAAGGAGACGGTTTTGGCTAAGAAGTGTCTTGTCATAGGGGCGTCGAGTTTCATAGGCGCCTACGTAGTGGATGCTCTTCTGGAGGCCGGCTACTCCGTGGTTGGAACGGGGAGGAACCGGCGTTTCGCCGACCATTACCGAAGACTGGGCGTCGAGTATCGTCCGTTCGACCTAGTTGACCCATCGGGGTTCGACGGGCTTCCTTCAGACGTTGATTTCGTTGCGCATCTCGCAGGCAGACTTCCGGCAAACTCGGATTTTAACCTTTCGAGCGAGGACGATGCCGCCGAGTACATTCGGACGAACGCTCTGGGGACGGCTTATCTGCTCGAGTGGGCGCGCAGGAACGGCGTGGCGCGCGTCGTGTCAACGACTTCCTATGCAGACGTGCAGAACCGCTGGAGTCCCACGGACCCCGTCCAAGAGGACTGGCCGCGCGATTTCAGGCTGAGCGGAGACCATGCGGCCTACGTCATCTCGAAGAACGCCTCCGCCGACCTCCTCTTCTATTACAACGAGCAGTACGGGATGAAGAACTGCGTCTTCCGGCTCCCCCCTGTTTACGGCTGCGGTCCCCACGGCTCCCTACGAGTTAACGGCGCAGTGAGGAGGTCCGGGATCGGCATCTTCGTTGACAAGGCCAAGTGCGGTGCGCCCATTACGGTCTTCGGCGACGCCGATGGCGCGGTGCGCGATATCGTGAGTGTGCGGGATGTCGCACAAGCTTTCGTCAAGGCGGGTGGAAGCGCTGCCGCCGAGGGTTTGTACAACATCGGTTCAGGACGACCTGTCTCTCTCCAGGAGCAGGCAGAGGCGATCGCCGAGGTCTTCGCAGGCGCCGCCGGCGCCTCTGAGGTGCGTGTTGACAGGTCGAGGGACAACGACATCCGATCGTATTCCCTCGACATCTCCCGCGCTCGACGTGATTTCGGCTACGAGCCCAGGTTCGCGGACTTTCGCGATTTGATGGCGGATTGGAAGTGTGAGGAAGAGCGCGGCGTGATGCCAAGCCTCTTTTTCGCAAATGATAGGGGGGGCTCGCTGATATAGTCCATGTCGAGCCGTTCTCCCGTCGTGCAAGTTTGAGAAGGGCGGCTTAACATGAAATTGCTGGTGATTGGCGGTTCGAGTTTTATCGGTGCATATACGGTTGACGAGCTGCTCAATCGTGGACACGAGGTTGTGGCAACTGGTAGAAATCCAAGTTTCAAGTTTCATTATGATCGGCTCGGCGTTTCGTATGTGAAGGTTGATATGGTTGAGGCTGAGAGCTTGGCTGTTCTTGATGCCTGGAAGTTTGATGCCGCGGTGTCTCTTGCTGCCCGAATGCCCGCCAACATTGAGAAGGATTTGGAGATGGAGGATATTGCCGATTACATTCGGACCAATGTTGTCGGCACTATCAACCTTCTTGATTGGTTGCGCGGGCACGGGATAAATCGCCTCGTTGACATCGTGTCGCGATTTGACTGCAGACTATATCCCGTGGGAACAGTCATAAAGGAAGAGACGTCACCGATGTTCTCGTATACAGACGATCATGCCGCGTACGTTGTGAGCAATAACCAAAAGGCGGAGATGCTCCATTACTATAACGAGCGATACGGTATGAAGAACATATGGCTGAGGATACCGTCGATATACGGAGTTGGTCCACACGGTTCGTTTGCAAAAGATGGAGTTGTGATTAAATCCGGTCTTCAGATTTTTATGGAGAAGGCGGCAATGGGTGAGGAAATTGTTGTATATGGTGATCCCGACACTCCAAAGGATGTCCTATATGTAAAGGATATGGCGCGTGCCATTGCGGATGCGCTTGAGAGTAATGATGGCAAGGGCCTTTATAACGTTTCCTACGATGAGAATTTTTCGATTCTGGAACTTGCCCAAGCGACCGCCAAGGCCTTTGCAGGCGAACGCGGCGAGTCGACAGTTTCATCTGATCCGAGCGTACCAAACAATGGATCTTTTCCAAGGATGGATAACACGAAAATCAAAAAGGAGCTCGGCTTCAAGCCGCTTTATGGTGATCCATACGTTTTGATGGAAGATTATCATCGAGAGCTCGAGAGGGGAGAGTATGCGAAGCTCTTCACATAGGAAGATTTACATTCGAACGGATGCCAACCCGGTTATTTCCGGTGGTCACGTCATGCGCTGTCTGTCCCTGGCGGATGCTTTGGCGCGACTCGACGCAGATGTGGAATTCGTCCTCTCCGACGAAGGGCCAGTAGACATTATCGAGAGTCGTGGCTTTGTGGCGCGCGTGCTTGGCACTGATTGGCATGAGCTTACCGAGGGTATCGAATTCCTGTGTGGACTTTGCGACGAGCAGGAGGATCCCGTTGTGCTTGTCGATACGTATTCCATCACGGCTGAGTATGTTGACAGACTGTCTTCACATGCGAAAACTTGCTATCTGGGCAGCAAGGGCGGCGATCTTGGTAACCTCTCCCTCATCGCAAACTATTCCACAGATATCGACGCGGGGTTCTATGGTCGTACGTACGGCTCTCGTGGGACGCGACTCCTGCTTGGACCCGGTTATGCCCCATTAGGAGCGCGTTTTTCCGAGGTGCATCGTAAGTGCAATGGGCACATCACCAAGGTCCTAGTCACAACAGGCAGCACCGATCCCTTCGGGTTTCTCCCCGCCTTCCTCGACGCCGCACTAGGTGACGACCGGCTTAACGGGGTTGGCTTTGATGTTGTGGTTGGCGGGATGGTGGCGGAGGAAACCGCCTTGACGGTCGAACGTATTGCCTCTTCGAGCGCCCGTGTTGAGATGCTATGCGCGGTGTTCGACATGGCCGCCGTCATGGCTCGTTGCGATGCTGCGGTCTCAGCCAACGGGACGACTGTATACGAGCTGGCCGCTGCCGGGCTGCCGACGGTGACGTTCTCGATGGTCGAGGAGCAGGCTGCGAGTGCAGAGTCTCTCGCGCATCTCGGCGCCATCGAGTACGGGGGACCCATGGGGGAAGACCCCTCTCGGACGGCGGCGGCATGCGTTGAACGTCTGGCGGGGCTTGCTTCCGATCCCGACCGAGCTGCCGCTTTGGCGAGGCGCGCCCATGAGCTCATCGACGGGCTCGGGGCCGAGAAGATAGCGAAGGAGATAGTGCAGTTATGAATCAAAAGGAGAGGCGCGGGACCGTCGTGATGCTCGGCGGGAGTCGTCTGCAGTTGCCTGCCATCGAGGCGGCGCAGCGGCTGGGCTTCCGGGTGGTGTGCGCGGACTACGATCCCGATGCTCCGGGCGCCCGCGTCGCCGACGCGTTCTCGCTCACGAGCACGCTCGACGTCGATGCTGTGGAGCGCCTTGCTCGCGGGGAGGGGGCCGACTTCGTAATCACCTCCACGAGCGATGCGCCCGTGAGGGTCGCCGCAGTTGTTTCGGAGCGTTTGGGGCTGCCGACTGGCATCTCATCCGAGAGCGCCGTGTGCGCTACCCAGAAGGACGCCATGAGGCTGCGGCTTGCCGAGCATGGCGTGCCGATGCCCGAGTTCAGGGTGTGCAACACCGTCGAGGATTTCGCGAGCGCCCTTGAGCATTTCGGCTACGATTGCATCGCGAAGCCCGCCGATGCGGCCGCTAGCCGCGGGGTCAAGCTCATCACTCCCGAAGACCGCTCCACGCCCGCTGGAGAGCTTTTCGAGCTTTTTCGCGGCTTCTCCCGCAAGGGAACCGTCATGGTAGAGCAGCGCGTCACCGGTCGTGAGGTGAGCGTGGAGGGAATGACCGTCAACGGCGTGACGACCATCCTGACGATCACCGATAAGCTGACCACCGAACCGCCGTATTTCGTGGAGCTTGGGCACTCCGAGCCGTCGCGTCTTTCCGAGGAGGCACAGGAGGCGATCCGCGAGGTAGCGAAGAGGACCGTCGAGGCCATCGGCATCGTTACGGGGCCGTCTCATACTGAGGTCATGCTCACAGAGGCTGGACCGAAGGTCATCGAGATGGCGGCGCGCCTCGGCGGCGACTTCATCACCTCTAAGCTCGTACCGCTGTCGACCGGTATCGATTTAGTGCAGGGGACCGTGGCGGCGGCTTTTGGCCTGCCGTTCGATTTTACCCCCAAGTCCCATTGCGGCGCGGCGATCCGCTTCATCACCGCGGATTGTGCGGGGGCGTTGCAGGCCATCGACGTGCCTGAATCCGTCCGCGAGGCGGAGGGGGTCGAGGAAGTTGAGATTTATCTTCCTCTTGGGGGCTCAATCGAAACTCCCCATTCGAGCAACGACCGGATTGGGCATGTGGTATGTAGGGGCGCCGACGCGGATGAAGCGGCTTGTCGAGCAGAGCTTGCCCTCGGTGAAATAAAGGTTGATGTTGCATAGTTTTTGCTAGCTATTGCGGCGGTGCGCAGCGTCTCATCGGAGGGGTCGTCGGCACCAGCCGCACGCGCAAGGACCGCGTCACGGACGCGGTTGTCGGCCGCGTGATGTCGCTTGTCTACGCCGGCGAGCCCACGCCGGTGGTGGGCGTCTACTGACTCACCATGAAGAGCAACTCCGACAACTTCCGCGCGAGCTTCATCCAGGGCGTCATGAAGCGCGTGAAGGCCAGGGCATCCCCGTCGTGGTGTACGAGCCCACGCTCGACGCCCCCGACTTCTTCGGCTCCGAGGTTACGAGCGACCTCGAGGGCTTCAAGGCCCGCTACGGCGTGATCGTGGCCAACCGCTGGAGCGACGACCTCGCCGACGTTGCGGACAAGGTATACACGAGGGATTTGCTCAAGCGAGATCAGGTTTCTTACAACATGCGGGATGAGTCCTCGGCAGCTGTGGCTGTCGAGGGTTTTTCTCATGGGAAGATTGAGTCGTGTTTTGCGATGTCGGGCATATGGATTGCGACGATAGTGGCACGCGTGAGGGCGAGCGCGCTCATGCCCGTTTCGATGAAATTCTTTAGGGGTAGTAATTGAATGGAAGGCAATTAGCTGCGAGCTAATGCCTGCGACGTAAATTCTCGAGATAATCGATTCAGGTCTTGTTGCTGAAGAAAATCGGAGGATGACATGTTTCGAAGCTTTGTTTATATAAATGAGGATGCACTTCGGCGTTATGCGGAACAACTTGCAATCGGTGTGGGCAAAATGACTGCCAGGAAAGTCAATCTCGCCGCAAAGGCTGGCCCTGTTCAGGCTGGTGCCGAGTTCGAATCTGGCGGTCGCAACCTCTCTTTAACACATTTATACGACGAATTTGAAAATGCCTTGAAAGGTCAGACCGACGAGTACTTTGACTTTTTGACGGACAGTCCGGATCCACGGACCCTTCCACCAATGTCGATAGTCCGCTTTCGCGGAACCGCTGAGGTGCCCGAACAGTTCGACGCCATTGCGATGATGAGACAATACGCGCCGATGCTCGATGAGGCCGGAATGCTTGAGGCTGAGGACGGAGGGGTGCCGAAAGAGTTCCTTCTTAGCCTGTTTGCTAAGAAGGATGCATATGCCCCCTTGATGATAAATGGACTTGATCTTCCTGTCTTTTCTAAGCTTGGAATGGCATATTTCGCAGAAGGGGACATTTCATTGCTTGAGGAAATTGAGAGCGAGGAGGCCGTATTTCTCTTCAAAGTGCTATCTCACTGCAATGATGAGCAGATTGTCGTTTATGACCCATTGAGAGATTTCATGAAGCTCAACCGGGCTGCACGGCGCAGAATGGATCGGTCATCCGGCTTAGAGGAGATTAGAATCGCAGGCCCAGTTATCAAGGGCGAACTGATTGCCATCTATCATTAGCATTGCGGCGAAGAGGCTCTACAATTGAGCCCACGCTCGACGTGCCCGACTTCTTCGGCTCCGAGGTCACTCATGACGTCAAGGCGTTCAAGGCGCGCTGCGGTATGATCGTGGCTAACCGCTGGGGCGACGACTTTGCAGACGTCGCGGAGAGGGTGTACACGAGGAACCTGTTCAAGCGGGATTAGGTTTATGCGTATCGCTCTGCTTCAGCCCCCCGACAGCGGTAGGGGGTGCGGACATTTTCCTGGACCGGCTACGCCGCCAATCCAAGGTCTCTCCTGTACTGCAGCGGGCTGCGCCAGCCAAGCCCCTCCTTCGGCCGCTCCTCGTTGTAGTATCGCAGGTACGCGTCGAGCATGGCGCAGAACTGCTCCGCGGTGACGGCCGACCAGTCCCTATGGTAGAAGAACTCGTTCTTTAGCCTGCCGAAGAGCCCCTCCATCGCGGCGTTGTCCGGCGAGCACCCCTTCCGGGACATCGACCTGACCAGGTGCCTGCCCTCGCAAATCGACAGCCATCCGGGCCATCGGTAGTGGCAGCCCCGGTCGGAATGGATCACGGGGCGCTCCCAGCCTCGGAGCCCCTCGCGCGCCGCCGCGAGGCTGCCGTTCGCCAGCGCGGCATCCGGCCTCGTGCCTATCGCCCAGGAGACGAGCGCGCCGTCGAAGCAGTCGAGCACGGGGGATAGGTAGACCTTGCCGCCCGGAATCGCAAACTCCGTGATGTCGGTGAGCCAAAGCTCGTTGGGCGCGGGAGCGCTCAAGGAGCGGTTCATCAGGTTCTCGGGCGCGTCGGATATCTCGCCCCTGTAGGAGCTGTACCTCGACTTCCTCCTGGCATAGGCGACCGCCAGCCCCTCCTCGCGCATGATCGCCCTCACGACCTTCTCGGAGACGCGCACGGGGTCGTCTCCGCTCCGGAGGGCGTGCGTCACGTAGCGGTAGCCCCTGGAGCGGTTGACAGCCTCGAACTCCTCGCGCACCCTTTCGCGCAGCCCGGCGTAATTATCGGGGCGCTCGAGCGCGCGGCGCTGGTACTCATAAGAGCTCTTCGATATCCTCAAGGAAGCGGTGAGCTCTCTCAAGCTTCGGCCCGTCGTCACCCTCAGGTCGTTGATCAGCAGGGTCTTTTCCCTGTTCGTGAGCGATTCCGGGCCCTCGGCTTTTAAATCCCTCGCCACCCCTCTGAGAATGTCGTTCTCCAGCTCGAGTTGCCGGATCCGGCCCTTGAGGCTCCCCTCGAAGCCGTAGTACGCCCTCGCGTCGGATTCCCTCATGGGTTCGATCGGCCTCCTGTCGGCTGCTCGCAGCCCCGCCGCCTCGGCGGCCCTGGCCCAATTATGGACCACGGCGCCGCTCGAGATGCCGAGCAGTTCGCGACGTCTCCACCGCGCATCCCCGAGCGGACGAGCTCGACGGCCTGCTCCCTCAGCGCGGGGTCGTAGTGGCTCCACGGGCGCCCCGCGCGTCGCTCGTGAGAGGCATCGCCGCAGTTGAGCCAGTGGTAGAGGGTCTGCCTGGAGGGGTAGCCCAGTCTTCGCATCGCCCGGGTGACGGACCCTCCGCACTCCCCGACGCACTCGATCGCCCTGCGCTTCTGCTCCTCGGTGTAACTCGGCATCTTCGGACTCCAATCGGGACCGCACGGTCCAACTTTTTGTCCGCACCCCCTAGTGTCGGAAAAGTTGGTGTAGGACATTTTGCGAGGACGGCCGCTGCCTGAATCCACCTGCATCATGGCATCACGCCGCCCTCCTCCCCGTATCGGCCAGCTCCATCGCCGTCTCGACGAGCATGAGGCCCCTCCTGCGAGACGCCTCGCTCTCGGCGGGCTCGGGCGCGGCCGGCTCGGCCAGCCTGAGCATGGACTCCAGAGTGAATCTGAATCACCCCTGTTTCCGTTGACACGTCGAGTTCCGTTTCGGCACAATATCCGAAACGGGGCGCGGAGGGAAAAACGGGACGCCCGTCTCCCAAGTACACGGCCGAGTCCAAGCAGCGGGCCGTCGAGCTGCACCGCGAGCGCGGCCGCGCCTACGCCGACTTGGCCAGGGAGCCGGGCTGCGACGCCCGCGGCGTATCCGATTGGGTGAAGAAGGCCGAGGCGGCGGGCGCCGCGCCCGACCAGAACCCCTTCCAGATGGCCGAGGAGCTCAGGAGGCTGAGACGCGAGGTCGACCGCCTGAGGACCGAGAACGAGATGCCTTTAAAAGCCAGCGCCCTCTTCGCCAGCTGACGGCTGTGGGCGGCGCGGCGAAGGGGGCTAAGTTCGCTTTCATATCGGCCGACGGGGGCACCTGGGCGGTCTCGGGCATGTGCTCGGCGCTCGGCTTCGCCCGTCGGGGCTGCTGCGCCTGGAGGCGCAGGCCGCCGAGCCCCCATGACGAGCGCGACCTCGAGCCCGCCCGCCTCATCTCCGAGATATGCGAGTCGAGCCGCCGCATATACGGCGCGCCGAAGGCGCGCGTGGAGCTGCTGACGCGCGGCGTGCGCGCATCCAGAAAGCGGGTCGCGCGCATCATGCGCGACAACGGCTGGCCGGGCACCGCGCGCGGCTGCGCGATGCGGCCCGAGGGCGCCGTCAAATCCGCCATGCCGCAGGCGAGCGCCGCGCCCGACCTCGTCGGCCGCGACTTCAGCGCCGACGGGCCCGACCGCGCGCGGTTCGCCGGCATCACCTACGTGCGGACGCACCGCGGGCGGCTCTGCCCGGCGCCCGTGATGGACATATGGCCCAGGCGGATAGTCGGCCGGTCGATGTCCGACCGCATGGGGGCCGAGCCGGCGGACGGCGCGGTCAGGATGGCCGTCGCGCGCAGGAGGCCGCCCGCGGGCTGCACCCGCCACTCGGACCACGGCTCGCAGTGCGTTTCGCTGCGGCTGGGCCGCGCCATGCGGGAGAACGGCATCGGGCCCTCGACGGGGTCGGCCTCGTCGCCGTGGGACAACGCGGCCATGGAGTCGCTGATGGGCCTCGTGAAGGCCGAGCGCGTCAGCGCGGGGACGTTCGACAGCCGAGACCTGGCGGCGCTGGAGGTCTTCGAGTGCATCGAGTGCTCCTGCAACCGGGTGCGGACGCGCTCCGCGCTCGGATACCTCAGCCCCGAGGAGTTCGAGGCGAGGAATCGGGAAGGCGCCGCCGTCGCGGCGTGAGGAAGTGTAAATGGAATCGGGGTAGATTCACCGCAGGCGAACGAGAGCCGTGGGGACCTTCCCCGACGGCAAGTCGGCCCTCATGCTCGTGCCGCGAGGCTCAAGTACGTCGCCGAAAGCGAATGGGGGTCGAGGCGCTACCTGGACGTGACGCTGTTGGAGGGGTAGCCGTACCGGAGGGCGGGCCTATGGGGCTGTCGGAAAGTGCGCAAGAGTCTTGATGGTGCCGTGCTGCGGCGCTCTGCTTGTGCAGTTCCTGCGCAGGTGGGACGGGCTGCCCGTTTGATCGCCCTGCCCGCCGACTCCATGGTATCATATCGACCTGTTGGTACCCTTGCCTTGGATGCGCGCTGCACCGGCGGCTTCCCAGATGAGGGCGAATCGAGGCCATGGGGGAGCGCATCTCCGCGGCCGTTACACGAAAGGTGAAATCATGACGATTTCCAAGGAGCGCAAGGCGGAGCTCACCGCCAAGTTCGGCAAGAACGCCCAGGACACCGGTAACTCCAAGGTTCAGGTTGCCATCCTGTCCGAGCGCATCAAGGAGCTCACCGAGCACATGAAGTCCCACCAGAAGGACTTCCACACCCGCCGCGGCCTGCTCATGCTCGTCGGTAAGCGTCGTCGTCTCCTCTCCTACATCAAGAAGAACGACATCAACGAGTACCGTGAGCTCATCAAGGAGCTCGGCATCCGCGACAACATCCAGTAACGGATTCGTGCATGCAGGGGCGTCCATTGCGGGCGCCCTTTTTCATGTTGGGCCCATGTCGCACTTGGTTCGCGCACGGGTCCGGGGCGTCGTCCATGCGACGCCCGAAAGAGGCTTCGGTTTTTCCGCGCCTCGCATCCGATCGGCGGGAGGGTCCCGCCGACCTTGAGAAGCCCGCGCGCAAGGGGCGCGTGGGGATTGGAGTAAGTAATGACACTCGTAAGCAAGACCTTTGAGCTGTTCGGCAAGACCTATGTGCTCGAGGCCGGCGAGCTCGCCAAGCAGGCCACGGGCGCCGCGCTCGTCAAGCAGGGCGACTCCACGGTGCTCACCACGGTCGTCGTGTCCAAGGAGCGCAAGAACTACGACTTCTTCCCGCTGACCGTTGACTTCAACGAGAAGATGTACGCCGCCGGCCGCATCCCGGGCGGCTACCTCAAGCGCGAGGGCCGTCCGTCCGAGAAGGCCACGCTCACCGCCCGTATGATCGACCGCCCGATCCGTCCGTCCTTCCCGGACGGCTTCCGCAACGAGGTTCAGGTCGTCGCCACGTCTCTTGTTGCTGACCAGAAGAACCCCGTTGACGTGATCTGCGTGATGGGCGCCTCGCTCGCCATGACGCTCGGCGGCGTGCCGTTCGAGGGTCCGCTCGCCTGCGTGCGCATCGGCCGCGACAAGGAGACCGGCGAGTTCATCGTCAACCCCACCTACGAGGAGCGCGAGAACTCCGACCTCGACCTCGAGCTTGCGGGCACCCGCGACTTCATCTCCATGGTTGAGGCCGGCGCCGAGGAGGTCTCCGAGGAGGACATGCTCGCCGCCATGCAGTTCGGCCAGGAGGCCATTGGCGCGTTCTGCGACGCTCAGCTCGAGTTCGTGGCCGAATGGGAGAGCGTGAACGGCGAGATCGTCAAGCGCGAGTACCCGCTCGACGAGCCGGTCGAAGAGGTCCACGACCGCATCTTCGCCCACTACGACGAGATGGCAGCCGCTCTGCGCGACGCCGACAAGCTCTCTCGCCAGGACAAGGTTGCTGAGCTCAAGGAGGCCATCAAGGCCGAGTTTACCGAGGAGGAGCAGCTCGCTTGGGAGCGCGAGATCCCGGTGAACCTCAAGAAGCTCGAGAAGACCGCCATGCGCCGCATGGTCGTCGAGACCGGTGAGCGTGTTGACGGCCGCGCCGCCAACGAGATCCGACCCATCATGGTCAAGGGCGACTACCTGCCCCTGGTGCACGGCTCCGGCCTATTCCAGCGCGGTCAGACCCAGGTGCTCTCCGTGCTCTCCCTCGGCATGCTGAACGAGGGCCAGCGCCTGGACACCATCGAGCCCGTCGACGGCAAGCGCTACATGCACCACTACAACTTCCCGCCGTACTGCACCGGTGAGACCGGCCGCATGGGCAGCCCCAAGCGCCGCGAGATCGGTCACGGCAACCTTGCCGAGCGCGCGCTCATCCCCGTGTTGCCCGACGAGAACGACTTCCCCTACGCCATCCGCGTGGTCTCCGAGGTCATGGAGTCCAACGGCTCCTCGTCCATGGCGTCCACCTGCGGCAGCTGCCTTGCGCTGATGGACGGCGGCGTGCCGATTAAGCGCCCCGTTTCCGGTATCGCCATGGGCCTCATCCAGGAGGAGGGCAAGACCGTGGTCCTGTCCGACATCCAGGGTCTTGAGGACTTCCTGGGCGACATGGACTTTAAGGTCACCGGCACCGAGCGCGGCATCACCGCCCTGCAGATGGATAACAAGGCCACGGGCCTGACGTTCGACATCCTGCGCACTGCCCTTGAGCAGGCCAAGGAGGGTCGTGCCTACATTCTCGACAAGATGCTCGAGGTTGTGCCCGCCCCGCGTGAGGACACCCGTTCCTCCGCTCCCAAGATCCAGTCCATCACCATCCCGGTGGACAACATCCGTGACGTCATCGGCAAGGGTGGCGAGACCATCCGCGGTATCCAGGACGAGACCGGCGCTTCCATCGACATCCACGACGACGGCACCGTGTACGTCGGCGGCGTGGGCGAGTCCGTGGCTCAGGCCATCGAGCGCATCGAGCTCATCGTCAAGGTGCCCGAGGTGGGCGAGGAGTACACCGGCCGCGTTGTGTCCATTCAGCCCTTCGGCGCGTTCGTGAACCTGCTGCCCGGTAAGGACGGCCTGCTGCACATCTCCCGCGTTGCCCAGGGCCGCGTGGACAAGGTTGAGGACGTGCTCAACGTCGGCGATGAGGTCAAGGTCACGGTTATCGAGATCGACGACCGTGGCAAGATCTCGCTCGACCGCCTGGATAAGCCCGAGGCTCCGGCCGGTTCCGGTCGTGGCGAGGGCGAGGGTCGCTCTGAGCGCCGTGAGCGCGGCGATCGCCCTGGCCGTGGTGCTCGCGACACAGGTGCCCGCGGCTTCGACCGCCCTGCGCGCCGTGAGCGCGGCGACCGTCCGCGTCGCCCTGGCGACAACGGCGGCGCCGGCCGCACCCCGCGTCGTCACCACGAGGCCGAGTAGGGTAACGCCTTCCGGCACCTGTTAGCATTTGGCGGGTAACATGCCTCCGGTACTTGTTGCCCGCCCGCATGAAGTAGCGAAATGGAAATCCCAGGGCTTGATACCCTGGGATTTCTTCAGTTTGGTCGGTGAGGGCGGCGAGTTCGTACCCGCAGTTGCGCACCTCGGCCTCTATCGTCCGCGCGGAGTTCCGCACGAGCCGAAGAGCCCAGTGGGCTCTTCGTGCGAGTCAGGACTGTTTGAGCACGGATGATAGAGGCCGAGGTGCGCCCAGTGAGGCTTACAGCCCCAACTTCTCCGCAAGGAGTCGCAAGGCATGGGTATAACCTTGCAGTCCTTCGCCTGTGACGCGGGCAAAGCACGCCATTCCGGCGTAGGATACCTGTCGAAACTCCTCGCGTTCCTCCACAGCGGATATGTGAACCTCTACTGCGGGAATGCCAACCGCCTTGAGGGCATCGAGAATCGCGATGCTCGTATGCGTGTACGCGGCGGGGTTGATCACGATGCCGTCAACCGTTCCGTACGCCTCTTGAATTCGGTCGACGATCGCGCCCTCGTGGTTGGACTGGAATACCTCAATGCCGTCAAGGCCCAAGTCATCGGCAGCTGACTGGCAGATTTCGACCAGTTTTTCGTAGGTGTCGGACCCGTAGATGTCCGGTTCGCGGATGCCCAGCATGTTGAGGTTGGGACCGTTGATAACAAGCGCTTTCATAGTGTCTCCGTGTTCAGAATTGGTTTGCCGAGGCTGGACCGGAACGATTCGCTACAGCATCTTTGGCAGCGCATCCAAAACAGCTTGGGCGGTGTGCTCGGCGCAATCGAGTGAATTCACAACCACGTCGGCCCAGGAGCGATAGATCGGCATACGCTGCTCGGCGAGCGTCTCAATGCCATCACGCGCTGTAATGGGGCGCCCCTTCTTGGATAGCTCAGCAAGCGGGCGATTGAGCATCACGATCTGACTGTTCTGATGTAGCAGCTCGTAATTCTCCTCGCGCGTAACCACGCCGCCGCCGCAGGAGATGATGAGCCCCGAGCGCGATGACACCTCTCGGAGCGCGCGATGCTCCTGCTCGCGGAAGGCAGCCTCACCCTTCGTACCAATGTATTCGGCGCAGCTCATGCCGAGCAACTCCTCCAAAACGTGGTCGATATCCACGCGCTCTCTACCTGTGAGCTCCGAGAGACGCTCGCCCACACGCGTTTTACCGCATCCGGGCATCCCGATGAGCGTTATATTCTGCTCAGTGGCCGACAGTCGTTCAGCCACGTCGTAAATGCGCTCCAAAGAGATGCAATCACCGGTGTAGCGCTCAACGGCTTGCGCGGCCTGCGCCACGAGCATGAGGAGGCCTCCAGCACAGGCGATACCCCGGCGTTCGGCTTCCATCATGAGCGCGGTCCGTGCGGGGTTATACACGATGTCGACGAGCCCCTCAAGGTGAGGGAGGGCTTCGAGCGTGCAGGGAGCGGCGGGGCAGGAGGGAAACATGCCAACGGGCGTGCAGTTCACGGCAAGCGCCGCGTCCGCGTGCGCAGCAAGGTCCGCGTACGTAACGTCTCCCGAGCGGTTGACGGAAACGGCACGCATGCCAAGATCTGCGAGCACCATCATCGCCGTGCTGCCCGCGCCGCCATTGCCGCCGAACACGAGCGCCTTCTTGCCGGCAAGGTCGAGCTGCAGTGACTCGACGAGCACTTTAAAACCGTAGTAATCGGTGTTATCGCCGCGAAGCCGCCCATCGCTCAGGCGCGTAACGGTGTTGATGTTGCCCATACGCTGGGCGATGGGCGAGAGCTTATCCATATAGGACATGAGGTCGCGCTTGTAGGGGATGGTGACGTTGAACCCCTCCCACGCATCCGAGTGGACGAACGCTTCGAGCTGATCGGGCTCGCGCTCGAATTTGCGGTAGTCGAGCCCTGCCAGTTCATGATAGATAACGGGCGTGTAGCTGTGTGCGAGCGTACGACCCAAAACGCCGTACGGGCGCGAGTTTGTGCTCATAGTAATCGCCTTTCTGACGGAATCGATGAAACGAGAGCGGGACCGAAGCGGCTGCGACAAGGCTCCTTGACGAGTAAGGCCCGCGATCTAAATGACTTCCGAGTAGCTTCCAAAGTAACGGAAGCTCATGCAAACATCGTCGAGGCTGTCGAGCAGGGCACTGAACGCAGGGTCGACGGCGGGGCATGCCAGGTCAAAATAGAATGTGAACTCGAAATCGCTCCCAGGCACAGGGCGGCTCTCGAGCTTGACGAGATCGATATTGAGCGCGTAGATGCGCTCCAGCACGCGATAGAGCGCGCCTGGTTCGCTTTTGAGCGTAATCTGAATCGAGGAGCGATCGGCTCCGGGGTAGATGGCCGGCTCGCGCGCGATGACCACGAACCTGGTGTAATTAGCGTCGGAGTCCTGCACGTTGTGGTCAAGCACGTTAAGCCCGTAGAGGCCGGCGCATGCAATCGAAGAGAGAGCGGCCACATCGCGGCGATCGCTCGTGGCGACCATCTCCGCCGCTCGTGCCGTGTTCTCGCAAACGGTGGTGACAACGCCGAGCTTTTCAAGATAATGCGCGCACTGGTTAATCGCCTGCGAATGCGAGATGACCTCGCGCACGTCGGAGAGGCGCACCCCGGGCGCGGCCATGAGGTTGTGCTCGATCTTAAGGCGAAGGGACCTCACGATGGAGCATCCGTATGCACCCAACAGGTCGTACACGGCGTTCACCGAGCCGGCGGTGGAGTTCTCGATGGGAAGGACGCCGAAGTCGCAACGGCCCTCGGTTACGGCGCGGAACACGCCTTCAAAGCTCGGCTCAAACGAAATGCTCGGAACATCGAAGAGCTTGCATGCCGCGATTTGGCTGTAGGCCCCCTCAACTCCCTGGCAGCATACGGACGCAATACGGGGAAACGCCTGGTCAAGCGGGACAAGGGAGTCCCTCACGGTGCGGGAGACGCCGTTTTCTCGCGCCCTATTGATGATTTGGAGCTGAGAAGCCTTATTCATGCTCATGAGCAGGGAGAACAGGGCGATGGCTTGATTCTCAAGACCTTGCGGGGCCTTGGCGGCAACCTCTGCGAGCTTTTCGCGCTCACGCGCAGGATCGAAAATCGCCTTGCCCGTCTGCATCTTGCTGGCGGCGACGTCTTTGGCCAGCTCCATGCGCTGAGAGAACAGGTCGAGCAATTGGGAGTCGATATCGTCGATTCTTGTGCGAACTTCGGAAAGATCCATGGCGGTTCCTAACCATTGCGGGTAAGGCGGGAGGAAAGCGGGGCGGTTGTGCGCGGTGGCAGCACGAAGCTGCGCGGCGATGCGCGGTGGCGGTGCGAAGTGGGGCTGTGGTGCGGCGGGGCCTCTAAGGCTCGCAGTCCCACATGCGGTCCTCGAGCATCGCGTCGAGCAGCGCTAGGGCGCAGGCGGCCTCGGCAACGGGCACGGCGCGGGGAACGATGCAGGGGTCATGGCGCCCGTGAACCACGAGCTCGGCATTCGAGTCTGTGGTGAGATCTACACTCTGCTGCTTGCGTCCGATCGAGGGCGTGGGCTTTACGGCCATGCGCCACACGATGGGCGCGCCCGTCGTGATGCCGCCTAAGATGCCGCCCGCATGGTTCGAGAGCGGCGCCGCGCCATCGTCTCCCACACGGTACGGGTCGTTGTTCTCGCTGCCGCGTAAATGGGCGGCTTCCATGCCCGCCCCGAATTCCACGCCTTTAACAGCCGGAATGCCGAATGCGATGCGCGCGATGCGGTTTTCGATGCCGTCGAACATGGGGTCTCCGAGACCCGCCGGCACGTCGTAGGCCACGCATTCGATAATGCCGCCCACGCTATCGAGCTCGTTTTTGGCATCCATAATGCAGGCGTGCATGCGCTGGGCCGCAGCGGCGCTCACGCAGGGGAGCGGATTGGCTGCAATCGCATCGAGCTGCACGTTGTTCGGCTTTAAGGGGTCGAGCGGGGTGTCTTCGATGCGGTCGGGCCCCAGCGAGGAAATGTGCGCGGCGATGCGGATGCCACGCTCCTCAAGCGCCTGAAGCGCGATGCCACCCGCAATGCACAGGGGCGCCGTGAGGCGTCCCGAGAAATGCCCGCCGCCCGAGACGTCCTGGTAGCCCCGGTATTTGATCTGTGCAGGGAGATCGGCATGCCCGGGTCGCGGAATACGGCGGAGATTGTTGTAATCCACGCTGCGCGTGTTCGTGTTGCGGATGATCGCCGCCAGCGGGGCTCCGTTTGTGAATCCGTCCGTTACGCCGGCGATGAACTCGGGGGCGTCGGCCTCGCGGCGCGTGGTCGAGGTGTCACTTCGCCCAGGCGCGCGTCGGTTGAGGAACTCCTGCAGCTTCTCCTCGTCTACGGCAATGCCCGCGGGCAGGCCGTCGATCGAGCATCCAATGGCGGGGGAGTGCGACTGCCCGAAAATGGACAGATGAAGGACATTGCCGTACATCGATGCCATACCCGTACTCCAATCCTGCTATTCGTCGATAAGTTCGACGTCTCCGCCCAGCATGCGATAGTGCTCGAAGAAATCCGGGTAGCTCTTGTTCACCGCTTCGGCGCCTGCGATTTCAACCATGCCCTCGCATCGAACCGCGGCAACGGCCGCCATCATGGCGATGCGGTGGTCGTTGTGGCTGTTCACGCGCCCGCCGGCAAGCATCGGGGACCCTTCGATTACGAGGCCATCGCCCTCAACGCGCACACGCGCGCCCAGGTTGGTGAGTTCCGCCGCCGTGGTCGCCAGGCGGTCGGATTCCTTGATGCGCAGGCGGGAGCAGCCGGTGAAACGGGTGGTTCCCTCTGCGCATGACGCCACAGCGGCGAGTACGGGAACCAGGTCGGGTATATCGTGCGCATCGAGCGTGATGCCGCGCAGGCGGTCAGGGCGGATGGTCGCCGCGCGCGCATTGCGCTGCCCCTTGGCGCCAAAGAGCATGAGGGCGGCGCCCACGTTGCGGTCCCCCTGGATGGAGTTGGCCGAGACGCCGCGCACCGTCACCGAGTGCCTGCCGAGAGCGCCCGCGCACAGCCAAAAGGCGGCGTTGGACCAGTCGCCCTCAACGGCGATCTCCCTGGGCGTTCGGTAGCCCTGCGAGCTTACGGTGAATACGGTGAGCGGCAGGCCGGCGGCGGTAGCGCCCTCCTCCACGGTAACCTCTACGCCGAATCGGCCGAGCACGTCGATGGTGAGGTCGACATACGGGCGGCTTTCGAGCTCACCGGTTACGGCAACCTCGGTGGTGCCTGCCAGCAGGGGTGCGGCCAGCAGCAGACCGGAGACGTACTGTGAGCTCACATTGCCGGGCAGCTCGAAGCGCCCTGCGCGCATGCGGCCTTTGGTGCGCAGGGGCAGGCCGCCGAGGCCCTCGAGTTCGCTGCCGGCGGCGATGAGCTCTTCTGCGAGCGGGGAAAGCGGACGCTCTCCAAGTCGGCCGGAGCCCACGAAGGTCGCATCCGCGCCCAGGGCGCAAGCGACGGGCAGCATGAAACGAAGGGTCGAACCCGACTCTCCGCAGTCGAGCGTCGCTCCCGCGAGGGCGCGCAAAAGGCCGTGTTCGATACTCTTGGGGGCGGGGTGCACCTCAAGTCCACCGGAGACCCACTGGATGCGGGCGCCGAGGGCGGTGAGGCAGCGGATAGTCGCATCGATGTCCGCACAGGTTGAGTCGCAGGCAATGCGGGTCACGCCGTTGGCAAGCGCGGCGGCGATGATGATGCGGTGCGCCATCGACTTGGAGGCGATGGCGGGTACGGTGCCCGAGAGCGGTTGGGGATTGATGCGCGCTAACATGATGCCTCCTCGGCCTGGGTGATTTCCTCGGACAGAGCCTTGGCGCACGCCAGGCCCACCTCGAGGATTCGGCGGAACTCGTCTAAGGGCGTGGGCGCCAGGGAGGCGGCGCCAATGACGCGAGGGACCACGAGGTCGATGTGATCGCCCGCGCGCTTCTTGTCGTGCAGGGCGGATTCGTAAACATCATCGTCAGCCGCATCGCATGCAAGCTCAAGGCCGTGCGCATGCAGGAGCCGCGCCAGTCGCTCGGGCACGCCCTCGTCGCAGACGCCCGCAGTCACCGAGGCGCTGGCGATGGCCACCATGCCGATGCCCACGCAGGTGCCGTGCCCCAGCGCGTAGTTCGCCGCCGCCTCAACGCCATGCCCGATTGTGTGGCCGAAGTTCAGCAGCTTGCGCAGGCCGCTCTCGCGTTCGTCCTCGACGACGACGGCACGCTTGATGTCGATGTTGCGCGCGATGAGCCAGGCGGCACGCGCAAGGTCGGTCTTCACGAGTTCGAGGGTGAGCGGGGTGCGCTCGAGCTCGTCGAAAAGATCCGCGTCGGCGATCATGGCGTGCTTGATGACCTCGCCGCACCCATCGGCGAACTGCTCATCGCTGAGCGTGCCCAAGCATCCGATGTCTGCCACCACCAGGCGGGGCTGCCAAAATGCGCCAGCGAGGTTCTTCCCGCTCTCAAGATCGACCGCGGTCTTGCCGCCCACGGAAGAGTCGACCATAGCGAGCAGCGTCGTGGGCACCTGAATGAAGGGGATGCCGCGCATGTACGTTGCGGCGACGAAGCCGGCCATGTCGCCCACGACGCCGCCGCCCAGTGCGATGATGACATCGCTACGCGTGAGCTGCTCATCCGCGCAGCGATCAAGGAGTTCACCGTAGGTGCGCATGTTCTTCTGATTCTCGCCTGCCTCGAATGTGGCGATCGAGGTGGCGAATCCCGCGCTTTTGAGGCTTTCGCTCACCGGAGCGGCATAGAGCGGCGCCACGTTCGAGTCGCTGATGATGAGCGCACGCGACGCGCTCTCGCATACGCCGCGGGTGAGCTCGCCGATTTGCTCGAGCAGGAACGTTCCCACCAAGACGCGGTAGGGCTGCGGCGTATTTATGTCGATGCTGTATGCGGGGGCTGTCATGTTCACGGCTTTCTATCGGGTGCGTGGGGTATCGTCGAGGCTGCGCTTGATGCGGTCGCCTTCGGCGAGGAGCTCCTCCAGGCGCTGGGCATCGTGGTTTTCTAGGGCATCCTGCACGCTGGCGAGGTTGCGAACAATCGTGTCGATCTCTAATGCGAGGTCGTCGGCATTCGCTAGCATGAGCTCGGTCCACATGGGGGCGTTGAGATGCGCCACGCGGGTCAAATCTCGGTAGCTGCCGGCGGAGAACCCGTGGTGACTGGCCGCTGTGGGGCTTTTGACGTATGCATTGCTGACCACGTGCGCCAGCTGGCTGGTGAATGCGATCACGCGGTCATGCTCGCTCGGCGTGGTTACGGAAAACGATCCGAATCCGCATGGTTTTACCAGTGTGTGCACGCGGTCGAGCAGATCGAGCCGACGTGCATCCTCAAGCGGGGGTGGGGTGAGAACCAAAGGCGCGCCCTGGAACAGGTCGGCGCGCGCGTGCGCGAACCCGGAGAACTCCGTGCCCGCCATGGGGTGCGCACCGCAAAAGGCGAAACCGTGGTCGCGCGCGAGCGCAAACGCCTCCTCACACACATGGGTTTTCACGCCCGCGACATCGATGACGACCGGACCGAAGGAACGGCCATTGTCATGAGCGGTTTGGGTGGCGCAGGCGAGGTCTTCGGCATGCGCGCGCAGCCATGTGAGGCACGCGTCGGGATAGGTTGCAAGTACGATGAGGTCGCACGATGCCACATCATCCGCCGTGCGAAGAAGTCCCGAAAGCACATCGATGCGCGCGATGGCGAGCGTGTCGGCGTCGGTGTCCCATGCCAGCACGCGCCATCCGGCGGCGGCGTAGGCGCGGGCGAAGCTGCCGCCGATGAGCCCGAGCCCCACGATGCCGACCGTGGGCACCTCGTGTGTATCCTGCGGTTCCGTCTGTGCGTCCATGGCGCCTTACGCCTCCATGCCGGCGACGACGGCGCGGATGGCGCGAATGCGCTCCATGGTGCGGTCGAACTGGTCGGGCGTGAGCGCCTGGGCGCCGTCGGACCACGCCTCGGACGGGTTATCGTGCACCTCGATCTCGAGCGCGTCGGCACCGGCGGCGCAGGCGGCGAGCGCCATAGGCTCGACGTAGCGCGTGTAGCCGGTGGCGTGGCTCGGGTCGGCGACCACGGGCAGATGCGACAGCTCGTGAAGGGCCGGGATGGCGTTCAGGTCAAAGGTGTTGCGGGTGCGGGTCTCAAAGGTGCGGATGCCGCGCTCGCACAGCATCACGAGCTCGTTGCCCTCGCTCATGATGTACTCGGCGGCCATGAGCAGCTCGTCGATGGTGCCGGCGATGCCGCGCTTGAGCAGCACCGGCGTGTTCGTCTTGCCGACTTCCTTGAGCAGGTTGAAGTTCTGCGCGTTGCGGGCTCCGATCTGCATGACGTCGATGCCGCGGTTCACGAACAGCTCGACATCGCGCACGTCCATGACCTCGGTGACGATGGGCATACCGGTCTCCGCCTTGGCCTCGAGGAGCAGGTCGAGGCCCGCCTCGCCCATGCCCTGGTATGCGTACGGTGAGGTACGGGGCTTGTAGGCTCCGCCGCGCAGCATCGTGGCGCCTGCCTTGCGGCAGCGCTTGGCGATCTCGATGAGGTTTTCGCCCTCAACAGAGCAGGGGCCCGCGATGACCTGGAAGTTGCCGCCGCCGATCTTGATGCCCTCGCCAAAATCAACCACGGTGTCGGCGGGGTGGAACTTGCGGTTCGCCTTCTTGAACGGCTCGGATACGCGCTGAACACGCTGAACCACGTCCATGGACTCAAGCAGGAAAGGGTCGATTTTGGTGGTATCGCCCACCAGTCCGATGATGGTCTCGTTCTCACCGCGGCTCACATGTGCCGTGAGGCCCTTGCCCTCGATCCAGGAGACGATATGCGAGACGGCGTCTTCGGGTGCGTTTTTGCGCAAGATGGCGATCATGGACACGGTTCCTTTCCGGCGTGCGCCGCGCATGTGGCGGCAGAATTAAGCTCACGCTAGTGTACCGCAGCGTCTTGACGGCAGTTGCGTTTCGTAACGTCTTCGACACATGCCCATGCCCATGATGTTTTCGATTGCGCGTATCGCTGCGCGCGGTTTGGGTATAATGGTCCGCGTTGCGCGCCATTAGCTCAGTGGATCAGAGCGTCTGCCTCCGGAGCAGAAGGCCGTAGGTTCGAACCCTATATGGCGCACCACAGACTTTCAGGGTCACGGGAATCACTTGGTTCACGTGGCCTTTCGTGTATCTGCAAGCTGCAAGCGGTTGGGGTTTCCATGGCCGACGAGCACACATCTTGCGATCCGAGTCTTTCGGGGCTTTCCTCGGCCGAGGTCGAGAGTCGCATTGCCGAGGGTAAGGTCAACGTCAACACCGATCTCAAAACGAAATCCGTTCGCGAGGTCGTGCTCGAGAACGTCTGCACGCTGTTCAATCTCATCAACCTCATCCTCGCCCTCCTCGTTATTGCCACGGGGGCATGGAAGAACCTTACGTTTTTGGGCATCGTCGTAGCGAACACGGGCATCGGTATCGTGCAGGCCCTTCGCTCCAAGCGTATGGTCGACAAGCTCACCTTACTTGCGGCCAAAAAGGCCGTCGCCGTGCGTGATGGGGCGGAGGTCGAACTCGATCTCGACCAAATCGTGCTCGACGATCTGATTCGTCTGGGTCGCGGCGATCAGATTCCGGCTGATGCGCGGGTCGTGAGCGGCGAGTGCCATGTCAATGAGAGCCTTCTCACCGGTGAGAGCAATCCGATTCACAAGCGCCCGGGCGATGAGCTCATGAGTGGCAGCTTTATCGACGCGGGGCTGGTCTATGCTCGCGTGCGTCACGTGGGCGCGGACAACTACGTCGCACGCATCAACAACGAGGCGAAGTACGTTAAAAAGGTTAATTCCGAGATCATGAACGCGCTCGGCGCCATCGTGCGGTTCGCCAGCGTGCTCATGGTGCCGCTTGGGCTGGCGTTGTTCTGTGCGAGCATCTATCGCCCCTACGTTGCCTGGTCCCACGTGAACCCTGAGCCCGCCATGGGGTTCGCGGCCTGGTTGCTCACGGGCACGGCCGACTGGACCGATGTGAGCGCGGCGATTCTGAGCACGGTTGGCGCGCTTTTGGGCATGATCCCACAGGGCCTCGTGCTGCTCACCAGCTCCGTGCTCGCCATCGCCACGATCCGCCTGGCCCGGCGCAAGGTCTTGGCACAGCAGCTCTACTGCATCGAGACGCTCGCACGCGTTGACGTGCTTTGCCTGGATAAGACGGGAACCATCACCTCCGGTCACATGCAGGTCGATGAGGTGTACGTCGCGAACGAGGGGAGAGCTGTTCGCGCGCAAGATTTTGCCGAGGAGCGCTCACGCCAAGTTCACGAGGCGCTCTTGGGCATTGCTCGTGCGACTTCCGCCGATGCCAACGAAACGTGCACGGCGATTCTTAACTACTACGAAACGGCCGATGCCAGGGCACCCGAGGCCACGCGCGTCATCCCGTTCAACTCCGCGAAAAAATGGAGCGGCGCGTCGTTTGGCTCTGTGCATGCCGTTATGGGCGCTGCGCAATTCGTCCTGGGTGCGCAGACGTATGCCGCGTACGAGGCCGCGATATCCGAGCTTGCATCGAGCTGCCGCGTTTTGGCCGTGGCGGCCGTTGACGGGTTTGACGACGAGGGCAATACGCTCGGAGAGGCTCGTCTTCTCGGGTTCGTCACCATTAAAGATGAGATTCGCGCTTCTGCCGCCGAGACCATTCGGTACTTCTCGGAGCAGGGAGTGCGCCTGAACGTCATTTCGGGCGACGACCCTCGTACCGTCGCCTCAATCGCCCGCGTTGCGGGCGTGCCGGGCGCCGACTCGTTCGTCGATGCCATGACGCTCGATACGCCCGCCAAGCTCGATGCGGCGGTGGATCGTTACCGCGTGTTCGGCCGCGTGACCCCGCAGCAAAAACGCGAGCTCGTGGTTGCCATGCAGCGGCGCGGCCACACGGTTGCCATGACAGGCGACGGTGTGAACGACGTGCTCGCGCTCAAAGAGGCGGACTGCTCCGTTGCCATGGCGGCGGGTTCGGATGCTGCGCGCAATGTGGCGGAAATCGTCCTCGTGAACAATGATTTCGCCTCCATGCCCGAGGTAGTCGCCGAAGGTAGGCGCTCAATCAACAACCTGCAGCGCTCCGCCGCGCTCTTCCTTACCAAGACCTTGTTCTCCATGGGGCTCGCCGCCCTTTGCATCGTGGCGCCCCCGTATCCGTTTCAGCCGGTGACCATGACGCTGATCAACTTCTTCTGTATCGGGTTCCCGAGCTTCGTGCTCGCGCTTGAGCCCAATCGCTCCCGCGTGCGCGGCAGCTTTTTGGCCAACGTGCTGAAGAAGGCCCTGCCTGCGGCTACGGGAGTTTTGGCGACGTCGGTTCTGTGCATCGGGTCCGCGCGCCTGTTCGGCCTGAGCTCCGCGTCCGTTTCGACCATGTGCCTCATCTCCACTTGCGCCGTGGGGCTGCATCTCATTTGGAGAATCTCCGTTCCGTTTACGCCGTTGCGCAAGGCCGTCTTTGCGTGCGCCGTGCTCGGCATAGCCGCGGGCGTCACGGTGTTCCCTGGGTTTTTCTCCATTGCACCGCTTTCGGTGGGGACTGCCCTGCTCACCGCGATTTTCTCCTGTGCAGGATGCTTGCTGTTCGCCGCTTTGGCCGATGCGCTCGACCGCTCGCCCGAGCGGACCTCCCGGCTTGCCACGGGTTTCGGACGCGGCATTCGGGTGCATGGCCGTGGTAGCAAGCGGCGTGTGAGCAGCACCGGCACGGTGTTTCAACGCGCTCTTTCCAAGGCTCGCACGCGCCTGAAGAAGCGCGCCGCGGCTCGCGACCTTGCTCGCGCCGAGGCGCATGCACAGGAGCAGATCGATGTTCGAGAAGCTCGCCCGGCACAACCCGCAATGAATCGCGATGGCGTGAAGACGGCCGGCACGCGTCACGGTGGGCGCAAAAAGCGCTATTGTGTTGAACAGGCCAACGGAGGCATTCGCGTGAGGATGCCCAAGACCACCCGGAAGAAGGACCAGTGATCTGCCCCCATTGCAATTCCTCGGTCGCCGATGACGCGACGACGTGCCCCTCGTGCGGCGGCGCATTGCCCACCATTGACGTGGTTCCCGAGTTTATTTTTTGCGAGGGGTGCGGAGCGCGCTTGAGCGGTGAGGACCGCTCCTGCCCCAAATGCGGAAGGCCTGCGCCCGGGATCCTGTCGCAAAGCTCGGCCTCAAGCGATCTTGCCGCTGGCCGCACGGCCAGTTTTCCGCGCATTACTTCCGAGATGCTCGATGATCTGGTGCCGGAGCCCGCGTCGGGCTCCTTGGCTGGGTCCGATGCGTTGGAGACGGACGAGCAGAACACCTCTGTGCTGGATGGCGGAGAGCTTTCGGGTGCTCAGCCAACTCAGTCGAGCGAGGGTTCTTCCAGAGGCGCTGCTCGTAAGCCCATGCCCGCCCCGGCTGAGCCCGCAGACGGGCGAGATCCGTATGCCAAGCCGCGTCGCGGCAAGTGGATTGCGGCCGGTGTTGCGCTCGTGCTGATGGGAGGCGGCGCATGGTTCGTGACCGCCGACCCCCTTGGGGTGATGCCGGGGCTGCTCGCCTCGTTTGATAAGGCCGCCAGCGAGATGTATCCGAGTCGCCAGAAGCCCGAGGGCTCCGCGGACGCTTCCAGTGCTGATGACGCCGAGGCCAAAAAGGATAAGGGTGAGCAGAAGGCCGATCACGACGACCTGAGCGACAAAACGCTCTCCGAGGCGGAAGCCTTCCAGCGCCTGAGCGCGATTTACGGGCGTATCGTTGCGTTCCAGGACGAGATCGGGTCCGTGGTTGAAACGTATAACGGCCAGTACCTGGCAAAGGACCGCGCGCAGCGGGAGGAGGCGTCCAAGAGCGCGTACATGCTGCGCGATAGCGTGCAGGCCGCCATCGACGAGCTCAAGGGCCTTTCGCTTTCTAAGGACACGGCGTACGCGCAGGATGTCGAGCACTTGATTCAGCTCGCGACCTGGATGTACAACCGCGTCGATGTCCTCTGCCGCTCTTGGGATATATCTCTTGCCCTGCCGGAAGGGGAGCGTCCCCTCGATCACCAGGATGAGATTTTGCGCCCCCTGCGCGAGGTCGAGATGGTGAACGGCCGCGCGATTGACGTGGTCGAATACGAGGAGAACGTGGGCGCCTGGAAACCGGTGGAGAAATAGCCGCTCGAACGCGATGCCAAGCCGCTGCACGGGCGGCCGTGCTTCCTTTTTGCTAGAATAGGACCACTATGCCTGCAATAAAGGAGGGACTCATGTTCCAGAGGAAGCTTCATACCCCTGAGTACCAGCTCGTTGGCGACGAGGTCGCGATTATCGAGACGAGCAAGGGCACCATTCGCGTCGCGTTTGACTGCGAGGGCGCTCCGATCCACGTTGCGAACTTCTGCGAGCTTGCAACCATGGGGTTCTATGACGGCCTTAAGTTCCACCGTTACGTCCCCGGCTTTGTGATTCAGGGCGGTTGCCCGAATACCCGCGATATGACGTGCGAGCAGGTCGCCGCCGGTCAGGCCGGTCCCAATGGGCAGCCCGGTACGGGCGGCCCCGGCTGGAGCATCAAAGAGGAGTTCTCCACCAATCCGCGCAACAGCCACGAGGACGGCGCGCTTGCCATGGCGCGCTCCATGGATCCCAATTCCGCCGGCTCTCAGTTCTACTTCTGCCTCGGTCCTCAGCATAACCTCGATTCCGGCTACACGGTCTTCGGCTCGACCGTTGAGGGCAAGGACGTCATCGGCAGCCTTCGCGCCGGGGATGAGATCGTTCGCGTCCAGATCGTCCACGAGGCGTAAGCGGCGCATCTTTATAGCAAAGGAGCACTTGTGAATAACCAGGCTTTGGAACAGGCTCGTACGGCGTATCGCGCGGGCGACTATGCTGCCGCAGCGCAGCTGTTCTCCGCTGCAAAGGATCCTTCGGAGACGTACGGCGAGGTCGATCACCTGCGCGGCAACTCCCTCATGAGACTCGGCCGCTATGCCGATGCCGCGGCTGCCTACGAGGCCGCTCTTGCAGACACCGGCTACGGTAAGCGCGGTGCCCTTCTCACCAACCGCGGTAAGGCGCTCGTCGCCTCCGGCGACCTGACGGGTGCGGTTACGGCGTTTACCGGCGCGACCCAGGACGCGAGCTACGCCACGCCCTACAAGGCGTATCTCGGTCTCGGCGGCGCGCTCGAAAAGCTCGGCAATCTCACCGAGGCGGGCGTCGCCTATCGTCAGGCGGCAATCGACGGCACGAACCCCGCTCCCGCCAGCGCCCTGGCGAGCCTGGGCGATTGCTTCGTGGCTCTGCAGCGCCCCGAGGACGCCATCGAGTCCTATCGCACGGCATTGGATTTCATCGGTCCCCGCGACGACGTTCGCGCGATTAACGCCGGTCTGGGCCAGGCTTATGTTGCCACGAGCCGCTTCTCCGACGCCGTCGAGGTCTTTGACGCCGCCACGGCCGATGGCATCTACCAGTTGAGCCCCGACCAGCAGGCCGCTTACGACCGTGCCCGCGATACCATCTCGGCTCATGCCGCCATGATGCCCGCGACCGGCGCGCTCACCCCCAATGTGGATCCCCTCGACCCACTCGGCCAGTCGGGCAACTTCATCCCCGATCCTTCCGATACCGGCTTTTTCACGCTCTCCGAGCATGAGGTGGTTCAGCAGGACCGTGCCGAGGCTAAGGTCCGCCGCAAGCATCGCCACGCCGGCCTCAAAGTCTTCCTCGTTGTGCTGCTCCTGCTCGTTATCGCCGGTGCCGCCGGTGCATTTGCCTTCACGCGCGGCTTTGGCATCCCCTCGCAGCAGGATGTCCTGACTGATCTGTTCACCGCCGTCTCCGATGGTGCCGAAACTAAGGAGTTCCTGGCGTCCGGGCTCGACGAGAGCGACCGCTCCCTTATCGAGGCCTCCATCCCGGTTGACGCCACGCCCACCATCAAGGGCATGGATGCCGGCATGAGCGAGACGAAGGCAACCGTATCCGTCAAGCTCAAGAAGGGCGGCGAGATGACCTATGAGGTCGACTTCGTCCGCGAGGGGCTCGGCTGGGCGGTTTCCAACATCGTCACCGACTTCAATGTGGAAGAGACTGAGTAATTAGGTGTGCAAGCCGTGCGTTTGGCAGCTCCGGCCATGGGGTCAGCTGAACGCACGCTACACTGCTGTTACGAATAGCGTTATCGACAGTTTGACGTAGGAGCAGACTTGTTTTCTTTGATGGACATGTTTTTCGGCCAGTACGATGGCGATCTCGCCATTGACCTGGGCACCGCGAACACGCTTGTTTCTGTGCGCGGCAAGGGCATTGTTATCCGCGAGCCCTCCGTTGTCGCCATCGATAAGAACGATGAGCGCATCTTGGCCGTCGGTATCGAGGCCAAGCGCATGCTCGGCCGCACCCCGGGCAACATCGTCGCCGTGCGCCCGCTCAAGGACGGCGTCATCGCCGATTTCGATGTTACCGAGGCCATGCTTCGCTACTTCATCGAGAAGGCGAGCGACAAGCGCTACCCGTGGACGCCTCGTCCGCGCGTGGTCGTGTGCGTTCCCTCCGGCGTGACTTCGGTGGAGAAGCGCGCCGTTTTCGAGGCCACCATCCAGGCGGGCGCTCGTCAGGCGTATCTCATTGAGGAGCCCATGGCTGCCGCCATCGGTGCGGACCTGCCCGTTGAGGAGCCCACCGGCTCGATGGTTATCGACATCGGCGGCGGTACCACCGAGGTCGCCGTCATCGCTATGGGCGGTATCGTTGTGTCCCAGTCCATCCGCATTGCCGGCGACGAGTTCGACCAGGCAATCCTGCAGCATGTTCGCGATGCGTACAACCTCGCTATCGGCGAGCGCACGGCCGAGGACATCAAGATCAAGGTCGGCTCGGCGGTTCCGCTTAAAGACGAGCTCGACGTCGAGGTCAACGGCCGCGATGTTATCAGCGGTCTTCCCAAGACAGTCCGCATCGAGAGCGAGGAGATTCGCCGCGCGCTGAACAAGCCGCTCGACGAGATGACCAAGGCCGTCAAGGACGCGCTTGACGCCACGCCGCCGGATCTTGCTTCCGACCTCATGTACTACGGCATCCTGCTCACGGGCGGCGGCGCTATGCTGCGCGGTCTCGACGTGCGTCTGCGCGATGAGACGGGAGTCGCGGTGAACGTGAGCCCCACGGCTCTCGACAACGTCGTCAACGGTTGCGCGCGTGTTCTTGAGGCTAATGCGTTTGACGGCGGGTTCGTCCAGAGCAACGCGTAACGAATAACCGAAGGGGCGGCTGTGCCGAAACAACCCAAGTACTCATCAAGCCTGCATAACTCAAAACAATCAACGGGTGGACGCCCGTTGATTGTTTTATGCCTCGTGTCGCTGCTCATTCTCACGTTCTACCTGCGTGAGGGTGAGTCCGGGCCCATACATGCCGCCCGCGGCGCGGTCATGACGATCACTGCGCCGGTTCGCTCGCTCGGCAGTGTCGTTGCCGCCCCGTTCAACGCCCTGGGCAATATCGTTTCCAACGCTACGGCCTCGGGTGACACCCTCTCGGAGCTTAAGAAGAAGAACGAGGAGCTCACCGCCCAGGTTGCGGAGCTTTCCGAAGCGCATGAAACCGCCGAGCGACTCGAGAAACTCGTCGGGCTCAAATCGACGTACAACCTCGAGTCGACGGCGGCCCGCATCATCGGCTCGACGGGGGACTCGTGGTCGGACACGGTCGTTATCGACAAGGGTGCCAATGCCGGCTTTGAGCCGGGTATGGCGGTGTGCAGTTCCGGGGGAGTGATCGGCCAGATAATCGAGGTTTCCCCGACCACGGCCACGGTCCGTCTGCTCAATGACGAGCAGTCCGGCATCTCCGCCATGGTCCAGGGATCACGTGCTCAGGGCATGCTGAGCGGGCAGGCCGACGGCACGCTGAGGCTCGAGTACGTCGTCGCCGATGCGCAGGTTTCCGCGGGAGACATTATTATCACATCCGGCATCGGCGGCACGTTCCCCAAGGGCCTGCCCCTCGGCACGGTCGCATCAGTCGAGCGCTCGGCCAATGCCGTGTACTACTCCATCGTCGTGCGCCCCGCTTCGTCTGCCGAGAACAATGAGGAAGTGCTTGTCATTACAACGCTCAACGATGAGCAGCGCGCGAGCGAGGCCGATGTCGCCGACGCGAACAGCGCTCCACAGGGCGTGGATCCCAAGAAGGATGCGGCTGCAAACCCCGATGAAAACGCGAACGAGTAGGAGGCGCACATGGCATTTGAAATGAATTCCAATCGGCGCACCCGCTCCGGGTTCGTCATCACCGTTATCGCCTGCATGCTGCTGCACCTTATGCTGGCACCGCAATTCTCCGTTATGGGCGGGCGCTTCAACTTCATGCTCGTCCTCACGGCGGTTTGCGCTATTTCGGGTGACTCAAGGTCCATGGTGTACGTGGGCTTTTTCTCCGGGCTCTTTTACGATCTCACCACCGCGTCGCCGATCGGCCTTATGCCGTTGCTCCTCGCGCTGACGGGCTATACCATCGCGCTCATGTCTCGGGGCCTTGCCTCTGATTTGGGGATGCAGACCATTCGCGTGGTGATTCTGGCCGTTTTTGCCGTCAACATCATCTGCTCCGTTGCCCTCTTCTTCATGGGAGTTGAGTCGAATCTGCTCACCGCGGTCGGCGTGCATGGGCTTGCGTCCGGCGTTTTGGACGTTCTCGCGTGTGTGCCGCTGCTTCTCATGGGCGGCTCGGGTAACTCCGGCTCGGGCTTCTCGTCGCGTGGCAGGGGACGTGCGCACGGTGGTCTGTCGTACGGCGGCTCACGCTACAAGGTTTTGCGGTAGGGCCCATGGATCCTCAGGTAATCGTTATCCTCGCCGGCCTCATTCTCATGGCTGCCATCATCGGCTCGTTGCTGTTCCTGCGGGGCTATTCCGGCAAGTTCACGTTCGATACGCAGACGGGAACGCGCCCCCGCGCCTCGGAGGGGGAGGGCAGCACCTCGGGTGTTAAGTCCAACGGCAGGTTTAAGCTCCTCACCATGGGCGTCGCCTCTGTATTCGCCGCGATCATCGCAAAGCTTTGGAGCATGCAGATGGTTTCGAGCGATTATTATGACGGGCTTGCCGAGAAGAACCAAACCCGCACCGTGACGACGCCGGCGCCACGCGGCCGCATCCTCGACCGCAATGGCGTGGCGATCGTGGAGAACCGTGCATCGCTCGCAGTCGTCGCCTATCGCGACTTGGCGGAGAACCGCATCGTGGTCAGGCATCTCGCGAACGTGCTCGGTATGCCGTATATGGCCGTGTTGCGCAACATTCAGGACAACACTGAGGGCGCCCAGAGCCCCCATACGATCGCGACGGACGTCCGCAGGTCCACGATCGCGTACATCCAAGAGCATATTGACGAGTTCCCCGGCGTCCGCATCGCCGAACGCACTGAGCGCTCCTATCCGCACGGTACGCTTGCGTGCCATGTCGTTGGCTACACCGGCACTGTGAGCCAGGAGCAGCTCGACGCGCAGGAAAAGATGTCCGAGGAGGAGCGTGCCGGCAGCATCGCGTATCAGTCGGGCGATATCGTCGGTCAGGCGGGCGTTGAGTACTATTACGAATCTCTGCTTCAGGGCATCCGCGGCGAGCAGGTGGTCCAGGTCGACGCCGACGGCAACGTGGTTGGCCAGTCCGGTGCCGTTCCGGCAAAGTCGGGCAGCGACATCAAGCTCACCTTGGATATCAACATTCAGCGCGCGTGCGAGGAGGGCCTGGCGCTCGGCATGAAAGTCGCTCAATCCACGAGCTACCATCCCACGTGCGGCGCCTGCGTGTGCCTCGACTGCACGAACGGTGAGATCCTCGGTATGGCGAGCGCCCCCACGTTCGACCCTTCCGTGTTTGTGGGCGGAGTCTCCTCCGATGTATGGGACGTGCTCAACAGCGATTCCGGCGATCACCCGCTGCTCAACCGCGCTATCGGCGGTCTGTACATGTCCGCTTCGACCATCAAGCCGTTCACCTCGCTTGCGGGCATTGAGTACGGCGTCTATACCGCCGACATGTCCTCTAATTGCACCGGCTTTTGGACGGGTCTCGGCGAGGCATGGGGCAAGAAGTGCTGGCTCGAGTCCGGCCACGGCGTTCGAAATCTCGAGACTGGCATTCGCGACTCCTGCGACGTCGTCTTCTACGATTTGGGCAAGAACTTCTTCTACGACGAGAAGAACCCCGAGGGGCTACAGGAGATGTACCGTCGTTGGGGCCTGGGCGCCAAGACGGGCGTCGATCTTCCGTCGGAGGCGGAGGGGCGCATTCCCGACGCCGCGTGGAAAGAGACGCATTTCAAGGATCTTCCGGCCGATCAGCGCGCGTGGGGCGCGGGCGATATGACCAACATCGCCATCGGCCAGGGCGATATTCTCGTCACGCCGCTCCAGATGGCGCTTGCGTACTGCGGCCTTGCGATGGGCGGCACGGAGTGGACGCCTCACGTGCTGCTCTCTGCCGTAGCCCGAGACGGCGAGGGGGATGTGTTCTCGTACGAGAAGAAGAAGCGCCTCACCGCCAAGGTGAAAGCCGAGGGCGCTCTCGATGTGGCTTATCGCGGAGTGCACTCCATGATTTACGAGGAGTCGCCGGTTACGGCGGCGCACTTTACCAACTTGCCCGTTCAGGTCGCCGGCAAGTCGGGTACGGGCGAGAAGAACGGCGAGGACCCGTATGGTTGGTTTATCGCCTATGCTCCGTTCGACGATCCGAAGTACGTCGTTGCAGCCGTGATCGAGCGAGGCGGATACGGATCCACCTGCGCCATGCCGGCGGTCCGCACGGTGCTGGGCGCACTGTATAACAGCCCCGATGATCGTCCGTACGTGGGCGGGGACAGCACGAGGTAGGTGAGAGTATGGCAACCGATGCGTTGAAGCGTGTGAACAAGAAGATGGATGCGGGCAAGAACAGCCTGCGTCAGAAAATCAGCGTCCCGGTCCTGATCGCCTGGCTCGCGCTTTTGGCGTACGGCGCGTTCGTGATCTGGACCGCCTCGCTCACCATCGAGGAGGCCTCCTTTAGCAGGCAGCTTTTGGGCATCGGTTTGGGGTGCGTCTTGGCCTTTATGTGCTGGCGTAGTGACTTCTCCGGGCTCGCCGGCATGACGACCGTCCTGCTTATTCTCGATCTGATCGTCTTATTCAGCCCATATATCCCGGGTCTTTCGTATAACGCCAAGGGCATGACGGGCTGGATCAAAATCCCGCTCATCGGTTTGACGTTTCAACCCGTTGAGCTCGCTAAACTCATCACCATCTTTTTCATGGCCTCGCTCGGCGCGCAATACAACGGGCGCATCGATACGGTGCGCGAGTACATCAAGTTCTGCGGCATGCTCGCGATTCCGTTCGGCGCTGCGGTTGTGGCGGGCGACCTGGGCAGCGGTCTCGTCGTCTTCTTCTCCGGTGCGGTGATCATCATGATGAGCGGCCCGCGCAAGGAGTGGGTGCTGTGCACGATAGCGCTGCTCATCGGCGGTGTTTCGATCATGCTGGCGCTCGACTCGGTGCTCGATGCCGCGCTCGGTCACGATGTGCTCCTCAAGCAGTATCAGATGAACCGCCTGCTGGTGTTCATCGATCCGGAGGCCGACACATCCGGCGCGGGATACAATTTGCTGCAGTCCCTGATCGCCGTGGGATCAGGTGGGTTTTTCGGTAAGGGAATCGGCAACGCTTCCCAGTCCGGTGCCGGCTTTTTGCCCGAGGCCCACACCGACTTCGTGTTCGCACTCCTCTCCGAGGAATTCGGCTTTGTCGGCGCGCTTGTCCTGCTTGCCCTGTTTGCTCTGCTCATCTTCGCGACGATTCGCGTGGCCCATCAATCGGATTCCCTGTTTTTGCAGCTGGCGGCCTTGGGAATCGTTGGCATGTGGACCTTCCAGCTTTTAGAGGAAATCGGCATGTCCATTGGTCTCATGCCCATTACGGGTATCCCCCTGCCGTTTATCAGTTTCGGCTCATCGTCGATGCTTATGCAGTGCGCTGCGGTGGGAATCATTCAATCCATCTGGCGTTCGAGGGGTAAGGCGGCGTGATGCTGCGATCTGTTGAAGGTGAAGCAAGAGGGGAGCGTGAGCTATGAGAATCCCATTAGATTCCGTTGTGAATGCCGCTAAGCTCGGGGCGTCCATTCAAGGAGATGCCGAGGCGCCTGTTCGCGTTTCGGTGTACGTCGATGCGAGCGCGACGCCGTTTTTGGTCAATACGGTACGAGATGCCTTCGTTCCACAGGGAATCTCGGCGGTTGTGCGCGTTGCCCGTGTGGACGCGATACCTCTTGTGCCTAAGCCCGACACGGATATCGCGCTTGTCCTTACATGTGGCGGTGCCTATGTCCAAGACCGTGTTCTAGAGCTCGTCGTTGCCGGTATCCCTACGGTTGTGCTTGCCGAGTCGAGTGTCGAGGTTCCGTTTATCACGCAGGATACGCGCATGCTCGGTTTGGTTGCGGCTACGGATGCCACCCATCTGTTGGGCTCGCTCGCTCGTTGGATTTTGGCGCGAACTGACAAGGCGACGTCTTTTGCGGCCAATTTTCCCTTCATGCGCATCGCCGCGGTCAACAAGATTCTCTCGGATGCCGTTGTGAGCAATATGGCTACGGGGGCCCTGTTCTTTATTCCCGGTGCGGATTTCCCAGTTATGACGCTTGCGCAGCTCGGCATGATGCTTCGACTTGCGGCGGTTTTCGGAAAACCGCTCCGGCTTGATCGCGTCTACGACGGTGCCGCTGTTGTCGCAGGCGCCCTCGCGCTGCGCGGTGTTGCCCGCGTTGCTTCCCGGCGCTTCGGGCGCATGGGTTTTGTTCCCAAGGCGCTGATTGCGGGAGCGGGCACCTATGCGATGGGTCGAGCGCTCTGCGCGTGGTATGAGCGGGACGTGAGCTATGACCGGGTGAACGACATGGTACGTGCGGGCGTTCGCCGCGGTGCGAGCCTGTTCACGCGTCCCGACGCCGCCTAGCCCATGCACTTCCGTTCGCGACATTGCTTGGGACCAGCGTCCCACAGTTCCGCTCGCACTTCTTGTACATATATCGGTTGAGTATTTGATAGGAGTATGGCGACCATGAGAGCCGTCTACGAAAATCGCTTCTCTGAACTCGAGCCGCTGCTGGCGCGCGTCGAGAAGCCCACGCGCTACATAGATCATGAGTGGGGCGCGCTGTACAAACCCGAGGCTGAGCACCGGTGCGTTCTCATTTACCCGGACGTATACGAGGTCGGCCTGCCCAACCAGGGTATTGCGATCCTGTATCGCAACCTCAACGAGGCCGACGGTTTGTCATGCGAGCGCGGGTACATTCCGTGGGTCGATATGGCAGACGAGATGCGCGCCGCGGGTATTCCGCTGCTGTCCCTCGAGGGTGCGGCCCCTATTGCCTCTTTCGATGTCGTGGGCTTTCACGTCCCGCATGAGATGGCATGCACCAACTATCTTGAGGGCCTGGATCTCGCCGGGATTCCGCTCTATGCCGCCGATCGCGGCGAGGACGATCCCATCGTGATCTGCGGTGGCCCCTCGGTGTATAACCCCGAGCCGCTCGCGCCGTTTTTCGACTGTATGATGATCGGCGAGGGCGAGGAGCAGATCGTCGAGTTCTGCCAGCGCCACCGCGAGCTGCGTGACGCCGGCGTTCCGCGCGCGCAGATGCTTCGCGAGCTCGCAAAGGTCGGTGGCGTGTACGTGCCTTCGCTCTACGAGGTGCGCCACGATGAGCCCTGCTCGGCCCATGGCTACACGGTTCCTCGCGAGGGCGAGGATGTCCTGCCCATCGTATACAAGCGCGTGGTGAAGGACTTCGGCGCGACGAATCCCGTGCCCCAGGCCGTTGTTCCCTACATGCAGATCGTTCAGGATCGCCTTTGCGTCGAGGCGCTGCGCGGCTGCGCCCGCGGGTGTCGCTTCTGCCAGGCCGGCATGACGTATCGCCCTGTGCGCGAGCGCTCCGCCGACCAGATCGTCTCGGCTGTTACCTGCGGCCTTGCCCACATGGGTTACGACGAGGTTTCCCTCAATTCGCTTTCCACCACAGATCACTCCAAGTGCGCCGAGATTCTCACACGCTTGAATAAGCGCCTGGGCGATACGGGCATCTCTATTTCCGTTCCGTCCCAGCGCCTCGATTCCTTCGGCGTTGATATGGCGGCCGCGGTGGCGGGTGAGAAGAAGGGCGGACTTACCTTCGCGCCCGAGGCGGGAAGTCAGCGCATGCGCGACATCATCAACAAGAACGTTACCGAGGAGGACCTCGAGCGTGCAACGCGTGCCGCGTTCGAGGCCGGCTGGCGCCGCGTGAAGCTCTACTTTATGATGGGCCTGCCCGGCGAGACCGACGATGATATCGTCGCGATTGCCGAGCTCGCGGACCATACGCTTGAGATCGCGCGCGAGGTCGTCCCCAAGGAGCAGCGCGGCGGCATCTCCGTGTCCATCTCCGTCTCGGTGTTTATCCCCAAGGCCCACACGCCGTTCCAGTGGTGCCCCCAGCTCGACGACGCCGAGGTCAAGCGCCGTCAGCAGCTCTTGTTCCGCTCCGTTAAGAATCGCGCGGTCCGCATCCACTGCCATGATGCTGAGACCTCGCTCATCGAGGCGGTCATGAGCCGCGGTGGCCGCGACATCGCGCCGCTTATCGAGGGCGCCTGGCGTCGCGGGCAGCGCTTCGATGCCTGGACTGAGCAGTTCTCACTCGAGCGCTGGGAAGAGGCCGCCGCGGATCTGGGGATCGATCTGCGTGCCACGGCCCAGCAATCGTTTGAGCTCGATTGGCGCCTGCCGTGGGAGCACGTCAGCCCCGGCGTGTCGCGCGGCTATCTGCTGCGTGAGTATCGCCGCTCGCTTGAGGGCATCACGACGCCCGATTGCACGCGCGAGTCCTGTACGGGCTGCGGCGTGTGCCCGACCCTGAAAGCCGACAACGTATTGGTGGGTGAGCGCGCATGATGACCGCATCCGAGCCGACGCTCTTTCGTCTCCGTGTGGCGTACCCCAAGTTGGGTCGCCTCAAGTATCTGGGGCACCTGGAGTTGATTCACACCGTTGAGCAAGTTGTGCGTCGCGCGAAGCTGCCGTATGCGGTTACGCAGGGCTTCTCTCCGCACATGCGTATCGCCTATACCTCGGCACTGCCGGTGGGCACCTCTTCTACGGCGGAGTATTTCGATGTCTACCTGACCGAGCTCATTCCCGCCGAGCGCGCGCTTGCCCAGCTCCAGGAAGCCGCGCCCGTCGACCTTCGCCCGATCGCCGCGGGATACGTGGAACTGCGCCGGCCGGCCCTTACGGCGGAGATCAACGAAGTGCACTACCTTCTTGAGCTTCAACCGGCGTCTGGCACCAGCGTGAGCTGCCCTGAGGTTGCCGCCATCGCCGATACGTGGCGCTCGGAAGGTGCGCAGATTCCGTACCGGCGCGGCAAGAAGACCAAAACGCTCGATGTTTCCAAGCTTCTCAAGAGCGCTTCGGTTGCACCTTCGAACACGGGCGCTCTTTGGCTTGAGCTCGTTACGCACTGCGACAACGACGGGTCGCTGCGTCCCGAGATCATCGTGGCGGCGGTCGACCAGGCCCTGCGCGGCCTTGATCCCGGAGTTGACGAAGATATCGTTTCTACGGGAATTCAGTCACTGACGCTCTTCGAGGGGTACAATGTCGAGCGGCGTTCCCAGCGCATAGCCGATGAAGCCGGCGTGGCTCACCCTCTTGGGCGTGAACTTGAGGTGCCCGCGGGCAGCCTTTCGGCGCGCATGGCGAGTGATGCTTTGTCGAACCTGTGAATATGCAGGCGAGACGTCGCAATCATACGTTGACGCGCCATAATTCACCTGATACCATACCGACTGTTGCACAACTGATGCATGAAGGGCAAGAACATGTACGCAATCGTTTCTACTGGCGGCAAGCAGTATAAAGTCGCCACCGATGACGTCATCACCGTCGAGAAGATCGAGGGCGAGGCCGGCACCAAGGTCGAGCTCGAGGTTCTCTTCCTGAACGACGGCAAGAAGATCGTCACGGATCCTGCCAAGCTCGCTAAGGCTAAGGTCACTGCTGAGATCCTGGAGCAGTTCAAGGGCGAGAAGCAGCTCGTCTACAAGTTCCACAAGCGCAAGCGCTATCACCGTCTCAAGGGCCACCGTCAGCAGCTCACCAAGATCAAGATCACCAAGGTCCAGGCGACCTCGCGTGCTGCTAAGAAGACCACCAAGGTTGAGGAGCCCGAGGCTCCTGTCGCCGAGTAGACGCAAAGATACGTCTAAGTAAGTAGAGAGCAGGTACCTGACATGGCACACAAAAAAGGTCTCGGTTCCTCCCGCAATGGTCGCGATTCCCGCGGCCAGCGTCTGGGCACCAAGCGTTTTGACGGTCAGACCGTGAAGGCCGGCGAGGTTCTCGTCCGCCAGCGCGGCACCCACATCCACCCCGGCGAGAACGTCGGTCGTGGCAAGGACGACACCCTCTTCGCTCTGGTCGAGGGCAAGGTCAAGTTCACCAAGGGCATCAAGCACCGCGTGAACGTCCTTCCGGTCGTCGAGGCGTAATCCTCACCCTTTTTGCATTTGCATCTTCAGAGGCCCTTAGCACGCACGTGCCAAGGGCCTCTTTGTGTACAATGTCCTTTTGATTAACGTACTGTGAGTTAGGAGGGGCAGTTATGTCCCAGTTCACCGATATTTGTCGCATTAACGTCAAGGGCGGTAACGGCGGCGCTGGTTGCATGTCCTTCCGACGTGAGGCATTTGTACCCAAGGGAGGCCCCGACGGCGGCGACGGCGGCCATGGCGGTAATGTGGTTATTCAGGCTGATGCCCAGCTGTCCTCGTTGATCGATTACCGCTTTAAGCACCACTTCCGCGCCGAAGATGGCACCCATGGTAAGGGCGCGCGCAAAGACGGCGCTAACGGCGCCGATTTGGTGCTCAAGGTTCCCATGGGCACGGTTATTCGCGAGCTCGACGCCTCGACTATGGAACCTGCATACGAGATCGCCGATCTTACGCACGACGGTGAGCGCGTTGTCGTTGCGCCCGGCGGAACCGGCGGTCTCGGTAATCCTCATTTCGTCACGTCCACGCGTCGCGCGCCCGCATTCGCCCAGAAGGGCGAGCCCTCTCTTGAGCATTGGATTGAGCTTGAGATGAAGCTCATGGCGGATGCCGCGCTCGTCGGCTTCCCAAGTGTCGGCAAATCTTCGCTCATCGCCCGCATGAGCGCGGCGCGCCCGAAGATCGCCGACTATCCCTTCACCACGCTTGTGCCGAACCTCGGCATGGTTCGGGCGGGGGAGTACTCGTATGTGGTTGCGGATGTTCCGGGCCTCATCGAGGGCGCTGCCGAGGGCAAGGGACTGGGCCATCAGTTCCTTCGTCATGTTGAGCGCACTGCCCTCATCCTGCACGTCGTCGATATCACCGGCAGCTATGAGGGCCGCGATCCGCTCGAAGATTACCGCATCATCAACGATGAGCTGCGTCGTTACGCTTCTGAGCTAGCGGACCGTCCCCAGATCGTCGTTGCCAACAAGTGCGATGCGAGCGGCGTTTCCGACCGCGTGCAGGCTCTCAAGATGGCCGCGCTCGCCGATGGGCATGAGTTCTTCGCCGTTTCCGCACTTACGGGCGCCGGCTTGCAAACGCTCATGCTCGCCTGTGGTGAGCGCGTGAGCAAGCTTCGTCTTGAACTTGCCGAACAGCAAACCGATGAGCCCGCGTTTGACGAGGAGAAGTGGGAGCGCGCCCGTAAGCAGCGCGAGAAGCGTTTCCACGTTGAACTTGAGGAACCGGGCGCTTGGCGTGTGGTCGGCACCAATCTCGAGCGCATGGTCGTGCAGACCGACTGGGAGAACGAAGAGGCCGTTATTTACCTGCAGCACCGCATGGCTCGCATGGGCGTTGACGATGCGCTTGCGAAGGCCGGTTGTCGCAACGGAGACGAGGTGCGCATTCTCGGCTACGCGTTCAACTTCGAGGGTCTTGAGGCGGACGATGAGGAGTTCGACGAGGATGAGCTGCTCGATTCCGATCTGATCGAGCCGGAGGCCGCCGAAGAGGAAGTCGAGTAGGGTGGGCCTGTCGACGCGCCTGCTCCCGCCTTTGGGCGCCGATGCGCACAAGACCTATCGTCTCGGTATCATGGGCGGCACCTTCGACCCCATTCACTACGGTCATTTGGTTACCGCTGAGCAGGCGCGCGAGGCCCTCGATTTGGACCTCGTGCTCTTCATGCCTGCAGGCTCGCCGGCTTTCAAACAGGATCGGTCGGTGAGCGATGCGGAGGACCGCTATGCAATGACGGTGCTCGCCACTGCGGCCAACGCCGCCTTTTATCCGAGCAGGTTCGAGATCGACCGTCCCGGTGTTACCTATACGGTCGACACCTTGAGCGCCCTTCGCGAGCATTATCCGGACAATGTCGAGCTCTACTTCATCACCGGAGCCGACGCTATCATGGATATTCTCGCCTGGCATGATGCCCAGCGCGTCGCGTCGCTCGCAACGCTTATTGCCGCAACGCGCCCCGGGTACGATATCGACACCGCTCGGGCACACATAGCCGCCTCCGGAATCGATTTCGATGTTCGCTATATTGAGATACCCGCACTGGCTATCAGCTCGTCGAATATCCGCGAGCTCGTGAGCGTGGGAAAAAGCGTGCGGTATCTCACGAGCGAATCCGTCATGGGATACATTCTTAAAAACCATCTGTATGAGCCGAAGGGGGAGTGCCGACGATGATTTCCGATGAGCAGCGCGCTCAACTTGAGCATGTTCGCGAGATGCTTCAGGTGCGCATGAAGGACAAACCACGGCGCTATGAGCACAGCCTCGGCGTTGCGCGCACGTGCGCCCGTCTTGCTCAAGCCTACGATGTCGACGAGTTTGAAGCCGTTCTCGCGGGCCTGGTGCATGACTGGGATAAGGTTGTGGATGACCATGAGCTGCTCACCCGTGCCGCTCAGTACGGTGTGAACGTTGTGGGTTCTCCGACCGCAGCGGTCGGTCTTTTGCACGGTCCTGTTGCCGCGCATGAGCTCCCCCATATCTTCCCGGGCATTTCGGATCGGGTCTGCCAGGCTGTGGCTCGCCATACGCTCGGTGCCCTCGATATGACGCCGCTCGATATGGTGGTGTTCGTTGCCGACGCCATTGAGCCGGGGCGCTACGGTGATTATGCCGAGCGCCTGCGCGCGTTTGTTGGGAACGCAGCGCTCGAGGAGCTCTTCTTCCAGACTTTTGCGCAAGGTCTGGTATATGTGATTTCGACTGGCCGATATCTGTACCCCACTGCTATTGACATTTATAATTCGTACGCAGCAAAGCGCTAACGCTGTGATGTGAAAGGTATTTCATGACTGATATGACTGATGACCAGCTGCTCGACTACGCTTCGTCCCTTGGTATGACGACTGAGCCCGGCGAGGACGGGGCAGCGTCCGTTGACCGAGCCGCCGCTTCGCTGTCCACTTCCGGCGTGCCCGCACTTGAGGTCGCCCGCGCCGCCGCCTCGGCCGCTGAGTTCAAGGGCGCCGAGGATATCACGGTTGTCGATTTGACCGAGCTTTCCGACGTGTGTGACTACTTCGTCATTGCCACGGGCAGCAACACGCGCATGGTCGACGCCATCGTCGATGAGGTTGAGGAGAAGGTCGCCAAGGCGTGCGGCGAGCACCCGTTCTCCATCGAGGGCCGTGAGGAGCGCACCTGGATCCTCATGGACTACGGCAGCGTTATCGTCCACTCGTTCACGCCTGAGGCGCGCGAGTACTATCGCTTGGAAAAGCTCTGGGCCGATGCTCCTGTGGTCGAGCTGTAAAAACAGACTGCATAAACTTGAGAAGGACGGGTGATCCGAACGGGGTCGCCCGTCCTTTTTGGTACCGCTATTCAGTTGGTTTGTTTTGCGTGAGGAACTTGGCGGGGTCGACGAGGTCGCGCTCAAAGCGATCGGCCCTGCCAAAGCGCACGGCGTCGATGCCGAATTTATCCCGTACTTTATCGAGCGTTACGGCTAGGTCGCGTCTATCACTCATGACCGCCCCGCGCTCATCGAGCTCGCAGAATAAATCGGTCTGCACGGTGTCGTTTTCAGACGCAAAGTCGCTCATCCCAATGCCGGCCAGGCGCACGCGCGTCCCGTCGGTCCAGATGCTGCGCAGCAGCTCGATTGCCGCGTGCCCAAAGACGTTCTCGTCGTCCGTTGCGTGGGGGAGTTTGCGCTGTATGGTTCGGCCTTCGCCAAATGAGTATCTGAGCTTGACCGTAACCGTGCGCCCGGCGAGTCCTTTTCGCCTCATGCGCGCGCCAACGGATTCCGCCAGCAGCGCGATAGCCGCTTCGGCGTCTTCCAGACGCAGGAGATCTTTCGAAAACGTCCGCTCGTTGCTCACGGATTTGGCGTCTTCGGGTGCATCCATGGGGCGCACGGCGCTGCGCTCCTTTCCTGCCGCCCGCAGCCGCATGGCCCCTGCGTTGATACCGAAAATCGGCGTGAGCGCATCTTCGCCGGCGTGAGCGAGCTGGCCTAAGGTGCGGATGCCGGCCCTATGAAGGGCCGCATCAGCGGCCGACCCGATGCCGCTCATGGCGCGAACCGGAAGCGGTGCCAAAAAGCCGGTCTCGGTGCCGGGGAGCACCGCGGTGAGACCGCGCGGTTTTTCTCGTTCGCTTGCAATCTTTGCGACGGTTTTATTGACACCGAGTCCAATGGAGCAGGTAATGCCGAGTTCGCTCACGCGCGCCTGTATGCGGCGCGCGATATCGATGGGGTGCTCGGAGCTGAATCTACCCGGCGTGATATCGAAAAACGCCTCATCAATTGAGACCTGCTCCACAAAAGGCGTCTCTTCGGAGAGGATCGCCATGACGCGGCAGCTGAGCTCACGGTAACGGTTAAAATGGCCGGGTGTCCAGATGGCATGGGGGCACAGGCGCTTCGCTTGGGCGGAAGACATGGCTGAACGCACGCCGAATGCGCGGGCCTCATAAGATGCGGTTGACACGACGCCTCGTGCCTCGGGCGAACCGCCGACGATGACGGGTTTCCCGCGCCAGTCCGGATAGTCGAGCTGCTCCACGCTCGCAAAAAAGGCATCGAGATCGAGCAGGCCGATTGCAGGACCGTCCCACGTGCCAAACAGACCGCCCGTGAGGGGCGCCTCGCCGTTACCGTATGTATGTTCGTATGCTTCCATACGCTTCAGTATAGGGGAAACATGCGATGTACGCTGCGTGAAAGATGTTCTCGCCCCTTGCATTCCCGCGCAACTCAGATAAGATACTGTTTTGCTTGCGACTTTTCCTATGAAGCCGGTCTCAAATGCTTCCCGTCGAGTCGTAGGGCACGGTATTTGTCCTGGTAAGGAATGCAGCTTTGGCTGCGCAAAAGAAGGAGTTAGCATGGCTGTTAAGATTCGCCTCGCTCGTCACGGTTCCAAGAAGCGTCCGTACTACCGCGTCGTTGTCGCCGATTCCCGCACCCGTCGCGATGGTCGCCCCATCGAGGAGGTTGGCCGCTACAACCCGATGACCACCCCCAAGACCATCTCCCTCGACCTTGAGAAGATCGCCGACTGGCAGTCCAAGGGCGCTCAGCTCACCGACGCCGTCGCCGCTCTGGTGAAGGCCGCCAACGAGGGCGAGAAGGCCGCCGCTGCCCCCAAGAAGTCCAAGAAGCAGCTCGCCAAGGAGGCCGCTGAGGCCGCCGCTGCCGCTGAGGCTTCCGAGGAGTAACAGGTGTCTGAAGAGCTGATCTCGGAGACCCTCGCCGATGAGGCCACCGATGCCATCGAGGCCGAGGAGCTCGTTTCCGACCGTATCGCCGATCTGGTCGAGTATCTTGTTGTGAATATCGTCGATGACGCCGATGGCGTAAGCCTCGAGGTCATTGACGGGTCCAACTCCTCGACGATTGAGGTCACCGTTGCCGATGGCGATGTGGCCAAGGTTATCGGTCGTCACGGTCGCACCATCAAGGCCATCCGCACGCTCGCTCGAGCCCTTGCCGCTCGCCTCGACACGTCCGTCGAGGTCGAGGTTATGGGTTAGACCGTGCCGGCCGCTTATAAAAACATTGCCCGCGTGGTTCGTCCGCACGGGAGCAAGGGGGAGGTTCTCGTGGCGCCGCTGCGGGGCCTTCCTCTTTTGCTCCATGAGGGTATGCGCGTGCATATAACGCCTCCAGCGCTTAAGCGCGAGCGCGTCTCCACTGTTGAGGGAATTACCACGGTCCCTGACGGGGATCGCGTCCGTTTCTCCTGCGCTCATAACCTCGATGAGGCCGAAGCGCTCGCGGGCCGCTACGTCCTCGCGCGGGTCGAGGGCCTTGACCTTGATGCCATGTGCGTTGCCTATGACGATCTCATCGGCCGTGTGGTTGTTGATGCGCGCCATGGGGAGCTCGGCACTGTGCAAGAGGTTATGGAGACGCCCGCGAACAACGTGTGGGTTATTGGCGGCGGCTCGTTCGGCGAGGTGCTTGTTCCCGTTATCGAGAGCGTCGTTCAGGAAATTCCGAGCGATGGCCCCATCCCCGTAACGATTATGGACGGCTTGCTTGATCTGTAGCCATGAGAGGAGTGCTCATGCGAATCGAGACCCTCTCGGTTTTCCCCGAGCTCTTTGAACCCTATATGTCCACGTCAATTATGGGGCGTGCGCGGGCAAAGGGCATCTTTGAGTTTGAATCCTATGACCTGCGCGACTGGACGCACGATCGCCACCGCACGGTTGACGACGCTCCGTTTGGCGGCGGCGCCGGCATGCTCATGAAGGTCGAGCCTCTCCATGAGGCCATCACCGATATTTCCAAGCGCGGTGACGTCTCACCTCGGGTGGTGTTTTTCACCCCCTGCGGCGAGCCATTTACCCAGGAAACTGCCGAGCGCCTGTCTCAGTGCGAACGTATCCTGTTCGTATGCGGCCGCTACGAGGGCATGGATGAGCGTGCCTATGACTTGGCAGACGAGCGTCTCTCGATTGGCGATTACGTGCTCACGGGCGGCGAATTGCCCGCCCTGGTGGTGAGCGATGCCATTATTCGCCTGCTTCCAGGAGCGCTCGGCAACGATATGGGCAGCGTCGATGAGAGCTTCTCGACGGCCGATGACGGCGGCCTGCTTGAGTACGAGCAATACACGAGGCCTGCCGACTTCATGGGTAAGAAAGTGCCGGAGGTCCTGCTTTCCGGCGATCATGCCAAGGTGGATGCCTGGCGACGGGCGAACGCGCTCGAGCGCACATGCCGCTGGAGGCCCGATCTTATCGAGCATGCTCGCCTGACCGATGTCGAACGCGCTCGTGCCGCGGAGCTCATCGAGCAATATCACGGGGCAAACGCGAAGGGAGCTGACAGTGATGTCGCATAAGGAGAGCCCATTTACAGCCGTTGTTGAGTGGGTGGGCGTGTTCCTGATCGCCTTCGCGGTGTTCGCGCTCGTACGCACCTTTATTGTGGCTCCCTATACCGTGCCTTCCGAATCGATGCTCCCCACCATCCAAGTGGGTGATAATTTGTTTGCCCAAAAGGTGAGCCTCGAGCTCGGGCAGCCGGTCAAGCAGGGGGATATCGTTGTGTTCGACAACCCCGTGTCCGAGTCCGATCACGAGATTCTCGTTAAGCGCGTTATCGCGGTGGCGGGCCAGACGGTGGATTTGCGCGATGGCGCGGTGTATGTTGACGGCGAGGCCCTCGATGAGCCGTATACGCAAGGGGAGAGCTGGCCGCTTTTGTCGCAGGCCGCGGGCGTCGACGTTTCGTTTCCCTACACGGTGCCCGAGGGGCATGTGTGGATGATGGGCGACAATCGCGAGAATTCCGCCGACTCGCGCTACTTTGGAGCGGTGCCCAACGAAAACCTCATTGGCGTCGCGTTCTTCAGGTACTGGCCGCTCGATCGCCTGGGCACGCTTTAACCTGTTAGAATGAACAACTGTTTGATTATTAGCGAGCAAGAAGGGGAGAGCCGCGGATGAATCCGAACGCGTTGACCTTCCAAGATATGATTCTCAAGCTGGAGGCCTACTGGGCGAGCCATGGCTGCACGGTGATGCAGCCCTACGACTCCGAGGTTGGCGCTGGCACGTTCCACACGGCAACGCTTTTGCGCAGTCTGGGGCACAAGCCCTGGCGCGCCTGCTATCCGCAGCCCTGCCGTCGTCCCGCCGACGGTCGTTACGGCGAAAACCCCAACCGCATGCAGCACTATTATCAGTTCCAGGTGCTCATCAAGCCGAGCCCCGAGAACTCCCAAGAGCTCTACCTCGACTCCCTAACTGCAATCGGCTTGAATCCTGCCGAGCATGATGTGCGCTTTGTTGAGGACGACTGGGAGAGCCCGACCCTGGGCGCCTGGGGTCTTGGCTGGGAGGTCTGGCTTGACGGCATGGAGGTCACGCAGTTCACGTACTTCCAGCAGGTCGGTGGCATCGAGTGCGATCCCGTTCCCGTTGAGATCACATATGGACTCGAGCGTATCGCCATGTACGCGCAGGGCGTCACCAGCGTGTACGACCTCGTGTGGTCCTACCTGCCCGACGGCACGCCGATGACCTACGGCGAGGTGTTCCTCGAGAACGAGCGCGAGTTCTCCGCATACAACTTCGAGGTCGCCAACGTCGAGATGATGCGCCAGAAGTTCGACGACTTCGAGGCCGAGTGCCATGCGTGCCTCGACGCCAAGCTCCCGCTGCCGGCGTATGACTGCGTGATGAAGTGCTCGCACAGCTTCAACGTGCTCGACGCCCGCGGCGCGCTTTCCGCGACTGAGCGCGCGGCCTACATCCTGCGCGTTCGCACGCTCGCGAAGGCTTGCTGCGAGTCCTATTTGGCTGAGGTTGCCCAGAAGGGGGAGGTGGCGTAAATGGCGTCCACGCGTGATTTCCTGTTCGAGATCGGTGTTGAGGAGATGCCCTCTGCGCCGCTGAATAACGCTGTCAAGCAGCTTAAGACGCTCGTGGCCAAGGGGCTTGACGAGGCGGGCCTGTCTCACGGCGATGTTCGCGTTATCTCCTCTCCTCGCCGTTTGGCCGCACTTGTCGCCGATGTCGCCGAGGCGACTGAGGAGATCAATTCCGTCATGCGCGGCCCGTCCGCCAAAATCGCCTTCGATGCCGAGGGCAACCCCTCTAAGGCTGCTGAGGGCTTCGCCCGTAAAAACGGCATGACCGGCGCCGATCTCATCGTTCGCGAGGACGCCGACGGCACCGAGTACGTTTTCGCCGAGCGCAACATTCCCTCCGAGCCCGCCGCGCCCATGCTCGCGTCGATGGCGCAGGCCATCATCGCCAATATCGAGTGGCCGAATTACCGCAGCCAGCGCTGGGGATCCGAGCATGCGACCTTTGTGCGCCCGGTTCGCTGGATTTGCTGCCTGTTCGGCGACGAGGTCGTGCCGGTCACTTTCGCCGACGTGACGAGCGGTAACACCACCCGTGGTCACCGTGTGCTGTCCCCGGGCGAGCATGTCGTCGCCAACATGGCCTCCTACGAGCAGGTTCTCGAAGATGCCCATGTGCTCTCCGCCGAGCGCCGCGTGTCCGTGATTCGCGAGGGCATCGCCTCCGTCGAGGCCGAGCTCGGCGTTCGTGTGGACACGCCTGCCAAGGTGTTCGACGAGGTCGTGAATCTCTGCGAGTGGCCGACGGTTCTGGTCGGTCATTTCGACGAGGAGTTCCTCGCGGTTCCTTCTGAGATCATCTGCGAGTCCATGCTCTCCAACCAGCGCTATTTCCCCACGTACGACGCCGAGGGTAAACTCACGCGCGCCTTCGTGGTGGTTTCCAACGGCGACCCCGCGGTGAGCGAGACGGTTATCGACGGCAATGAGCGCGTGGTGCGTGCCCGCCTGTACGACGCTAAGTTCTTTTACGACGAGGACCTCAAGATCAGTCTTGAGGAGTTCCGTTCCCGTTTGGCTAACGTCGGCTTCCAGAAGAAGCTCGGTACCGTGCTTCAGAAGTCCGAGCGCATGGAGGACCTCGCTCTCGCCATTGCGCAGGAGGCCCGCATCGGCGCCGATGCTGCGAGCGATGCCCAGCGTGCTGCCCATCTTGCCAAGGCCGACCTCGTAAGCTCCGCCGTGGTTGAGTTCACGAGCCAGCAGGGTGTCATGGGCGGGTACTACGCCGCCGCGGCTGGCGAGGCCCCTGAGGTTGCCGCCGCTATTCGCGACCACTATCGTCCGCGTTTCGCCGGTGACGACCTGCCCGAGGGTATCGCCGGCTGCATCGTTGCCGTTGCCGATAAGCTCGATACCATCGCAGGTATGTTCGCCATCGGCGAGCCTCCGACCGGTTCCAAGGATCCCTTCGCGCTGCGCCGTTCTGCCATCGGTGTGCTGAACATCCTGCGCGACCGCTTGGGCTGCGGGTACGAGGCGATTGTCGACGCAGCGCTCGACGCCTATGCTGAGCAGGGGCTCGAGTTTGACAAGACTGCGGTCTCTGCATCCGTGCGCGCCTTCATTAAGGGCCGTATGGAGCAGATGGCGCGCGACGAGAAGGTCGCGCCCGATACCGTGGCCGCCGTCTCCGCCGGCAAGGTCACCGTTCCCGCTCACTTCCTCGAGCTCGCCCATGCGCTCGAGGATGCTCGCGCCAACGACCGCGAGGCGTTCGACAACCTCGCAACCGCCTATGCTCGTGCCGCGCATCTGGCCGATTCCTCCGCGGGCATCGTTGTCGATGAGTCGCTCATGGAGGAGGCCGAGAGGGCACTCAACGCTGCGTCCGAAACCGCCCAGGCTGCCGTCGAGTCCGCCCTTGCCGTCAAGGACTTCACCGGTGTGATCGCCGCGCTTGCGGCCCTGCGTGAGCCCATCGATGCGTTCTTCGACGAGGTCATGGTCATGGACGAGGACGAGCGCCTGCGCGCCAACCGCCTGGCCCTTCTCAACCGCTTCGCCGCCGTCTTCGCCGACGTCGCGAACATCGGCGAGATGGCCCGCAAGTAGCCTGCAAACAACTCTTCATCGCCTGAAATGTGCGTCATTTAGGGTCAGACCCTAAATGACGCATTTTTGCGTTTGTCAGCTAAATTGACGCAGCCCCGCCCCTGGAGCATATCGTCCCGCGCGCAGTTCGCGCAGCGCTGTTTGAGCACGGGATGATATGCGCAAGGGGCGGGGCGGTCGGGTTGATGGACTCGACACCGTACTTTTGGTGGACTTTGGTTATAGGGTACGAGCCTCGGTACAATACATAAGATACGTCGGACCTCTTGAACCGATGTATTCATTTGTCCAGTTCGATGGATGCGTCCATCGTTTTTTATTGAAACGCGAACCGAAAGGAGCCATTCGACTTATGGCTGCAAACAACAAGAAGGCCTCCGCACCGCTCAAGGTTATCCCCCTGGGCGGCCTCGACGGCATTGGCAAGAACATGACCGCTTTTGAGTGCGGCGAGGACATGGTGCTCGTCGACGCCGGCCTCATGTTCCCCGATGATAATCAGCCCGGTATCGACCTGGTTCTGCCCGACTACACGTATGTGCTCGAGAACGAGCACAAGCTGCGCGGCATCATCATCACCCACGGCCACGAGGACCACACCGGCGCCCTGCCGTACCTGCTGCAGGACCTCAACAACAAGGTTCCGATCTTCTCCAGCAAGCTCACACTCGGTTTCATCGAGGGCAAGCTCTCCGAGTTCCGCATCCGTGCGCCCAAGTTCCGCGAGGTCAAGGGCGGTAGCCACATCAATCTCGGCTGCTTCTCCATCGAGTTCTTCTCCACCACGCACTCCATTCCCGGTGCCCTCGGCGTGTTCCTCAAGACGCCGGCGGGCTCCGTTGTCCACACGGGCGACTTCAAACTCGACCAGACGCCGATCGACGGCGTGACGCCCGATTACGGCGCGATCGCTAAGTTCGGCAAGCAAGGCGTCGATCTGCTGATGTCCGACTCGACGAACGCGACGGTCCCCGGCTTTACGAAGTCCGAGGCCGAGGTCGGTCCTTCGCTGCTGCACATCATCAAGAACGCCCCCGGTCGTGTGTTCGTCGCGTCCTTCTCCAGCCATATCCATCGTTTGCAGCAGATCTGCAACGCCGCCAAGACCTGCAACCGCAAGGTCGTCGTGACGGGCCGCTCCATGCTTACGAACACGCGTGTGGCGCGCGAGCTGGGTTATCTCAAGGTTGACGAGTCCGACCTGGTCGATGCCTTCGACCTCAACGGCATCCCGGAGGACAAGATCGTCGTCATGTGCACCGGTTCTCAGGGCGAGCCCCTCTCCGCACTCTCCCGCATGGCGAACGGCGAGCACAAAACGCTTTCCATCCATGAGGGCGACACGGTGATTATTTCGGCCACGCCCGTTCCCGGTAACGAGAAGGCCGTTCAGCAGGTCATCAACAGCCTTGCCAAGCTCGGCTGCGATGTGTATGACAAGAGCCGCGCGCTTGTCCATGTTTCTGGTCACGCAAGCCAGGAGGAGCTCAAGCTCATGCTTGCGCTCACCAAGCCCAAGTTCTTCATGCCGGTTCACGGTGAGGCCGTGCACCTGCGCGCTCACGCCGCGCTCGGCCAGAAAATGGGCATCCCCGCGAAGAACATCTTCGTCGTCGACAACGGCGACACCCTCGAGATGTCCGATGGCCGTGTTAAGCGCGGTCGCTCGGTTGAATCCGGCGTTGTGTACGTCGACGGCCTTCGCATCGGCGATACCGATCCCATCGTGCTGCGCGATCGCCAGAAGCTCGCAAGCGATGGCATGGTGACCGTCGTTGCCACGCTCGATATGAAGCATAAGAAGATCGGCGGAGTCGAGTTCTCCGGCCGTGGCGTGTCGTTCCCCATCGACGACGCGTTCGCCGCCGACGCGAGCGCGGCCGTTATGCGCGCCATTGAGAAGGGCAAGTTCAACTTCTCAAGCTCCGGTACTGGTGAGCTGCGCAAGGCCGTCCGAGACTCTCTGTCTAACTTCATTTGGAACGCGAACCGCACGCGTCCCATGATCATTCCGGTTGTTATGGAGGTGTAAGTTGGCTCGCTCCAACTCTACATCTAATACTGCAAAACATAACGGGGGAGCGAAGCGTGCTGCAGGTGCGAAGGCGCCGCAGCACGGCCTTCGTGCTAACGAGGGTCGCCGCAGTATGGGCGAGCCTTCCCTTGATGTACTTGTTGACGCGAGCGCCGGCCGGGATATCGCAGGCATTGTCCTTGCGATTTTCGCCGTTGTGTCGTTTATCGCCGTTGTTTCCCCCTCTAACGCGCCGGTCTCGGGTGCAATCGCGAGTTTTTACCACCTCGGGTTCGGCTTGGGCGCCTATGTCCTGCCGTTCGTGATCCTCATGTTCGCTGCCGGTCTTTTCCTGCGTGATCGGGCGCCGCTTTCCCTGCGCACCTGTGCGGGCGGGGGAGTCATCTTTGCCTGTATCCTTGCAATCCTTTCGCTTTTTACCCCCGGTACCGATCAGGCGACCGCATTGATGTTCGAGCCTCAGGCGCTTTCGAACGGTGGCGGGTATCTGGGTGCCTGGATTGCGAGCACGCTCCAGGGCGCCCTTGGAAAATCAATCTCGCTTGTTATCCTGCTTGGCCTTATCGTTGTCGGGCTCGTGATCATCGGAGTATCGGTGAGCTCGTTTTTCCAGGCTGCGGCGGATCGTGCCCATGCCGCTGCCGAGCGTCGTCGCATTGAGGTTAATGAAACGCCTTGGGGTGATGAGGACGCGCTGAGTGCGGCTCCTACCCCTCGGTTCCCCCGCAGGGCACGCAAGCCCAAGCAGGCGAGCCTGTTTGATGATGCCGATTCGTTTGAGACGGTTGATCTTGGCACGGACAAGACAATCCTGCTGTCTGACGCCGAAGTGGACGAAAATGAAGACCCGTTCATTGATGTGAGCGATCAGCTTGCCGCGGAGCAAGCCAAAACAGCGCTGCTCGCGAGTGCCAAGTCTCATGTCGCTAAGGGTGATGCGCACGCGCCCGCCGCATCCAAAGATAATGCGCAGGCGGATACTCAGGACGAGGAGATTCCCCCGTTTGACACCGCGGCTTCGGAAGGTAACGAGGAGAGCCCGCTCCCGTCATTCCTTTCCGTGCAGACTTCGAGCGCGACTGCGCCCCAGAGTGCATGTGCTGCCAAGTCTGCGCACGGCAACTCAAATTCCGATGCCGGGGACGAGATGCAGCTTCCAGCGCTCAGCATGCTTCGCCACAACCCCCATTCCGCGTCTTCCGCATCGTCTCAGAGCGAGCTCGAGCAAACGGCTCAATCGCTCCAGTCCACCTTAAATGAGTTCGGCCTTCACTCCCGCGTTGTGGGCTGGATTTCGGGTCCGACTGTCACCACGTTCAAGGTGCAGCCGGGCGAGGGCGAGCGCGTGAGTCGTATTTCGAATCTCGAGGACGACATCGCTTTGTCGTTGGCGGCCCAGTCGGTCCGCATCTTCGCGCCTATCCCGGGCACGTCGCTCGTGGGTATCGAGATTCCCAACGCCAAGCGCCAAAACGTCAACCTCGGCGATGTGCTGCCGTATGTTCAGGGCGGCCCCCTTGAGCTGGCAATTGGTCGCGACGCTGAGGGTCAGCCCATCGTGGCGGACCTCGCCAAGATGCCCCACTTGCTCATCGCCGGTACGACGGGTTCGGGTAAATCGGTGATGATCAACTCGATCATTATGGCGCTGCTCATGCGCACGCTGCCTGAGGACGTTCGGCTCATCATGGTGGATCCCAAGCGCGTTGAGCTCTCGGGCTATAACGGCCTGCCGCATCTGTATGTTCCCGTTGTGACGGAGCCCAAGCAGGCGGCAAGTGCGTTGCAGTGGGCGGTTTCCGAGATGGAGCGCCGTCTCAAGGTTTTCGAGCGCATCGGCGTTCGCAAGATCTCGACCTTCAACGAGAAGCAGGCCGCGGGAGCTTTTGAGCAGTACGACAATCCGCCGGCGAAGATGCCCTACCTCGTTATCATCATCGACGAGCTCTCCGACCTCATGATGGTCGCGGGCAAAGACGTCGAGGCGTCGATTGTGCGCATCGCCCAACTTGGTCGCGCCGCCGGCATTCATCTCATTGTGGCCACGCAGCGCCCGAGTTCGAATGTCGTGACGGGCCTCATCAAGGCGAACATCACGAACCGTATCGCCTTCAACGTCGCCACCGGCATCGACTCGCGCGTGATTATCGACCAGATGGGCGCCGAGAAGCTCACCGGCTACGGCGACATGCTGTTCTCCAAGGTTGACTGGGGCAAGCCCAAGCGCATCCAGGGTTGCTTCGTTTCGGATGACGAGATCAATGCGGTCACTGAGTTCGTGAAGGAGCAGGGCGCGCCGGACTATCACGAGGAGATCCTCTCCGCCGTTGCCCCAGCGCAGATGGGCGCAACGACCTCGGGCGGCAGTTTTTACAATGAGGCGCCAACTGAGGACGACCCTCTGCTGTGGGACGCCGCTCAGATTGTCGTCGATTCCCAGCTGGGTTCGACATCCGGTCTGCAACGACGTCTCAAGGTCGGTTATGCTCGAGCTGGGCGCATCATGGATATGCTGGAGGAAAAGGGCATTGTCGGCCCGCCCGATGGCTCCAAACCGCGCGAGGTCCTTTTGGATGAGGAGGGCCTCGCCGCGCTTCGAGCGATAGAGGAACCGCTTTCGGAAGAAGAGATCTTGGGAGGGATGTAAATGACGCAGCATTTTGGCGATATTATGCTCGAGCGGCGGCGCCAGATGGGACTTTCCCTCTCACAGGTCGCAAGCGCCATTAAAATTCGCCCTCAGATTATCGAATATATCGAGACCGAGAATTTTCAGGCAATGCCGCCTCGTGGATACGCGCAGGGAATCATCTCCAGCTACGCGAAGTTCCTGGGGCTTGACTCGCGCATGATGGTTGAAGCCTATTTCAAGGCGTCTGATGAGTTTCAGAATTCCAGTGAGGGTGGACGCGTGGGGCGCTTCCAGGATGCGGCTGCCGATGCCCTTCCGAGAAGCTCCAATGCCTCGGGCCGCTACTACCTTGTGAACAACGTTCCTGTCTCGCGCTTTGCCCAAAGGCCGCAGCAGGCGGGCTACGTTTCCGAGGGATCATCCTATTATGAGCCGCGGCCTTCGGACCGGGTGAGGACTGCGGCGGTGGCAAATGGTCGCTCGAATGAGGGGTACGACGCATCGCTGCGTTCGCGTTCAGGCGGCCGCGGCGGCAATGCCGGAGCTCGGGGGCAACGGCGGTCCCAGAACCCCTCCGAACGTCGTGATCCGTCCTACGGGCGACGTCCGGCAGACGGCTCTCGCCGCCAGCGACCGGTCTCTCGAGATCCCCAGGGTCGCCGCCAGGAGTATCGAGATCCCCGCAATCGCGATAGGTCCAACCAGGCACCGCGTCGCGGGAGCGCGTCTTCGAACGCCCCGATGTCTCCGTTTGATCCAAAAGTGCTCCTTGCCCTTATTGCCTTCCTCGCGCTACTGGTAATCGTTCTCGGCTTCTTTGCCTTGCGCGGCTGCATGCCCGCCGAGCAGCCGGCGGACAATTCCAAGCCCGCTGCCGCCGAGGTCGACAAGAAGAGCGATGAAAAGTCCGCTGACGACGACTCGGAAGCTGAAGACGAGTCTTCAGCGGATGACTCCGAGGGTGAAAAGGACAAAGACGAAAAGGACAAGGAAAAAGACAAGGTGCCCGAAAAGACGGTCGTCGTTGTCTCGGTGAAGGAGAAGGGCGCGGTGGCATGGCTTGAGGTCAAGCTCGATGGCAAGTCGGTGATCGGCAAGGAGGTGCTTGGCCCCTTCAAGCAGGAGTTTACCGTCGAGCGCCAGATTGACATCACCACCAACAAACCCGCCGATGTCCAAATCACCAAGAACGGTGAGAAGGTCAGCTACGATACGCGTGTTTCCGGCGTAGCCAAGGTGTCCATCTTCGCTCCCAAAAAGGAAGAGGACGATACCAAAGTCGTTGACAGCGATGGAGACGGTACGCCCGACATGACTGCCGAAGAGGCCGAAAAAGCCGGCCTGCCCATCCCCGACCCTCAAGTAGATGAGCCCGATGCAGGCTCTACCCCTGTGACTCAGTAACGAAAGGAGCCCATCATGGCTAAAGATTCAAGTTTTGACGTTGTATCCGAAGTCAACATGCAGGAGGTGGATAACGCCTTCCAGCAGACTTCGCGTGAGCTTTCTCAGCGCTACGACCTCAAGGATTCCGGTGCAACCATCGAGCTTTCCAAGGCGGACAAGCTCTTCACCCTCAATGCGCCGGCCGATTTCGTCGCTCGTCAAATCATCGATGTTCTCTCCGGCAAGTTGATTAAGCGTGGCGTTGATATCAAGACCGTGAAGTGGGATGACCCTCAGGCGGCTTCCGGCGGCACCGTTCGCGTGCTCGGCCACATTGTCGAGGGCATTGACCAGGCAACTGCCAAGAAGATCAACAAGGACATCAAAGACCAGAAGCTCAAGGTCAAGGTCACCATCGAATCCGATAAGCTTCGCGTGACGAGCCCCTCCAAAGATGCTCTTCAGCAGGTCATCGGCTTCCTGCGCGATCAGGATTACGGTCAGCCTCTGCAGTTCACGAACTACCGATAGGAACACCCATGGCTCACGCCTCGATTCTTTACATTACGCTCGGCTGTGCAAAAAATGAGGTCGATACCGACCGCATGCGTTCGCTTCTGAACGCCGCGGGCTACGGCGAGGTCGACTCCGCCGAAGACGCCGACGCCGTCATTATCAATACCTGCTCATTCCTCGCCTCGGCGACGTCCGAGAGCATCGAAACCACGCTGCAGTTGGCTGAGGAGGTGGCGGATGGTGTCCGCCAGGCTCCGATCGTCATGTGCGGATGCGTTCCCTCGCGTTACGGCGACGAACTTCCCGCGGAGCTCCCCGAGGTCGCGGCATTCGTCCGCGCCGACCAGGAGGACGGCATCGTCGCGGTCATCGATGAGGTGCTCGGTGTTGAGCGTGAGGTTCTTCCGTTCATCCCCACGGTTAAGCGCACGGTCGAAAGTGCTGTCGCCTATGTGAAGATCTCCGACGGATGCGATAGGTATTGCAGTTTCTGCGCGATCCCCTACATTCGTGGCCGCTACCATTCGCGTTCCGCCGAAAGCATCCTCGCCGAGGTTCGCGACTTGGTGGCCGGCGGCGTTCGAGAGATCGTGCTCATTGGCCAGGATACCGGCATTTGGGGCACCGACTTTAAGGGCGAAGTCGCAGGTCCTCGAAACCTTGCGGAGCTAATCTCGGCCGTTGCGGAGGCAGTGCGCCCCGAGCATGTGTGGGTTCGCGTGCTCTACCTGCAGCCCGAGGGTATGACTGATGAGCTCATCGCCGTCATTCGCGACACGCCTGAGGTGCTTCCCTATATCGATATTCCCGTTCAGCACTGCAATGCCCGCGTTCTCAAGGCCATGCACCGCAGCGGTTCAACAGAGGAACTCCGTGAGCTGTTCGCCAAGCTCAGGTCGGAGATCCCGAATATGGTCATCCGCACGACAAGCCTCGTGGGCTTCCCGTCCGAAACCGATGAGGAGGCAGCCGAGATGCTCGCCTTTATGGATGAGCAGGGCTTCGACTATACCAGCGTGTTCCCCTATTCCCAGGAGGACGGCACCCGCGCTGCCAAGATGGACGGTCAGGTAGACGAGGACATCAAGCTCGAGCGCACCCAGGCGGCTATGGATCTTGCCGAGTCGCTCGGTTTTGCCGCAACGGCCGCGCATGTAGGCGAAGTCGCGGAGGTCATCGTTGACGGAATCGAAGAGAGTAATGAGGGCGCCGAGCTCATCGGCCACGCTTGGTTCCAGGCTCCCGACTCCGACGGTGCCGTCCATCTTGATGTTTCCGAGGCTCGTGTGGGAGACATTCTCAAGGTCCGTTTCACCGACAGCTTCTGCTATGAGCTCATCGGTGAAGTTGTTAAGGAGTAGATTATGGCTGTCAACGCCAAGGGCGAGGAGATCACCAGTATCTGGACGCCGGCGAACGTTATCACGTGCGTCCGTATTGTTTTCATTCCGCTGTTTATGATTGCGAGTGAGGTGTCGTTTGCCGCCCTGTCCGCGGGGGATCTCGTTGCGGGCATGTCCGCGGGCGTGTGGGCCTCGATCGCCTTCGTGCTCTATGTTGTGCTGAGCGCCACCGACAAGGTGGACGGCGACCTTGCGCGCAAGAGGGGCGAGGTGACTGATTTCGGCAAGTTCCTCGACCCAATCGCCGACAAGCTCCTCGTGTTCTCGGCTCTCCTCATCCTGCTCGAGCACGGACTGGTGAACGTTTGGTTCGTCTTTATCATCCTGCTTCGTGAGTTCCTGGTGAGCGCCCTGCGTATGGTCGCCAGCGCTAACGGCGAGGTCATCGCCGCCGACAAGCTCGGTAAGGCGAAGACCGCCGTCACGATGGTGTCTCTGTGCTCTTACCTGCTCACCATTGCCGTTGCCGCATGCGATCCGTCCTTCGGACCCCTGGGGCTTTTGCATACCATCTCCTGGGCCACGATGGTTACAGCGGTCGTCCTCACGGTGATTTCCGGCTTGCAGTATTTCTGGAACGCCCGTCACGTGATTTTTAGGGTCTAGGTTCCATGAATCCCTTTGAGGTCCTGGTTCGCGAGGCCGCTGCACGAGGCATCACAATTTGCACGGCTGAGTCCTGCACTGCGGGACTAATTGCCGCAAGCCTTGCCGACATTCCCGGAGCGAGCAGCGTCTTGCGCGGCGGCGCGGTGACCTATTGCGATGAAATCAAGCGTGACGTGCTTGGCGTTAAGGCCGAGACACTTGCCGCCTATACAGCTGTGAGCGAGCAGACGGCACGAGAAATGGCCGATCGGTCGCGCGAGCTGTTTTGCGCCACGATGTCCGTAAGCGCTACCGGCTACGCGGGTCCTGGCGGAGGCACCGAAGCCGATCCCGCTGGCACCGTGTATATTGCGACCTGCGACGACGGGGGAGTATTCGTGCACCGGTGCTCCTTTGCGGGCTCGAGGAACGATGTACGTCGCCAAGCGTGCGAGTTTGCAGCCAATCGTCTTTTGGAGCGCGTTCGACTTTTGTAGCTTTTCTAAAAGTTGAATGCGTCTGACATGCGTCCGTGTTGTTTCCTCGCTCTGCCGTAGCCGTTTGACCTGCGAGTGTCAGTTGAGCCCGTATTTCGTGGCAGATTCTGTTCAGAGCATGCGCGAGAACCCATGTAATGCTCTTCCTACAATTGTCTCAACAGCCTTGACCACGAACAACCGTTCGCATACTATTATTGAGGCTTACGTTGAGGAGGAAGCATGGCAAAGAATTCTGGACCCGCTCGCGTCATCCATGAGCGCACGACGGGCGCCGAGCGCGACAAGATGATCGAAGCCACTAAGGCGGAGATCGATAAGAAGTTTGGCAAGGGTGCCATCATGCGCTTTGGCGACGGCGGCCCTGAGCTTGAAGTTGAGGCTATTCCAACGGGTGCGCTGTCACTCGATGCCGCTTTGGGCATCGGTGGCGTCCCGCGTGGCCGCATCATCGAAATCTACGGTCCGGAGTCTTCGGGTAAAACGACGCTCTCTCTTGAGATTTTGGCTGAGGCTCAGGCCATGGGTGGTGTCGCGGCGTTTATCGATGCCGAGCATGCGCTCGACCCAACGTATGCGGCCCGCATTGGCGTCGACATCGACGAGGTCCTCATTTCACAGCCCGATACCGGTGAGCAGGCGTTGGAGATTTGCGACATGCTCGTTCGCTCGGGCGCCATCGATGTTGTCGTTATCGACTCGGTTGCCGCTCTTGTTCCCCGCGCGGAGATTGAGGGTGAAATCGGCGATACGACGGTGGGCTTGCAGGCACGCCTTATGAGCCAGGCGCTTCGAAAGCTCGCCGGCTCACTTTCTAAATCTAATACCACCTGCATCTTTATTAACCAGCTGCGTGAGAAGATCGGCGTGATGTTCGGCAACCCCGAGACGACGACGGGCGGTCGCGCACTGAAGTTCTTCTCCTCCGTTCGCATTGACATCCGTCGCACCGAGAGTATTAAGAATAAGGATGAAATCATTGGCAACCGTGTGCGTGCCAAAGTTGTTAAGAACAAGGTCGCTGCTCCGTTCAAAACTGCCGAGTTCGACATCATGTATGGCACGGGCATCTCAAAAGAGGGTTCTGTTCTCGATATGGCCGTCGAATACGAGATCGCTACGAAATCCGGTGCCTGGTACACCTACGATGGCGAACGTCTGGGGCAGGGCCGCGAGGCGGCAAAGGACACGTTGCGTAAGAATCCCGCGCTTATGGCCGAAATTGACCATAAGGTCCGCGTGGCCTGTGGTCTGGAGCTCGAGGATGAGCCCGTCGGTGAAATCGTTGAGCTTGCCGACGCGCCTGCTGACGAGCCTTCTGCCAGCAGCCTGTAATGTCCTTGTCTATGACCGAGCTTGAGGTGCATCTACCCGATAAGGGGCGCGCCTCAAGCTCCTTTTCTGCTAAAAAGCCCATAGCTCACGTTGCTTGCCACATCGACAACGGCGCTGTGCGCGAGATCGTCGTGCCCGTCCGTGTGGGGCGTGTGCTCATGAATGAAGGCTTGCCCTTGCCGCTCCCTGAGGAAGAGGCGTTTGACGCGATTCATGCGATCGAAGCTCGCGTTTGCTTCAATCTGCTTACCGAAATGCTCTCTCGACGAGACTATGCCATCGGTGAAGCTCGATCCAAGCTGCTTGATTACGGCTTTCGCATCGAGGAAGTCGATCCGACGCTCTCTCGCGCCGTAGACCTCAAGTTCCTCAACGATGAGCGCTTTGCATCGTATTTCATTGATGAGCGCAAGCGCCGAGGATGGGGGAGACGGAAAATTGAACTGGAGTTGAAACGCCGCGGCGTTGAGACGTCTCAGCTGCCTGGATACCCTGATGAGTATTTTGATGAGGATGATGATCTCGAGCGGGCGCGGGAGCTTTTGAGCAGGAAGTCCATCCCGGATGGCCGCGCGTTCGATAAGCTCGTGCGACATCTCATGTCAAAAGGATTCTCCTACTCAGTGGCCGCTCGTGCCGCTCGTGATCGGATCAATGACGACATGGATGAGGATTTTTGACAAAACCCTTGCTACACCGTAGGATAGACATGTCATTTGTTTGTTATGCGCTCATCCGGCTTGGATGAGATTGACGATATTTTCTATCGGTGCGATTTCATACCCTCTTCGGTGGACCATACCGTGCAAATGCCCGTGTGCCTGCATCCGTGGGCATACGTTTCTTATGCTTAGTTCACCAAAAGGAGTACCACATGCTTATCGAGATTCTCGTTGGCGTCGTGTGCCTCGTTCTCGGTGCAGGTATCGCATCCCTGGTGATGCGCAATGCCAAGAACGGGAGCATCAAGGAGGCTGAATCCAAGGTTCAGTCCGCTCAGGCTCAGGCCGAGCAGGTCGTTGCCGAGGCGCAGCGAACCGCTGAGACCCTCAAAAAGGAAGCCCTGCTCGAGGCCAAGGAGCAGATTATTCAGAGCAAGCAGGCTGCCGAAGCCGAAGAGGCCCAGCGCAAGAAGGAGATCCGCGTTCTCGAGAACCGTGTAATTCAGCGCGAGGAGTCTCTCGATCGTCGCAACGACGCCCTTGATAAGCGCGAGCACCAGCTTTCCAGCCAGCAGGGCCAGCTCGACAAGCGCACCCGTGAGCTCGATGAGCTGTACGCACGTCAAAACAGCGAGCTCGAGCGGATCTCCGAGCTCACCCGTGAGGACGCCCATGCTGAGCTGCTTGACAAGGTTCGCGGCGAGGTGACTCATGAGGCGGCCTCGATCATCCGTGAGTCCGAGCAGAAGGTGAAGGCAGAGTGCCATAAGACCGCTCAGGAGATTATTTCCCTGGCTATTCAGCGCTGCGCGTCCGATCACACCGCCGAGGTCACGGTGACCTCCGTGCACATCCCTTCCGATGACCTGAAGGGTCGCATCATCGGCCGCGAGGGCCGCAACATCCGCACCTTTGAGCAGATCTCCGGCGTCAATCTCGTGATTGACGATACACCTGAGACCGTGATTCTCTCCAGCTTCGACCCCGTTCGCCGTGAGACGGCTCGCGTCGCGCTCGAGAACCTCATTGCCGACGGCCGTATCCACCCCGCGCGTATCGAGGAGATGTATCGCAAGGCTGAGGACCTGGTCTCCCAGCGCGTTCGCGAGGCGGGCGAGCAGGCTGCCTTCGATACGGGCGTTCACGATCTTCACCCCGAGATCGTCCGCACGCTCGGTGCGCTCCGTTACCGCACGTCGTTCGGCCAGAATGTTCTGCGCCACAGCCTTGAGGTCGCCGACCTTTGCGCTATCATGGCCGCTGAACTTGGCGTCGATGTCGTGACTGCCAAGCGCGCCGGCCTCCTTCACGACCTCGGTAAGGCAATCGACCATGAGGTCGAGGGCCCGCACGCCGTCATCGGTGCAGAGCTCGCCCGTCGCTATGGCGAAAAGCCCGCTATCGTTCATGCCATTGAGGCCCATCACGGCGATACCGATCCCAACACGGTCCTGGATGTGCTTGTCCAGGCTGGCGATGCCATTTCCGCCTCTCGTCCCGGCGCACGCCGCGAGTCTGCAGAGAACTACATCAAGCGTCTTGAGAAGCTCGAGGAGATCGCAAACTCCTACGATGGCGTTGAGCGCACGTACGCTATGCAGGCCGGCCGCGAGGTCCATGTTATGGTTCAGCCTGATAAGGTCTCCGACTCCGAGGCAACCGTGCTGGCGCACAACATCGCCCAGCAGATCGAGGAGGAGATGGAGTATCCCGGTCAGGTTCGCGTGGTCGTTATCCGCGAGAGCCGCGCATTCGATATCGCCAAATAGCGGGCAACCATGGCTGAGGGCAACGATCTGATCTCGTTTATCGCCTCGATGTCGGGAGAGGGCAATCTCCGTGTCGAGGAGAACCTCGGTGCCGGTTTCGTGCGCCTTCGCGTTTCGGAGGCAGAGCGCCGTCAGGCCAAGCACGATATCCAGCACGTTGAGGACATTGTTGTCGAAATGCTTCGCAATGCTCGCGATGCCGGTGCCCAAAATATCTACGTTGCGACCATGAAAGAGGAGGGTCTGCGCACCCTCCTCTTCCTTGATGACGGAACAGGCGTTCCCGATGATATGCGCGAGCGTATCTTTGATGCTCGCGTCACCTCTAAGCTCGAGTCCATGAAGATGGACCGATGGGGTGTTCATGGCCGAGGCATGGCTCTCTTCTCCATCCGTCAGAATACCCAGCTCTCAGAGGTCGTCGCCTCTGGTGAGGGGCTGGGTACATCCTTCAAGATCGTGGTTGATACCACGACCCTCTCGGAGCGTGCTGATCAGTCAACGTGGCCTCAGGTCGCTAAAAACGATGACGGCGCGCTCGTGTGTGCTCGTGGCCCTCATAACATCATCCGTACTGCCTGCGAATTTGCATGCGAGGAGCTTCACGGCTGCGACGTGTATCTCGGCACCCCTACGGAGATCGCCGCAACTCTGTTCGCACATGCGGCGAAGCGCGTTGATGTGTCGCAGTTGCTCTTTATTGACTCGGAAGACCAGCTTCCCATCGTTGACAGGCTCGCGTGCGCCGCGGATGCGTCTGATTTCATCGGAATCGTCCATCGACTTGGCATCGATATCTCCGAGCGTACGGCGCATCGCATCTTGGCCGGAACAATTGCCCCTTTGCGAAGCATTGCCTCCAAGCTTCTTCGTGAAAAAGCTCCTGCGGCTCATGAGCCTGCCGCAATCGATTTGACGCGAGATCGCCGCGGACTCAAAATCGCCCATGAGGACCTCGAGGCCTTTTCGCGCGTGCTCGAACGCGATTTCTCCGATCTTGCATCTCGCTACTACCTGTCCTTGGTTCACGATCCCAAGATTCGCGTCACGAAAGATCGCATTACCGTTACCTTTGACATCGGCAAAGAGGACGCCTGATTCTTGCCCTGGCTGGGGCTATGCGCTATCGTCTTTTGCTAGCTGCACAAACGCACTTTATACGCTGGAGAAACACACATGGAGTACCTAAAGGTCTCGAGCAAATCGTCACCTGCCTCAGTTGCGGGAGCCATCGCCGGTATGGTTAAGGATGGGGTTCCCGTTAACATGCAGTGTGTGGGAGCGGGCGCCGTTAACCAGGCGATTAAGGCCATGGCCATCGCCCGCGGCTTTTTGATTCCCACCGGGTTTGACATCTCGTGTGCACCGATTTTTTCCGACATCGTTATTAACGGTGAGTCACGCACGGCAATTCGCTTGTCCATTTACGTCCATCACATCACTGTGGGCTCTATGGACTCTCTCGTAATCTCTGACGACGTTAAGTAGGTTTTCTCATGTCCGACCTTTCTGTTCTTTCGGGAAAGACGTACTTCATTCGCACCTTTGGCTGTCAGATGAATCTGCATGATTCCGAGCGCGTCAGTGGCCTGCTCGATTCCTGTGGTTGTCTTCAGGCCTCGGCTCCCGAGGACGCCGATATCGTCATATTCATGACATGCTGTGTCCGTGAGGCTGCTGACACCCGTCTGTATGGACAGTGCTCGTCTTGCAAGAGTTTGCCTCCCTCACCGAGCGGTCGGCGCATTGTTGCCGTTGGCGGTTGCATCGCCCAGCGTGACGGCAGCGGCCTGCTGACGAACGTTGACAATGTTGACGTCATCTTCGGCACGCATTCAATCGCTCACGTCGCTGAGCTTCTCGCCGACGCCTTTGCCGACGGAGATTTGCACGTTCGTGTCGAGGAGATTGACTCGGGCAGCGCCACCGATATGCCCTGGCACCGTGAAACTGCCTATCACGCTTGGGTCCCTATCATGACGGGATGCAATAACTTTTGCAGTTACTGCATCGTTCCCTATGTGCGCGGCCGCGAGAAAAGCCGCGATATGAATGAGATTGTCGACGAGGTTGCCGGCCTTGCTCGTCAGGGCGTCAGGTCAGTTACGCTGCTCGGCCAAAATGTGAATTCATACGGTCGCGATCATGGCTCCGCTCCTCGTTTTGCCGAGCTATTGCGCCGCGTTGGAGACACGGGTATTGAGCGTGTGTACTTCACCTCCTCGCACCCCAAGGACCTGTTGCCCGAGACCATCGACGCCATGGCCGAGGTTCCTTCCGTCATGCCGCAGCTTCACTTGGCCGTTCAGTCGGGTTCTTCCCGCATTCTGAAGTTGATGAACCGCAAATATACGCGCGAGCAGTATCTCGATCTTGTGCATCAGGTTCGTGACCGGATTCCGCACATCGCGCTTACGACGGACATCATCGTTGGCTTCCCGGGCGAGACCGAAGAGAACTTCGAGCAGACCGTATCTCTTGTGGATGAAGCCAAGTTCGCTCAAGCGTTCACATTTATTTACTCCAAGCGCGCTGGCACCCCTGCCGCAGAGATTGAGGACCCAACGCCGCGTGAGGTTATTCAGCAGCGCTTTGACCGGTTGGTCAAACATGTTGAACAGACCGCGTTTGACTACAACCAACACGCCCTCAACACGACGGTTCCGATGCTCATCGAGGGCACGTCAAAGAAGAACAACGATGTCCTCGTGGGTAAAAGCCCGTGGAATCAGACGGTGCACTGCCCGGTTCCTCAGGGCTGCGATTCCTCATCGCTCATCGGGCGAATCCTCGATGTTCACGTCGATACCGCTCGCACGTGGTACCTGTCCGGTGAATCGGTAGGCGACCCGCGATGACGCCCATTATCGCCATCACGGGGCCTACTGCCGTTGGGAAAAGTGCCGTTGCCGATGAGCTCGCGCACCGTCTTGGCACCGAGGTGCTATCCGCTGATGCCATGCAGGTATATCGGGGAATGGATATCGGCACCGCCAAGACACCTGCTGCCGAGCGCCTCGTCCCGCTGAGGCTGATTGACCTCGTCGATGTCGACGAGCCGTACTCGGCAGCGCTGTACCAGCGCGATGCACGAAGTGAAATTAATCGGCTGCAAAAGCAGGGAAAAGTTCCCGTCTTCTGCGGGGGAACAGGCTTGTATCTTAGGGCCGCCTTGGATGACATGGTGTTTCCCAAGGGCGAAGTGAGTGATGAGCGGCGCTCGCAGTACAACCAGATGGCGGCCGACCTCGGCGCCGAAGAGCTTCATCGACTGCTCGCCGAGCGCGATGCGAAAAGTGCCGAATTGATCCACCCTCACAACGTCAAACGTGTCATTCGTGCGCTGGAAATGTGCGATGAGGGCTCTTCCTATGCCGAGCAGGCAGCGGGGTTTTCAACTCCCCGCGCCGTATATCCTTACGTGTCGTATGCGCTCAGCATGGAGCGATCCAGGTTGTACGAGCGCATCGACAAACGCGTCGACCTCATGATGGATCAAGGTCTTCTTTATGAGGTTAAAAACCTGGTGAGCAGCGGTGTGGCGGATTCCCTCACTGCCCGGCAGGCTATCGGCTATAAGGAAATCATCGACGCCCTAGATGGGAAGACGAGCTTGGACGAGGCGGTTTCTCTCATCAAGCAGCGTTCTCGCAGGTATGCCAAGCGACAGCTCTCCTGGTGCAGGAGAGATGAGCGCATTCGCTGGATTTCCATGGACGAACACGATGTCTCCTCTGCAGTTGACGCAATTTGCGCAGAAATGGGCCTCTGATGGCTCGCTTTGAGCCCGTATCGACGGCCCCTGTTGCGGAGCGGGCGATACTCGTCGGCGTTGATCTCCATGATGGTGGATGGCCCATTGACCGATCGCTCGATGAACTAGAACGCTTGGCTGACACGGCGGGTGCACAGGTGGTTGCTCGGCTGACACAGCGTCTGGATCGGCCGGTTCCCAAGTCCTATATCGGATCTGGTAAGGTTGAAGAGCTCAAGGGGTTCGTATCTCGGCTTGATGCCGATGTGGTGATTTTCGACGATGATCTATCTCCGTCCCAGCAATCGTATCTTGAGCGAGCTTTAGGCGAACCCACTAAGGTCATTGACCGAACCGCCCTTATCCTGGATATCTTTGGACTGCATGCCCGCACGCGCGAAGGCAGGCTTCAAGTGCAACTTGCCCAGCTACAGTACCTGCTTCCACGCCTTCGTGGCATGTGGAGCCATCTTGCTAAGGAGCAGACGAGGGGTGGCATCGGAAGCAGGTTCGGTCAGGGCGAGAGCCAGCTCGAGATTGACCGCCGCATGATTCGCGGGAAGATCACCTCATTGAGAAGAGAGCTTCGCGAGCTCCAGGAGCGTCGCGGCGTTCAATCCAAGCAGCGCGCGCTGTCCGATTCATATCGCGTTGCACTTGCGGGTTATACCAACGCCGGTAAGTCCACCCTTCTTAACCGCCTTACGGATTCCGATGTCCTCTCAGAGGACAAGCTCTTCGCGACGCTTGATCCCACTACGAGGTCTTATGAGTTGCCTGGTGGACGACGGCTTACCATCACCGACACCGTTGGCTTTATTCAAAAGCTGCCGCATGGTCTTGTTGAGGCCTTCACCTCGACGTTGTCAGAGGTGAAGGACGCCGATCTCATCCTGAAGGTCGTTGACGTTTCAGATCCGGACCATCAACGACAGATCGATGCCGTCGAGCGCGTGCTGGCGGAAATCGGTGCATCTGAGCATGCCGCGGTTACAGTGTTCAACAAGACCGATCTCCTTGATCCCGCGGAACTTGTCGCAATACGAAGGCGCATGCCGCACGCAGTCTTCTTTTCCGCGCTGACAGGGGAGGGGATCGACGATCTTCGCGATCGCATAACGCGTGAAGCAACCGCAAAAGACTATCTCATATCCTGCATTTTGCCGTATGACCAGGGTTCTCTTCTCAGTGATATTCGAACAAACGGACATATCATCCAGGAAGAATATCGCCCCGACGGCATGCATCTCGTTTGCCGAGTCCCCGCTCGCATAAAGAGCCTGATCGAGGCAATTCAGGTGTAGCTCGTGCCGCACTCCAGCGCATTGCGTACATGGAAGGCGGCACGAGCTATCCTACATTTTTACTCCCGCTAGTTGCTGCACGCGGGCTATCGACTCTCATGAATTAGATGCTGGCGCTTACAGCCGGCGCATAAGAGCGACGACCTTGCCGAGAATCGCTGGATTGTCGGCGTAAATCGGATCCATGGAGTCGTTTTCAGGCTGAAGGCGAACGCGCCCGCACTCCTTGTAAAACGTCTTGACTGTTGCCTCACCGTCAATCATGGCAACAACGATCTCCCCGTTCATGGCGCTCTTTTGCTCTCGAACCACAATGAAATCGCCGTTGAATATACCTGCGTTGATCATCGAGTCGCCGTGCACCTCGAGAATGAAGGAACTTGAATCGGTTGCGATTTCCGACGGCAACGTGAACGTGTCTTCGATATTTTGCTCAGCGAGGATGGGCATGCCCGCCGCAACTCGCCCAACGAGCGGAAGGGAAACCGTTCCGCGTGCAGGCACCTCATTTTTCTCCTCAGGACGCACGGAGCTTCCGTCGGAATTGAAAATTTCAAGAGCACGTGGCTTGGTCTTATCGCGCTTGATGAGTCCATGGTCTTCAAGCGCGCTTAAATGCGCGTGAACCGTGGAAGGGGAGGACAGCCCGACAGCCGAAGCCATCTCGCGCACGCTGGGCGGATAACCCTTCTCCTTCTGGTAGGCGCAGATGAAATCATAGATCTGTTGCTGGCGCTTGGTAATTTTACGTGCCATCCCGATTCCCCTCACATACAAACATCTGTTCGTTATTCTATTGACAGGAACAACTGTTCGAAGATAATAATACACGAACACTCGTTCTTGTACCAGAGTTTTGTCCGGTCGGCACGATATAACGGTTACAGAAGAAACACCTGGAAGGAGATCTTGATGGATACGCAGATGCGCACGTACGGCAACCTGGCACTGGCTCCCTTGCAGCAGGATGCTCCGCTGTTTACCGTTGTCGAAGGTGGTTTGAAGTGCGGAAACAGGTCCTTGGGGACTGCTTCGACTCCCAAGTATGCTGATAGCTCGGTCACTCCCAAGAGTCTCGGCTCAAATGTCTGTGCCGCACCCCGTGCCAATCGACGTCATGCTACGTACTCCGGAACCCGCGGCAGTCGCCTGACGTACATCCTCTCCCTTGCAGCCCTTCTTTTTGCCTGCGCCGCCTTTTCCTATTCCATCGATACCGTACGCGGCGCGCAATATGACCAAATGGTCAATTCCGCCAATCGTGAAACGATCGAGGTCTCTGCTGGGGAGAGTCTTTGGTCTCTGGCGGAAGCTCATCCCATCGACGGGATGAGCGCAGCCGATACAGTCCGCGTTATCCAGGATTGGAACAATCTCGAAGGCGGACTCATCCGCGCAGGGATGGAACTCAGCGTACCGCGAGCATCGTAAGCGTCTCAATCGATACCTTGTAGTGCCGTGCTCAATATATGGTGTGCTGGGAAAGTTTCGACCCCATCCGTGGTATCCTAGATAAGTTGTCTCAATCACGAGGGGAGTGCGCATGCGTTGTCCGCAATGCGGTAATAAAGATACGCGGGTTATCGATTCGCGCATGCAGTCCACTTCTAACTCAATTAAGCGCCGTCGGGAATGCAGGTCTTGCGGATACCGCTTCACTACGTTCGAACGATGCGAAGATCCCATCGAAGTGCTTAAAAGTGATGGAACTACTCAACCGTTTGACCGCAATAAGCTTCTCGCCGGCCTCATGCGCGCAACGTCCAAACGCGATATAGACTTAGCGCAGCTCAATGCGCTTATCGATGACATCGAGGCGGAGCTCCGCGGCGGCGTTCGAACAACCGTGAGCTCACATGACATTGGCGATATGGTTCTTAAGCGCTTGGAGAAAGTCGATAAGGTCGCCTATATCCGCTTTGCCTCCGTATATCGAGATTTCCAAGACATCAACGAGTTCCTGTCCGAACTCGGAAAGCTGAGGTAGCTACATGATCTCCGTTCCCATTAAACGCCTGGATCCTTCCGTCGAGCTTCCCTCCTATGCCTACGAGGGAGACGCCGGCCTCGATCTTCGAGCCAACGAATCCGTAGACATCGCGCCATATGAGCGCGCCCTCGTATCGACGGGCCTGGCGATTGCCATTCCCGATGGATATGCCGGGTTCGTTCAACCCCGCAGCGGCATGGCGCTCAAACGGGGCCTCACGATTGCGAATACCCCTGGGCTTATCGACGCGCATTATCGCGGTGAGCTCAAGATCATCCTCGTCAATCTCAATGCAGAAGAGACGATTCATATCGAGCGTGGCGAGCGTATCGCGCAACTCGTTATTCAGCAGGTGCCGACCGTGCACCTTATCGAAGTCGATGAACTCGACGAAACCGACCGCGGTACGGGCGGTTTCGGTTCGAGCGGGTCGAAATAAACGGTCCACGACTACGAGGGGGAATACATGGACCATTTCTTTAAGTTGGCTGAGCGCTCAACGAGTGTGGGCACTGAGCTGCGCGCGGGGCTGACGACGTTTCTCGCGATGTCCTACATCATTGTCGTCAATCCGCTCATCCTGTCCGCTGGCGGTGTGCCGGTTTCCGCTGCCGTCACCGCCACGTGTATCGGCGCTGCGATTATGACGATCGCGATGGGTGTGTTCGCCAACCGCCCGCTTGCCTGCGCATCCGGTATGGGTATCAACTCCATCGTCGCCTACACGCTCTGCGGCGCCATGGGTCTTGGCTGGCAAACCGCAATGGCGATCATCTTCATTGAGGGCATCGCCATTCTTCTGCTCGTGCTGTGCGGCCTTCGCGAAGCGATCATGGATGCCATTCCCGTTACGCTGCGCCACGGCATCTCGATCGGTCTCGGCCTGTTCATTGCCATGATCGGCCTCAAGGACGGCGGCATCATCGTTGCAAACGAGGCTACGATGGTTTCTCTTGGTGAGGTCACCGACCCGGTGTTCCTCGTGGGCCTCATCTCAATCATCGCGACCGTCATTCTGTCCTCCATGAAGGTGAAGGGTGCCCTGCTTTGGGGCATCGTCATTGCCTCCATCCTCGGCATCCCCCTGGGTGTGACGGCGACTCCCGAGAGCATCGTCGCTCCTTTGGACTTCACGACCTTCGGCGCTCCCTTCCAGGCCGATGCTGACGGCGTCATGGGTATCGTCAAGGCCCTCACCACGCCCGCGCTGCTCCTGTTCGCCTTCTCCCTGATGATGAGCGACTTCTTTGACACCATGGGCACTGCCATGGCGGTGGCCAAGCAGGGCGAGTTCCTTACTGAGGACGGCAAGGTCGAGGACATCAAGCCCATTCTTGTGGTCGACTCCGTTGCCGCTGCCGCAGGTGGCGTTTTCGGCGCCTCTTCCATCACCACGTTCGTTGAGTCCGCGTCTGGCGCCGCCGACGGCGGTCGCTCCGGCCTCACGTCCGTTGCTGCCGGCGTCTTGTTCCTGCTTGCCGCTTTCTTCTCTCCGGTCATCAGCTGCATCAGCTCCGCCGCGACGTGCGGTGCCCTGGTGTACGTTGGCTTCCTCATGATGAGCGAGGTCACCGAGATCGACTGGTCCAACATTCTTGAGGGCTTCCCGACCTTCATGATCATCATCGGTATCCCGTTTACCTATTCGATCTCCAACGGCATCGGACTTGGCTTCATCGCCTACGTGCTCGTTGCTATCGTTACCGGCAACGTTAAGAAGGTTCGCCCGCTCATGTGGGTTGCCGCCGCTGCGTTCCTGGCCTACTTCCTGCTTGTGTAGCAAGTAAGCGACCTTCACCCGCAATGTTCTAAGCGGTGGCTGGGCGGCGCCCTCATGACGAGGGTGCCGCCTTTTTAATTCATCCTGCTCGAACACGAGATTGAATGCGTGGCTTATCTCTCGCAATGACGCGGGTCTTCGCGGCGTCATTGCGACCTGGCGTCTGCATTTTGCTGGGTAGGCACGGTGAACTGCCGATGGTCTACCGGCCGGATGACCCTGTTGGATAAATGGCCATTCTGGGATGGATCGTCCTTCAGATGGATGACCTTGCGGCTCCTAGCGCGTATGAGCCGGTTTTCCACCCCAGTAGAACTTTGCGAAATGCTTCGACTTCGGTGCGGTTGCCCCAACACGTCTCATGGTTGCGCGAACAATATCTTCGGCGGCATCTGGTCTTCGCAGGGCGCTGGCGTTTACCAACAGAGCACGAAGTGCCTCCGGATGCTCATGCAGATGATGAAGCTGCATGATAAGCTCTCGCGATGTCGTGGCATGCATGCTCGCGCCAAAGGCGGTCAGCATCGTGGTGTTGGCCTTCTCCTGCCCATACGACTTGCCCAACAAGATCATGGGGAGCTCCGCGCAAAGGCATTCCGTTGTCGTTAGGCCACCTGATTTAAGCACCGCCAAGTCGCAGGCGTGCATAAGCGCAGCCATATCCTCAACGTAATTCAATACTGAGACATTCGGTAGCTTCATCCCGGTGAACACGGCACGCAGATGATCGGCATACGCCTTGTCTTTGCCAGGTAGAAACACAAAATGCATGCGATCGAAGCTACGTAAATAGGGGAGCGTCTGCTCAATTGCTGCCCTAAAGCGAACGTAGGGCTGAGGAAGGGCTGCGCCCGCCATGACGAGCACCACCGTTTTATCGGCAGGCAATGCAAATTGCGCTCTGCATTGGGCGCGGTCATGGGTTTTCACGAAGCCCTGTCGTACGGGAATTCCGGTGATTTCAATCGATGACTCATCGACTTTGCGGGGTCGCAGGGTCTCAGCCATGAATTCCGTTGGCACGCAGAACAGGTCGGCATCCTTGTGAGGCCACCAGCCCTCAATCTCATAATCAGTGGGCACGCAGACAATCGGATATGAGCTGCCCGTAAGCATACGGGCTCCGACTGCCACATTCGCCGCAGTGATGTGCGTGCAGATGACCGCGAGAGGGCGCTTTTCCTGCACATACGTTGTGAATGCGGGAAACATGAGTCGAGACCAAGCAGTTCCGCCGCCCCAAAGGAACCTGCCGGTAAGTACATAACGCCACGTAATGTCGTAGATGGGTCGAGTCGGCCCCGTGAAGGCCGCCGCCGTTTTGTTGCCGTCGAATCGAATACGTCCAAAATCGAGAATATCCAAAACATCGATAACGACATCCTGCAGAACGCCCTCGGTTCCACGGAGGCGTTCAAGAGCCTCCGCGATGGCGTTGGCGGCCGCCTTGTGACCTGAGCCGACGGAGGCGTGAATGACTGCGATAACGGGAGCGTGCGGCGAAGGCTGGGGCGTGACCTCCGCCGTATCGGCTGAGTAATCATACGTGTTAGTTTCCATATCGCGGCCCCTCGTCGAACTCACTTACCAATATTGTACGTACCCTCTGCATGCAAATGCCTCATGTGGGGTAAGAGAGCAGAGAAATGACGTACGAAAGGACTCATATTATGAGTGAGACGAAGTTGTTCGATTCGGTTGTCGTCGGCGGAGGCCCTGCGGGCTATACCGCCGCGCTGTATGCAAGCAGGGCGAGTCTCTCCACTTTGGTCCTGGAGCGCGGAATGCCCGGTGGTCAGATTGCAACCTCAGATCTTATCGACAATTACCCCGGAATCCCAAATCTGTCTGGTGCCGAGCTTGGGCAGCGTATGGCCGATCACGCCCAGCAAGCTGGAGCACTGCTTGAATATGGATCCGTTTCCCATATTTCACGTTCGTCGGAAGGCATTTTTGACATCGTTACCGATGTGGACACGTATAAAGCGCGCTCGGTGATTGTTGCCACGGGAGCAACCCCTCGAACAGCCGGTTTTGCGGGTGAGGAGACTTTTCGCGGGAGAGGTGTTTCATATTGCGCAACCTGTGATGGCATGTTCTACAAGGATAAGCAGGTCTTTGTGATCGGAGGCGGCAATTCGGCATGCGAGGAGGCCATATACCTCTCGAATATCGCTCGTGAGGTGCAGATTGTGCTGCGCCGCGACGAGTTCCGCGCATCGCGAGGAATGGTCAACAGAGTTCTAGCCTGTAAGAATACTTCTGTTCGGTACCTTACTAGCATTTCCGAAATATCGGGGGAGACTTTTATCTCGTCCATCACATTCAAGAACAATGAGACGGGAACACTTAACATTGAAGAATTTGATCCGGGCTCCGTTGGCATTTTCGTGGCAACCGGCCATACACCCGAAACTGAGCTCGTGCGCGATCTTGTCGAGCTCGACCATGACGGAAGCGTGATTGTCGACGATTCCATGGCAACGCGCATCCCAGGCTTGTTCTGCGCTGGCGATATGCGTTCGGGATCCTTGCGCCAGGTAATCACTGCAGCCGCAGATGGCGCTATTGCCGGAGTTTCGGCTTACAAGTACGTCGAACAAACCCTCGGTCTGTCTTTATAGTTGTTCTCGAGATAATATATATTATGTAAAGTAGAGCTTAAGATTCATATTCAGGTGCGTCTGATTTGCAGATGCGTCCTCCAGCCTTGTTACCAAGCACCTGTCATCTTGTTGAAGGGCTCCCGCCCGAGAATCCATAAAAATGGGCTGTAGCGGTATTGCTGCAGCCCATTTTTCCTTTGTCGAAAATATGCATGTGAGATCGAACAGTCAATTTGCGTTCCATCACCCATAAGGCACACGCCAAGCTCCTACAAAAGCCCGCACCATTCGTATCCGATGATCAGACCGGTCGCCTCCGCGTAATACGAGCACAGACCTCCGCACGGCAGAATCTTGATCGTTGCAGTCGGCCATTCGGCAGCAATCGCGTCTTTTAAGGCGCCTGCCCCAGACTCGTTTGACACATGGTCGATATAAACCAGGCCACCGCGGTACCCATCGGCTTTCATCACATCGATGATCTTGCGATACGTCTTTTTGTCACCGCGGGTCGGACCCACGATCTTGATGGTCCCCTGTGGACTCGCGGTACCCAGAACACGGATATTCAGACCGCTGGCAAGCTTACCGACGAGTTTGGGCATACGGCCGTTCTTTGTCAGGTTATCGTAACTACTCAAGGAGTATTGGACCTGTGACTTCGACTCAAGTAGATTTGCAACATGCACTACCTCGTCAAAGGAAGCATTCGGATGAGTACTTAGGTACCTATCCAACAGTTCGATGATGAGCTCTAGTTTGCCGCCCGCCGCCTTGGAATCAAGAACATAGATGTTCTTACCGGAAATAACCCCGTTGTGCTCGCGCATATGCTCGTCCATAACGAGATTTCGCGCCATACAGGCGGCGTCATAGCTGCCCGAAAGCTGCGATGATATCGTAACGGCGATCACGTTGTCAGCTTTGGAGAAAATGTCCGACCACTCCCCTACACTGGGGCACGCGCTGCCCGACGCAGAGGGCTCATCTGCCACAAGGCGGTTGAGCTCACTGACATTAAGCGTGGCATCATCAACGTATTCGGTGTCGGCCACCTCAATCTTAAGAGGCGCGACATCAAATATGCAGTCCGTTGTTCTGGGTTGGTAGCTGCGCATATTACAGCTCGAATCCGTTACAAGCGCCCACGTCATAGCAACCGCCTCCTACTTAATGAACACACGTATAAAATTATAGCTCTGTGCTAGAAATGAGAAGACGATCATAAAGAAAAAGCGCCGACGGATTTAAACCGTCGGCGCTAAAACGTAATGCTAGCTCAAAACTAGTAGCGAACGAAAACCATACCGGGCTGTACGGGACCGACGATGACGCCGACACCATACGTTGCGGCATGAATCATCTGTCCGTTACCGATATAGATACCGCAGTGACCGGAGTTCACGGCAACATCACCGGGCTGAGGATTGCTCACGCGAGGCCAACCAAGGAAGGTATAGGTCGTGCCGAGACGCGTATACTGACCCGTCAGGCAGTAGCTTACGAAACCCGAGCAGTCAAACTGGCCAGGTGCGCAGCCACCCCAAACGTACTCGGCTTTACCAACCCAGCTCCAGGCGCGATCGACAACCGCATTACCCGTACCGGGGTTGTAGCCAGGCTCTGGATCGGGCTGGGGCTGAGGAGCGGGACCCGGATCTGGCTGAGGCTGCGGTTCGGGTTCAGGAGTCGGCTGAGGCTGCGGTGCAGGAGGATTGACGTTCTCGACATGGTCGATCTTGTCCTTCTCGCTCTCCTCCAACGCTTGCTTCAAAGCCTCGTTGGCGGCGGCTTCGGCAGCGAGCTCCTCCTGGAGCTTGGCGTCAAGGGAGCTCACCAGATCAGCAGCGCTCTCACGCTGCTTGTTGAGCTCGTCAACCTTCTTCTGGGTTGCCTTGATGTTCTTCTCCTGCTCCTGCTGCTTGTCAGCGAGCTCCTCTTTAAGGACCTTAACATCGTCGATGGTCGCAGCCTGAGCGTTGGACACCTTGTTCATATAGGTGACCTTGGAGACAAAATCGTCAAACGACTCAGCGTTCATGACAATCTGCAGCAGACCGGCAAGCCCGCCCTTGTACTCAGAGGAGACAAAGGACGAGAGCTTTTCCTGCCTCTCGGCGATCTCGCTGTTCTTGGCGTCGATTTCGCCACGCGTCTTTTCAAGCTCGAACGTGAGCTCGGCGAGCTCACCCGTAATGGCATCGGACTGACGGCCGATTTCCTCGAGCTTTGCTCGGGCGGACGCGAGGTCGGCCTCAGTGTCGGCAAAAGCAAAAGTCGGAACGGCTGTGGCGAGCATCAGGCCGGCAAGACCGGCAATGCATGCACGTCGAGCAAACAGAGTACGTTTAAAGTGCGTCATGTAAAAACTCCTTGGCGAGCAGCAGTGCGCTCGTTAGCGAACTTTCACCAAGCTGAACAGCTCCTGATCGCCCGCCTGCGCGAGAGCATCGTGCGGGTTGAGGAACACCAGCTCTAGGATACAAGCATACCCTACAAGTTCGGCCCCCACATCTTGCACAAGTTTTCCGGTGGCCGAAGCCGTGCCGCCGGTGGCAATCAGATCATCAACGATAAGAACGCGGTCACCGGGCTCAATTGCATCCTGGTGGATTTCAAGCGTATCGGTACCGTACTCGAGCTCGTAGCTCGCGGAGAATGTCTCGCGCGGGAGCTTGCCGGACTTGCGGGCAGGGATGAAGCCCGCACTGAGCTCCATGGCAACGGGTACGCCGATCATAAAGCCGCGTGCTTCGGGGCCAACGACCTTCGTGATTCCCGCAGAGCGGAAATGGTCGGCGATCTCGCGTACGGCATGCTGCAGCGCCGCGGCATTGGCAAATAGCGGGGTGATATCCTTGAAGATGACGCCCGGCTCGGGGTAGTCGGGGATGTCAATGATGCACGATTCGTAATCAAAGTAAGACATGGCTGAATCTTTCTCCTAAACGTTGAGCGTTCGTACTCGAATGGGCTGGGCGGCAAGCTCGCTGGCGTCCAGAGCCGCCACCGCATGAGCGCCCCCAGGAGCTGCTCTGTATTGCGTGGAGGCCTGCGAGGAAGCGGCGGCCTGTTGCGCGCGGGTGATCTCGTCGTCAATGGCATCGACATCGGCATCTTCGACAATCGCGTTGAGCGATTCGAACACGCGGTTGCGCAGCAGCGCCGTTCGCACGCCATCGGTCAAATCATGCAGCGTCTTAAATGCGCGATCCAGTTTGGCCTCACGGTCATCATCGGAATCGTCTGTGCCGAGCATGCCGATGAGCACCTGCTCAAAGAGCGCCGATTCGCGGTTCGCCGCATTGACATACTGGCGAAGATTCCTCGGTTCAATGTGGAAGCGCTTGAGCTCCGCGCAATGGCGAATGATCTCAAAATCACGGCCGTCGATCAGCTCGCGATTCTGAGGGCTGCGAATAATGCGGATCAGGTCGTTATCGGAAAGCGCGCGCAAAAAGGCGATATCAACACCGAGGAGATCTGGGACATCCTCAATGGGATGCAGCTTTTGCCTCGTCTCCTTCGACGCAACCTTCATGGGCGCGTCGGTAAGCAGGCCCACCTCGTACGCGAGCGCCGAGAGGTCGGATGCGGAGTCGAGCTTCTGCTTAATCGCGGACAGCGGCATATACCTCGTCTTTTGAAGATGCAGAATAACCTCAAGGCGATCAACATCGGCCTTGGAGTACTGTCGATAGCCCTTGGGCGTACGATGCGGCGTGATGAGACCCTCATCTTCCAAAAAGCGAATCTTGGAGTTGGAGAGATCCGGGTACGTTCCTCTGAGCAGGTTGACGACCTGACCGATGCTGAGATAGCTGCGCTCAGCCAAGTTACTCACCGGTTTCGATGCGCTCCACGGTGCTCTCGTGGTACATCAGCGTGAAGGTGCCGATCTGCACCGACGAACCATCGTGCAGAGGGGCGGAGTTGACAATCGCGCCATCAACCCAGGTGCCGTTCAGTGAGCCAAGGTCCTCGATAAGGGTGCCCGCCTCGTTGCGCAAAATCTTCGCATGGGCGCGAGAAACCGTCATGTCGTTCAAGAAGATCGTGTTCGCAGGATCGCGGCCGAGGGTGATCTCGGGGCCGTCGATTTCAAAAACGTTACCGGTTTGCGGCCCCTTGATGATGGAAAGCACGGGGACAACGAGCGATGCACTCTTCAAAAGGTCGGGAGCCGTGGCGTCGCTGCTCGGAATACGAAATACACGCGTGGCGTCTGCCTGCTCGTTATGTGCCATGAGAACCCCTCACTATCTAAAAACGGGATACCCCGCATTGAGTCTTCTTTCTATTCTACCGCATGAAAGGCTGCTTGCCGCCTTTAGGCAACCTGAGACGTCTCCGCATCATCCGCCTCGTCGATTTCGGGATTAAGGAAGTCGACATCCTCTTCCTCCGGATGGGCAATCGCCGAGCGGATAGCGGACAGGCCCTTTACGGTGTACACGAGGCCGGTAATGACCGAGCAGCAGACGCCTGCGTAGACAAAGTAGATTCCGAGCGGGGCGGAAACATCGTTTAAGCCGGGCAGCCACGTAATGGATGCGGGAACAAGTCCGAGGCCGTCGAGAACGGGCATGCCCAGGAGCATGAGGGTGAACCCGCTCATAAGAAGCGCAGTCGCAAGCTTACCCACGAAGACGACGTCAATAGGGCGACGGTGGTAGCGCTTGACCACGAAGTTGCCCAAGAACAGGTACAGGTCGCGTCCAACGATCACCAGACAGACCCACAGTGGCAGCTCCTGGCGGGCAACCAAGCCAACCACGCCGGTGAAGAGCAACGCGCGGTCGACGACCGGGTCGAGAAGCTTTCCCAGCCAGCTCACGGTCTTTGTCATGCGGGCAATCTGGCCGTCAAGCCAGTCGGTGGATGCCGCGACGGCGTAAATCACAAGCGCGACATAGCGGTTCGCATCGGTGACGAACAGGTACAAAAACACGCCGGTGAGAATCAACCGCGTGAAGGTGATGAAGTTCGAAATGGTGAAGACCTTGTTGGAGGGATAATCGGAGGTACCGATAAGCTCCTTTTTGATCTTCTTCCTAATCTTGCCTGCCGCCACGCGCAACTCCCCGTAGACGATACATACACTGGGTGAATGATACCCGCTTCGAACAGGAGTCAAACACCGGGCCAATAAAAGAAAAAGGGCGACCAGATGGCCGCCCTGAGTGCTTCATGGTCGGGACGACTGGATTTGAACCAGCGACCCCTTGCGCCCCATGCAAGTGCGCTACCAAGCTGCGCTACGTCCCGAAGCAAGGAGATACTTTACAGAAAGGCGAGCGGGTATGCAAGCAAAAAGTTAAAACTTTTTTTGACGAAGCCTTGCTGCGCGCTTGAGCAGTTCGAATGCGAGGGCTTGCTTCCCTTGGCATGGCAGCTCAACAGACTCGTCGCCCGAAATCCACCATACGGCGTTGGTGTCAGACCCGAATGTAGACTCCGTGCGCGATACGTCATTTGCAACAATAGCGTCGCAGCCCTTGCGCGCAAGCTTTGTCTGCGCGCGCGCAACAAGATTGTTCGTTTCCGCGGCAAACCCCACGACGATTCGGTCGCCCTTGACGTGAGACATATCGGCGAGGATGTCGGCGGTTTTAACAAGGGGGATCGACGTGAGTTCGCCGTCTGATTTGCTGAGCTTGTCGGGCGCAACGGTAGCGGGCGTGTAGTCGGCAACCGCTGCGGCGCAGACCAGCATGGTAGACTGATCAAAGCGGCTTGACACGGCATCATGCATCTCGGCCGCGCTTTCCACACGCACCCCCTCCACTCCGAAGGGAATGCTCTGCCCTTGCGCGGCAGTCACAAGCGTTACTTGAGCCCCCATAGCGGCTGCGGCGCGCGCGATGGCATGGCCCATCTTTCCAGAAGATCGGTTGCCGATGTACCTCACCGGATCAATGGCCTCGCGGGTCCCTCCTGCCGTTACCAGCACACGTTCGCCTTCAAGAGCACAGGAGGTCTCAAGCGCGAGCAGCGTCCTCGAAACGATCTCGTCGACCTCGGCGAGCTTGCCCTCGCCGGTGTCCCCACACGCAAGGTACCCGCTGGCGGGGCGCACGATGTCGTATCCGCGGACCTCGAGTTCGGATACATTGCGTTGCGTCGCCTCGGCCTGCCACATCCCCACGTTCATGGCGGGCGCGACGACAACGGGAGCCGACGTGGCGAGCACGGTCGTGGTCAGCAGGTCATGGGCCTCCCCATGCGCGATCTGCGCCAGGACATTCGCCGTGGCCGGCGCCACCAATACGACGTCGGGCTCCTTCGCAAGCGAAATGTGGTGAATGGGGTCGGACGGATTGTCGAACAAGTCGACGGCGACCTCTTCATGCGTCAAGGCGCGAAAGGTGGTGGGGCCGACAAACGCCGTGGCATGCTCAGTCATGCAGACCTTAACGCGCACCCCCGCTTTCTGAAGACCGCGGGTGATCTCACATGCCTTGTACGCGGCAATGCAACCGGTTACGCAGAGCAGGACCGTCTTGCCCATGGCCTACTCCCCTTCCGACACCACGATAATGCGATGGCAGTACGGGCATTCGGCGATCTGATCTGCATGCTTCAGCATGTCCATAGACGCGGGCTGAAGCGCCGTGCGGCACACCGTGGGAACGTTGCCCTCGATGCGCTCAACACACAGGCCCTTAAAGCGCTTGAGGCCGCGCTCATACGTTGCGCGCACATCCTCGGGCAGCTTGCCGAGCAAGTGCTCACGACGGCGCTGAAGCTCGTCGATGGAGGCCTGGAGCTCGGCTGCCTGAGCGCGAGCGGCCTTGGTGTCGGCGACGATGGATTCCTCAAAACGCTTGATATACGCGAGCAGCTTCGTCTCTTTTTCCTGGATCTCCTCGAGCGCCTGGACTTTGTTGGGGCGGTCGAAAGCGAGCTTGTCCAGGTGCTTGGCGAGCAGGCCGAGCTTCTCCTCAAGATCTTGGACCTGACGGTAATCGCTGGGGTCAATCGGCTGCGCCTTGGCCTCGGCGATCTCGCGATGGCAGCGCTGCGTGCCCGCGTCGATGTCATCGAGCGCGGTCTGAGCGTCCTTTCGCTGGGCGAGGATGCGCGTGGCCTCCGCCTTGAGCTTGGTATACGAGGTCCGCTTCTTCGCCAGCTCGGCGATAATCGGCATGGACTGGAGCTCCTGCTTTACGCGCACGAGATCGAGATCGGTTTGCTGGAGCGAAATGAGATCAAAGCCTAGGCCCATCAGATGCCTCCTTGGTTGGGACCCACCAGTTGGCAGGTACAGGTAAACAATACACAGAGTCTTCGGGGACGCCCGCCTTCGTTGCGGCGCGCGACAAGATTGAGCAGAAGGGCTGCTCGGAGCGATCATGGCCCAAGGTGATAACGGATAGGCCACGTGCGCTCAAATCCAGTGCTCTATGGTACCCCGCCTCACCGGTGACGATGGCATCGGCACCGGCGCATATGGCGAGCTCACCGAAATCCCCCAGGCTTCCGCCGAGGAATGCAGCGCGTCGAAGCGTCGTGGTCGGATCTCCCCAAACACATGCAGACGTTTCAAACGCCCGCTCGAGGTGCTGAGCGAACTCGGTGAGCGTGCATACGCCCATCACGCAAAGTGAGCCCAGGCCTGGACGTTCTGGCTCCTGCGAGAACTCGAGCGAGGACTCGCAGGAAAGTCCCAGCAGGTTCGGCAGGCAAGCACGGGCCTCAAACGAGCGATCGAGGTTGGTATGCAGCGATATCACGCTGACGCCCAGGCGTATCGCCTCATACAGGGCAGAACCACTTGAGGGAAATTCAGACAGCTCTGGAGTAAAGGCCTCGGGAGCCTGGATATAGAGCGGATGATGCGTGAGCAGAACATTGGCGCCATGCTCTTTTGCCGCGCGGATCGTTGCTGTGGTCGCATCGAGCGCGACGGCTACTCCGGCGACCTCCTCGAGCGGATTACCGACGGTCAGGCCCACGCGGTCCCAGGGTTCGGCCTGGCTACGGGGAAACGCTTCAAGAAGGGAGCGCTCCAGCTCGCGCACGTTCATCTATCCACCACCTTAAGAAGGGCATCCGCGAAGTCGGTGAGGTCACCGGCGCACACCCGGTCATCGAACGATATGCGCAGCGAGCCCAGGGCGTCCTCGCGCGGGATGCCCATTGCCTTGAGCACGTGGCTCGGCTCGAGACTTCCGCTCGAACAGGCGCTCGCAGCAGAAACGGCGAAACCCTGGCCATCGAGCTGCAGAATAAGCTCCTCGGAGTCCATGCCATCGACATAGACGTTCACGATACCAGGAAGACGGCTCGCATCGTCCCACGAGCCAACGCTCGCGTGGATGCGGGGGTGCGTGCAAATACGTTCGTACAAGTCGTTTGAAAGGGAAAGGAGGCGCTCATAATCGCGTTCCACGTTGGCGGCGATTGCCTCGGCAGCAGCGGTAAGCCCGATGATGGCGCGAAGATCTTGCGTGCCCGGACGCAAGCCGTTCTCCTGCCCGCCGCCAAAACTGCGAGCGCGAATCGGCGTACGATTTTTGAGATAGAGAGCCCCGATGCCTACCGGCCCACCGACTTTGTGACCCGCCACGGAAGCGGCGTCAACGTCAAGCTCGGAAACATCGAACGGGGCGTGAAGCCATCCCTGCACGGCATCGGTATGGAAGCGCGCTCCATGCGCATGGGCGACGCGTGCCAGCTCCGCAATGGGCTGAATGATGCCCGTCTCGTTGTTGGCGAACATGATGGAGACGAGCGCGACGTCCGCGCCCATACGCGATGCGAGATCGTCGGGGTCTACCGCTCCATTGCGACGCGGTTTAATGAGCTCAACGTCAAAGCCGGAGGCCTTAAGGAGACCGAGGTTGTCCAAGATGGAGTCATGCTCGATGGCGGACACGATTACACGAGTACGATGGCGGTCGCGGTCCCGCACGCCCTCGGAGATGCCCAACAGCGCGAGAACGTTGGACTCCGTTCCGCCGCCGGTAAACACGATCTCATTCGGGCGGACATGCGCACCGAACGTGCGGCTCAATGTGCGACGGCATCGCTCCAGCTCCGCGGCAGCGCTGCGGCCGAGCGTATGGAGTGAGTTGGGGTTCGCCCCGGCGAGAGGCGATACGTCGTAGGCGCGCATCGCCTCAATCGCCTCGGGCCTGAGAGGCGTGGAGGCGGCGTAATCCAGGTTGACGATATCGACCGGGCGCATAGCTACTCCCCGCAAGCGAGGTGGCCGCGCTCGCCGGCGCAGCGGATGGCCTCAACGGCGGCAGACGGATCTTCGGCGCCGAACACGGCGGAGCCAGCGACGAGCACGTTCGCGCCCGCTCGGCAAATCGCCTCAGCGTTGGGCTCGCCAACCCCGCCGTCGACCTCGATAAGCGGCCGGACGCCATGTTGGTCGCAAAGCACGCGCAGAGCTTCGATTTTGCTGAGGGTGCGGCCGATAAATGCCTGGCCGCCGAAGCCGGGGTTGACGCTCATAAGCAAAACCATGTCGAGCTCATCGAGGATATCCTCGAGAACCGTTACCGGCGTGGCGGGGTTAAGTACGACGCCTGCTTTGCAGCCGCGCTGCTTGATGTGGGAAATCGTGCGATTCAAATGGGTCGAGGCCTCATAGTGGACCGTGATGAGATCCGCGCCGGCGTCGATGTACCAGTCGACGGTGCTATCGGGGTTCGAGATCATGAGATGGACGTCAAGCGGGATGTCGGTCGCGCCCTTGCAGGCCTTTACGATCGCCGTACCGTAGCTCAGGTTAGGCACGAAATGACCATCCATAACGTCAACGTGGATGAAGTCGGCGTTTGAAATTCGCTCGAGGTCGTGTGCGAGGTTTGCCATGTCGGCAGAGAGAATGGACGGGGCGATTTTAATGGCTGACATGGCGGTTCCTTTCGAAAAACTATGCGGTTGCTGCAAATGCGTCATTTAGGGTCAGACCCTAAATGACGCATTTTTATTAGTCGTCGAGGCCGTAGAACTCCTCGCTGGGAATACGGCTCACGAGCGTTTCGAGCACTTGATCAAGCGACTTATCCCCGAAAAGCACGCTTTCGAGTGCGAAAGTGAGCGGCACGTCAACACCCTTGGATCGGGCGAGCTCACTGACGCTGCGCGCGGCGGCAGCGCCCTCAACGACCATATGACGGCGGTTCTGGTACTCCTCGAGAGATTCGCCCTGCGCGAAGGCTTCGCCGAAGGTTCGGTTGCGCGAGTGCCGCGAGGTGCACGTAACAATAAGATCGCCCATGCCGGCAAGCCCCATGCACGTCATGGCCTCGCCTCCGCATGCATGGACCAGACGGCTGATCTCGGCCAAGCCACGCGTCATAATGAGTGCCAGCGCGTTGTCGCCCATGCCGGAGCCGGCGGCAATGCCGCAGATGATCGCCATGACGTTCTTCATGGCGCCGCACAGCTCAACGCCCACCATGTCAGAGGACAGATAGACGCGAAAACTCGGGCTCAGCGTGAGCTCCTTGAAGAACTCGCCCACCTCGACACTTTCGCAGGCGATGGTCGAGGCCGAAAGCGAGCCGTGACAGATTTCTTCGGCATGATTGGGGCCAGACAGCGCAGCAATACGCTCAGGATGGCCGATCTCGCTGGCGATAACATCGCTCATAAGAAGTCCGCTGCCAAGCTCGATGCCCTTCGCAAGGCACAGCACCGGCAGATCGGCGCGCATGAAGGGCGCGCAGTCACGCGCGACGCCGCGCAAAAACGCCGAAGGCACGGCAAAGATGGCCGCATCGGCGCCGGAGAGCGCCTCCTCATGGGAATTGGTGGCCGTTACGGTAGGCGGCAGAACATAATCTTTAAGGAAGCAGGCGTTTGTGTGGTGCTCGTTGATCTCGGCAACAGGCTCAGCCTCATACGACCACATGACGACATCATGGCCGCGCGAGGCAACGAGCCCCGCCATGGCTGTACCCCAAGATCCTGTTCCAATTAATGCGATGCGCATGCTACTCATCCATCTTGTCGACGCGTTTGGTAAAGGAGAGCTTTGACTCGGTGCCGCTCAAGAGCTTCTTGATATTGGCGCGGTGAGCCCATACCACGAGCAGACCGAGCGCGCCCATGATCAGCTTGAACGCCAGGGATGCCCCGGGAAACAAAAGGCACGCCGTAGCCCCCACAAGACCGGCGGTCACGATTGATCCGACGCTCACGAACTTTGTTGCCGCTACGAGCACGATGAAAATCCCCAGATGTAGCAATGCCCAGGGAACGTTGATGGCAAACAGTACGCCGACGCCCGTTGCGATGGACTTACCACCTTTGAAGTGCAGGTAGAAGCTGAACATGTGTCCCACCACGCAGGAGATTCCAAGCACGGCGAGCACGTAATCGTAGGTTCCGCCCGGATGAAACTCCGAGATGTCACATGCGAAAACCGCATTAGAGCTCAGCAGGGGCAACGCGGCATTCATGCAGAACACCGCTTTAAGCACGTCACAGGCAAGCGTGAGGGCGGCAACTTTGGGACCACCCGCGCGCAACGCATTGGTGGTGCCGATGTTCCCGGACCCAACCTTCTGCAGGTCGATATTCGCAAGACTCTTGGCAAAGATCTTGCCAAAGGGGACACTGCAGATCGCGTAGCTGACAAGGCAGCAGAACCCCAGGAACAAGAAGGGACTGATGGAAGTTGCGTCCATCCCTTACTCCTTGTCCTTGTCGGACTGCTTGGAGCGGAAACGCAGGCGAATGGGCGTGCCCTTGAGGTCGAAGGTCGCGCGCATGCGGTTCTCGATATAGCGCTTGTAGTTGTCGCTCACCAGATCGGTGTGATTGACGAAGAACGTGAACGCCGGGGGCTTCTCGCCTGTCTGCGTCACGTAGTTCATCTTCAGGCGACGCTTGCCGTCGGTAACCGTATGACCGAACTCGCGCATGTCCGTCAGCAGCTTGTTCAGCTGCGAGGTGGAAATACGCGTGGCGCGACGCTCCGCCGCAGCGTCGATCATGTCCCAGATCTTATGCACGCTGCGGCCGGTCAAGGCGGAGATGCGCAGGTACTCGGCCCAAGGCGCCATGGTCATACGGCGGTCGATCGTCTCGATAGTCGCATTGCGCTCGTAGTCGTCCTTGAGCAGGTCCCACTTGTTCAGCAAAACGACGAGGGCGCAGCCGCGCTCAATAGCGAGGTTGGCGACTTTTTGATCCTGCTCGGTAACGCCCGTGGAGGCATCGACGACAAGCAGTGCGACATCCGCGCGGTCGATTGCGCGCAGCCCGCGAACCATCGAGTAGTACTCGATGTTCTCGTACACGGTACTCTTCTTGCGAATGCCCGCGGTGTCAACCATGCGGTAGCGCTTGCCATTGCGCTCGATAACCGTGTCAATGGCGTCGCGCGTCGTGCCGGCGATGTTGCTCACGATGGAACGGTCGTTGCCGATCATCTTGTTGAACAGCGAGGACTTGCCGGCATTCGGGCGGCCGATGATGGCGACGCGCAGGGTATCGGGCTCGTCCTCCTCACCCGTGTCCTCGGGCAGCAGGGCCACGACATCATCGAGCAGATCGCCCGTACCGTGACCGTGCACCGCGGATATGGCGATGGGGTCGCCGACGCCCAGGGAGTAGAACTCCCAGAGGCTGTCGTTCTCGCGCTCGGGGTTATCGAGTTTGTTGACCAACAGGAACGTGGGCTTTTTGAGCTTGCGCACCATACGCGCAACGCTCTCGTCCTCCTCGGTAACACCGATCGACCCGTCGACCACGAACAAGATAACGGCGGCTTCCTCGGCTGCAGCCAAGGCCTGGTCGCGAATGGAGGTGGCGAAGACATCGTCGCTCTTCATAGGCTCGATGCCGCCGGTGTCCACGAGCATGAACTCACGGCCGTTCCAATCGGCAACGTGGTAGCTGCGGTCGCGGGTGACGCCGCGGCTCTGATGCACGATGGCGTCGGAGGTCTGGGCAATACGATTTACAAGCGTCGACTTGCCCACGTTCGGGCGGCCGACGATAGCGACGATAGGACGAGACATCTGCACTCCTTGAGTAGTCATAACTGCAGAAATATTACCATGCCCCCGCGCATCTCCCCCATTCCCCCAGAACCTACGCATACGCAATCGAATCTGACCGCCCCGCCCCTGGGCCCTGCGCGCATCATCCCGTGCTCAAACAGTCCTGCTCGCACGGAGGCCACGTTAAGTGGCCTCCGGCTCGTGCGGAACTGCGCGCGGGACGATGCGCTCCGGCCCCAGGAGCTGCCAACACAGAAGAATGCGTCATTTAGGGTCTGACCCTAAATGACGCATTTCGTGCCCGATATACGCAGCCCTGTCCCTGGAGCATATCGTCCCGCGCGCAGGCAAGTGCAGCGCTGTTTGAGCACGGGATGATATGCGCAGGTCCCGGGGCGGTCGGGTCAGAGAAGTGCGTCGAGCATCAGGTTGGGGGCGGGGGTCGCGTAGCGTACAGCGGCGCCGCGGCGCTCGATCTCGTCGGTGATGGACTGCTTGGAGACGCCGTCGAGGGTCAGGTAGTCGTAGTTGAACATCACATCGGGAATGAGAACCGTCGTGCTCGAGAGGTCGCGGGGCAGCTGAGCAAGCAGGTCACAGGCGCAGATGAGGCCAGTCACGTTCACGTTGCCGCCGAAGTAGTCGTTTTGGATCGCAAGAGACGAGACGATTCCTGCGGGGTCGAATAGCCGGCAAAACGCGTCGAAGGTGCTTTGCGCGGCTTCACCGCAAATAACAAGGACGCGACCGCCCTCACGCGCCAGTCGCGTGGCCACGGCGTCAACATCACCCGAGCGTGCCCCTTTAAGCTCGTCGACCTCGTCGAGAAAGCTCCTCAGCATCCCGATGCCGTCGTAAAACTGCGGGAAGCCGTCGTAGGTTTCCGCAGGTGGGACGGGCAAATCGGCATCGATGTAGAACTCATCGGCAAGCTGGAAAACCGTGGCCCCTCGCGTGGCACGCGCCCGCTCTTGGAACGGCTCGAGCATGCGCACGACCGAGCGCGACGCCTCAATGTCGCTGGAGTAGGACGAGCTGAAACGCTTTTGGTGCCTGGTAAAGCCCAGGGGGACGATCGCCAGGCTGGTGATGCCGGGGTGCGCCTCCACATACTGAAGGGTTGCAAGGAGCTCGTCACCGTCATTCAAACCCGGGCACAGCACAATCTGCGCATGGATCTCAATACCCGCGTCCAAGAAGCGCTCAAGCACTTCGATACCGCGCGGCGCGTTGCGGCCGATGAGCTTGCGCCGACACTCCGGAGTGATGGCATGCAGGCTCACGTTCATGGGAGAGAGCATCTTGTCGATCGCGTCATCAACCTCGGCATCGCTCATATTGGTGAGCGTGACGAAATTGCCCTGCAAAAAACTCAAGCGGTAGTCGTCATCGCGTATGGTGAGCGTGCTGCGGCTCTCTTTGGGAAGCATGTTCATAAAGCAGAACACGCAGGCGTTCACGCAGGTACGCATGCCGTCAAACACGGCACCGTCGAACTCGAGGCCCCATTCCTCGCCCGGAAAGCGCTCGAGAACGGCAGGGGTCACGGTGTTGTCGCGCGGGTCATACACCTCGATGTCGACCGCATCGCCGTCGCTCTCCCACATCCACACGATCATGTCGGTCAGCGGTTGGGCATTGACAGTCAGAATGCGCATGCCGGGCTCGATGCCGAGGTCGTCCGCGGGAGACTCCGGAGCCACGGAGACAACGAGAGCGCCTTCCCCTGTCTGGGGGGCAAGCGATCCGTAGGGGGCCGTGGTGGAGGCATACGCGGGAACGGTCGGGGCCTGCAGAGCCGAGTTGCCACCTGCGGCGCCCCCGCTCAGCCCGTCGCATTCAAGTTCAAAGCTCGTCATCGCGACTCCGAGAAAGACCGGATGACGTCGACAGCGCTCTCGATGTGAGCGGCGGGTGTAGAGGCGCCGGCGGTCACGCCAACGAGCGCGGCGTCCGTGAACCATTCGGATGTAAGTTCGGAGGATTCTTCGATGTGATGCGTAGACGGGCAGCGTGCGGCGCAAATTTGAGCCAATCGGCGCGTATTGCCCGAGTTTTTACCGCCAACGACGACCATGACATCTGCACGACCGGCGAGCTCGGCGGCGCTATCCTGGCGCTCCTGAGTGGCGGCGCAGATCGTATTGATCACCCGTACCTCGTGGGCGCAATCGAGAAGCGCGGACACGACCGCGGAAAGCGCGGCGGGCGTTTGCGTGGTCTGCACCACGACGCCGACCTTACGCGCCAATTCGACATCGTCAAGTTCCTCAGGAGAAGAGATGACGAGTGCGCGCTCGTCCGCATGTCCCATGATTCCCTCGACTTCGGGATGACCGCCCTCGCCCACGACGATAAGCTGATATCCCTCTCGCACCAGCTTTTCTGCAGCCAGATGCACCTTTTTAACGTAGGGGCACGTGGCGTCTAAAACGGCTAGGCCCCGCTTGCGGGCCTCATCGATAACGTGCGGCACGACGCCGTGCGCACGGATAATGACCGTACCAGCGGGGATATCGTCGATAGCGTCCGCGGTTCTCACGCCGGCGTGTTCAAGCTCACGCACAACCAGCGGGTTGTGAATCAGAGGGCCAAGGGTGGTAACGGGGCCCGTAGCGTCCTGCGCAGCGCCGTACGCCAGGCTCAACGCGCGCTCCACGCCATAGCAGACACCGGCATGTCGAGCGACCTCAATGGTAAAGCGGGTCATCAATACCTCCCGGGGTGCGCCGCGCGCAGCTCATCCCGAAGGGCGAACATACGGCGAATCGCCTCGTCCTCAACCCACTGCGTACGCTCACGGCGCTTGAGGCCCTCGGGGGCGTCGTTCATGGAGACGCAATCCCCCGCCGCCATCCAGCAGCGCACCGGGCGCATGAGCTTCTTACCCTCAGGCGTGACATCCCTAAAGCCGCACACCGCCATAGGAGCGACGGCGGCCTTACCCATCTGGGCGATAAGGGCGAAGCCGCCGTGGATCTCAACCGGTTGATCATCAGTTCGCACGCGCGTCCCCTCGGGGAAAATGAGGATGTCCTCCCCACGCTGCAAGGCATGCTGCGCAGCTCGAAGCGCCGCCATGTCCGCCTCGCCGCGCTCAACGGGAATGCCGCCGGCGAGCGCGAAAGCCCAGCGGGCGATGCCGATGCGGTTGAACTCGGATTTGAAGATGGGGCGAACGCGATGGCCGCGCGCCCACAGGTACGGGACGAGGGAAACGACTTCCGCCATCGAGGTGTGATTGCAGATGATCACCGAACCGGCGCCCGTCGAATGGGGGTCGGGAAGCTTGCTGGCGCATGCTACATCCCAACGCCACATCACCTTCGAAAACAGCCACAGCACCGCCATAACGAGCGCGTAAATCACCCGCTCGTACCACGGGAAGTCGCCCATAGGGGCATCGTAATGCGACTTGGGGTCTGCGCCGGATACGCGCACAACACCGGCCATGCGCTACCTCCGCTCCTCAATCAGGCGCTCGATCTGGTCGACGATCTGCTCGATAGTAAAACTCGTCGAATCGATGCGCACCGCGTCGTCGGGACACACCAGGGGTGCCGCGGCACGCTGGGAATCGAGCGCGTCGCGACGCTCGATATCCGCAAGCGTCTGCGCGATCTCCGCGCTCAGCAAACCCTCATCCACCGCCTCGCCCTCATGGCGCTGAAGCACGCGGCGACGAGCGCGCTCGCGGGGATCGGCCGTCAGAAAGAGCTTGAGCTCGGCGTGGGGAAACACGACGGAGCCGATATCGCGCCCCTCGGCCACCACGTCGCGGCCCTCGGCGAACAGGCGCTGCGGAACGAGCATGGCACGACGCACGCCGGCATTCGCTGCAGCGGCGGACACGTTGCGGTCGACCTCGGGCGTGCGAATGGCATCGCTGACGTCCTGACCGTCCACGAAAACGGACACGTTGCCATGGCACTCGGCGCCAAAGGTAATGGAGATGGACTGGGCAAGCTCAGCGACAGCGTTCTCATCTGCGAGATCAACCTTACGTCGAAGCGCGGTGAGCGCAACGGAGCGGTACATAGCGCCCGTATCCAGCTTGGCAAAGCCGAAGCGGCGCGATACCTCGCGCGCAATCGTTGACTTTCCGGACCCCGCGGGGCCATCGATAGCGATAATCATGTGTGCTTCTCCTCTAAACAGGTGATGTTCTAAGCGCCTCTACTTCGGACGGCGTCAGCGCGCGCCACGAGCCCACCGGCAAATCCCCAAGCTCGAGCGGGCCAAAGCGAACCCGATGCAGGCGCAGCACGGGATGCCCGATCTTAGAGAGCATGCGCTTGACCTGGTTTTTCCTGCCTTCTCTAATCTCAATCTGCACGACCGTCGTGCCCGGCTTGACCCCATGAGGGGCAACGCACCCGGCGCCGTCTGCAAGAACTGAGCATCGAGCGGGCTGGCACGGGCCGTCGTCAAGCGTGATACCCCGCCTCAGCGCCTCAAGATCCGCATCACGGCAGATTCCGTCAACGAGAGCGATGTAGGTCTTCCAAACATGGCGTGACGGATGCAGCAATTGGTGACCCAGGTCTCCATCGGTCGTGAAGAGCAAAAGGCCGGTCGTGTCCATATCCAGGCGGCCGACGGGGAACAACCCAGGATACATGCGTATGGGCATGACCTCGGCAACAGTCGGACGTCCGTGCGGGTCGCTCATGGTGGTGAGCACCCCCGCGGGCTTGTTGAGCATGAGATACGCTGCGCCCTCGCCGAGAACGACGGGGACCCCATCGACGGTGACGATATCGACGGCGGGGTCGACCTTGGTTCCGAGCTCGCATTTGACCTCGCCGTTCACTCGAACACGGCCCTCGGTCATAAGCGTCTCGGACCCGCGCCGGCTCGCCACCCCCGCCCGCGCTAAAAAGCGCTGCAAGCGCATAGGCACGATACGCTCGTCATCGGGGTGAACTTTGGGCGTTTGTGACGTCGTTTTTTCCGCGTTACTCATTGGCGCCCTCGGCAGACTCGGACCCCTGCAGGCTCAGCTCATCCATCTCAACCGCATCGGCGTCTTCGATGAGCTCGCGCTCCTCCTCGATATCCTCTTCGACCTCGTCGAGCGTCGACTGAATCGTGCGGCCGCTGAGCCGCTCGCGAATGAACTGCCGAGCCTGCTCATCGGGCGCGAACTGCTCAAGGTCGGGCAGATCCTTCGTGCTGCGAAGGCCGAACTTCTCCAAAAAGGCGTTCGTCGTTCCATATAGGATGGCCTGACCGCGCTCGGCATCACGGCCCATCTCGCGAATGAGGCCCTTGTCGACCAGCGAGGAGATAACGCCGTCAGAATTCACGCCGCGAATACCCTTGACCATTTCACGCGTAACCGGCTGATGGTAGGCAACGACGGCAAGCGTCTCGAGCGCGGCCTGGGAAAGCTTTTGCGTGTCCCAGGACAAAACATAGGATTCCACCTGCTCGTGGTAGGCCGGATGGGTGAAAAGCCTCCAGCCTCCGGCGACCTCACGGAGCTGAAAGCCGCGATTGGCCTCCTCGTACTCAACCTTGAGCTCAGCCAAAAGAGAAGCGACCTCTCCCGGGGTAGCTGAAAGAGCATGGGCAAGCTGACTCGCGCTCACAGGATCGCTCGAGACGAGCAACAATGCCTCGAGCGGACCTTTGAGCGATTCCGGCTCAAGCACATCGAGATGCTGCATCTATTCCTCCTCATCAAATAGAGAGCCGTCTCCCGGACGGTATTCGGGCGCTCCCTCAACACGGTCGATCTGAATGGTTCCGAAATTCTCATCCTGGGTAAGGATCAGCGATCCGCGCTTGGCGAGCTCGAGTATGGCGAGAAACGTGGCAACGAGCTGTTCGGTCGTCGCGTCTCCATCTAATAGCTCCCTGAACGTCGTATGCGGGCGAGCGATCGTCACGCGGTCAACCGATGCAACCGTAAGCTCAATCGGCACGCGATGAGGCGCAACATGCTCTGCCTCCAAAAGGAAGGTCTCGCGTTTACCATCCAAATCGGCGCAGATAACCGCAAGTCCCCGAAGGGTGATTCCCGAAAGGTAATCCGGCATAAGATTGAGAAACTCCGGGTCCGGACCGGCAACGCGGGGATGCATGCGGCTCTCCGCCTCCATGCGAGCTCCCAAGGCCGCCGCCGCGCCCTTAAATTGCTTATAGGCGATAAGCCGCTGGATAAGGACCTCGCGCAGCGAGTCCGCATCCATGCCCTGAAACTCATCATCCAAATCGTCGTCGGATTGCAGGGCAGCACGGTCGGTGTCGCTCGGAACCAGAGACGCGGCCTTGATGTCCAGCAAAGTTGCGGCAACGAGAAGAAAGTCGCTCGCGATATCCAAATCAAGTGACTCGAGCCGCTCGACCTCGGCGAGATACTGCTCGGCGACCTCGGCAATGGAAATGGATCCGATATCGACTTTTTGCCTACTTACAAGCTGTAAAAGCAAGTCGAAGGGGCCCGAATATACCTGCGTGCTCACGCGGTAAGACAAAACGATCTCCCTTCACGTTCCCTGCGATTACCCTGGAAAGTGTATCGCACTACAAGGCGAACGCGAACTGAAGCAGAAAGCTGAAAACAGGCTCCATAGTGAAGCTGAAAAACAGACCGACAAGGTCAATATGCAAAAAACTGGGCAACACGTACAGAACCACGATCAGAATCGGCATGGCGTACCGCTGGATTTCGTAGTACGTCTGCAGAGCGCGCCCCTTGAGAAACGGCACGAGCAGCGCCGAGCCATCGAGAGGGGGAAGCGGAATCAGGTTGAAGAACGCAAGCGACAGGTTGACCGACATGAACGAGATGAGACCCTGCACGATAATGCGCATGGTCTCAGAACCGCCAAAGCCGTACAAGAGGGCCGGATTGGTACCGATACCGCGAACGAGAAGCGCCGCAACGAACGCGAGCATGATGTTCGACAACGGCCCGGCAAGCGAAACGAGGGCCTCGTCGCGCTTGGGATGCTTCAAGTTGCCAAGATAAATCGGAACTGGCTTGGCAAATGCAAAGACCGGCCCGCCCGCCATGATCATGAGGATCGGCAAAAGGACCGTGCCGAACGGATCGATGTGATTGAGGGGGTTGAGAGACACGCGACCGCGCTCGCGGGCCGTTCGATCCCCGAGCGCATACGCAGCCAAGGCGTGCGCGCTCTCGTGCACGACGATGCCGATCACCACGGCAACAGCACTTACCACAAGCGACATGACGTACTGAAAGTCCATACAAGCCCCTATCTCAAAACGCGTGACAGGCGAGCGCACGCGTAGTCGATGCAAAACAACGAAGTGGCCATAAGCGCGAAGTCGAACCGGAAAACACCGCCAAAGGGCGTGGGGATGAGCCCGTAGCCGGCGATGACATCGGGAAGCGCCCGTGTGAGGTCGACCACGAACGCGACGATGTTGAGGCGGCTGGGGACGCCGTTGAAACACAGGGCGACCGTAAGCGCACAGAGGGCGACGGCTAGAACCCGGCAGCAAACGGCAACGATCGAAAGCGCGACCGCGCCGGCCTTACGAGAGTCCACGAGCCGTCTCTTCCTCAATGGTCGTCGACAGCTCAAGCCACTCGTCCTCGAGCAAAGGCAGCTCCTGTTTGAGCCCGTTGTACTCGCTAAGCGCTGCGCTGAACTTGTCCTGATCGGCGTAGAGTTCCTCACTTGCCATGAGGGCCATGAGCTCGTCGTAGCGCGCCCTCATGACCTCCAGATCGGCCTCGACCTTCTTCAGGCGGTCCTTCGTCCCCTTGAGTCGACGGTTGAGCTCCGCGCGTGCAGCGGCCTCAGCTCGTTTCTGCTCTTTGGTCTTTTTGCCCTCACGCTGCGGCGCGGAGGCGGAAGCATTCTCAGCCTGGGGCTTGTCGCGCTTGACGGACACCGCGCCCCCGCCATTCGCCTCAGCGGCGGAGCGCTGAGCCAAGTCCTCGCGTTTGAACAGGTAGTACTCGTAATCCCCATCATATACCGTCATCTTGCCATCGCGGATATCCACAACGCGGTTGGCGACCGATCGAACGAGATGCTCGTCGTGGCTGATGAGAACGATGGTTCCGGGGAAGTTCTTAAGAGCCTCCTCGAGCATATCAACCGAGTCGATGTCGAGATGGTTCGTCGGCTCGTCAAGGCACAGGAGCGCCTCAGGCGCCACGAGCATCTTGGCAAGCGCCAAGCGGGCGCGCTCACCGCCCGAAAGCACGCCGACGCGCTTTTCGACGTCGTCTCCGGCAAACAGGAACGCGCCGAGCAGGCTGCGCTGCTGCGGGACGGTCCATGTCGGGGCAACGGAGTCGATCTCCTGCAGGACGGTATGAGATTCGTTGAGTCCCTCGAGCTGATGCTGCGCATAATACGCCACGCCCACGTTCACGCCCAGCTCGCGTGTGCCCTCGCTCGGCGCCTCCTTCCCCAGCAAAAGCTTGAGCAACGTCGACTTGCCCGCGCCGTTGGGTCCCACGAGGGCCACGCGGTCTCCGCGATAAAGAGTGAGGTCGGCATGCTCATACAATGTCTTCTCGTCGTAACGCTTGGCAAAGTCCTCAAGCTTGATGACCATGTCGCCCGAACGAGGAGGGTCGGGGAATTTGAAGTGAACGTGCTTGTGGCCCTCGGGCAAGATGACGAGCTCGCTTTTAATCTGCTCGATTCGGCGCATACGCTCCTGCGCCTGAGCCGCCTTCGTGGGCTTGTAGCGGAACTTGTCCACAAACACCTGCATGTGGGCGATCTCGCGCTCCTGCGCGGCTCGCTTGGCACGCATCTGCTCGAGGTTATCCTCACGCTGCTTGAGATAGGAGCTGTAGTTTCCCGTATACGTGGTAATGCGTCGGTTCTCGAGCGCCGCAACATGGTCGACGCAGGCATCCATGAAGGCGCGGTCGTGGGATACGATCAGAACGGCCCCTTCATAGGCGCTGATGAAGCCGCGGAGCCACTGGACGCTTTCCAGGTCGAGGTGGTTCGTAGGCTCGTCCAGCAGCAACACATCAGGGTGGCGCAGGAACAGTTTGGCGAGCGCGATGCGCATCTGCCAGCCACCGGAAAATTCCGAACAGGGCTTATCGAAATCCGATGGCTTAAACCCAAGGCCCGAGAGAATCTGGCGCGCGTTGCTCTCAAGCTCATAGCCGCCCATGCGTTCAAAGCGGTCTTGGACATGGCCGTATTCGTCGAGGAGATTCTTGGACACGTCCCCGCGCTCCCCCGCCTCGGCGATCTTCTGCTGTAAGAGCTCAGCGCGCTCGCCCATCGCCTTGATCTCAACGGCTGCGTCCATGACTTCACAAATGATCGAAACATCAGATGCCAAGCTCATTTCCTGCTCGAGATAACCAACGTTGGCATCCTTGGCAAAGGTAACATTTCCCGCATCAGGAGAGTCGATGCCCATGATGATTTTGAGCATGGTCGTCTTGCCGGCACCGTTGGGACCCACGAGCGCATATCGCTCACCGGCATTGATCTGAAGCGTGGCGCCGCTGAAGAGCGTTCGCGCACCGAATGACTTTTCAACCTTATCGACTAGGAGAATCATTCACTACCCTCGCTTGGAAAGAGCCTATATAGCAAAAAGGCCCCGGTTACCCGGAGCCTTGTTTGTGTGATGGTGGGCGATACAAGATTCGAACTTGTGACCCCATCCGTGTGAAGGATATGCTCTACCCCTGAGCCAATCGCCCGTGCCTTTCAGCAAGATGAATACTAACACGGTGCCAGCACGCAACGCAAGAACTTTTTTGCCTCAGATTCAAATAAAAGTTGCTCAAACTTTTTTTGAAAAAGTGCTTGCAAGACCTATTGAGTTCCCGTATAGTACTTCTTCGTTGCAAGGGGGCGTAGCTCAGTTGGGAGAGCGCTTGACTGGCAGTCAAGAGGTCAGGGGTTCGAACCCCCTCGTCTCCACCACTTGCTTCTTTTCTCTCTTCATGGGGGCGTAGCTCAGTTGGGAGAGCGCTTGACTGGCAGTCAAGAGGTCAGGGGTTCGAACCCCCTCGTCTCCACCCATGAGATTTAAGCGCCCTTGGTTTTCCAAGGGCGCTTTTCTTATTTTGAGATGGAAGCTTTCACCACGGGCTCTTGGCGCAACGGTTAGCGCAGGGGACTCATAATCCCTGGGTTCTGGGTTCGAATCCCGGAGGGCCCACCACGAATTTGAAGGTCAGACCACGTGTCTGGCCTTTTTCTTTACACGTCAGCCGTGCAGCGCAGTGCGGCGCCGTGCAAGGGCCCCGCATCGTCTCAATCCCCCAATACAAAAAGCCCTACCGCACGCAGCGCGCGGTAGGGCTTCATAGGCAAAACGAACGATACGGTCTAGTGGCGCCGGGAGACGACGAGCTCCGCCACCTTGGATGCAACCTCATCGATGGCAACATCCATGCGCTCCCCCGTAGCACGATCCTTGAGCTCAACGGTGCCGTTCTTGAGGCCGCGCTTGCCCAGAACAATCTGGTACGGGAAACCCATGAGGTCGTTATCGGCGAACTTGACGCCCGGGCGGATATCTCGGTCATCGACGATGACCTCGATGCCAGCCTCGCACAGCTCTGCGGTCAGACGGTCGCAAACCTCGGCGCACTCCTCAATCGTCGGGTCGAGCGGCATGATGGAAACCTCGTACGGGGCAATCGAGACGGGCCAAATGATGCCGTGCTCGTCATGATGCTGCTCAACGGATGCAGCGAGCGTACGAGATACGCCAACGCCGTAGCATCCCATAAGGAAGGGCTTCTCCTCGCCGTTCTCGTCGGCGAACGTGGCGCCCATGGCCTCGGAATACTTCGTGCCAAGCTGGAACACCTGCGAAACCTCAATGCCGCGAGCGCCGGAAAGCGGCTGACCGCAGTGCGGGCAGGGATCGCCGGCGACGACCGTGATAAGGTCCTCCCAGGCATCAGGCGTGAAGTCGCGACCGGGGCATGCGCCCGTAAAGTGGTAATCAACCTCGTTAGCGCCGCAGGCCCACTGCTTGGAGTCCTTGAGCGTGACATCGCAAACCAGGCGAATGCCCTCAGGCAGATTCACCGGCCCGATGAAGCCCTTGAACAGACCATGCTGCTCAAGCTCCTCATCGGACATCAAATGATAGCCCTCGCCAAAGGCGTGCTCCGCCTTGCAGTCGTTCAGCTCATGATCGCCCGGAACGATGGCGACAACCGGATTGCCCTCGGCATCGATAATGGCAAGGGCCTTGCGCGTGCCGTTCTCGGGGAACCCGAAGAACTCGGCGACGGCCGCAATGGATCCGAGGCCGGGCGTGTGAACCTTCTCGAGCTCGCCGGTGCCGGGACCCTCGTTTACGGCAACCTGCGTGGAAGCGGCCTCGTCATCAGCCGCGTACCCGCAGGCGTCGCAGTACACGAGCGCCGCCTCGCCGGCATCCGCGAGAGCCATGAACTCAACGGAGGTGTCGCCGCCGATCTGGCCGGAGTCGGCGACAACCGGCAAGGCCTTGAGGCCACAACGCTCGCAGATGTTCGCATACGCCTGCTTCATCTCGTCGTAGGTCTCCTGCAGGGACTCCTGCGTGGCGTTGAACGAGTAGCCGTCCTTCATGATGAACTCACGGCCGCGCATCAGGCCGAAGCGCGGGCGCATCTCATCGCGGAACTTGTCCTGAATCTGGTAGAGGTTCACCGGCAGCTGCTTATAGCTCTTGAGCTCATTTTTAATGAGGTCGGTAACGGTCTCCTCATGCGTGGGGCCAAGCACGAACTCGCGATGATGGCGATCATCGATGCGCATGAGCTCGGGGCCGTAGGCATTGTAGCGACCGGACTCGTGCCAGACCTGCGCGTCGACCATAATGGGCATGAGCAGCTCCTGGGCGCCGGCGGCATCCATCTCGTCGCGCACGATGTCCTCGATCTTGCGCAGGGAACGCCAAGCAAGCGGCAGATAGCTATAGAGTCCGGCAGCCTGCTTGCGGATAAGGCCGGCGCGGAGCATCAGGCGATGGCTCGCGAGTTCCGCCTCAGCGGGATCCTCCTTGAGCGTAGGCGCATACAGCTTGGACATTTTCATGGCGCGGGTCTTGGACACAGCGGCCTCCTTATAGCAATGAACGTAACTTGAACATGATAACAGGGATTATCAGAGCCTATCGATCTCCTCCATGAGGGCATCGACGATCCCGGCCTCGGGCACTTTGCGAATGATCTCCCCGTGACGGAAGACCATGCCGACTCCCCTGCCGCACGCAACGCCAACGTCGGCATCGCTCGCCTCACCGGGACCGTTGACGACGCATCCCATAACTGCGACGGATATGGGCTTGTCGCAGGCTTTAAGTCGCTCGGAGACGCTCTCGGCAAGGCCGATGAGATCAACCTGGGTGCGACCGCACGTGGGGCAGCTCACGAGTTCCGGACCGCGGCGGCGAAGGCCGAGTGCCTGCAAGATGCCCCAGCACACCGGGGGTTCCTCAACAGGGTCGGCCGTAAGCGAAACGCGCATGGTGTCGCCAATTCCCTCGGAAAGCAGGATACCGAGGCCGACCGCGCTCTTGATAGTGCCCTGCTGAACCGTGCCCGCCTCGGTAACGCCGAGATGGAGCGGCACATGGGGCAGCTCTCGGGAAAGCGCACGGTACGTATCGAGCGTAGTGGGGACACTGTGCGCCTTAGCGGAAAGCACGATATCGGTAAAACCACGGCGCTCGAAATGCTCGACGAACTGCAGCGAGGAGGCGACGAGCTTTTCGGGTTGCGTCAAATCATCCCTGCGCGCAATGGCCTCATCAAGCGAGCCGGCATTCACGCCGATGCGAATAGCGGCACCAGCTTCTCCGGCAGCGTCAATGACGGCGTCGACCCGGTCCCAACTGCCGATATTGCCGGGATTGATGCGCAGCTTGGCCGCTCCAGCGCGAACGGCCGCGATGGCGAGCCGATAGTCGAAGTGGATATCGGCGACGATGGGCACGGGGCTCTCGCGGCACACGACGCCAAAGGGCTCAACTGCAGCTTGGTTCGGCACGCTGACGCGCACGATGTCGCATCCGGCTTCGGCGAGCTGACGAACCTGCGCGAGCGTTGCGGCGGCGTCAGTCGTGGGAGTGCAGGTCATCGACTGGACGGCGACGGGCGCGCCGCCGCCGATCTGCACGCCGCCAACGTGGACGGGACGAGTACGTTCACGGGTAAGCTTTTCCATAGCCACTCCCCTCTTTACAGGAAGAACCTGAGGATGTCGGCGCGAAGCATGTATATGAACAACAGGCCGAACAAGACGATGCCAGCGATGGACACGGCGGATTGAACCTTAAGGGGAACCTCCCGCTTCGTCACCGCCTGAATCACCTCAATCACAAGTTTGCCGCCATCAAGAGGTGGAATGGGCAGCAGGTTCATGAAGCCCAAAGAGAAGGAGATCATGGCGGCGAAGTTGAGGAACGTCGCGGGTCCAGCCGCCGCGGCCTGGGCGGACATGACGGAGATGCCAACAACCGAGGTGGAGTTGTCCAGGATTTCCATGGTGTGGCTCGGGTTGAGCAGCCGGGCGATGTTCACGGCCGTGGCGGCGATGTTGTCTGCTGCAATGCGACAGGAATCGATGGGATTCAACCGAGCCGTCTGAACAGAGGCGTTAATGCCCAACATACCGTCCTTTGTGAGTGAAACCTCAATCGCGTGGAACGATCCGTGTTCTTTCAGCCAGGAATCGGATCCCGCATTATTGTCGTTGGCGAGGTGGTCGTACGTATCGGAAGCATCAGACGGACGCCAAACGGAAAGGCTCAGTGGCTTCCCTTCGGGAGAGCCGTCGATAGCCTCAACAACCTCAACCCAAGTATTCGTTTGGGCATCATTGACCTTGAGGATGCGGTCACCGGGATTGAGCCCAGCCGCCTCGGCAGGCATATCGGGCTCAATGGAGCCGATGACGTTCACGTCGCGCACGGTTTCGACGCCCACAACGGAATACACCGATACCACGAGCAAAAAGCCGCAGACAATATTCACGGCGATACCAGCTATGAGCATGAACGCCCGACGCCAAAATCCAACACCGAGATAAGTGTGCGAGCGCTCGAGATTATAGAACGCGATCTCCCCCATGGGAGGCTCCCATGGATCCCCTTCCGCGGTGGCATGTGCCCGGTCAAATGCCTTGCCGTCGTACACCGTATTGCCCGCAGCATCTCGAGGGACGGAGGCGAAAGCAGCTGGAAATCCATCCGGGCGACTCTCGTAGCCTGACTCGCGAGGGACAATGGAGCCCCAGTTGTACAGGGTTATGCACGCGTCTTGCACTTCTTGGACGGAAAGCTCGAGCTCAGATGCGATCTCATCGACCGTCGAGACACCGTGTCGATGGATGGACGTGAGCACGCGGGGCGCACAGGGAACTTTAGTCGGATCCATGCCGCAGATCTCCGCATAGCCACCAAGAAGCAGCGGCGTGATACCGAATTTGGTACCGATGCGCTTCGAAGTGCGACTCAGCTGGATTCGGCAGGGCATACCCAAAAAGAACTCCAAAACACGGACGCCGCATGCGCGCGCCGCGAGAAAATGTCCGCCCTCGTGCACGAACACGAGAACAGAAAGAACAACGAGGCCCCAGAAGATGGGTGCAATAAATCCAATTACGGCGTCCATGCATCTTCCCTATCAAAAGGCCGCGCGGACGCGGCCAGACGTGAACAGTTTCAAAGCGCCCGGATAAACCGAGAGCAACGCTACCCGCGGGCGGCAACAAGCGTTGACGCATGAGCACGGGCCCAAGCGTCGACATCATAGAGCTGCTCGAAAGAGACGACATCAGAGCGGTCATGGGCATCCATGCACGCCTCGACGACCTCGGCAATGCCCGTGAAGCTCAGCTCGTCACGCAAAAACGCATCAACTGCGATTTCGTTTGCGGCGTTGAGAACACAAGGGAGAGTACCGCCGGCTTCACCGGCAGCCTCGGCGAGCTTAAGGCAACGGAACGCCTCCATATCAGGCGCGCCGAACGTGAGCTGGCCGATGGTGCGGAAGTCCACACGAGGAGCCGGTGTGCCCCATCGTTCGGGATACGAAAATGCGTATTGAATCGGGATACGCATGTCGGACGCCCCGAGATGGGCAATGACAGAACCGTCGACGAATTCGACCATGGAATGAATCTTGGACTCTCGTTGAATGAGAACCTTGATACGGTCGAGGCCCATTCCGAACAAGTGCATAGCCTCAATACGCTCGAGACCCTTGTTCATAAGCGTTGCAGAGTCGATGGTGATCTTGGCACCCATATTCCACGTAGGATGCGCAAGGGCGTCGTGGCGCGTGACCTGGGCAAGCTCACTGATCGAACGGCCGTAAAACGGACCTCCTGAGCATGTGAGCCATATGCAATGCGCCTCACGGGGATTCTCGCCCATCAGGCATTGGTAAATCGCACCATGCTCTGAATCCACCGGCAGCAGCTGTCCGGGAGCGGCGAGAGGCATGAGCAAGTCACCGCCGACAACAAGGGATTCTTTATTGGCGAGCGCAAGACGCTTACCGCTCTTAAGAACCGCATGGCTTGCCGCAAGGCCAGCTGCGCCGACAATTGCAACGAGCACGACGTCGACGTCATCGCGCTGTGCAAGCGCAGGCGCGCCATCCGGACCAACCAGCAACTCGCAGTCGGAGGGAAGCTCCCCGAGGACGGGATCTTGGGCATGCGTCTCGTCCGTCACGCAGGCTGCGTGAACATCGAACTCGCGCGCGGCAGCAACGAGCTCCTTTGTTCGAGAGTGGGCAGACAGCGCGACGACCTCGAGCTTATCCGAGTGCTGGCGACAAACATCGAGAGCCTGCATACCAATGGAGCCCGTACACCCCAAGATCGCAACGCGAACCCGAACGGGGCCCTCAAAGGTCGGCTGCATTAGAGGACACCCCCAAGGTGCAACATGATATAAGCGGTGATGACGCCGATGATGAGCGAGTCGGAGCGATCGAGCATGCCGCCATGGCCGGGAATCAAGTTGCCGGAGTCCTTAACGCCTACACCGCGCTTGATGCGGCTCTCGATGAGATCGCCGAAGACGCCCATGATGGAAACGACGACGCCGCAAAGGATAGCGAACCAAACGTTGAGGTCATACAGCCCGGTTGACCAAAGGATCAACCACACGGCAATGGAGCCGAGGACGCCGCCGAAAAAGCCCTCCCAGCTCTTCTTGGGCGAGATCTTGGGAACCATCTTGTGCTTGCCGAACTTACTGCCCACAAGATAGGCAAAAGAGTCGGACAGCCAAAGCGATGCGCACACGCCGATCGACAGAAGGGCACCCTCAAAGCCGGGGATCGCCTCGCGCAGCAGGACAATGGCCGAAAGCATGTACCCGGTGTAGAGGGGGCCAAACGCTGTAATGGCGACATCGGCCATGCGCGTGCGCGAGTTCTGCACGTACCAAAGGCCGAGCAGCAGGAACAGCAGGAAGTTCAGGACCGTAAGCCAGACAGCGTCAACAAGTGCCGAGAGCGGAAACAGGACCGCCGCGACAAGACCGACGAACTCGTTGGGTACCTTGCCGTCGATACGCGCCATACGGTAGAACTCATAGCAGCACAGACCAGCCATAACAGCGGTGAACAGCGCTGTGGGAACAACGCCGAGCAGCAAGGAGCCAATAAAGAGCACGGCATACACGATACCCGCCGCCGAGCGGACGACAAACGTATGGAAACGACCCGAGACCTGCGGCTGGGCCTCCGTGCTCGCGTTGTTAGACTGAGTCTGCATAATTAACTCCTCACATGAGCCCGCTACTGGGCAGAGAGGCCTCCAAAACGACGATCGCGACCCTGGAAAGCGGCGATTGCGCGAACAAGTCCCCAGCGATCGAAATCGGGCCAATAGGTATCCGTGATATAAAACTCTGAGTACGCTATCTGCCACAGCAGATAGTTGGAAACGCGCATCTCCCCCGAGGTTCGGATAACGAGCTCGGGATCGGGCAGGTCCGAGGTATAAAGACGCGAGGCAACTGCCGAATCATCGACATCCTCAGGAGCCAAGCGCCCGGAGGCTACATCCTCGGCGATAAGCCGCGCAGCACGCGTGAGCTCGGCACGCGCACCGTAATTCACCGCAAGCGCCAGCGTCATACCGGTATGGCTGCGCGTCTGCTCCAAGCCGTATTCGAAGACATCCCGCGTTTTCTTAGGCAAAGCGGAGATGTCGCCGAGGAATTCAACCCGAACGTTCTCGCGCTTGAGAAGCGGCAGCTCGTCAACGAACGTTTTGGCGAAAAGATGCATGAGCAAATTGACTTCAGCCTGAGGCCGATTCCAATTCTCAGTGGAGAAAGCGTAGGCCGAGAGCACGTCAACACCCATGCGAACGCATGCGGTGATGACCTCTTGCAGAGCGAGAATGCCCGCCTTATGGCCCTCCCCGCGGCTGAGACCACGAGCCGTAGCCCAGCGGCCATTACCGTCCATGATGCAAGAGACATGGCGCGGAATGCGCGCCATGTCTATATCGTCAATGGAAATGTCCGCAGGATGCTCAGCAAAATACGCGTTGAACTTATCTACGTCGTATTTCATGGATTATATCTCCATGACCTCAGCCTCTTTGGCCTTGAGCATCTCGTCGACCTTGGCAACGAACTCATCCGTGGCCTTCTGAACCTTGGCCTGCTCACGGCGGACATCGTCCTCAGTGAGCTCCTCATCGCGCTCAAGCTTGTTGTTCGCATCGCGGCGGATGTTGCGGATGGCGACCTTCGCATGCTCGGCGAGCTCACGGCACTCCTTCACGAGCTCACGACGACGCTCCTCCGTGGGCGCCGGGAACGGCAGGCGCACAACGATGCCATCGGAGTTGGGCGTAATACCAAGATCGGAGGCGGTAACGGCCTTAACGATCGCATTGACGAGCGCCTTGTCCCAAGGCTCGATCACAAGAAGATGGGCCTCCGGCACCTTAACGGCGGCAACCTGGGTAATAGGCGTGGGAACGCCGTAGTAATCAACCGTGATGTCGGCAAGAATGTTTGCATTGGCGCGACCGGTGCGAACCTTGGAGAAGTCGTGCTTCAGGCTTTCAAGGGTCTTATCCATGTTCTCGCGAATCTCGGACATGTCTTACTCCTCTTCCATAACAACAGTACCCACCGGCTCACCGGCAAGAGCACGCTTGATATTGTCATCACCGTCGATATTGAGAACGATGATGGGCATATGATTATCCTGGCACAGGGCGGTTGCGGTGGAATCCATGACCTGCAGGCCGCGAACCAGAACCTCATGGTAGCTGATGCTGTCAAAGCGAACGGCATCTTCGTTCTTAACGGGATCCATGTCGTAGACGCCGTCGACCTTGGTTGCCTTGAGCAGGCAATCGGCGCCGATCTCACACGCGCGAAGCGCGGCGGCGGTATCGGTCGTGAAATACGGGTTGCCGGAACCGGCAGCGAAAATGACGACCTCGCCCTTCTCCAGGCTGCGCATAGCGCGGCGGCGAATGTAGGGCTCGCATACCTCGTTCATTTGAATACCGCTCATGACGCGGCACGGGCACTCAATGCGCTCGATGGCGTCCTGGAGAGCAAGCGCATTCATGACCGTGGCGAGCATGCCCATATAGTCGGCCTGAGCGCGCTCCATGCCCTTGGCGGAACCCGCAACACCACGGAAGATATTTCCTCCGCCCACGACGATGGCCACCTCGATGCCCTCGTCATTGAGCTGCTTGACTTGCAGCGCCATACGCTCAACGATCTCCGGATCGATGCCGTACTCGGCGTTGCCCATGAGGGCCTCACCGGATATTTTGAGCAGAACGCGTTTGTACTGGTACTCAGACAAGGAATCCTCCTTTAACGCAATTTCTTTTATTCTATCAGGGTTGCCAGTGTGACATTAGAGCGCAACCTCTATACATGAAAAAGCAGGCCGTGGGCGCGAACCCACGACCTGCCGTTAAGTTAAAGCGTCACGCTACTCGCCGCAGACCAGGCGATCGAAAGCGACAACCTTGATGGTGTCGCCGAGCTCCTTGGAGACCTTCTCAGCGTAAGACTTGATGGTCATGCTGGAATCCTTGATGAACTCCTGCTCGTTCAGGACGAAGCCCTTGAAGAACTTCTCGAGACGGCCAACGGCCATCTTCTCCTGGATGGCCTCGGGCTTACCGGACTCGGCGGCCTGAGCCTTGTAGATGGCGACCTCGTGATCGATGACGTCCTGGTCGACGTCCTCGCGAACAGCGGCGATCGGAGCAGTAGCAGCAACCTGCATGGCAACGTCGTGCGCGAAGGTCTTGTAGGCCTCGGCGGAAGCGGTCTCGGGCTTCTCGAAGGAGAACTCGACGAGAACGCCGATCTTGCCACCCATGTGGATGTAGCTGGCAACGCCACCGGCAGCGGGCTTGCGGACGGAAGCACGGGAGATCTTCATGTTCTCGCCGATGACGTGAATCATCTCGGTGAGAGCAGCCTCGACGGTCTCGCCGTTCATGTCGAGAGCCATGAGAGCATCGACATCGGTGGTGTCGGTGTCGCAAACAACCTTGGCAACCTCAGCGGCAAAGCCGGTGAACTTGGGGTTGGAAGCAACGAAGTCGGTCTCGCAGGCGACCTCAGCCAGAGCGCCCTTGGTGCCGTCCTCGGAGATGTACGCGGCAACAGCGCCCTCGTTCGTGTCGCGGCCGGCCTTCTTGGCGGCAGCGGCGAGGCCGTTCTTGCGGAGAATGTCAACGGCGGCGTCAATGTCGCCGTCAGCCTCAACGAGAGCCTTCTTGCACTCCATCATCGGAGAGTCGGTCATCTCACGGAGCTGCTTGACCATAGCGGCGGTAATCTGAGCCATGTTCGTTCCTTTCAGGGAGACGTCGTGTAAGAAGCGAATCGAGCGAAACTACTCGGCAGCGGCCTCGGTTGCAGGAGCCTCGGCGGCCATCTCGGCCTCGGAGATCTGCTCCTTGCCGGAACCAGCCAGGCAAGCGTCGGCGAAGAGCTCGCTCATGAGTTGGATAGCGGAGATGGCGTCGTCGTTGCAGGGGATGCCGTAATCGACAACGTCGGGATCGGAGTTGGTGTCGATGAGAGCGACCACAGGAATGCCGAGGCGCTTGGCCTCCTTGATGGCGTTCTCCTCGCGCTTGGTGTCGATGACGAAGAGAGCAGCAGGGGTGCTCTTGAGCTCACGGGCGCCACCGAGGTTGGCCTGAAGCTTAGCGAGCTCCTTGCCCAGGACAGCCTGCTCCTTCTTGCCGCGCAGAGCCATGGAGCCGTCGGCAACCATGCCCTCGAGCTCCTCGAGGCGGTTGATGCGGGAGCGGATGGTCACGAAGTTAGTGAGCATGCCGCCGAGCCAGCGCTGGTTGATGTAAGGCATGTTGGCGCGCTCAGCAGCGGTCTTAACGGCCTCCTGAGCCTGCTTCTTGGTGCCCACAAAGAGAACCTTACCGCCCTTGGCAGCGGTCTCCTTGAGGAAGGTGTAAGCCTTGTCGGCCTCGACGATGGTCTGCTTGAGGTCGAGGATGTAGATGTTGTTGCGCTCGCCGAAGATGAACGGCTTCATCTTGGGGTTCCAGCGACGGGTCTGGTGACCGAAGTGGCAGCCAGCCTCGAGCAGCGTACGGATGTTAATCTTGGTAGCCATGTTTACCTCCCGGTTTTTGCGTTCGCGCGGGGTCATCCACGTCGGCCACCCGAGCTGTTTGCTACCTCGTCTCGGGCACCGCGGTCGACGTGTCGTCGCGCGTGTATGATGGATCGTTGCGGATTCGCAACCTGTAGAATAGTAACAGGACGCACCCCGTCTGCCAAGACTTCACAAACTAGGCACGCGGATGAGCCTGCCGAAGCGTCTGGGAAAGGCGATCGGGAGACACGTGCGTGTACAGTTGGGTCGTTGAGAGGCTGGCGTGCCCGAGAAGCTCCTGCACACTTCGAAGGTCCGCCCCGCCCGACAACAACTCGGTTGCAAACGTATGCCTCAAAACATGCGGGGTGACGTCCGATGACAATCCGGCTCGACGTCTGAGGACATCGAACCGGTAGCGAAGCGCCGCGGCGTTCATGACCCTGCCTCGGCTCGAGATGAACACCGCATCGGACGTCGAGCCCTTTAAAAGAGATGTGCGCCCTCGCTCTAGATAATCGCAGTAGGCCTCCACCGCGCGGCGATGCAACGGCACGATCCTCTCTTTAGAACCCTTGCCGAACAGGCGAATAGATTGCTCGGAGATGTCCACGTCGCGCAATCGCAGACGAGCCAACTCGGAAATACGGGCGCCAGACGCGAAAAACAGCTCGAGCATCGCTTGATCCCTCAAACCATCTGGAGTGGCGTCCGCCGCATCCATGAGGGCATTTAACTGAGCGGGCCCCAGTGTTTTCGGCAGCGGATTGTCGAGCTTGGGCGCGGCAAGGGCCTCAACGGCGGCACCCTCAACGATACCCTCCATGCTCCCCCATCGAAAAAATGAACGGAGAGCCGAGATGTGCGCCGCCACAGTCCGAGGCGAATAGCGGGCGCTGTGCATGTCGGCCAGGTACGAGCGAAGCTGGGACGAGGTGGGGCACACCCCATCAACACCCGCGCGTTCGCACCACCGTACATAAGCGTCGAGATGCTGCGTGTAGGCTCGCACAGTTTCGGGAGAATAGCCCTCAACGTGAGAAATATGCCTTACATAGCCATCTATGGCTTCGTAGAGCCTCTCAGTGTCAGCGTTCATGCTACACCGCGCCTGCGTCCTTACGCGCCTGTGGCGAACAGGTCATGACGACCCGAGATATAACGGTCCAAATCGCGCAGCGCGCGCTCGGAGTACGCGGCATAGCGATCGCGCTTACTGCGGCGCTTGCCGTCCTCAAGAGGGGGAACGACGCCGAAGTTGACATGCATGGGCTGGTAGTCGACGGTCTGAGGGCTGGTGGCATACGCTACCAGCGAGCCCAGGGCACCGGTGGTGGGCAATGCCACCCGATCGAGACCAGATGCATCGGCAAAAGCATTAAGCGCCGCGAGGAGGCCGGTGGCGATCGCCTCGGTATACCCTTCCGTACCGGTGATCTGACCGGCAAGACGAACCTGCGTACCGGGAACCGCAAAGCTTTCATCCAGCACGCGAGGGGCGTCGACAAATGTATTGCGATGCATGACTCCGTAGCGGAAGAACTCGGCGTTCTCCAGTCCCGGAATCATGCGGAACACGCGCTTTTGCTCGCCAAACGTTAGATTGGTCTGGAAGCCAACAAGGTTATAGGCCGTTCCCTCAGCGTTTTCGGCGCGAAGCTGAACCGCCGCCCACGGGCGCTTTCCGGTGCGCGGATCCACGAGGCCAACGGGCTTCATCGCGCCGAAGCGGATGGCATCATGTCCCGTCCTCGCGACCTCCTCCGCGGGCTGACATGCCTGGAAAAGCTCTCGGCGCTCAAAGTCCTTGAGGATAACCCGCTCGGCACCCACGAGCGCATCGATAAACGCGTCGTACTCCTCCTTGGTAAACGGCGCATTAAGATAATCGCCGCCCTGCCCGTCATCATAGCGGGACTGGAAGAAGACAATGGAACGGTCGATAGTCGATGCGTCGACAATCGGCGCGGCGGCATCGAAGAAGGAAAGCGCGTCGCCGCCCACGAGGCTCAAAACGCACTCGGACAACGCCTCGGAGCACAAGGGGCCGGCAGCGATTACGCAAGGCCCCTCGGGAATACGAGTCGCCTCAGAACGAACGACCTCAATAAGCGGTCGCGCCGCGATCTCCTCCTCGACGAGCCTGGAAAACGCCTCTCTATCAACCGCAAGAGCACCACCTGCAGGCACCGCAGCTCGCTCCGCGCAGGAGAGCAAAACTGAACCCATGCGGCGAAGCTCCTCTTTGAGAAGACCAGCTGCAGAGTCAATGCGTGTGGCCTTGAGCGAATTGGAGCACACGAGCTCAGCCAAATGGGAGGTCTGATGGGCAGGGCCGGACACCTGGGGTCGCATCTCCTGCAGCAGTACGGGAACACCGCGATCGGCAAGCTGGCAGGCGCACTCGCACCCGGCAAGCCCGCCGCCAATAACCGTCACACGCTCAAATGCCATAGCAGTTCCCCTTCGTACGTCTTAGTAGCCTACCCATTGTGCCCCAAGTGCGTAAGAGCGTGAAGGGCGGTCTTTGAGGGCGAGAATCTTCCATCCACAAGCCGCTCAACAGCACCCGCCACCTCAAGCTCCCCCATAAGCTGCATGCACTCAGAGCCGCCCATGCGAAGCGCCAGGGCGATGTCCTCGAGGCGCATGGGGTTGGCGACAAGCATATCCAGCACGCGCTTCGACTGAGAATCCAAACCGGGAACACCGGCGCTCCCTCCCCGCTCGAACCGCAGCGTCCCGAAAATCCTCGAAATTGCAACTTCGAGAGCCTCCTCGTCGGATATGCAGCACGCGCCGTTTGCGATCAGGTAATTTGACCCACGGGACTCAGGGGAGAAAAACGACCCGGGGACCGCCAGCACCTCACGCCCCAATTCCTCAGCCGCCTCCGCGGTGCTGAAAGTACCCGACGGCAGACCCGCCTCGGTTACCAGAACAGCAGAAGAAAGCGCCGCTATCACACGATTGCGCTTGGGGAAAGCCCACCGCATGGGAGGGGTCCCCCACGGCTCAATCGACACAACCGCTCCCCCGCCCTTGAGCGTTCGCTCGATGAGGGGCCGTACCGAGGATGGATAGGCGACGTCGGCTCCGGTGCCCAAAACCATGACGTGCTTTCCTCCGGCAGACAACGCGCTGCGCCCCGCCGCCTGATCGCATCCCCTCGCACCGCCCGATACCACGGCGACGCCGGATTCCGCGGCAATCTTCGCCGCCATCTCCGCCAGGGCAAGGCCGTAGGGCGACGCGCGTCGGGACCCGATAATGGCAAGCATAGGCAGATTGAAGACCGACACGTTGCCGCGAACGTACAGGACGGGAGGCGGCGATGCCAGCTGGCGAACCGAAGCTGGGTATTCCTTATCTGGCAGGTAAAGCTCACACCGAGCGTCACACGCAATCATTGCCCCTCCTCCCCTGCAGCTGCGCTCCTTCGAGCACGTGAATTGCGCCTACTCGCTCAGACTCGGCCATGTCGGCGATGGTTCGGGCTATCCGGCAAAGCCGAACGATTCCGCGCGCGGTGAGGTTATTGCGATGAGATATGTCGATGAGCCGCGTCCTGCCCGATTCATCCAGCTGGTATTGGGACACCGCGGAATCAAGCGATGGCTCATCCCCACCGTCCTCATCGTCAATCGACTGAACGCGCGTTCTCCACGCGCAAAAATCCCTTCCCCTCTCAACCTGCTCTTTCAAATCGGCAGTCGTCTGCCCTTCGCCACCTTGGACAATCAACTCGGGATCCGGGCGTGATATATGCAAAATCAAATCTATGCGGTCCGCCAAGGGGCCGCCGAGCTTTGCCCGATAGCGCTCAATCGACGCATCCGAGCACTTACACGCGATTTCGCGATCGCCCAAATACCCGCATGGACATGGATTACTCGCGGCGACAAGCTGGAACCGTGCGGGAAAAACGTAGGAGCCGTCCACACGAACGATACGGACAGAACCGTCTTCGAGAGGCTGGCGTAAGGTTTGGAGCGTTTGATTCGAAAACTCGGCAAGCTCATCGAGATAAAGCACCCCACCGTGCGCAAGGCTGATCTCACCCGGGCGAACAGGACGTCCACCGCCCACAAGCCCCGGAGTCGAAATGCTGTGATGGGGACTTCTAAAGGGGCGCTCGCCCTCGAGAATACCCTCGATTGGCTCGCCGACAACCGAGTGGATACAAAGCGCTTCCTGCTGCTCGCGCTCGTCTATGGGCGGCAGAATGCCCGTGATACGCCGGGCGAGCATGGATTTTCCCGACCCGGGCGACCCCACCATTAAAAGTCCGAGCCCGCCCGTGGCCGCAACGGCGATGCCGCGCTTGGCGACCTCCTGACCGACCACGTCCCCGAAGTCGAGAATCGGACGACGTCGCGCAGGCTTTACGTGGCCCTCAGAAAGTGGCCTCAAGGCGGCCTCCACGCCTAGTCGCATGTTCTCTAAGTGCTCGATGCAGCCAGTGCGCACACCAGACAACGAAACGGAAGCCTGGGAAGATCCACCGACAAATGAAAGCCCCTGATCGCGCGCAAGCACCTGATAGGCAATTTCGCCTTTACACCCGCTCACCGAGCCGTCCAGCCCAAGCTCGCCGACGAACAGGCAGTCGTCAAGGCCCTTCAAGGGAATTTGACCGGAAAGGGCCAGGATCGCCAGGGCGATGGGAAGATCGAGACCGGATCCCGTCTTTCGGATGTCCCCGGGAGCCAGGCTGACCGTCAGCGCGCTGCGGGGCACATCGAATCCGCCCGAGCGCAGCGCGCATCGAATGCGGCTGCGGGCCTCAAGCACGGCAGCATCCGCCATACCCACAATTGAAAGACCGGGGATGGACCCCGAAGCCGACACCTCAACCGTGACCGAAAAGGCCTCCACACCTCGAATACAGGCGGCATGAACCGAAAACGTTGTGGAAGACGCGCCCATCACTGCGCCTCCCAGTCAAACGCACCGTACAGGTGCCGCAGCTTTCCCAGGGCACTCGGCACGAGGGTGACCGCAATCACATCAAAACGCACGGAGGGAACCGGGTAGTGTTCAGCGGCGAACTGCAGCGCGATCCTGCGATACCGGCGTTGCTTTGCAGGCGTCACGGCCTCTTCGGGATACCTGTCAAGCGAGCGCTCTTCGCCACGGCGCGTTTTGACCTCTATAAGAACGACCTCATCGCTGTCGGGGTCAAAAGCGACCAGATCGGCCTCCCCCTCACAGCATCGATAGTTTCGGTCGATGATCTCGTAGCCGCGGTCAGTCAGATAATGCGCGGCGAACTCCTCGCCAATCGAGCCGACCATCTTGTTCGACAATGAGGAAAGCCGACCGTCGTCAAAAGACTCAAGCTCGCCTTCCAGCACTTGCTCGACAACCCGCTGCGCACGCGCACGATTCCTGTCGACACCCATACAAGCTCCCTCCTATGCGTTGGTGGAGGGAGTATCACCCCGGCATATCCCGAACTTGTCAGGAATACTCGGCGTAACACCTGTGTACGTTTTTGCGCTTTTCTGCCAGAAAGCCCATCACGGCAGGTAAGCGCGGTTCACTCTTTTCGGCACCGAGCCGGCATCGGCTAAAAAAGACGGCCGGTCTCCAAAAAGTTTCCGCAAAACGTCGCTCGATGAACAGGCGTTAGGCCCTGTTCCTTGATCGCCTGGATATGCTCGGCGCTCGCATACCCCTTCGACTGTGCAAGGTGATAACTGGGGTATTCCGCATCCAGCTCAACCATCAAATCGTCACGAGTCACCTTGGCAACGATCGACGCGGCGGCGATGCACGCGATATGGGCATCGCCTTTCACAACATCTTTCTCGTTCGGGACGGCCCCCAGTGGATTGCCGTCCATCAAAACGCAATCCGGCGTAAGTCCCGTATCGGCGACGGCACCGGCCACCGCCTCTCGAAGAGCACGAGCCATGCCAATCTCGTCGATGCGGGCGGGAGCAATATGGCATATGCCAATCGCGGTTGCGACCTCTGCGATTTTGGAGGCGAGAATTTCACGACGGGCCGGAGACAGCTGCTTCGAGTCGTTGATGCCCCAGATACGAGGCTCAGGCGGCAAACAAACGGCGCAAACGGTTAAGGGGCCGGCGACAGAACCACGACCCACCTCATCAACGCCGACCACGACGCCATCGCCACCGAGCTCAAGCATGTTTTGGTACATCTCGTTGACACGCTCGCGCTCAGCCAGCTCCTTATCCCGACGGCGGCGTGCGCGATCGCAAGCCTTCTGAACCTGCTGACGTGGATCTTCCGCGTAGCGCTCGAGCAAGGCGTCAACCTGCTCCAAAGGAGCACTTGCCAGCTCCGCCGCAACAGATGCGGCGCTGGCGGAGCTTGTCATGTTTGCCATTGCAACCTCCAAAGAAAAACGGGCCACCCGCAATGGACGGCCCGCCTTTCGTAAACGGATCTGTATCCCAGAATTGGCTGATTAGCGCTTCTCGGGGATGCGAGCAGCCTTGCCCACCTTGTCGCGCAGGTAGTACAGCTTGGCGCGACGGACCTTACCGTGACGCACGACCTCGAGCTTGGCGATCTTCGGGGAGTGAACCGGGAAGGTGCGCTCGACGCCCACGCCATAGGAGATCTTGCGGACCGTGAAGGTCTCACGAGAACCGGCGCCCTGGAGACGGATGACGTCGCCCTGGAAGACCTGAACGCGCTCGCGATCGCCTTCCTTGATGCGGTAGTGCACCTTGACGTTGTCGCCGACCAGGATGCGAGGCATGTCCTCGCGGATCTGCTGACGCTCAATTGCGCGGATGTAATCCATGACAGATTCCTTACTCTTCTAGAGGTGCCGCACGCGTACGCCGGCACATAGGTTGAACAAACAGTCGTAGTATACACGACCAGCAGAGCCGAACAAGAGAAATCTCGAGCTTTCCACGCAGAATCAAAGGGCCGCACGCTGGGCCTACTGCTCGCGCAAGCGAACGTAAATCTGGCGGCGGCCCGATTCGCCCGTGGGCTCATCGAACTCATACACACCCAACGACTTCAAAAACGGACGAAGGCGCTTATAACCATAGTTTCTCACATCAAAATCCGGCAGGCGCTTGGCAAGCTGATCGCCGAGCTGCCCCAGGCTCACCCATCCGTCCTCGTCGGAGAAGCCATCGATGATGGCATTGATGGCGGAGCGAATGGCGCGAAGATGCCGGCGCTTGTCGGCGCGGCTCATCTCGCCGAACGCAACCTCATCATCACCCTGGTCCGAGTCATTCGAATCGGCATCACTCACATCGCTACCGCCGTCCTGGCCGGAGGTAGCGAGCTCCCCGTTACCGCCAGCATCACCCGGACGACGGCGGCGACGCGAGCGGGATTTGCACGCGAACGGGCCGTCAAGCTCATCCTCGCCCTCCTCTTCCGCACGATGCTGCGCGAACAGCAGGTCGAGATATTTGAAGCTGTTGCAGGCGGAGATAAACGGCTTGGGTGTCTTCTGCTCACCCATGCCGATCACCACCATGCCGCTTTCACGCAGGCGCGCGACAAGGCGCGTGAAATCGGAGTCCGAGCTCACGATCACGAAACCGTCGACCGTGCCGGAGTACAGGATGTCCATCGCATCGATGATCATGGCGGAGTCGGTGGCGTTCTTTCCGAACGTGTAGCTGTACTGCTGCATCGGGATGATGGAGTTGTCGAGCAGGCAGCCCTTCCAGCTGGCGAGACGGGGGCTCGTCCAGTCCCCATAGATGCGCTTGTAGGTTGCAACGCCGGCGTTAGCCACCTCGTCCAACACGACTTTAACGTACTTCTCGCTCACGTTATCGGCGTCGATAAGCACGGCGAAACGCATATCGGTATCAACGGCCATGATCTACGCCTTGGGCATGAGGGGATTCTCACGCGAGAGGAGATTCATGAACTCCTCGCCGGTGATCGTCTCCTTTTTGTACAGGTAATGCGCAAGCTCATGCAGCTTGAACTTGTTTTCCTTAAGCAACTGCATCGCACGCTCATGGGCCTCGGAGATGAGCTTGAGGACCGCAGCATCAACGCGTTCAGCCGTGCCGGGTGCGCACGTGAGCGAGGTGTCCTGGTTGAGGTAGGCATTCTGCACGGTTCCCAAGGCCATCATGCCGAACTCCTCGGACATGCCAAAGCGCGTGATCATGTTCCGCGCCAGCTTGGTGGCCTGCTCGATGTCGTTGGCGGCACCCGTGGTCATCTCGCCGAAGATCAGCTCCTCAGCGGCACGGCCACCGCAGTACACGGCGAGCTTGTCGAGCACCTCCTGCTTAGTGGTGAGGAAGCGCTCGTCTTCCTCGACCTGCATGGTATAGCCGAGCGCGCCGCTCGTACGCGGAACAATGGTGATCTTGGTAACCGGAGCAGACCCCTTCTGACGTGCGGCAACGATCGCATGGCCGATCTCGTGGTACGCGACGACCTGCTTCTCGTGATCGGACAGCACGGTGGACTTGCGCTGCTGGCCGGCGATGACGACCTCGACGCTCTCCTCAAAGTCCTCCTGCGTGGCGCGCGTCTTGCCGAGGCGGACGGCACGCAGAGCGCCCTCGTTGATGATGTTCGCCAAATCGGCGCCCGACGCACCCGGCGTCGAGCGGGCGATGGCGGTCAGGTCGATGGGCGGCTGAGTCTTAACATCCTTGGAGTGCAGCTCCAGAATCGCCTTACGGCCGGCAAGATCGGGCAGCTCAACGGGAACACGGCGGTCAAAACGACCGGGGCGAAGCAGCGCGGCGTCAAGGGAGTCGGGTCGGTTCGTGGCGGCAAGTACCACGATGCCCTTCTGGTTGTCGAAACCGTCCATCTCGGTCAAGAGCTGGTTCAGCGTCTGCTCGCGCTCATCGTTACCGGAAAAACCGCCGCCGTCGCGCTTCTTGCCGATCGTGTCGATCTCGTCGATGAAGACGATGCAGGGGGCCTTTTCCTTTGCCTGTTTGAACAGATCGCGCACCTTGGCGGCGCCACGGCCAACGAACATCTCAACGAATTCGGAGCCGGAGATCGAGAAGAACGGAACGCCCGCCTCGCCGGCGACTGCCTTGGCAAGCAGCGTCTTACCCGTGCCGGGAGGTCCGACAAGCAGGGCGCCACGGGGCAGCTTGGCTCCAATATCCTCATAGCGTTTGGGGTTCTCGAGGAAATCGACGACCTCCTTGAGGGACTCCTTCGCCTCCTCCTGGCCCGCGACATCCTTGAATGTCACCCCGACGTCCTTGGAGGCGACGATGCGGGCACCGGACTTGCCTAAGTTCCCACCGCCGAATCCGCCAAAACCGCCACCGGAGAAGTCCATCGAGGGATTGTCCTCGCTCATGGCCTTCTTCATGCGGCGATTGAGCCACCAGCCAAGCAGCATGAAGATGATGATGGGGGCAAACGTGATGAGCAGATACAGCCACATCCCCGAATCCTGCTCGGGAATAGTGACCTTGAGCTCGGCGCCCGCCTCTTCAATGCGGTTGGTCAGATCAACGTCAGTCGGCATCGTCGTGGTGCGATAGGCCTTTTTCTCCTCACCCTTGAGGGTATACAGGGCCTGCGCGTCGTCGGTGGTGTATCTGATCTCGTCAACCTTCTTGCGGTCAAGATCCTTGAGCAGCTGCGAGTAGGTGACGTCTTCCACCTCCATGCCGCCGGTTTTTATATTGGGAAACAACACCGTGCTAAGCACCATATACACCAAAATGGCAATCAGCACGTAGAGGATCAGATTCCTCCGGCGCTTATGGTCGTCCATCTCCATGGGCACACTCCATCCATGTCACATATACTGGGGACAGGATACCCGCTTGAGTGGACAATTAAACCGCCCCACCCTAAATCGAAAGCTCCAGACGGTCGCGCCGCTCCTTGGCATGGGTGAGCCAATGACCGAAATGATGATATGTCACGAACAGGGCCGCGGTGAGAATCCAGGTGACCGGGTACACCAAAAGCATCGTCTCGAGCGTATGATGCATGGGCACCACAGCAAGCAGCCACGCCACGCGGAATATAACGGTCCCGAGCACGGTCAGGAGCATGGGGCACAGCGACTCTCCAGACCCTCGAATGGCGCCGGACGTATTGTCAACGATTGAATAAAACAGATAGAACGGCGCGATGAAGTGAATCATCTTTGAGGTGTAGCCCACCACAACGGGATCGTCGATGAAGAACCTCGCAAGCGGCTCGACGAAGGTGATGAGGAACAGCGCCATGCTGCCGATCAGCGATACAGTGATCACGAGCGACACATGATATCCGCGGCGCATGCGCTCATAGTTGCGTGCACCGAAGTTTTGCGCTGCGAACGTCGTCATAGCAACACCAAGCGCCTCGGTGACCATCCACACAACGCCGTCGAGACGGGCCGCCAGCCCCCATCCCGTCACGGCGTCGGCGCCAAAGGAATTGACCGTGGACTGCACGATGATATTCGAGATGGAATACAGGGAGGCCTGAACCGCAAGCGGCAGACCAGTTGCGAGCATGCTCTTGCAAAGACGCGTATCCACTCCAAGGCGGCTTGGCTCCAAGCGCCATGCGCCTTGAGCGCGCATAAGCCTTCTGAGAACCATGAGGGCATTGATGCAAATGGTAAGGGCCGTGGCAATGCCGCACCCCAACGCCTCCATTTTGAAGCCGGCTACGAAAATAAGGTCGAACACGACGTTGAACACGCAGCCCGAGGCGATGATGAGCGCAGGCGCGCGCGTATCACCCACGGCGCGCAAGAGCGCGGTTCCCATATTAAGAAGAAGCGAGAACACCATCGCACCGAAATAGCAGCGCGAGTATGCGAGCGCCTCCGGCATGAGTTCGGCAGGGGTTCCCATGAGCTCGAGAATCGTCGGCAAAAAAATCACGCCGAGAATCGAAATAGCGAGGCCCAGCACGAGAGCGATAGTCATGGCAGTGTGCACGGATCGCGATAGACGTTCATCGTCCTTCTGGCCGAAGAACTGCCCCGTAATGACCGCGCAGCCGGCGCCCAACCCAACGGAGAACCCCACGGCGAGCTCAGAGAGCGAGAGAGTGGACTGTATACCCCCTAGGGCGATCTTGCCACCGAACTGACCCACGATGAACGTGTTGATTAAGGCATACGCCTGCTGAAAAAACGAGCTGAAAAAAATCGGAACGCACAGTGTGAGCAGCTGCCGCCAGATGACGCCGCTCGTCACGTCGATCGAACCGTTTTGCGCGCGCTCGGCCACAGCTCTCCCTTCTCGCAGAAATGATCCTTGAGTAGTTTAGTTCAACCTGCGCGCTGGAAGCCCTGCGCATATTACCTTCGGGCGTAACACCGCTTCGAACTGCAGAAACACCCTAAGGCAATATGCTCCGGGCTCCCCCAGGTAGATGGACCGTCCAGATACCCCGAATTCGCGTGCACGAGGAGGGAGCACGCCTTGTGTGCGGCGACCGACGAGTGAACACGAAGGCGGGGTGTCTGGACGGGTCGTCAAGCGAACATGCCGGGTTTGTAGGTGTAAGCGTTATCCACGTGGGGGCAAAGCTGCCAGAAGGCGACGGCGCTCGCGGCGGCCACATTCAGGGAGTCGACGCCATGTGCCATGGGGATGCGGACGGTCTTGTCGCAGCCGGCGATGGTTCGCGGCGTGAGGCCCGCACCCTCGGTCCCCATGAAAATCGCTAGCCGCTCGATCTGTTGCAGCGCGGGGTCGTCGAGCGAAATCGAGTCGTCCGCGAGGGCCATGGCCGCACACGTGAATCCGGCATCGTGAAGCACCTCAAGGCCCTCACGCGGCCACGTGCGGGCCTCGCTGCCGATACGCGTCCACGGAACCTGGAAAACCGTACCCATGGAAACGCGTGCGGAACGACGGTAGAGCGGATCAACGCAGCTCGGGCTCGCCAAGATACCGTCAACATTGAGCGCGGCGGCAGAACGGAAGATGGCACCGACGTTGGAGTGGTCGACGATCCCCTCAAGCACGCACACGCGGACCGGCCGCCCCTCGGAACGGGCAACGAGTCCATCGAGAAACGCACGCGCGTCGGCGAGCGGAGGACGGCGAAAAGCCGCAAGAGCACCGCGCGTGACCGTGAAGCCCGTGAGCGTTTCCATGAGCTCCATCGACGCAATGAAAACGGGAATCTCGAGGTCGGGCCGCTCGTGGGATAGTCGCTCGAACAGCGGCCCCATCTGATCGACCCAGCGCTCTCCAAGCAGAAAGCTCACCGGCTCGAGCCCGGCATCAACCGCGCGCTCGATAACCTTGCCGCTCTCGGCGATAAACAGCCCCTTCTCCGGCTCCAGCACATTGCGAAGCTCTCGCTCCGTAAGCTTGGTATACGCCTCAAGGCGGGGATCCTCAAGTGTGTCGATATAGACAATCTCACAAGCCATGATTACCCATCCAGCAGCGTAGAAATAACGATAGCAGCATCAGTTAAAACATCGAAGGATTTAAAAAACTTATCATCGGAGCTCGCCTTCTCAGGTTCATGGCCCTTTCGGCGGTACGTGGTGAACTCGTAGCGCACACCCTCGTCTCCCTGGCCGTCGCCAATCACGCATTCGCCCCGGCGCTCAACAACATCCCAATCAGGATCCTCGGCGAGGTTAGGGAAAAACGTGTCAACGGGGTGCGTCACATGATTATGAGTAACCTCGACCTCAACGCAGTAGGGCAAAAACTGCTCATACACGGCCCCGCCGCCGATGACCCAGGCAGTCCCCTCGTCGCCAACCATGGCAAGCGCCTCGTCGATAGAATGCGCGACCTCGACACCCTCTCGAGTGAACGAGTCGTCGCGCGTCAGCACAATATTGCGGCGATCCTTGAGCGGCTTGCCGCCGGGAAAGCTCTCGAGGGTCTTGCGCCCCATGATCACGGGATGCCCTTTCGTCTTGTTCACGAAATGCCGCATGTCCGCCCGATTGGCCACGACCATATCCCCATCGCGCCCAATCCCCCAGTCGTCGCAAACCGCAACGATGGCCTTTAAGGTGCATGTCATGAAAACCTCCCCTGATAAAGAAAGCTAAGAGAACAAACCATCCCAAGCGGGATTATTTCGTCCGCACGCAGTTCTCGCGCACGCTGAGAAGCCCTGTAAAGAAACGTGCCGTCCCGCACGCAGTCCCGCACGCACCGGATGATTTAAGGCGAACGACAGGCATGTGCCGCCCGGCCCCGGAGCATATCGTCCCGCGCGCAGTTCGCGAAGCGCTGTTTGAGCACGGGATGATATGCGCAGGGGCCGGGCGATACCGGTTAGTTACACCGCGATCGGAATACCCTTGACCTGGGGCCCGGTCTCGTAATCCTCGACGATCAGATCGTCCGTCGTGAAGTCGTAGAAGTTAGTGACCTCCGGATTGAGCGATACCTTGGGAGCCGGGAACTGCGGCCGCTCGATAAGCTCGCGCACGATGTCCACGTGGCGGTCATAGATATGCGCGTCCACGATCACGTGCAGCAGCTCGCCCGCGATCATGTCGCAGTGGCGCGCCACCATCATGAGGAGAATGGCGTACTGGCACACGTTCCAGTTATTGGCGGCCAAAATGTCCTGCGAACGCTGCATGAGCACCATATTGAGCACCGGCTTATCGGAGCCGGGCTCAGCCGTTACGTTGTAGGTAACCGAGTAGGCGCACGGGTACAGGTGCATCTCGGAGAGGTCCGCGAACGTGTACATGTTCGTCATGATGCGGCGCGAATAGGGCGTGTGCGTGAGGTCGTAGAGCACGCGATCCATCTGGTCGAAGTCACCCTCCTTGTAGTGCGACTTCTGCGCAATCTGATACCCGTAGGCTTTGCCGATGGAGCCCGTCTCATCGGCCCATTGATCCCAAATGTGCGACTTGAGATCGTTGATGTTATTGGACTTCTTCTGGTAAATCCACAGAACCTCGTCCATGGCAGATTTGAGTGCCGTGCGACGCAACGTGAGTGCCGGGAACTCCTCGCGCAAGTCATAACGGTTGGTCACGCCGAAGTTCTTGATGGTGTATGCCGGGGTCCCGTCCTCCCAAACAGGGCGAACCTTCTCCCCTTCCGTCGTAGTGCCGTGATCCAAGATATCCCGACACATATTCACGAACAGCTGATCCGCTTTGCTCATGACTCGCTCCTTTGCTTGCGCTGATGAGGTCATTGTACGCATGGGCGCGTGTACTTATACACTCCGGGGCGTGGTTGCGCTTCGCTCCACAGAAACGCCCCTACGGTATAAGTACACGCGCCTTACGTAACCGCACCCCAGCTCTATGCCCAGATAACATAAGCCCACGCATATATACCGGAGGACTGTTTTGTGAAGCGAAGCGAAACCACAGTCCGGAGCGTATATATGCGTGGGCGACAGGTTGAATAAGGTTGCGACTACTTGCGCTTGAACTGCTCGTTCATCTGCATGAGCTTATCCATGTCGGACATGCCGCCGCCCATGTTACCCATCTGGTTCATGAGCTGGTTCATGTTCATGCCGCCCATGCCGGGAACGCCGGGCATGCGCATTTTCTTGCCCTTCTTCCCCTTTTTGCCCTTTTTGCCGCCGCCCATCTGCTGGGTCATGGCGCGCATCTTGCCCATCATCTTGTTCATCTCGCCCCACTGCTTCATGAGGGCGTTCACGTCGGTGGGCGTCAAACCGCAGCCGCGCGCGATACGGGCGCGGCGCTGGCCGTTGATGATGGAGGGGCGACGGCGCTCCTCGGCCGTCATAGAAAGAATGATGGCCTCGTTGCGGTCGAAGACCTTCTCATCCAGATTACCGCCCATCTGGTTGAGCGCGCGCTGACCACCGGGGAGCATGCCGAGAATGCCCTTCATGCCGCCCATCTTTTTAACGGCCTTCATCTGCTCGAGCATGTCGTCCATGGTGAAGCCGTCGCGCAGCATGCGCTCGGCAGAGGCGAGCTGCTCGGCGGTCGCGGCCTCCTGGGCCTTCTCGATGATGCCGATGACATCGCCCATGCCCAAGATGCGCTTGGCCATACGCTCGGGATAGAAGACCTCGAGCGAATCGGGCTTCTCGCCCATGGAGGCGAACTTGATGGGCTTGCCGGTGACCTCGCGAACCGAAAGGGCGCCGCCACCGCGGGCGTCGCCATCGAGCTTGGAGATGATCACGCCGTCGAAGTCGGTGCGCTCGGCAAACGTGGACACCACGTTGACGATGTCCTGACCCGTCATGGCGTCGACGACCATGAGAACCTGGTCGGGCTTGACGGCCTTCTTGATGTCGACGGCCTCCTGCATCATCTGCTCATCGATCTGCAGGCGACCGGCGGTATCGACGATGACAACGTCGCGCATGGTATCGACGGCCTCGCGAATGGAAGCGCGGGCGATCTCGACCGGATGCGCTCCGTCGCCGCGGAACACCGGAACGCCGATCTCGCCACCGAGCGTGGCGAGCTGGTCGGCGGCAGCGGGACGATACACGTCGCACGCGGCCAGAAGCGGGCTCTTGCCCTGCTTCTTGAGCATGTAGGCGAGCTTGACGGCGGCGGTGGTCTTACCGGAGCCTTGCAGGCCCACGAGCATGATCACGTTCGGAATGCGGCTCGAGAGCACGAGCTTGCTCTCCGTACCGCCGAGCAGCGCCGTCAGCTCGTCAAGCACGATCTTCACGACGTTTTGCGAGGGCGTGAGCGAATCCATGACCTCGGAGGTAAGGCAGCGCTCCTTGGTGCGCGTGACGAAGTCCTTCACCACGCGGTAGTTGACGTCGGCTTCCAGCAGCGCCATGCGGATTTCGCGCATGGCGACGTTGATGTCGGCCTCCGTGAGCTTGCCTTTGCCACGCAGGCTGTCAAAGGTATCGGCAAGGCGATCGGAAAGCGAGCCGAATGCAGCCATAGTATCTCCCTTATCCTCGCGCCTCTTCCCGCCCGAGCGCATGGCGTTCAATTGTCGGACACTACGTGAAAAGATGCATGTCCGCGTCTTGTACGCCAGCCTGCTCCTACAGAAAGAGACGGTTACGTAATCGAATCTAACAGTCTACCCGTCAAGGCCAACGAGCGCACGGCAGAACGTCCGCGCGTCGAAGCGCTGGAGATCCTCAACCTGCTCGCCGACGCCAATGCGGTAGATGGGCAGTTTGAGCTGCTGCGCAACGGCGAGCGCGATGCCGCCCTTGGCGGTGCCGTCGAGCTTGGTCATGATGATGCCGTCGAGACCGAGCGCCTCGTTGAACTCCTCCGCCTGCGCCAGGCCGTTTTGGCCGGTGGCGGAGTCGATAACGAGAACCACGTGCACGGGCATGGACCCCGTCGAGCAAGCCTCGGCGCGCTTGCGCGTCACCTTGACGACCTTGGCCAGCTCGCGCATGAGCTCGGGGCTCGAGTGCAGGCGCCCCGCCGTGTCGATGAGCACGAGCTCGCTACCGCGCTTATCGGCCTCATCGAGCACGTCGTAGCACACGCTCGCAGGATCGGCTCCGCGGTCGCGCTTGATAACAGGAACACCGGCGCGCGTGCCCCATACATCGAGCTGCTCGATGGCGGCAGCACGGAAGGTATCGGCGCTACCGATAACGACCTTCTTGCCCGCATGCGCCTCGGCGCTGGCGATCTTGCCCACCGTGGTGGTCTTACCGGCGCCGTTGATCCCGACGAACAGCACGCAACTCGGTGTATCGTCGAAAATGTCGCTCGCAGGCTGAACGAAGAACTCGCACAGGCGATCCGCGAGAGCCCCGCGAAGCTGGTCGGCGGTCTTGAGGTTCTTGCGGGCGGCCATCTCGCGGAGGTCATCGGTGACGCGCATGGCGATCTCGCCGCCCATGTCGCCCATCACGAGCGTGTCCTCGAGCTCCTCCCAAAAGCTCTCGTCCACCTCTCCGCCAAAATAGAAGACCTCATTCAGGGCCTCACGGCTGCGCTCCAGACCGCGTTTAAGCGAATCGAACAGTCCCATTAGGCATTCACGACCTTTCCGGTTTCGCGATCGAGTTTTTGACTGACCACACGGCTCACGCCGTCGGCCTGCATGGATACGCCGTAGAGGACATCGGCGTCCTCCATAGTGCGGCGCTGGTGGGAAATGACGAGCAGCTGCGTCGTCTTACGCAGGTAATCGATGGCCCCGATGAGCTTGGACAAATTGGAATCATCGAGCGCCGCCTCGACCTCGTCGAGCACGTAAAACGGCACCGTGCGGGTGCGGTACACCGCAAACAGCAGGGCGAGCGCCGTCAGGGACTTCTCGCCGCCGCTCATGAGCATCATCTTGGTGATGCGCTTGCCACGAGGCTGCGCCACGACCTCGATGCCCGTCTCGGCCGGATGCTCAGGATCGGTCATCTCGAGATGCGCCTGGCCACCGGGGAAGAGCATGGAGAAGACTTCACGGAAGTTCTCATCCACCTTCTCAAACGTGGTGAGGAAGCTCGTACGCATTTTACGGTCGATGGCGGCGGTGATCTTGGTGAGCGCCTTGCGCGCGGTCTCGAGGTCCTCGAGCTGCGCCGCGATGTAATCGGCACGGGCCTTCAGCGTCTCGTACTCCTCCATGGCCACCTGGTTCACGGGGCCGAGGTTATTGATCTGGCGCACCAGGCTGTTGAGTTCACGCTCCGCCGCGGCGCGGTCATCGGGCGCGGGAAGCCTGAGCGCGTCCTCAAGGACCGTCGTGCCGTCAGAAGTGATGGCACGGACGGCAGCCTCCACCTGGACCTCGAGCTTGCCGCGCGCGACTTTCGCCTCGTTGACGGAGCCCATGGCCATATCGAGCTCGATCTTAGCGCGAGAAACTTCTGACTTGGCGTCCTCGATGGTCCTGCGCAGTGAGGCGGAGTCCGCCTCCTCCAAAGACGCGCGGTCGCGCAGACGAGCCGCCCAATCGAGCGCGCGCTCAGAAAGCGCCTGGTACCGATCGTGCAGGGGGTCGACGCGCAGGCGCAGTACCTCCAGGGAGCGGGCGGACTGCTCCGTTCCGCGGATACGGCGGTCGATGCTCTCCAAACGGCGCTCAAGCTCGGGCGCACGAGCAGAAAGGCTCTTCACGCGCTCCGTGGCGCGGGCGAGCCGCACCTTCGCGTCCGCCAACTTGGACCCCGCCTCCGAATCATCGCGACGCACACGCTCGAGGTCGTCTTGGGCATTCACGAGCTTGACCGCAGCGTCTTCAACGCGCGCGCGGGCCTCGTCCCTCTGAGCGCTCAGCTCATCCACGCGGGGCTGGGCATCTCGAACGGCCTGAGCGGCGTCCTCGCGGCGGCGAGCGATGTTTCCGCGTTCGCCGAGCTTTGTGGAGAACGATTGCTCCATGCGCCCAATCTCGGACAGCACCGAGGCATGCTCACCCTCGAGACGGGAGATGGCGCCCGATGCCTCACTCTCACGCAGGCGCGCCTGCTCAACGGCAGCCTCCGCATCGCGCACATGAGCGCACGCGGTGTCGAAGACCGTCGCCAGATCAGGCTCAAGTCCTTCAAGTTCGCGGATATGGCGCTTGCGCTCAAGCGTGCCGGAGGCCGCATCCTGGACCGACCCCACGCGGACCACGCCGCCGTCGCGCACGCGCGCGCCACCCGGCGTTACGTACACAACACCCGGGATAACTGGGGCCGCAAGGGCCTCCTCAAGGCTCTCGACCACATATACGTTCCCCAGCACGGAAGCAACCGCCGAGCCGTATCCCTCGCGAACACGCAAGCGCTCAACGAGGCGATAGCCCGCGGCGCCCTTTGAGGCCTCGGAGATTACATCGCGTGACAAGAGCAGCGCCTCGCCCGCCGAGCCGGCAGCATCTTGGGCATACAGCGCCGTCTGAGACAGCGCGGCGGCGCCTGCGCACACAAGCGCATCAAGATCGGAGCCGAGCAAAAGCTCAACGAGGGGCTCGAGTTCCCGGGGAGCCTCGATAAGATCACCCAGACGACCGTCAACCGCCTCAGCGCACTCATGCGCGACGCGAGACACCAGCGGCGAGGCGTCAGCCAGATTGCTATCGAGCTTGCGCAAGCTGGAAAGTTCAGAACGAAGGTCTGACAGCGCGGAGCGGGCCTCAGCTTCCTTCTGGCGAAGCTCGTTGACCGCGGCAACCGCCACCTCAACGGCATCCTTCGCGTCAGCGAGAGCAGCGCGCGCGTCCTCAAGCTCGGCCAAAAGCTCATCAGCGCGGTCACGCCGGTGCTTCAGCGACGACGTGAGCTCATCGACTTCATCGTCGATTTGCTCAAGACGACGGACGTACATGCCGTCTTCGAGCTCGGCGTTGGAAAGCGTCTCCTTAACCTTGACGAGCTCGAGCGACGCGTTATCGGCAATGCGCTGCGCATCGCGCTGCTCACGCGTCAGGGTGGAAATCAAGTCATCGAGCTCGATGCGACGCCGATGCAGACGCTGCGCCTCGGGTTCGAGCGAGGTGACGTCCTCGGAAGCCACAGACGCGACGGCGCGCTCCTCGTCGAGCTGGCGGTTGATATCGGAGAGCTCCTCGACCGTGCGGCGACGCTGGTGCTCAGAGCCGGACAGCGTACCCCTCATCTCGGAGAGGCGCGCGACCATGTTGCGGCCCTTTTCCTCGAGCAGGCGCATGTCCGAGCCGATACGGCCCACAACGTCTTGCATATGGCGGCGCTGCTCACCCAAGTCGCCTACGAAAAGGCCCTTCTCCTCGAGCATGACCTGGAGTTTTTCGAGCTCGCGTTCCTTTTCGGAGAGTCGGTAGCGAGCGAGCTCGAGGGCGGCCGCGCTCTCCTTGGACGAAGTTTCGAGGTCCGCCCATTGCGCCTGGAGCTGGCGCAGCTCGTCCACCGCGAGAATCTGCGTGAGCTCGTTGGCGCGTGAAGAGAGATCCTTGTATTTCCGGGCGCGATCGACCTGGCGCTCAAGGGGCTTGAGCTGACGGGAAATCTCGCGGTTGATATCCCGAGCGCGGGTGAGGTGCTCATCCATGCTCTTGATCTTGCGAAGCGCGCGCTCCTTGCGGCGCTTATGCTTGGAGATGCCCGCCGCCTCCTCAATTAGGCTGCGGCGCTCCTCAGGGCGGCTTTGCAAAATCGCATCGAGCTTGCCCTGGGAGATAATCGAATGGGTATCCTTGCCCAGACCCGAATCGTGCAGGATATCCTGGATATCCATCAGGCGACAGGGACTGGAATTGATGAGATACTCGCTCTCGCCCGACCGGTACATGCGGCGCGTGACGGCAACCTCGTTGAAATCAACGGGGAGTATATGGTCCGAATTGTCGAGCACGAGGGTGACCTCGGCCACGCCCACGGGCTTACGCGCCGAGGAGCCGGAGAAGATAACGTCCTCCATCGCCTGGCCACGCAGCTGCTTGGCGCTCTGCTCGCCGAGCACCCACAGGATGGCGTCGGAGACATTGGATTTGCCGGACCCGTTGGGGCCCACGATAACCGTGAGGCCGGGCTCAAAGGTCATGTGAGCCCGGTCTGCAAACGATTTGAAACCCTTGAGGGTGAGCGACTTCAGGTACACGGTGCCTCGCTAATCGAGCTTCTTCTTGAGAATGACGCCGTTGGTGGTGTAACCCATGCGCTCAAGCGCATCGAGCGCAGCTGCGGCCTCGGCTTCCTTTTTCGAGCACCCCGTGCCGCGGCCGCGGCGAATGCCGTCCACAATCGCCACGGCGGTGAACGTCGGCGAATGCGCGGGGCCGTCCTCTCCAACCACCTGATAGGCCGGAGGGTCCATGCGATCGGACTGGACGCATTCCTGCAAAAAGCTCTTGGGGTTGGAAGGATGCTCGGCGCGCTCAGTTGCCACATGAGGCTTGAGGGTGCGCATGATGAATGCCTCGGCAACTTCCCAGCCGCCGTCCAAATACAGCGCGCCCACCAGCGCCTCGTAGACGTTCTCAAGCGCCGAATGCATGCCGCGGGCGCCCGTCCCCTGCTCAGAGGGTCCGAGGATGATGATCTTGTCGATGCCGAGCTCACGGCCGACCTCAGACAGCGTCGCTCCGGATACAAGCGAGACCTTGAGCCTCGTCAGCTTGCCCTCGTCGAAATCGCCATACGTGCGATACAGCGACAGCGCGACAACGGACCCGAGAATCGAGTCGCCCAGGAACTCGAGGCGCTCGTATGAGGCCCACACGGGCTCGCCCTCCACGGCGGAAGGGTGCGTGATGGCGCTTCGGAGCAGCTTTTTATCACTGAATTCGTGCCCGCAGATTTCCTCCGCGCGGCGAATCCTCTCGCTAACTGCCAAGGCGTTACGCCTCCAAGGTCTGCTCGATGGCGTCAATGGCCTCGGAGACGGAATTGATCTCCATCAGCTTGTCATCGTCGATCTCGATGTCGAACTCGTCCTCCATGGCGGTCACGAGCTGCAGACGGTCGAGGGAGTTAGCATCGAGATCATCGAACGTGGTCTCGTCGGACAGCTCGCCCGCCTCCACGCCCAGCACGTCGGCGGCGATCTCGCAAACCTTATTGAAAATCTCAGAGCGATCCATGGCCATGGAATACCCCTCTCCAAGCACGGCCGGCCTGTGCCGGCACCTCACAGATGGTTTGTATTCTACCCAGACGAGCGCCCCATCACAACGAGGCGCTCAATCAAGCGCTGCGCCGCGTAAGCGCGCGTGCCTAGGAAACGATGCTTCCCATGGAGGAGGCGACGCGGTCGATAAGATCGGCGCGCACGGCCTCCGCGCATGCCAGCGTTCCCGCCTTCACCGCCTCCACGCTCGTAGCACCGTGCCCAATGAGCACAACACCGCGAAGACCGAGCAGAACCGCCCCGCCCTTGGCGTCGCCCGAAAGCTTGCCCTTAAGCTGGCGCATCATGTCCTTAACGAGAAGTGCCGCGACCTTGGTCTTAAGAGAGCCCATGAACCCGGACTTGAGCTCATCCATCATGAGCTTCGCGGCGCCCTCGATGGCCTTAAGCGCGACGTTGCCGGCAAAGCCATCGCACACGACGACGTCAAACACACCGCTCGTAAGATCGGAGCCCTCGCAGTTTCCCGCGAAGCCGTCAACCAGCTCGGACATGAGCGGAAAGCACGTCTGGGTGAACGCGCTTCCCTTATGCTCTTCGGTGCCGTTTGCGAGCAAGCCGACACGCGGGCGGTCGATTCCCAAAACACAGCTGGCGTACGCCGCGCCCATCTGCGCAAAACGCACGATATCCATGGGCTCCACGTCCGGGTTGGCGCCCATATCGCACAAGACGGTCAAGCCACCGGCTCGATTGGGCAGCGCGTTAGTGAGACAGGGACGAATGGGAGCGCGCTTTCCGTCGCGCTCAATTTTGAACGGCGTAACATACGCAGAGCCTGCCGCGGTAACAGCGCCTGTGGAACCGGCCGAGAAAAACGCGTCAGCCTGGCCCCGCTTAACCGCGCGGCACCCCAGAACAATGGACGACCTGCGTTTGGTCATCACCGCGGAAATAGGATCATCCTCCATGGTGATGACATCGGGCGCAACAAGGGGAACGGCCCTGTCGTGAGCATCGCAAAACGGGGTGACAATCTGGTCCGGTCCGGCTACGAGCACCTCGATATCAGGATCTGCGGCAAGGGCAGCTTCGATGCCGGCGAGCACAACCTCTGCGGGCTCGTCGCCGCCAACGGCATCCACGCACACACGAACGCTCATCGGATGTCCCTTCATACAGAAATGGCCGACTCACCGAGCCGGCCATCTTAACTCAACGTAACCGCCAGTCGAGTTTACTCGACGACGATGACCTCGCGGTCCTTGTAGAAACCGCAGTTGCCGCACACGTGGTGCGGGAGCTTAACAGCACCGCAACGGGGGCAGGTGGACTGAGAAGCAGCGTTGATCTTCATGTTCGTCGAACGACGAGAGTGCGTCTTAGCGCGACCCTTTTTTTGCTTAGGTACTGGCATCTTTGACCTTCCTTACAACTCAATACTGGCGGCGATTACGCGCAGATACCGATACTAACAGAATTCACCTGCAATCACAAAACATTTATGGGATTACGCAGGATTAATCCTCGAATTTGATGTTCTTGAGCGCGGCGAACGGGTTCTCATCAGATTCAACCCATGCCTGCTCCGCGGCCTGAGCGCAGCCGCAATCCCCCTCGTTCAGATTGGCTCCGCACGTGGGGCACAGGCCCTGGCAGTCATCGCGACAGAGAACCACGAACGGCGTCTCCATCACAACGGCATCGGAGATCGCATCACCGAGATCGATAACGCGGTCCTCGCTCACCAACTCGAAACCGTCCTCGTAGCCCTCCGGGTCATCAGGCTCCTCGAACAGATAATACTCCTCGATCTCAGCCGCAACCTCAAAACTCGCAGGCTCAAGACAACGGTCGCACTCCCCCACAGCGTGAGCGCGCGCGATACCCGAAGCCAGGATGCCGTCACCGGCATTGGTGAGAACCACATCGTACGTAGGCGGCTCAGGCAGCTTAAGCTCCTTATCGCCCACTTGGTACGAGGTGACATCCACCTTACCGGCAAGCTGCATGGAGTCGCCGGGGTTTTCGAGCTTGTCGCCGATCTCAACGGGAATGGAGCCAAAAACGCTCATGGTTACCAACCCTGGTTCTGGTTCTGAGCGGCGGAATCGTTCAGCTGCTGACGGCAACGCGCCACGGTGCCCGTGAGGGACTTGAGGTTCTCCTCGAGATGCGTGAACACCTGCTCGGCGTAATCCTCAGCGGCATAGCGGGTCTCACGCTCGTACTGGTTGGCGCGATCGCGGATATCATCGGCCTGCTGCTGGGCAAGACGAACGATCTCCTGCTCGGAGGCAATCGTGAGCGCCTGCTGCTGCGCGTCGGCGATGATGGAGGCCGCCTGGGCACTGGCGCTCGCGAGAAGCTCCTCGCGCTCGCGAACGATGCGGCGGGACTTCTGCCACTCCTCGGGGTAGCTCATGCGGATCTCGTCGAGGATATTGAAGAACAAATCCGTCTCGATGACCTTGAACTGGGAGTTCTTGCCAAACGGCGGCTTTGCCTCCTCAATAATGCCCTCGAGCTCATCGACAAGGCTCTCGATGCGCTCACCTGGCAGGTTCTCGACAGGCATGAGGACTCCTTTCTACTGTAGCATTCTAACCGGACATAGTAACACATCCGCGGGTTGGCCCTTGATGAGGCCGCGTGCTCACGAAAAACGGGCGCGAAGCGCGGCATCGACACACGGCGGCACGAAATCGCTCACGTCGCCGCCGAACGACGCGATCTGACGGACAACTGAGCTGGAAAGATACCCGTACTCCGGGGAGCTCATGACGAAGATGGACTCAAGGTCGGCGTCAAGCCGGTAGTTGAGATCGGCCTGCTGAAGCTCGTATTCAAAATCCGTCATAGCGCGCAGGCCTTTGACTACCGCCTGTGCGCCAACCTGGGCGGCGAAATCCACCAGAAGGCCGGTAAACGGAAGTACGTCCACCCCGTCTATGTCCTTGAGGGCCTCGCGAGCAAGCGCAACGCGCTCCTCGAGCGAGAACGTCGTGCCCACCCCGTTCTTACCGAGGCTTTCCGCCACGGCAACGGTGACATGGGGGCAGATGCGTCGAGCGCGGCGCACGACATCGAGATGGCCGTACGTGATAGGGTCGAACGTGCCGGGAACAAGAACATGGGTAATCTGATCAGACATGGTCATTCCTTGAGGGGATATTACGAGGCAGATTCATCGGGACTGAAACGCAGGACATCAATGCAGGTCTGACCGTACCGCTTTTCACGGAGATTCACAAACCCAACAACCGACAATGCGGGAGTCGACTGCGTGCGCTCGAACAGGGCAACCGAGTCGGGGGCAAGAAGCCCGTTGCCGGCAAGAGCTGCAAGGAGCTCCTCGGCCGGGCGCGTGCCCAAGGCATAAGGCGGGTCGATCAGGACGGCATCGAAAGGAGCGCCGGATACACGCCCGCGACGGGCGGCCGCGAGAACATCGCCGCATACAACGTGGAAGCGGGCGACGTCGCACCCGAGCTTGGACAGATTGCGCTTGATGAGGGCCGCGGCACCGCGGTCGACGTCGAAGAACGTAGCGCAGGCAGCCCCGCGCGACAGCATCTCAAGACCGAGTGCCCCCGTACCGGCAAAGGCGTCGAGCACGCGGGCGCCCTCGATGCCCTCCTGCAGGGCGCTGTCCATCATCGACGCGATGGCTTCGCGCACGCGGTCGGTCGTGGGCCTGCTCACCTCACGGCCCTTTGGCGCCTCAATGAGACGGCCTTTCCAATCGCCTCCGACGATCCTCATCCTCCGCTAACCTCCTTGAAAATATCTCCATAACGCGCGATTACCTCATGACGCAGCGGCAGCGTGGCCACTGAATTAAGCGAGCGCGCATAGCGCAGCAGCTCAGTCGAATCCTCATGCGCCGCCTCGATCAGGTCGGTGTCCGCATCGAGGTCCACATAGCGTAAACTCACGCCGCCATGCTGACGAAGACCCAAGATCTCGCCCTCATGGCGCAGGCGCAAATCCATCTCGGCGAGCTCGAATCCGTCCCTCGACTTCTCGAGCGCCTCAAGGCGGTCGCGGCTGATGCTGCGCTTGCCGCGCTTAAAGCGCAGCTCGGTCATGATATAACACGTACCCGCCAGCTTGCCGCGGCCCACGCGGCCCCGCAGCTGATGCAGGGTCGCCAAGCCAAAGCGCTCGCCGTTCTCAATGATCATGAGCGTGGCGTTCGGCACATCGACGCCGACCTCGACCACGGTGGTCGAAACGAGCACGTCGATCTCGCCGGCGCGAAACGCATCGATTACCTCGTCCTTTGCACGGGCGCTCATCTTGCCGTGGAGCATCTCGACGCGCTTATCGGGCACGAGTATGCGAATGCGCTCGAGTTCCGTCTCGACGTCGTGAAGCGTAACCGCTTGCTGAGCGCGGCCCTCCTCATCCACATCCAGGCCGGGAACATCCTCGAGCTCATCGGTTCCCTCCGAAGGCGAGACGAGCGGGCAGACCACATAAGCCTGCCGACCCTGCGAAAGGGCATCCCTGAGCGCCCCATAGGCGATATCCCGATTCGGACTCTCAAGCACCTTGGTAGTTATCCCCGCGCCCGGAACGGGCCGATGACGGATGATGCTCGTATCCAAGTCACCGTACACCGAGAGCGCGAGCGTACGCGGAATGGGCGTTGCCGTCATGACGAGCAGATCGGCGCCCGGGCCTTTCGAGCGCAGCGTATTGCGCTGAGACACGCCAAAGCGATGCTGCTCGTCAATGACAACCAGGGACAGGCGCGCGAAAGCCACCGCATCTCCCAGCACGGCATGGGTCCCGAACAAAACGCATACGTTGCCCGACGCCAATCCCTCAAGCAGGGACGCACGCTCTTCAGGCGGCGTGGAACCGGTGAGCAGCCCCCAGGAGATGCCTGCCTGATCAAGCAGGGGGCCCGTCTTGGATGCGTATTGCCGGGCAAGGACGCTCGTGGGTGCCATGACGCACGCCTGGCTGCCCGAGTCGGCAACCGATGCAAGCGCCATGCAGGCCACAGCCGTCTTGCCTGTCCCCACATCGCCCAAGAGCAGGCGGTTCATCACCCGAGTGCCGTCGGCCATGTCGGAGAGGATGTCGGCAACCGCGGCATCCTGCTCGTCACTCAAAGCAAACGGCAGTGCACGGCGCATCGCATCCACATGGCTCGACGCCACATGCGCTATAGGGCGCACATCGAGCAGATTGGCATCGTTGCGCAGCCGCAGGGCGAGCTGCAAGTAGAGGAGCTCGTCGTACGCCAAGCGCCTGCGGGCGCACTTAACCTCAGCGAGGGTGCGGGGGAAGTGGATTGTACGAGCGGCCCTGGAAATGCTCATGAGTCCGCGCCGCGCGCGCAACGGCACGGGAACGGGGTCGACGAATGTCCCGACCTGTTCAAGCGCGACCGAAGCCAAGCGGCGCATCCATGCCTGTGATATGCCCTGGCCAACCCGGTGAACCGGCAGGATGGTCCCGGCACCCCCAAGACCATCGAGCTTTTCGAACAATGGGCTCGCCATCTGCTTGAACCCGTAGGCGAACTCGACTTTGCCTATGAAAGCAACGCGGTCTCCTCGCTCAAACTCGCGCGTCATCCAAGGTTGCTTGAAGAACGCAACCTTGAGCACGCCCGTTTGGTCGAGCACGAACACTTCGGTGACCGTCATGCCCCGTTTGGAGGTCGGTCGATTGGACACCTTATCGACGGCGCCCACGATGGTGCAGATCTCCCCTAGCGGGGCCGACTCGATCGTATAAGCCCTGCTGAAGTCGAGATACCTGAACGGTATATGGGAAAGGAGGTCCCCCACACGCTCCATACCGAGCCTGCGCAGGGCCTCCTCTCGAGCTCCCGAAACATATTTAAGCCGACAAATGTCCTCGTCGAGCACAGCCGTGCGCGCGAGCTTAAAGGAAGCCCGCGGCGCACGCACGGAATCGGACATCAGGTCCTACTCAATGGAGAAGATCACCGGATACAGGGGCTGCTCGCCGCGGTGCGAGTCGATCTCGAGATCGGGCTGAGCCTCCTCAATAGCATCGAGGATATCCTGGAAGGCCTCATCGGAGAGCTCGTCGCCGGCGAGAATCGTGAGGGTATCACCCTCGTCCTCGTCCATCATGCGGTTGATGCAGTCGAGGGTGACCTGCTTGACGTCGGAACCGACGATATCGATCGAGTCGCAGATGATGCCCATGACGTCGCCATCGTGGATCGGCGTGCCGTCAGATGCGGAGCTGTCGCGGACGGCGCGGGTGACCTCGCCATCGCGAACCTCGCCCTTGGCCTCGGTCATGGCCTCAACGACATCCTCGACGTCCATATCGGGCATAACGGTGAAGAGCGCGGAGAAGGCCTGCGGGACCGTCTTAGTGGGAACGACGAACACGCGCTTGGAATCGCAGGCGTTCGCGGCGGCCTCAGCGGCCATGCGAATGTTGCTGTTGTTCGGCAGGATGATGACGGACTCGGCGTTTACCTGCGCCACCGCATCGAGAAGGTCGGCCGTGGAGGGATTCATCGTCTGTCCGCCGGACACGACGACGTCTACGCCCAGGGACTTCAGGATCTCAGCCTGCCCGGAACCCGCGGCAACGGCCACGAATCCGATGGCCTTGGCGGGCTCGGTAGCCTCGTCTTGATCGGCATGGATCTTCGCGGTGCGCTCGGCGACCTCAAGATCCATGTTGTGGATGAACACCTCGTACACCTGACCGAACTGGAGCATGTACTCGAGCACGAGATTCGGGGTGTTGGAGTGCACGTGGACCTTGTAGTCGGGGTATGCGCCCACGAGCAGCTCGCAGTCGCCCATCGAACCCAGGAAGCGCAGCACCTCATCCTCGTCAAAATGCTTCTCGGCCTTGAAGAGGAACTCGTTGCAGTAACGGAACTCCGAGCCCTCCCAGTCGTCGTTCGCCTCGATCTTCACGCGATCGAGAGCGCCCGCCTTCGCCGAGGAAGCGTCCGCCTCAAACGTCGCGGAGAAGTTGTCGATCTCGGGCGTGCGGCCGAGCGCGGCGGCCACGAAGTTCTCCAGGAAAATGGCGAAGCCGAAGGCACCGGAGTCCACAACGCCGTTCTCCTTGAGAACGGGCAAGAGGTCCGGGGTGCGTGCGACGGACTGGTATGCCTCGACCACGAGCGCGTCCAACGTCTCCTCAACGCCCATACGGTGCTTGTCGCACTCGTCGGCCTTAGTGGAAACGTCGCGCAGAACCGTGAGGATCGTGCCCTCGATGGGCTTGCGCACGGCCTGGAACGCGACCTTGACGGCGCGACGGAACGCGGCGGCAACATCAGACGAGCTCACGGGCTCGCCGGCATCGCGCAGCCCCTCAGCGACACCGCGGAGGATCTGGCTCGTGATAACGCCGGAGTTGCCGCGAGCGCCCATGAGCGAGCCGTGCGTGATGGCGCCGGCGATATCGTCCATCGTGGCATCGACGGAAAGAGCGGCGAGCTCCTTGACGACCGACTGCAGCGTCAGGGACATGTTGGTGCCCGTGTCGCCATCCGGAACGGGGAAGACGTTGAGCTTGTTGATCTCCTCGGCTTTGTCGGCCACGGCCGCAGCGGCAATCGGGAAGCAGGTACGAATGGTCTTAGAAATCATCGGTTTAGACACTTTCCTTACGCGCGGGACTTCATGCCGTCGATATGGATGGCGATCTTGAGCTGGGACGGATCGATCTGGGCGATCTCAGAGAGCGTGAACGACACCGAGCTGGCGAGATTCTCACTCACCGAGCGCATGTTGACGCCGGACTCGATGACCACGTGCAAATCGACCGTGAGACCATCCTCGGCAGCCGTGACGAGCACGCCCTTGCGCAGGCGCTGACCCGGCAGCAGGCGGACGCTTTCGGCACCCTGGAGTTGCTCGGCCATGCCCACAACTCCATAGCAGGACATGGCGGCGTATCCGGCGATGTCGGCGATGACCTCGTTCGAAACGTTGAGGGTCCCGGCAATCGGTTCAGTCATGGAATTCTCCTTTCGCACGCGCTCCAAATTAACGCAGCTTGAGCATTCATCCCCTTATGATACAACGCCCTCGCCTTCGTCAAATTGGGAGTTGTAGAGCTCTGCATAGAAACCACCTTGGGCGAGGAGCTCATCATGCGTGCCGGATTCAACGATATCGCCGTCTTTGAGAACCAAGATCTTATCGGCCGAGCGAATGGTGGACAGGCGATGGGCGATGACGAAGCTCGTTCTCCCCTGCATGAGGATGTCCATGGCTCGCTGGATGCGCTGCTCGGTGCGCGTGTCGACATTCGACGTCGCCTCGTCCAGGATGAGAATCGGACGGTCGGCGAGCAGGGCGCGGGCGATGGTGAGCAGCTGCTTTTGCCCCTGGCTCACATTGGAGGCGTCCTCGTTGAGCTCGAAGTCGTAGCCGCCGGGCAACGTGCGGATGAAGTGGTCGGCAAGCGCCGCGCGCGCCGCTGCCTCGACCATCGCGTCGTCGGCGTCCATGTTGCCGTATCGGATATTCTCGCGCACGCTGCCCTTGAACAGCCAGGTGTCCTGCAGAACCATGGCGAAATTCGAACGCAGGTCCTCGCGGGAATACTCGCGCACATCCAGGCCGTTCACGCGAATGGAACCGCTGTTCACGTCGTAGAAGCGCATGAGCAGCTTCATGAGCGTGGTCTTGCCCGCGCCGGTGGGGCCGACGATGGCGACCGTCTGGCCGGGCTCAACCTCACAGGTAAAGTCATGGATAATGGTCTTGTTCGGCACGTAGCCGAACTGGACGTGATCGAAGCTCACCGCGCCGTCGGTACGGGCGAGCTCGGGCGTGGCAGTGAGGTCCTCCTCCTCTTCCCCATCGAGGAACTCGAAGATACGCTCCGCGGCCGCGGCCAGCATCTGCAGCATGTTCGAAACCTGGGAAAGCTGCGTGATCGGCTGCGTGAAATTACGGACGTACTGCATGAACGCCTGGACATCGCCGACGGTGATCGTGCCGCCGATGGCGAGGAACGCGCCAACCACCACAACGGCCACGTACCCGAGGTTACCCACGAACGCCATGATGGGCTGCATGATGCCGGACAGGAACTGCGCCAGCCAACCCGACTGATACAGCTTCTCGTTGACCTCATCGAACTCCGCTACCGCGCGATCGGCGCGATTGTAGGCCTGGATGATGTTCTGGCCGTTGAAACTCTCCTCGATGATGCCGTTCGCCTGACCCAAAAACGCCTGCTGGCGGCGGAAGTGCCGCTGCGAGCTGCGAACCACCAGCATCACGCCGGCAAGGGACAGCGGAACGGTCAAAAACGTCACGCCCGCAAGGGCCACGGACAGCGAGAGCATTTGAATGCTCACGCCCACGAGCTGCGCCACCGAGGTAATGAGCTGGGTCACACTCTGGTTCAGAGACTGGCCGAGCGTATCGACGTCGTTGGTCACACGGCTCATCACGTCACCGGTGCTCACGCGCTCGAAGTACGCGAGTGGCATGCGGTCGACCTTCTCGATGATCTCGCGGCGCAGGCGATAGCAGACGCGCTGCGTGATGCCCGTCATAAGCCAGCCTTGCACGAGGTTCAAAACGGCGGAACTAATATAGATAGTAAGCGCCGTGCCCAAAATCAGCCCGATGGCGTCGAAGTCAACGCCGCCCGTGCCGCTCACTTTGGCGGCGATGCCCTCGAACAGCTCGGTTGTAGCCTCGCCCAGCACGCGTGGACCGGTGACGTTGAACGCCACCGAGCCGATAGCGCAGGCGATGGCGACGAACAGCGCGAGCTTATCGTGCGCAATGTAGTGAATGAGCTTTTTGAGCGTGCCCGTGAAATCCTTGGCTTTCTCGGTAACCGGCCCACGCCCGTGGCCGTGCCCCATCGGTCCTGGCATTAGCGCACCTCCTCTTGCGTGTTGCTTGCAGACGCTCCACATGAACCTTCATCTGCGGAATCGAGGCCGAGTTCCGAAGCGGAAAGCTGGCTGGAAGCGATCTCGAGATACTCCGGGCACGAGCGCAGCAGCCGCTCATGCGTGCCCTGCCCCACCACGCGGCCGTCATCCAACACGAGGATCTCATCGGCATGCATGATGGTCGCGATGCGCTGGGCCACGATCACCACCGCCGCATTGGTCACCTCGCGCGCCAACGCCGAGCGCAGCGTCGAATCGATCTTGTAATCGAGCGCGGAGAAGCTGTCATCGAACACGAGGATCTTCGGGTTCACGGCAAGGGCGCGCGCGATTGCCAAGCGCTGGCGCTGACCGCCCGAAACGTTCAAGCCGCCTTGCGAAATCGGGCTCGCATATCCCTCGGGCTTCGCCTCGACGAACTCGCTGGCCTGCGCGATGCGGGCGGCGCGCTCAATTCCCTCCTGCCCAAGGTCGGGCGCGCCGTAAGCGATGTTACTCGCGATATCGCCCGAGAAGAGCATGCCCTTTTGCGGCACATAGCCGATGAGGCCGCGGAGCTCCTCAAGCCCCATGCGGCGCACGTCCACGCCGTCGACCGTCACCGAGCCCTTCGTCGCATCGTACAAACGGGGGATAAGCTGCACGAGCGTGGACTTGCCCACACCGGTGGAACCGATGATGCCAAGCGTTTGCCCGGGACGTACGGTGAAGCTCACGTGCTCGAGCGTCGGCTCGTCCGATCCGGGATAGGTAAAGGAGACGTCGTTGAACGAAAGCTCGCCCGTCCACGGCATGCGCTCGCCCTCTGCGGTCTCAAGATGCTGAGCCCCCTCGACGCTCGAGGCGGGGTCCTCGATGCTCGACGTGGTGGAGAGCACCTGGCGCACGCGCTCGGATGCGATGTCGGCGCGAGGCAGCATGACGGCGACCATGGTGATGATCATGAAGCTCATAATCACCTGCATGGTGTAATTCATATAGGCCATGAGGTCGCCCACCTGCATGGCGCCTGCGTCAACCCCGTGCCCGCCGAACCACACGATGGCAACCGAGATGACGTTCATGATCACCAACATGATTGGCATCATGAAACTCATGGCTCGGTTGGTGAAAATATAGGTGCCCGTCAGGGCGCGATTGGCCTCGTCGTAGCGGGCCTCCTCATCTTTACTGCGACCGAAGGCGCGAATCGGCATGATGCCGGTGATGATCTCGCGCGCAACGAGGTTGTTGCGGTCAACGAGATCCTGCATTCGGCGGAACTTGGGCATCGTGAGGGCCATCAGCACGCCGATCGCGGCGGAGATCACGATAAGCCCCACCACGATAATCCACTGCAGACCCGTAGAACCGAATCCGATGACCTTGACCACGGCGCCGAACCCCATGCAGGGCGCGAACAGCACCATGCGCATGCACATCACGAGCACCATTTGAATCTGCTGAATATCATTGGTAGCACGCGTGATGAGGGACGCCTCGGAGAACTCGCCCATTTCGGCGGGCGAAAAGGAGAGCACACGCTCGTACACGTCATGACGCAGGCCGCGAGCGATCTTGGCGGCCGTGCGCGAAGCGTTGTAGGCGGCTGCGATGGCGCAAAGCGCCGCCACCAGCGCGTATCCGAGCATGACCGCGCCCTCGCGGATCAGGTAACTCGTCTGAACGTCGTCGGGGTCGACGCCGGCATCCTTGTACGCGCCTTTGACGAACTCGATAGCCTGAGCCTCGACCATGGCCTCGCCGCCGTCGCCGAGCTGGTCGGAAAGCTCCGCGCGCATATCCGCAAATGCCCCCGGCGCAAGGGCGGCACCCGAACCGGACGCAGCGCCGCCCACGGTAAGTGCCAGCTGCTTGAACTCAGCCAGGTCAATCGTATCGCCAAGAGCCGCCTGCATCTGAGTGTCAACACCTTGCTCGCCCATCACCGCGTCCAGGGGAAGCCCGCGATCAAGCAGGTAGACCATAGTCTCAGCCTCGGCCATGAAGCCCTCAATATCGCGGCGGTCCGTGCTCGTCCCCGCGAACTCTCGCACGCCCTCATCGTTGGGCGCCGTGTACACGTTCTCAACGCGCTCCGCCTCGCCCGCAGACAAGAAGAGCTCGACGTCCTCAAGCGACGCCTCGGTAATATAACTGGGAACCGCGCTCTCAATACCGCCTCGGCTGATACCGGTATCAACGATACCGCTCATGACCGAGGGTAGCGTGAGCTCGCAATACGCCTGAACCATGAGCAGCGCAAGCGCCAACAACAAGTTCAGCTTATGGTGCTTTAGAAAACTGAATGTCTTCACCCAAGACCCCCTACTCTCCCACGAAGCGCCCGCAGGAATATCCCGCGGGCATATTTGAACCTGGGTATTTTCTCCTTCACGCACCGAGTTATGCGACACGTGTCCAACTCCACAAAAGGACAATAATTTAGGTACCTCATAAGTATTCAAGGTGGAAGGCCCTTGGAATAGACCCAAAGCGTGCTATAGTGCATGGCGCGCAAAATCCACGCGCGATCAAAAGACGTTCAATGTGAAGATTTCCCACATGAGCGCCTACCTGTGGTATAGTTCATTGCTGTTTGTTCACGCGGCTTTACAAACAGCCGCCTAAGAAGGGTCACTGACATGTCCAAAGTTTGCGAAATCTGCGGTAAGCACCCTGTTGCTGGTCGCTCCATCAGCCACTCCCACCGCGTCTCCAACCGTAAGTTCCGTCCGAACATCCAGCGCGTTTACGTCGTCGTGAACGGCGTGCGCCGCAAGATGAACGTGTGCACCAGCTGCCTCAAGGCCCAGAAGGTGGCTCGCTCCTAAGCACTCCCCTCTTTGGACAAACGTTTGCTTGCAAGCATCGCGCCCTCGGATACGCTCCGGGGGTGCGTTTTATTTAAGGCGATGAAGCTATGAATAATTTCATGAAGGACCGCTACGGAGTAGACGAGATCACGTATCTGGTCGGCATGGTGTCGATGTTCGTTGCGCTTATCGGCTCGATTTTCGACGTCGATCCGCTTCTCTGGCTGTCCATCGCAGGTATCTTGCTGGCTCTGGCGCGCGCGTTTTCCAAAAACATCGACGCCCGCTCCCGCGAAAACGAGGCGTTTCTGGCCTGGGCCTCACATGTGCCGATGCTCCAGTCGCTCATCGAGCGCATCAACATGGGCTCGACCCACGCATCCTCAACGCAAGGCAAGTCCAGCCGCAGCGAAAGCAAGCGCAACGCCGCTGCCAACGCGAGCACTCAGGCCGGCAAAGATGAGCTCAAACGCCAAAAGAGCCTGCTCAAGAAAATGTGGAAGCAGCACAAGACGCACGCGTTTCTCAAATGCCCGCAGTGCGGTCAGGTCCTCTCGGTTCCCAAGGGCAAAGGCAAGCTGATCGTGACCTGCCCCAAGTGTCACGCAAAGATGGAGACCAAGTCGTAGGGTGCCATCGCTGAGCGCCCACGGGCGCGCACAAGCACCCACTTAACGCCAGAAATCGCACGGCGTTCACCACAATCCTGACACGCCGTGAACACAATTAGCTCCCTCTTTTCGGTTTGAAGCGTTTCATTCTGTGGTTCAGACCAATATTTCTCTTCTTTTGAAAAGTGAAGCGTTTCAATGCGGTAAAGTATCGCCTGTTGGGTAAACCCGCTTCTCGTAAAGGAGAGAGCAGAATGGCGAAGAAACCTACCGTTGCCGCCGCCCCCGAAGTCGTAGATTCGATCGAGTCCCTTGAGGCCAAGCTCGCGCAGATGCGTGAGGCCCAGGGGATTTTTGCTACCTACTCTCAGGAGCAGGTCGACAAGATCTTCTACGAGGCCGCTATGGCTGCCAACAAGGCCCGTATCCCGCTGGCCAAGATGGCTGTCGAGGAGACCGGTCGTGGCGTGCTCGAGGACAAGGTCATCAAGAACCACTACGCCGCCGAGTACATCTACAACGCCTACAAGGACACCAAGACCTGTGGCGTAATCGAGCGTGACGACGCGTTCGGCATCACCAAGATCGCCGAGCCCATCGGCATCGTTGGCGCCGTCATCCCGACGACCAACCCCACCTCCACCGCGATCTTCAAGACCCTCATCTCCCTGAAGACCCGCAACGCCATCATCATCTCCCCTCACCCGGCTGCCGCCAAGTGCACCATCGCCGCCGCCAAGCTCGTGCTTGACGCCGCGGTCAAGGCCGGCGCCCCCGAGGGCATCATCGGCTGGGTCGACGTGCCCTCTATCGAGCTGACCAACAAGGTCATGGCCGACGTCGACATCATCCTGGCCACCGGCGGCCCCGGCATGGTCAAGGCCGCTTACTCCTCCGGCAAGCCCGCCCTGGGCGTCGGCGCCGGCAACACCCCGGTCATCATCGACGACTCCGCCGACATCAAGCTCGCCGTCAACTCCATCATCCACTCCAAGACCTTCGACAACGGCATGATCTGCGCTTCCGAGCAGTCCGTGACCGTCATCGAGTCCATCTACAAGGAGGTCAAGGACGAGTTCGCTCGCCGCGGCTGCTACTTCGTCAAGAAGGGCGCCGAGATGGAGGCCCTGCGCGGCGCCATGTTCAAGAACGGCGCTCTCGATCACCGCATCCCCGGCATGCCCGCTGCCAAGATCGCCGAGCTCGCCGGCATCGAGGTTCCCGCCAAGACCAAGATCCTGATCGCCGAGGTCACCTCCACCGATCCGGAGAAGGAGGAGTTCTCCCACGAGAAGCTCTCCCCGGTTCTGGCTATGTACAAGGCCAAGGACTTCCAGACCGCCGTCGATATGGCCGAGCACCTCGTGCTCGCTGGCGGCCCTGGTCACACCGCCTCCTTGTACGTGCACCCCGCCGAGGCCGATAAGATCAGCCTCTTCGAGCACACCATGAAGGCCTGCCGTATCGTCATCAACACCCCCTCCTCCCAGGGCGGCATTGGTGACCTGTACAACTTCGGCATGAAGCCCTCCCTCACGCTGGGCTGCGGCTCCTGGGGTGGCAACTCCGTCTCCGAGAATGTTGGGGTGAAGCACTTGATCAACGTCAAGACCGTGGCCGAGCGCCGCGAGAACATGCTGTGGTTCCGCGCTCCCGAGAAGGTTTACTTCAAGAAGGGCTCCACGCCGGTCGCTCTCGACGAGCTCGGCACCGTTATGGGCAAGAAGCGCGCCTTCATCGTTACCGACCAGTTCCTCTTCAAGAACGGCAACACCCGCGCCATCGAGGCCAAGCTCGACGAGATGGGCATCGCTCACGACTGCTTCTACGACGTTGAGCCCGATCCGTCGCTGCAGTGCGCTCGCCGTGGTGCCGCTCAGATGGCCCTCTTCGAGCCTGACGTCATCATCGCCGTGGGCGGCGGCTCCGCTATGGACGCCGGCAAGATCATGTGGATGATGTACGAGCACCCGGAGTGCAACTTCGAGGACATGGCCATGGACTTCATGGACATCCGCAAGCGCGTCTTCACCTTCCCCAAGATGGGCGAGAAGGCCTACTTCGTGGCCGTCCCCACCTCCTCCGGTACCGGCTCCGAGGTCACCCCGTTCGCGATCATCACCGACAAGGACACCGGCATCAAGTGGCCGCTCGCCGACTACGCGCTGCTGCCGAACATGGCCATCGTCGACGTCGACAACGCCATGACCGCTCCTAAGGGCCTCACCTCCGCCTCCGGTATCGACGTCATGACTCACGCTATCGAGTCCTACGTCTCCATCATGGCTTCCGACTACACCAAGGGTCTGTCCATGAAGGCCGCCAAGCTGGTCTTCGACAACCTGCCGAGCTCCTACGAGAACGGCGCCAAGGACCCGCACGCCCGCGAGGAGATGCACAACGCCTCCTGCATGGCCGGCATGGCCTTCGCCAACGCCTTCCTGGGCCTCAACCACTCCATGGCCCACAAGCTCGGCGCCTTCCATCACCTGCCCCACGGCATCGCCAACGCCGTCATCCTGACCCGCGTCATGCGCTACAACGCCGCTGAGGCCCCGGTCAAGATGGGCACCTTCTCCCAGTATCCTTACCCGAACGCGCTCGCCGCTTACGCCGAGATGGCTCGCTACTGCGGCGTTGAGGGCAAGGACGACAAGGAGGTCTTCGAGAACTTCTGCGCCAAGCTTGAGGAGCTCAAGGCCACCATCGGCATCAAGGACACCATCGCCGACTACGGCGTGGACGAGGCCTACTTCCTCGAGACGCTCGATGAGATGACCGAGCAGGCCTTCAACGACCAGTGCACCGGCGCCAACCCGCGCTACCCGCTCATGAGCGAGATCAAGGAGCTCTACCTCGACGCTTACTATGGTCGTGAGCCCCAGGACTACGCGGTTCTCTAAGTAGCCGTTAATCGACAACACGTCAAGCGTTGCCGCTTCCCGCCTGTTTCGCGCCGTTCACCCAATAGTTGGGTGAGCGGCGCGTCGGCGGTTTTAAGATGAAGGTGTCATAACCGTTCGGAAAGGAAGGTAGCACCATGATTCTTCCCGAGACCAAGTCGGTGCTCGTCGAGCACTCCAACAAGAAGGTCTACGACCTCGGCACAACCATCGCCAAGGTCTTCAACGCCAACAAACCCGCTTCCGACGTGTTCAACGAGGCGCTGAACCTCGCTCGCATCACCGAGGCCGAGATTCGCGCCCCCAAGCCGCTTGAGGTTTCCGAGGTCGAGGGCGAGGGTTGGGCGCTTCTCACCGAGAAGGTCCCCGGCACCACGCTCGCCGAGAAGATGGCCGCTGAGCCCTCTAAGTTCTATGAGTACCTCGAGCAGTTCGTCGACCTGCAGGTCGAAATCCATGCCAAGCGCTCCCCGCTCCTCAACCGACAGCGCGACAAGTACGCACGCATGATTAACGAGCTCGGTCACATCAACGCCACGACCCGCTACAACCTTCTTGAGCGCCTCGACGGCATGAAGAAGGAGTTCCAGGTTTGCCACGGCGACTTCAACCCGAGCAACGTGATCGTGGGCGACGACGGCCAGCTGTACGTGTGCGACTGGGCCCACGCTACCCAGGGCTCCCCTGCCGCCGACGCGGCCATGACCTACCTGCTGTTCGCCCTGAACGATAAGCAGCAGGCTGACGCCTACCTCGAGCTTTACTGTGATCGCGCCGACGTGCCCATGCAGGTCGTCCGCCAGTGGATGTCCATCGTTGCCGCCGCCGAGCTCTCTCGCAAGCGCACCGACGTGAACGACGAGTTCCTCATGAGCTGGATCGACGTCGTGGACTACCAGGGCTAAGCTCCGTGCCCCACGCATAAACGCAAAGCGCCCGGAAGCCTCTTGTGCTTCCGGGCGCTTTTTCATTGACAGAGAAGACGGCACTCCTCCGGCACCTATTACCTCCCAGCGGGCAACACTCCTCCGGCACCTGTTACCTCGCCGGCGTCTGCTACAACATGCACCAGGCGATGAGGGTGCCGGCATGGCAGATGATGCAGGCGTCGGTGGACTCAATGACGTTGGAGATCCCCAGGTCGCTCAAAAGCTCAACAGGCTTGCAGTCGAGATTCCAACGCATACCGCACTCGCTCACCACGCAACCCGGGGCAATCGGCACGAACGAGAACGTGCGCCCAACGCAGCCGCTCAGCGATTCAGACTCCCTCTCGTGAAGCACGAACGCCCGAAGGCCGTCCTCAAAGACGTGAACGCGCCCGCGCCGCCATGACACCAACTGTCCGATCACTGCAAGGGCGTGGTCCGGGCGGCCTCCCGTCATGCACGTGCAAACCAAATCGGCGCGCGGCCAACGTTCGCCAACCGCACGCAGTGCCAGGCTCAAATCGGTGAAGTCCTTATGCGGGTCGTATCGCTCCACCGCTCGCACCAGGCAGGCACCCGCAGGCACAGCCTCACCCAACTCGCATGCTCGAACCAGTGCGGATGCAATCTCCCCCACCGAGTCGGCATCTCCGCAGAACAGATCGCAATCCATCCCAGCGGCAAGCACCGCATCGAGGCCATGGTCAACCGCCACAACGCCATCGACCCCCCGCGCAAGGGAGCGAATCAGCTCGGCAGAGGACGCCTGAGGGGACCCGCCGACCACGAGCACCCGCGCAGGCCGCACGCAATCATCCGATTCAAGCACACCGTTCACGGCAATCCCCCACATATCCACGCGGTACGTACCAGTGGATATATTCTACCGAGGACTGCATAAAACGATGGGTCCAATCATCCGGATTTGTCAACCGAGAAGAGAATTATTTCATCCAGGGGGCGTTTTATACCGCTTGCCGCATTCTTGTGCAAATTGTGGTGAACAAGTGATACGGTAACGATGTCATGAGGTTCCACATATGTCCATCAGGCGCGTGGAACAGACGCAGCCGCCTGCGGTCCCATCTGTCGATGCGCGTATGCCGAGCCCGAGACGTTTTCATTGGTCTATGGCATAACGCCATACATTCGATGGGAAGGTACGGATGGCTACAGCAGTGAAGCCTGTGAAAACCGTAACACGCAGCCCGCGCTCCGCAAAACTCAAGGACACGGGCGCTGCGCTCATGCTCACGCATGACGATATCCACCTGTTCTCACATGGCATGTGGCAGCGCGCATGGGAAAAGATGGGCGCTCACCGCGACGTCCAGAACGGCGTTGAGGGATGGCTTTTCCGCGTATGGGCCCCCGAGGTCAGCAGCGTCCACGTTGCCGGCGACTTCAACGGCTGGGATCCTTGCGCAACCCCGCTCAGCCGCGCGGCGCAAAGCGACATTTGGGAAGTTTTTGTTCCCGAACTCAGCCAAGGCGACTTGTATAAATACGTCATCGAAACCACCGAAGGCGAACTCCTCTGGAAGGCCGATCCCTTCGGGTTCCACGCCGAGACCTGTCCCGGCACCGCCTCCAAGCTCTGGGATATGGGCGGATACACCTGGAAAGACGGCTCCTGGCTCAAGAAGCGCGCCGAGCGCGACATCATGAAGAGCCCCCTCAACATCTACGAGGTGCACCTCGGCAGCTGGAAGCGCCACGGCAACGAGCCCCAGGGCGAGCCGCGTGAAGACGGCACCTGGCCGGGCCCGGGCGATCCGTTCCCCGCCCAGCGCGGCACCTACTACACCTATGACGACCTCTCCGATGAGCTCGTGGCCTACGTCAAGCAGATGGGCTACACGCACATCGAGGTCATGCCCCTGATGGAGCACCCCTTCGACGGCTCATGGGGCTACCAGGCTACCGGCTACTTTGCCGCCACTTCCCGCTACGGCACTCCGCAGCAGCTCATGCACTTTGTGGACAGCTGCCATAAGGCCGGCATCGGCGTGATTCTCGACTGGGTGCCCGGCGGCTTTTGCGCGAACGCGGAAGGCCTCGCCACCTTCAACGGCCATATGCTCTTCGAGCGCGAGATCCACCCCAACTGGGGCACGCACAAGTTCGATTTCGGCCGCCCGGAGGTCCGCAGCTTCCTGGTGTCCAACGTCATGTTCTGGATCGAGACCTTCCACGTGGACGGCATCCGCATGGACGGCGTGTCGAGCATGCTCTACCTGAACTTCGGCGTGGACAACCCTGCCGACAAGAAGTTCAACAAGTACGGCACCGAGGAGGACCTCGATGCCTCCGCCTTCATCCGCCAGGTCAACTGCGCGGTGGGGCGCGAGTTCCCCAACGTCATGATGATCGCCGAGGAATCGACCGCCTGGCCGCTCGTGACCTACCCCGCCGAGGACGGCGGCCTGGGCTTCCATCTCAAGTGGGATATGGGCTGGATGAACGACACCCTGCATTACATGCAGTGCGACTTCCCGTGGCGCCCGGGCAACCACAGCCTGCTCACGTTCTCCATCATGTACGCGTTCTCCGAGAACTTCGTGCTGCCCCTCTCCCATGACGAGGTGGTCAACGGCAAATGCTCCCTCATCGGGCGCATGCCGGGCGATGATTGGCGCCGCTTCGCGGGCCTGCGCACCCTGGCCTTCTACCAGATGACGCACCCCGGCGCCAAGCTCAACTTCATGGGCAACGAGATCGGCCAGCAGATCGAGTGGCGCTACTACGAGTCCATCGAGTGGTTCTTGGCGCGCGACTTCGATGCAACGCACGGCGCCCAGCAGCGCTTCATCGAGGCGCTGAACCACCTCTACACCGATCAGCGCGCCTTCTGGCAGCGCGCCTACACCGAGGACGGCTTCGAGTGGATCGACGCCGACAACAGCGAGCAGTCCATCGTGAGCTTCGTGCGCCACGGCGACAAGCCCGCCGATGACCTGCTCATCCTCATCAACTTCGACCCCGCCTCCTACGAGTCCTACCGCGTGGGCGTGCCCCGCGAGGGCGACTGGGAGCTCGTGTTCACCACCGATGACCCCGCGTTCGGCGGCTCCGGCTACACCAAGGTCGACATGGCCTCCTCCAAGCCCGAGCCCTGGAACGGGCGCGGCGACTCGATCGAGATCGCGGTACCCGGCCTTACGGGCCTCGTGTACCGCCGCCGTCGCGCGTCGTCCTACAAGCCGCCCAAGCCGGCCAAGCCCGTCGCCAAGGCGAACGCCCCGGCGACCCCTAAGCCCGCCAGCGCCAAGACCCCGACCAAACCGGCCCCCAAGAAGGCCGCGAAGGCGCCCAAGCGCAAGAGCGTGTAAGCACAGCGTCAACCGCCCGTTACGCCATACCGCGTCGTCTTCGCACAGCCGGCCGCATATGCGATGATGACGAGTAACCCCCTACGCGGCCACCCGAAAGGAAACCATGGAACCGACCCCGTACACCAAAGACCAGTTCAAAGAGGCCTACCGCCAGGCCGTGCGCTCGCTTTCCGGCAAGGAGTTCGAGGACACGAGCGACATCGACCGCTTTACCGCCCTCGCCCAGCTCGTGGGCGACTACGCGCGTAACATCGCCGCCGCCACCGACGAGCGCAACAAGGCGGAGGCCAAAAAGCGCGTCTACTACTTCTCCATCGAGTTCCTCATCGGCCGCCTGCTCGACAACTACCTGCTCGACCTGGGCGTCCGCGACCTGGTAGCCGAGGCCATCTCCGAGATGGGCGCCGACCTCGACGAGATCGAGCGCCAAGAGCCCGACCCGGCGCTGGGCAACGGCGGTCTGGGCCGCTTGGCCGCATGCTTCCTCGATTCCATGGCGCATGAGGGCATCGCCGGCTACGGCAACGGCATGCGCTACCGCTACGGCCTGTTCAAGCAGGAGATCGTGAACGGCCGCCAGGTCGAGGTCGCCGACGAGTGGCTCTCCAAGGGCTACCCGTGGGAGGTCAAGCGCCCCGACAAGGCCGTGCGCATCGGCTTTGGCGGCCACGTGGTGTCGCACCAGGAAGGCGACCGCACGGTCTTCACCGTTGAGGGCACGCAAGACGTCCTGGCAGTCCCCTACGACATCCCGATCGTGGGCTACGGCGGCAAGACGGTGAACAAGCTGCGCTGCTGGAGCGCCGAGCCCATCGACGAGCACTTCGACCTCGACGCCTTCAACGCCGGCGACTACACCGGCGCCGACCGCGACCGCGCCAACGCCGAGGCGATCTCGGCCATCCTCTACCCCAACGACGCCGGCGAGCACGGCCGCCTGCTGCGCCTCAAGCAGGAGTACCTGTTCGTGGCCGCGGGCATCCGCACCCTGCTCGATACCTTTGAGCGCGAGCACGGCAAGGCCTGGGGCGAGCTGCCAAACTACGTGGCCATCCACACCAACGACACGCACCCCGCCATGTGCGGCCCCGAGCTCATGCGCATCCTCATGGACGAAGAGGGCCTGCCGTGGGACGAGGCTTGGGACATCGTGACGCACACCGTGTCCTACACCAACCACACCATCCTTCCCGAGGCGCTCGAGAAGTGGCCCATCTCCACGTTCTCCTCGCTGCTGCCGCGCATCTACCAGATCATCGACGAGATCAACCGCCGCTGGCGCGAGGGCTTCGACATGACCCAGCCCGAGAGCGCCGAGCGCCTGCGCGCCACCGCCGTGCTGTGGGACGGCGAGGTCCGCATGGCCAACCTGTCCGTCATCTGCGGCCACTCGGTCAACGGCGTCGCCAAGATCCACTCCGACATCCTCAAGGCCTCCACGCTCAAGGACTTCGCCGCGCTCAGCCCGGAGAAGTTCAACAACAAGACGAACGGCATCAGCCATCGCCGTTTCTTCGCCGAGGCGAACCCGGCGCTCGCCAAGCTCGTCACCGAGGCCATCGGCGACGGCTGGCTGGATAACGCCGCCGAACTCGAGAAGCTCACCGCATTCGAGGGCGACGCCTCCTTCCTCGAGCGCGTGGGCGCCGCCAAGCGCGCCAACAAGCTGCGCCTAGCCGAGTACGTCAAGCGCGAGTGCGGCATGGTCATCGACCCCAACACCGTCTTCGACGTGCAGGTCAAGCGCTTCCACGCCTACAAGCGCCAGCTGCTGAACATCATGAAGGTGATGGATCTCTACAACCGTCGCCTCGCCGACCCGAACTACAAGATCCAGCCCACCACCTTCATCTTCTCCGGCAAGGCGGCCTCGAGCTACACCTTCGCCAAGGAGGTTATCCGCCTCATCAACGGCGTCGCCGACGTGGTGAACAACGACCCGCGCGTCAACGACATCATGAAGGTCTGCTTCATCCCCAACTTCCGCGTGTCCAACGCCCAGCTCATCTACCCCGCCGCCGAGATCTCCGAGCAGATCTCGACCGCCGGCAAGGAGGCCTCGGGCACCTCGAACATGAAGCTCATGATGAACGGCGCCATCACGCTGGGCACCATGGACGGCGCAAATATCGAGATCGTCGACCTCGCCGGCCGTGAGAACGAGGCCATCTTCGGCCTGACCACCCCCGAGGTCGAGGCCCTGCGCGCAAGCGGCCAGTACTTCGCCTGGGACGTGGTGAACGCCGACCGCGACCGCTTGGGCCGCGTGGTCGATCAGTTCGTGGACGGCACCTTCGCCGCGCAGTCCGGCAACTTCGAGAGCATCCACCACGAGCTTATGTTCAACAACGACTACGACCTCGTGCTCAAGGACTTCCACTCCTACGTGGACGCCTGGGAGAACCTCACCGCCACGTACCCCAACGCTGAGGATTGGAACCGCCGCGCGCTGCACAACACCGCGATGTCCGGCTGGTTCTCCTCCGACCGCACCATCCGCGAGTACCGCGACGAGATCTGGCACGCGTAAAAGGAGGTCGAGCGCCTAGAGAGCACACGCGCACCATTCACATGCAAGCGACGGTGGCGGCAGCACGGGAACGCCGCCACCGGTCACGAGTGTCCCGAGCAATACATCTGTTAGGTCCAATCGGATTTTAGGGAGAGTTTGATGGCACAGAAAGAATGCATCGCAATGCTCCTCGCCGGAGGCCAGGGCAGCAGGTTGATGGCTCTTACCTCAAAGATTGCCAAGCCTGCCGTCAGCTTCGGAGGAAAGTTCCGCATTATCGACTTCTCTTTGTCGAACTGCGCGAACTCCGGCATCGACACCGTGGGCGTGCTCACGCAGTACCGCCCCTACCAGCTGCACGAGTACGTGGGCTCCGGCCGCGCGTGGGACCTGTCCGAGCACGGCGCCGGCGTGTCCATCCTGCCGCCGTACGCCACGCAGGACGGCGGCGCCTGGTACGTGGGCACGGCGGACGCCATTACGCAGAATCTCGACTACATCAAGAGCCATGACCCCAAGTACGTCTTGATTCTCTCCGGCGACCACCTGTATCGCATGGACTACCGCAAGATGCTCGAGAGCCACATCGCCAGCAACGCCGATCTCACGGTCTCGGTCATGCCCGTGCCGTGGGAGGAGGCCAGCCGCTTTGGCATCATCACCGCCAATCCCGGCGACGGCCGCATCGAGAAGTTCACCGAGAAGCCCGAGGTCCCCGACTCGAACCTCGCCTCCATGGGCATCTACATCTTCTCCACCGACGTGCTCGTGGCCGCCCTCGAGGAGGACGCCATCGATCAGCGCAGCAGCCACGACTTCGGCAAGGACATCATCCCCAAGCTGCTCGGCGACGGCAAGCGCCTGTTCACCTACGAGTTCCACGGCTTCTGGAAGGACGTCGGCACCATCGCGAGCTTCCATGAGACCTCGATGGACCTGCTGGGCGAGAACCCCGAGTTCGACCTGTTCGACAAGTCCTTCCCCATCATGAGCAACGACTCCACGCGCCCGCCGCACTACATCGGCCCCGATGGCCGCGTGGACGACTGCCTGGTGTCCAACGGCTGCCGCATCCTGGGCTCCGCGCGCCACTCCATCCTGTCCACCGACTGCGTCGTGGGCGAGCGCGCCATCGTTGAGGACTCCGTGCTGCTGCCCGGCGCCATCGTGAAGGACGGCGCGCATGTGGTTCGCGCGATCCTGGGCGAGAACGCCGTGGTCGAAGAGGGCGTCAAGCTCGGCAGCGTCGATATGACCAAGGACACGGCCGTCGTTGGAAACGACGTCGTGATCGGGAAGGGGGAATGATCCGATGATCAACCGCAAGGCCATCGGCTATATCACCGCTAACTACACGAGCAAGGAGAACAGCGTCCTGCTCGAGAACCGTCCGCTGGCGTCCGTGCCGTTCATGGGCCGCTACCGCCTGATCGACTTCCCGCTGTCCAACATGATGAACGCCGGCATCCGCACGGTGGGCGTGGTGCTGCCGAACAACTACCGCAGCCTCGTCGACCACCTCGGCTCCGGCCGCGAGTGGGAGCTCGACCGCAAGAAGGGCGGCCTGTTCCTGCTGCAGGGCAGCGCCTTCGGCACCGCCAAGAAGGGCATGCGCTTCCTGCTGCGCGACATCATCAACAACCGCATGCTGTTCGAGCGCGCCACCGAGCCCTACGTGGTCATGAGCGCCACGAACATCGTGTTCAACATGAACATCGCCGACGTCATCGACGCGCACGAGCGCAGCGGCGCGGGCGTGACCATGATCTACAAGAAGTGCGACCGCAGCCTTGACGACGTGGGCCGCCTCATCATCGGCGACGCCGGGCGCGTGCAGTCCTTCGAGCGCGGCTGCAACTACGGCGACAACGAGTTCCTCGACTGCTTCATCATCAACCGCGAGCTGCTGCTCAAGATCTGCGACGACTACGCCAGCCTGGACTATCTCGACGTGTTCGAGGCAACCAAGAACGACTACGGCCGCGTTGACGTGTGCTCCTACGAGTTCAAGGGCATGGCCGTGGGCATGTTCAACGAGAAGACCTACTACGAGCGCAGCATGGAGATGCTGAACCCGGACGTCATGCATCAGCTGTTCACCCACGAGCGCCCGATCATGACCAAGGCGCACGACACGCCGCCGGCGAAGTACTCGAGCGACTCCAACGCCCGCAACTCCTTCGTGTCCGCCGGCTGCCGCATCGACGGCTCCGTGCTGGGCTCGATCCTCTCCCGCGACGTGGTGGTCGAGAAGGGCGCCTACGTGTCCAACTCCATCATCATGCAGGGCTGCGTGATCAAGCGCGGCGCGCGCGTAGAGAACGCGATCCTGGACAAGAACAATGTGGTCGAGCCGGGCACCATGGTGTGCGGCACGCCCGACCACACGCTCGCGGTCCGCAAGGCGCCGTCCGAGAATTAACCGACCCATGCTCTGCCGCCTGAGCGTGCAAGCGCCATAGGAGTATGATTGATGCGCCGCCCGATTCTGATTCCGGGCGGCGCATCTTCAAACAACGCCCCGCGCCTGCCGCGGGCGGTGGTGAGACAGATTGAGAGAGCCATGTCAGAAACATCTGCACCCAAGATGCACATCGCGTTCGCGAGCGCCGAAGCCGCGCCGTTCGTAAAGACGGGCGGCCTGGGCGACGTGGCCGGCTCGCTCCCGCAGGCCCTGAAGGCCGCGGGCGCCGAGGTCGTTGTGCTCGTGCCCAAATACGACTCCATTGCCCAGGAGTACAAGGATCGCATGGAGCACCTGTGCGACTTCTACGTGCCGCTCGGCTGGCGCAACGAGTACTGCGGCCTGGAGCGCCTGGTTCACAACGGGGTCGACTACCTGTTCATCGACAACGAGCGCTACTTTAGCCGCGGTTATCCGTACGGCTTCTTCGACGACGGCGAGCGCTTCGCGTTCTTCTCCAAGGCCATAGTGGAGGCCCTGCAGTACCTGCCCCACGTGCTGGGCGGCTTTGCCTGCGACGTGCTGCACTGCAACGACTGGCACACCGCCATGGCGCCGGTGTTCCTGCGTGAGTTCTACCAGGGGCTCCCGCTGTACGAGAACGTCAAGTGCGTGTTCTCCATCCATAACATCGCGTTCCAGGGCCAGTTCACCGCAAAGATCCTGAACGACATCCTGGGCCTGGCGCATATCCCCGCCGCCGCGTTCCAGCTCACCTGCGGCCCCGACGCCATCAACTACATGCAGGGCGCACTGAACTACACCGACGCCATCACCACCGTCTCCCCCACCTACGCCGAGGAGATCAAGACGCCCGATTTTGGCGAGCACCTCGACGGCATCCTGCGCCGCCGCGCCCCCATCCTGCAGGGCATTGTGAACGGCATCGACACCACGGGGTTCGACCCGGCAACCGACCCGCGCATCGCCGCGAACTTCACGGCCGCCGATCGCTCCGGCAAGGCGGTCTGCAAGGCCGAGCTGCAGCGCGAACTGGGGCTTGAGGTGCGCGACGACCGCCCGCTCATGGTCATGGTCACGCGCCTGACCCGCCAAAAGGGCATGGACCTAGTGACCTACGCGCTCGATCGCATCCTCTCGGGCGGCGTGCAGGTGGCCGTGCTCGGCACCGGCGACACCGAGTACGAGAACGCCCTGCGCTACTTTGAGGGCAAGTACCCGGGCACCATGGCTGCTCGCATCCAGTTTGACCCGGCGCTTTCGCAGCGCATGTATGCGGGCGCCGACCTGTTCCTCATGCCGTCACTCTTTGAGCCGTGCGGCCTGTCGCAGATGATCGCCATGCGCTACGGCACCCTGCCCATCGTGCGCGAGACCGGCGGCCTGAGCGACACCGTGGCTCCGTACAACCAGTTCACCGGCGAGGGCACGGGCTTCTCGTTTGCGCACTTCAACGGTGACGAGATGGGCGACGCCGTGTTCCGCGCCGCGCGCCTGTTCTGGGACGACCGTGCCGCGTTCAACAAGCTCGTGGACAACGCGATGGGCTGCGACTTTAGCTGGACGCGCTCGGCGAAGACCTACATGGAGCTGTACCACAACCTCCACCCCGAAATCCCGCTGCCCGAGCCGCCGGCGCCCAAGAAGACACCCGCGAAGCCCAAGGCGAAGTCGACGAGGACGCGGGCGAAGAAGGTTGCGACGGTGACCGAGCAGCTGCCGCTTGAGAACGTGGCCGCGAGCGAGGCGGAGGCGGGCGCGAGCGGCGCGACGGATGCTGCGCCGGCAGTCGACGGCGGGGCCGTATCCGAGGCGCCGGAAATTGACAGCGGCGTTGTAGCACCTGATACGCCAGCAGCCGACGGAGGCGCGACCGCAGCTGAAATGCACGCGGCAGACGGCAGTGGCACGGAGGGCGAGGCGCCCGCCAAGAAGACCGCAGCCAAGAAGCCGGCAACCAAGCGCACCACGACGCGCAAGACCGCAGCTAAGGCAACCGCCGATGACGCGAAAGCCGAGGGTGCTGCCGCGAATGCCGAAGCCGACGCACCTGCCGCCAAGGCCACCAAGGGCGCCACTGCTAAGAAGGCCACGAAGACCGCAACGGCAAAGACGGCAGCTGCGAAGAAGACTTCCAAGGTTACTGCGGCAAAGACGACTGACGCAGCAAGTGAAGAGACGGATAGCGTCGAGACGGCAACTGAGGCCGCAGTTAGCACGGATGCCGCATCCGCTAGCGAGCCGGCAAAGCCCGCCGCCAAAACCACCACTCGCAAGCCCGCCGCTCGCAAGACGACTGCAGCCGTCAAAAAGACCGCTGCCGCACCGGCCCCTGCCGAGCCAGCCGTTCAATCCGCTGAGGTTGAGGCTGCCCCAAAAGCCAGCACGAGCACCAGGGCTACGCCCATGGCAAACACTGCTAAGAAGGCAACCTCCAATGCACAAGCCGAAGAGGCTCCTGCGGCTGCCGCCGAAAAGGCCACAGACACGGACGCTGCCCCCAAGGTAAGCGCGACCAGCAAGAAGACCGCGACGAAGACGACCGCAGCCAAGTCCACCGCCGCTCGCAAGACGACTGCAGCGGCCAAAAAGCCCGCTGCAGCGAAGACGGTGAAAAGCGCAACCGAGGCAGAGCGCACGGCAGACGTCTCCCAGGCTGCACCCGCAGCAACGCCATCCTCCAGTGAGGCACCCGCGCCCAAGACCACCTCTGCGACGAAGGCGACCGCGAGGAAGAAGAGCGCCTCGACGGCAAACAGCTCCAACGCGAAGACAGCTCCGACGCCAGCGCCCGCCGATCCCGCCCCTGCGGATCCCGCGCCCGCAAAGGCGCCCGCCGCGACTCCCGCTGCTGCACCCGTTGTCACTCCGGCAGTGGCTCCCAATCCGGTCGTACCCGGCAAGCCCGCCGCTGCAGAGTCCCATACCCCAGCGCATATGAAGCCAAAGGAGTCTCTGGTGTCCAAAGTGGTCCCCAAGGCTACCCGGAAGGGCAGGCGCAAGTAAAAGCAGGCAGCCATGGGCGCACAGACCTGAAAACCCCTGCAAACAATAGCCTCTAAGGTCAGACACTACGCTCAGATGTAAACACGTCGTGCGAGATGAAACGGGAGGGTTGGAGCCCAAGCTCCAACCCTCCCGTTTTGCCATAACGGCATGTGACGCAGTAAATACATGCATCCTCAATTGCGTTACAGGCAACCCATCAGATCGCCGCGACAACCAAAACATGTCACACCGCGTTTTCAATCGTTCAATCGCATCCAATTGCGCAAATGTGGGGATAAATCAGCGACGCACCGAGTATAAACGCATATATCGCCAATAAGGCCGCAGGTAGATGGCTTGTCGTCCATCTGGGTACCATACGGCCTCACGTTTTATCCCCACATTTGCGTAATTGAACGCGAATAAGCGCAGAGCGGCAGCCCACTGAGGAAGCGGCCATGGGGAACGACAGCCCATAGAGAACACAAACAACCGCGCACACGCCGCCGAGCGACGGCCGCCGAGCCCGCAGCACATGCCGCCGGGCGACGGACGCCAAGTTCGCAGTGCCCGCCCGCCGGGCACTGCGCTTTTCAATTAACCCACCTCCCCTTGTATAATGAGCAGGTACATCTATCCATTTCCCATCATTGGCACGCCTATGAGACTCATTCATAACTCCCGCAACGCGGCTTTCCGCGTCCCGTACGGCGCCGTCGTCGCCGGTACCACGGTCCATTTGTCCCTGCGCGTAGAGGACGCGGACGCGAGCTTCCTCACCGGAGAGGTCCGCACCTGGACTGACGAGGACGGCGAGACCCTCATCCCCATGCACCTCGGCGAGAACAACACCCTCGCAGCAGATCTCCACTGCCCGCATCCCACTATCCTGTGGTACAGCTTCCGCGTAACCTGCACCGACGGCACGCAAATCCACGTGGGCGCAAAAGACGGCTCAACCGGCGGCGAGGCCGTCGCCTACTACGACCGTGCGGACGTCCCGTCCTTCCAGGTCACCGTGTACAAGCACCGCGACACGCGCCCCTCTTGGTACGAGCGCGGCATCGTGTACCAGATCTTCCCCGACCGCTACCGTCGCGACGCCGCCTGGCGCGAGCGCGCCGAAGCCGTGGTCAACACCCCGCGCAAGGGCCCCGGCAAGCACCTGGTCGAGCGCTGGAACGAGCCCCCGGTATACGAGCGCAACGAAGACAAATCCATCCGTAGCTGGGATTTTTACGGCGGCTCGCTCGAGGGCATCCGCGAGGACCTGCCGCGTCTCAAGAGCATGGGCATCACGGCCATCTACCTCAACCCCATCTTCGAGGCGCAAAGCAACCACCGATACGACACGGGCGACTACCTCACAATCGACCCCATGCTCGGAACGGAAGAGGACTTCCGCCGCCTAGCCGCCGAAGCGCGCGACATGGGCATCTCGATCATCCTCGACGGCGCGTTCAACCACACGGGCGACGACTCGATCTACTTCAACCGCTTTGGCAACTACCCCGAGCCCGGCGCCTGGGAGCACGAGGACTCCCCCTGGCACGACGCCTATCTCTGGCACGAGGACGGCACCTACGACTCCTGGTGGGACATCGAGAACATGCCCGCGCTCAACGAGAAATCCGAGCGCGTGCGTGAGCTGCTGCTGGGCGAGAACGGAGTGGTCCGCACGTGGCTGCGCGCCGGCGCCCGCGGTTGGCGCCTCGACGTGGCAGACGAACTCTCCGACGAGCTGATCGCCGACATCAAGGCCGCCATGCTCGAAGAATGCCCCGATGGCCTGTTGCTGGGCGAGGTCTGGGAGGACGCCTCCAACAAGCTCGCGTACGGCAAGCTGCGCCACTACCTGCTGGGCGACGAGCTCGACTCCGCGATGAACTACCCCCTGCGCGACGCGATCCTGGGCTTCCTCGTGGGCGGCGAAAGCGCCTACTGTTGCGCTAAGCGCATCGAGACCCTGCGCGAAAACTACCCGCCCGAAGCCCTCGCCTGCTGCCTCAACCTGCTGGGCAGCCATGACAAGCCGCGCATCGCCTCCGTGCTGGGCGGCGGCCCGGACGAGTCGCAGCTGCCCGAGGAGGAGCGCGGGCGCTTCCGCCTGGACGAGAACTCCATGGGCCTCGCCAAGGGCCGCTTCTGGCTTGCCACGCTCATGCAGATGACGTTCCCGGGCGTGCCGTCCATCTACTACGGCGACGAGTACGCGCTCGAGGGCCTCTCCGACCCGGGCAACCGCCGCACGCTGCCCGTGCCCGAGGACGTGCACGACCGCGACATGCTCACCATGGTGCGCAACACCGCCATGCTCCGCCGCGCGCTGCCGTTCCTCATCGACGGTACCATGGAGGCGTACGCCTACAACGACGACGTACTGTGCATTCGCCGCCGCGGCGCCGACGGCCAGGCGGCGAGCATCCTGATCAACCACAGCCTGTCGAACACTCGCTCCGTGCGCGTGCCCCTGGAGGGCGGCAGCGCGGTGGACGTCATCTCGGGCACAGACCTCAAGCGCGGCGCGGACGGCTGCGCCGAGGTGCGCCTATGGCCGCTCGGGTCGGCCGTGGTGTACTCGCACCATCCCCAGCGCCTGCAAAAGCCGCTCGAGCACGGCGCGGGCGTGATTGCGCACATCACCTCCGTCCCGCAGGGCAACGGTCGCCCCGGAACGCTCGGCGCCCCGTGCCGTCGCTTCATCGACCACCTGCACACCATGGGCATGCGCTATTGGCAGGTGCTGCCGGTGAACCCCACCGACGCGTTCGGCTCGCCTTACGCCGGCCCTTCCGCCTTCGCGGGAAACCCCGCGCTTTTGGAGGAAACACCCAGCGAGCTTAAGAGCGCGTTCGAGCACTTCAAGGCCAACGGTGGCTTTACCAGCGCAGAGTTCTTCCGCTTTGCACGCGACAACGAGAGCTGGCTCGACCCGTACTGCGCCTTCATGGCCGTCAAGGACGCCATGGGCGGCACGTCGCGCCACTCCTGGCCCACAGAACTCAAGCGCTACACCGTGGATATCTTCGCCGACGCGCGCTTTGCCGATCGCGCGCGCTACCACGCCTTCGTGCAGTTCCGCTTTGAGCGCGAGTGGTCTGACATGCTCGCCTACGCGCACGAGCGCGGCATCCAGATCATCGGCGACATCCCCATGTACGTGTCGGACGACTCGGCCGACGCCTGGAGCGAGCCCGAGATGTTCAGCCTGGGCAAAGACGGCATGCCCTACGAGATCGCAGGCGTGCCGCCGGACCGCTTCTCGGCCACCGGACAGGTATGGGGCAACCCGACGTATCGCTGGGACGCCATGCGCGCCGACGGCTACGTGTGGTGGCTCGCGCGTCTGCGCCGCAGCTTCAAGCTGTACGACCGCGTGCGCCTCGACCACTTCCTGGGCTTCCACAACTACTTTGGCATCCCCGCCGGCGGCACCGGCGCGGACGGCCAGTGGATGCCGGGTCCGGGTATCGAGCTGTTCCAGCGCGCGTTTGAGGAGTTCGGCCCGCTGCCGCTTATTGCCGAGGACCTGGGGCTGCTCACGCCCGGCGTGCGCGCCCTGCTGGCGAGCTGCGGTTTCCCCGGCATGGACGTGATCGAGTTCGCCGACTACGACGTGCGCCAGGGCATCCACCCGCACGCGGCCAACGTGCTCTACACCTCCACGCACGACACGTCCACGCTGGCGGGCTTCTGCCAGAAATCGTTCTGCGCGGACGGCGACGTTGAGGGCAGCCGCTACCTGGCAAGCGAGATTCTGCGCGCAGCGCTGGCGAGCAACGCGACCGTGGTTATGATGCAGCTGCAAGATGCCCTGCGCCTGGGCGACGACGCGCGCATGAACGTGCCCGGCGTGGCCGAGGGCAACTGGAGCTGGCAGGCGAGCGAGGCCGACATCTGCACCAGCGAGCACCTCGTGGCCATGGCGATGGACGAAACGGGGCGCTTCGCGCGGTAAGCAGACGGGCGGCAGCGCAAGACGAGCACGTCGGGCGCATGGCATGCCTTTCAATGTCGCCCAAGCGCGTCTTGCACCTGTCACCCATGCCCAACCAGGAGGACATCCACCCGTGCTCGAGCTCGGCATAGGCGCGCTTTTGAACTGGCCTCGCCTATGACTGGACCGCAGCCCATGTTGTATTTGCATGACGAGGGCATTGAGCGTGGCGTTTGGGGTACAGTAGAGGCGTACAAATTCGCGCCCGCCGGCATTTCAGACCGGCGGGCGCCTTTAGGTGAAAACGAGGTTTGACATGGCACGCTATGACTACCGCTGCACGAGCTGCAACACGGTGTTCGAGGTTGAGCACGGCATGATGGAGCACCCCGAGGTGACGTGCCCCGCGTGCGGCGGCGCGGCCGACAAGGTCTTCAACGCAAGCGGCATCAAGTTCGCGGGCTCGGGCTTCTACAACACCGACATGCGCGATGGCGGCTCCAGCACCGCCGCCACGAGCACCTCCGGCTCCGAGTCAAGCTGCAGCTGCAGCGACTGCCCCCACAAGGCGGAGTAGGAGGCTGTAAGGCCCCGTTATGGCCATTGCGCCACCGCCGGGGTGCCGGTGTCCGTGCCCAAAGGCCTACTGGCCCCAAAGCGACCGCGGGTTTTGGACATACAGATGCATACTTGAGCCCTGTATGTCCATAATCCGCGGTCCCTTTGTAGAGGGACGGAGCAACGGACAGCGCGACGGCGCCTGACTGTGCGCCGACAGCCCGAGCGCAGCAACACGGGTCAAACGCCCTAACGTTACGCAAGTGGCGCTTGAACTCCCTGGCCTGTACGTCGTCCATGCGCAGCGCAAAATCCCAGCACGCGTTGCGCAAAGCGACCGTGAATTTTGACATATAGGGCCGTTTTTGAGGCCTGTGTGTCCAAAACCCGCGGTCTGGAGTGGAGCGCGGCGGGCCGATTGGCAGCGTGGTCACGGGCGCGGCATCTTGACGGTGCGGCGGCGCAGAGGCGCAGCGGCTCGGCAATACGGTCGACGGCTCGGGATCTCACCGGCACGGCGGAACGGTAGCTCGGCAGAACGACGGCTCGCGGACGCTTGTTATCGCAGGATGAAGCGTGCGCAGAAGTGGCCGTCGTAGCCGCCAGGAGCGGGGACGCTCTGGAAGCAGCCGTGCTCGTCCTCGAGCGCCGCCATTTCACACGCGGCCCTGGCGTACGCTGCACCGGCTTCTTCCAGCAGACCAGACACCGGCGCCAGCTTGAATCGAGCACCTTCTTCGGAAGACAAAAACGCCTGGACAACATCCTGGTTCTCGGCACGCAGCACCGAGCAAGTCGCGTAGATGAGCTCGCCGCCTTCGGCAACACGGCGGGCAGCCGCGCGTAGCAGCGCCAGCTGCAGATCAGGCAGCTCACGCTTACATTCCGTGGGCGTCAATCGCCAGGCAATCTCGCCATGACGACGCATCGTACCCGTACCTGAGCACGGAGCATCCACGAACACGGTATCGAACAACACACGATCACGGGAATCGACATCCGCAGGAGCGCCCGCACTGGCGGTACCATGCGCAACGGCATCGCGCAAAGCGCGTTCATGGGAATCATCGCCCGCGGGGACACACGTGCGGGCGGTACCATGTGCGAGGGCATCAGACAAAGCACACTCGCGGAAATCGGCATCCACGGGAACAACCGCACGGTCAGCAGAGGTCTCGCCGCCGCGTTCGCCCGAAAATAGGCTCGTCCCGCTACTCACTCGAACACTCGAATTTGAGCTTGCAAAACCGCCGGTATCCCCGCTCACACGCACGCTCCCCTCGCCGTTCGTCCAGCCGCTCGCATGCCCCTCCGCACGCCCACCAATACCCTCAGCCACGCACCCACACACATGAGCATCGTACTCAGCCAAACAGGCGTCCAGATCAGTCGCGTCACCAACCGCCAGCTCGAGACCACCCAGATCGGCACGCTCAATGCGCACGGCATTCGCACGGCATTTACCCTCGTACATGTCGAGCGCCACGTGCGCATGTTCAATCTGACGACGGCGCACATGAGCGAGCATCATGAACGTTTTGGTGCCGCGGCCCGCGCCGATCTCCAAGCACGAGCCCGCGCGCGTGGCCGCCGCGGCGATCAGCTGCGCATGGTAATCGGAGGCCACCGCATCGGCGTGGGCAAACGAGCCGCTCGAGACCAGCGGCCCAACATGCGCAACACTCAAAGCCCCGGGCAGCGCCAACGGCAGCGCATCGGCATCGTGCAGAGGCCGCACGAGTTCACGCTCACGCAGCGGATTCGCATGGACCGCCAAGGGAGCGGCGCCACACTGGGCGTCGAGCACCTCCTGCGCGCGATCTTCGCCAAGCGACTCAACCACCCGGCGCACGAGCCACACGGGCAAGCCCGCACGACGGGCGCGCGCCACCATTTCCCGCTGCTCAGGCGCGGCGTCCTCCGCCGACAAAAACGCATCACGGCACGCGCACACGCGACGAAGCACCGCATTGGCCAACCCCGACGCGCCCTTGGCAAAGGAATTCACCAGCTCAACGCCCTGGCTCACCGCAACCTCGGGGGCCGTATTCAGATACAGGGCCTCGAAGGCGGCAATGCGCAGGGCCATGCGAACACGGGCGGCGACCTTCTTCGGCTTGTCCAGGTGCGCGTCGAGCGCGTCGTCCAGACAACCGCGCGTGGAGGTGACGCCCAGGGCCAGGCGCATGGCGAACGCCGCATCACGCGCGTCGAGGCGAGCCGCATCCGCTGCAGCAGGCATGAGCTCGCGCGCGTACCGGCCCGTTTGCTCGGCTTCCATCAACACGTTCAGCGCGACCCTACGCGCCGGCGTCACCTTTGCCATGCTCTCCCCTTTTGCCCTTGGCCCTATAGCGATCCGTAGCTAATTAAGAACGACTAGCGAGCAATTTCCCGGCGCTTGCTTTGCCGCGGCTGCAACCGTCCCTCATTCCCATAGCCAAATGATTCAACATTCTTTATAGATTGTACCTGCAGGGGTCTATACCTGCCCTCATCTAAGCAAGAAGTCCAGGTACTCGCTCAAAAGCCCAGCAACGGGCGCGGCCACAGCGCATGTGCTACAAAAATAGAGAGACCGAGCGGTCTAAATGCCTCGTGACTCGATGAATACGAGCTCTCATCCCCCGTGAAACGCTCTAGAAACTCGGCCCGTTGGTCAAAGCGGCCCACGACTGGGCGAGCTCGAACCCCACCCGACTCGAAACCGCCCTAAAAGATTGGTCCTCTGGTCAAATTACCTCGTGACTGGGTGAATACGAATCCCCGTGCGCCCCAAAAACATCCCAAAAGATCGGTCATATGGTCAAATCACCCCGTGACTGGGCCATCTTGCAGATGGGACGTGGACGAAATAGGCCTATCGAGCAACCCTAAAGGCCCAGTCACGGGATAATTTGACCACAGAGCCCATTTTTTGCCGGTAAAAGGAGACATGAGCAAGCTGGTGTCTCTTAAAAACGACCCAGTTGCAAGGAGATTTGACCACACCACGTGATTTTTGCTGGCTGCAACGCCGCGCACTCGGTTCAAAGACGCTCATCGAACCCAGCCGCAAGGTGATTTGGCCATCCAAAGGCAATTTGACCATCCAAGCCATTCTTTGCGGCCGAAAGACTCCGCGCACTGGGCTGAAGCGTACTCTTAAGGCCCAGACGCAGGCCCATTTGAGCAGGCGATCTTAATATCAGACTCAGCCGCCAATCATCTCTCACACAGGAACACCTCAAAGCTAGTGAAAGATACTGACCCCTCGCACCCCGGCCTGCACGCAAAGGGGGCGATGCGCGATAAGCGCACCGCCCCCTGTTCAGATAACAGATTACAGTCAGCAGTTCGTGCTGCCTCGCTGCACACCAGAGCAACCATCGTACGGCGCCCAACTGACTCGCGGAAGCACCTACTGGATCTTCTCCCAGGTAGACGTCTGCTCGCGCAGGCCAGCGCAAAACGAAGAGGCATCCATCTCACGCTTGCCGTCGGGCTTAACGCTGAGCACCTCAAGCACGCCGTCCGCGCAGCCCAGCACCAGGCGCTTACCAGCCGAGGAGCACGCACCGGAGCCCAAGCCCATGCCCAGCTCAGCACCTGCATCCGCACCTGAACCGGCGGCCGCATCAGAACCGGAAGCCGCAGCACCAGCACCAACCGCCACGGCGCGCATCACGCGCACGGGCTTGCCAGCGATCACGCAGCGGGCCGGCGCCGCGTCGGAGGACGCCAGCACGCGACGCTCGTTCTCAAGCGTGGGCAACCCGGGGTCCAGACGCATCTCTGCCTTAGAGATCTTGGCCGCATGGGTCACGAGCGCCTCATCCTGCTCGGTCCAAACCGCACTGCCATCCACGAGCGAAGGCAGCGTTTCCACCAGCAGCTCGCCGCCGAGCTCGGCCAACTCGGCCGTCAACTCGTCAGCGGTTTTGCCCGCCACGGAGCAGCTCGCCTGCGCGCAATACGCGCCCGTGTCGACACCGTGCCCAATGCGCATGATGGACACGCCTGTGCGCTCGTCGCCCTCCAGGATGGAGCGCTGGATGGGCGCGGCGCCACGCCAGCGCGGCAGCAACGAGGCATGAACGTTCACGCAACCCAGAGGCGCCATGGTAAGCACCTCGTCGGGCAGGATACAGCCGTACGCGGCCACGCAGAACACGTCGGCGCGGGCCGCCTCGAGCGCCTCGAAGACCTCGGGCGTGATGCGGCTCGCCTCAAGCACCGGAAGCCCCAGCTCAAGCGCCGCCACCTTAACCGGCGAGGGCTCGAGTTTTTTGCCGCGCGAGCGCACGGCATCGGGGCGGGTGAGCACCAAGGCCACCTCGTGCACAGCGGCAAGCTTTTGCAGCGACGGCACCGCGAACGCGGGCGTGCCCATAAACACAACGCGCATGGCTACTCCGTCTCGCCCGGCTTGGCGCCGCGGGCCAGCGCGGCCTGGTACTCCTTCATGGCGTGCATGCGCTGCTGCGGGCTCAGGCGCTCGAACATGGTCTTGCCATGCAGGTGGTCGATCTCGTGCTGCAGGCACACGCAGAACAGGTCGCCGGCGGCATCGTAGCGCATGCAATCGCCGTCGAGGTTGTACGCCTCAACCACAACGCGGTTCGGGCGCTGGATCTCGCAGTTGATCCCGGGGATCGACAGGCAGCCCTCGTTGTAGGGCGAAAGCGTGTCGGACGCCTCCACGATAACCGGGTTAATAAGAACGAAGGGGTCGTAGTCGTCGGCGCCGGTGTACTCGGTGTCCACAATCGCGAGCTGGATGAGCTCGCCCACCTGCGGGGCGGCCAGGCCGCAGCCGCCGTTCTCGAACATCTGTACCTTCATGCGCTCAACCAGCGCAACCAGGTCGTCGTTGATCTCGGTGATCTCGGCGCACTCCTGGCGCAGGCGCGGGTCGGGCGACAGTACGATACCGTTGATTTCCATGGGATTCCTTTCACGCGGCCGAGCGAGCGGCCGATTATGCACATCGGTTCTATGGTACCCGCAAACCGGGAGACGAGCGCGTCGAAGCACCGGAGAGGGCGATTCCTCCGCCAAAAATAGAGAGGCTGGCGGCAACGGGCGCAAGCGCAGGCGAGCTGGCGGAACCGAGCAGCGCGGGTACGGGAGACTGACACCGTGGGCCAACCAAGGCGCGACCCAGAGCAGATCGACTTCGCGCACCGCAACCAGGGTGAATCGGACCACGGCGCCACATGCCGACCAAGGCGACGAACCCGAATCAAATCGACCACTCGCACCTGGCCCCGGGCAGCCCTATCGCAGCGGTACAGCTACATCAGGTCGTAGGCGTCCACGTCGACCGCCACGCTCACACCGGGGCGCGGGCCCACATCGCCGAGCACCGCCGCGATCGTCTCCGAGACGGGCGCGTCCAGCGGGGCCTTGACGATCACATGGAAGCGATAGCGGTCCTTCGCCCGCTCGATCACGCACGGCGCGGGACCGATGACCTCGATGTGGTCGAGTAGGGACGTCGGCGCGGCGGAGGCCTGAGAACCAGCGGCTGAGTAGCGGGCGGGCGCGGGGCCATTCGCAGCCACGAGCATGGACGCGCTCGAATAAGACCCGCGAGACCCGGGCGCCCAAGCGCCCTCAACCGCGCCACGAGACTCGCCCGCCGCAGCACGGGAACCGCCCGAGAAACCCCCCGCCTGCTCGCATCCGCACGTCCGCCCCTGCCCGCCGTCGAACATAAGCGCTGCCCCGGGAGCACCGGCCGCCCCCGCCGTGCTCGGCAGCTCGAACGCCGCCAAGCGCGCACCCGCGCCGCCTGTGGCCGCGCGGAGCTCGTCCGCCAGACGCATCACGTAGTCACGCGCATCGCGTTCGCGCGCGCTCCACACCAGGATGTTCACCAGGCGAACAAAGGGCGGATACAGGGCCTCGGCACGCTGCGCCAGGTCATGCTCAGTAAAAACGGACCGATCGTGCCCGGCGACCGCGCGAATCACCGGGTCTTGCGGCAGGTACGTCTGGATGACGACCTCGCCCGCTCTCTTCCCGCGCCCGGCTCGGCCCGCCACCTGCTCGAGCAAGTCATACGCCCGCTCGCTCGCACGGAAATCCGGCATCTTGAGCGCGTAGTCGGAGTTAATCACCGCCGCGAGCGTCACCTCGGGAAAGTCGAGGCCCTTGGCGATCATCTGCGTGCCCAGCAGCACCGCGCACTCGGCGGCATCGAACTCCTCCAGCAGCTTTTGGTGCGCGCCCTTCGCCCGCGTTGAGTCGGCGTCCATGCGGATCACCGGCACGTCGGCAGGCAAAAGCTCGCGCAGCGCGTCCTCAACTTGCTGCGTTCCCAAGCCCATCTTGGCCAGGTACCGGCTGCCGCACTTGGGGCACGCACTGCCGTGCGCGGGGTAGGGTCGCACGCGGTACACGCACCCGCAGGTGTGGCACTCGAGCGTGTGCGTGCGCTCGTGGTAGGTGAGCGCCGTGGAGCAGTGCCTGCACGTGGGCACGCAGCCGCACTCGCGGCACATGAGAAAGCTCGCGAACCCGCGGCGGTTGTGCAGCAGCACGGCCTTTTCCCGGCGCTCCACCACGCGCCGCAGGCCGTCGAGCAGCGGCTTGGAAAAGATCGAGCGGCTGCCGGAGGCGAACTCCCGGCGCAGGTCGGCCACCACGATCTTTGGCAGATGCGCCACGCCCGGGCGCTCGGGCATCTCCACACGCTCCCAGCGCTGACCGCGGTAGACGCCGGCCTCGCAGCGTGCCAGCGACTCCGCCGAGGGCGTGGCCGAGCCCAGCACGAGCGGGCACCCGTGCATCCGTGCCATCTGCGCCGCGACCTCGCGGGCGTGGTAGCGCGGGCTGCTCCCCTGCTTGTAGCTCTGCTCATGCTCCTCGTCGATCACGATAAGACCGAGGCTCGAAAACGGGCAGAACAGCGCCGAACGCGCGCCCACCACCACGCGGGCCGCGCCCGAGCGCACCATGTCCCACTGGTCCAGGCGCTCGCCCGCCGAAAGGCGCGAGTGGAACACCGCCACAGCATCGCCGAAGCGCGAGCGGAAGCGCCCCACGGTCTGGGCCGTGAGCGAGATCTCGGGCACGAGCACGCAGGCTGAGCCACCCGACGCGAGCACGCGCTCAATAGCGGAGAGATACACCTCGGTCTTGCCCGAGCCCGTCACGCCATCGACCAGCACCACGTCGCCCGCCGCCCACTCGCGAGCAGCGTCGATGGCCGCAAGCGCCGCGCGCTGGCCCGCCGTGAGCTCCTGAGGCGCCGCGGCGCGCGCCGAAGACAATGTGGTTCCCTCGCCCGAGCCGCGCCAGCTGCGACGTTCCTCAACTGCCACCACGCCGCGCTTTTCCAGTGCGCGCACGGCGGCGGACATGTCACCGTATAGGACATTGAGCTCACGCGTGGTCACCGGGCCGCACGACAGGGCCTCGATGAGCTGCTTTTGCTTGTGCGCGTTCGCGGCGGGCTCAAAGCTGCGCCCGGCCTCGGTCAGGCTCGCCCACCGCACCGTGACCGGCTTGGCTGCGGAGGGCACGAACGAATACGTGCCGTCGTCGCCGCGCACGACCTTGCCCGCCCCGCCAGGCGGCAGGAACAGGCGGATGCACTCGGAGAGCGCCGCCACGTACTCGCGGCTCATCCAAAACGCGAGCTCAGCCCCCGCTTCGGAAAACGCGCTCGCGGCCACGACCTCGCGCACGGGCTTGACGCGTGCCGGGTTCACGCCCTCGGCACCCGGCAAGTCGCCGAGCGCCGCCGCCCGCGCCACCACGTAGCCCACCTCAACGCGCCGCCCAAACGACACGAGCACCGTCGTGCCCACCGCGCATGCGCCTTCGAGCTCCGCGGGCACCGCATAGGCGAACGGCTCCGACAATGCGCGCGAAGGGATATCGATGACCACCGAGGCAAAACCGGACAAGTGCCCTCCCGCCTTCAAATCCTACATAAAAGATCATTGTCCGCCCAAGCACTCGGGCGGGCGCCAATCTACACGCGAGCGACCTCTAGTCGAAACCCCTTCGCAGCGACGTCACCATCTAAAAATGTCGGAAGACAAAACATGGCGTACAGGGGCAGATACAAAACCTTGCCATCACGTTCGACGTTACCTCGAGACAAAACGATGCCCAGACGCGCACCGTAACCCTCCGCTGCAAGAAGGTTGTCGAGCGCGGCATGGGAGTGGTAGTACGCACCCGATTTAACCTCAAGAGCGACAGCGGAGCCGTCCGGGGCGTCAACCACGAAATCCACCTCGCCTCGGCTCTTGGTCATATAGTAGTAAAGATCATGTCCTTGCGCCGCCAGCTCCTGAGCGACCGCATTCTCATAGATGCCGCCAAGATTGGGGTGCTTATCATCAAGATAGACCGCGCGGGCAAGCATTGACGGATAGCGCGCGATAAGCATGCCTGTATCCGATTGATAAAGCTTGAACTGCGATTGGTCGGCCGTACCAAGCAACGGCGACTTCGGCTCGCTCACACGATCGACCTTGAGGGCAACCCCCGCGCGTTCAAGCCAGACGAAATCACGCTCGTATTTCTTAAACCGAGCATCCTGATCAATAGACGACATAATGAACTTGCGCTTTGCGCCCTCAAGTTGAAGTGGAAGCTGATCGAAGATCGCCTGGACGTGCAGGGATCGACCCGCAGCATATTTAGAGATGTCTCTTCGATACTGTTTATTGAGCTCATCTTGCATTGAGCGTATTCCGACAAGATCGCCTGCCGAATCAAGAAAGCCCTGTACGACCTCGGGCATGCCGCCAACCACAAGATATGTTCGAAAGTTCTGCAACATGGCGGCGTGCAGGTATTCGGGAAGCGGATGCTCCAGAATACACGCCTCTCTAATTTCGTCCATAGCTTCTGAGGAGATTCCGATTGCCCAGCAAAACTCCTCGAAACTCAACGGGCGCATGACAATCTCATGCACATACCCAACGGGATACGACCGAATCCCCTTGAACTCCGTCCCGAGCATCGAGCCGGAAAACGCCCAATCAAAACGAGCATCCTCGACAAGGAACTTGGACATGGTCATGATGTCAGGCGCTTCTTGCACCTCATCGATGAACACCAGGGTCTCTCCAGGAACCAGTTTGATTCCGGAGATAATCGAAACGCGCCTTATAAACTCAGCGGCATCGGTCGCTTCCAAAAGCGCCCTGCGTGCCGAGTCATCCTGAAGAAGATTGATCTCAACAAAGACACGGTACCGAGACACGCCAAAAGCCCTGATGGCAAAGCTTTTGCCGATTTGCCGTGCGCCCATGACGAACAGCGCCTTTCCCGATCCGGAGGCCTTCCATTCATCAAACTTATCGGTCACGCTTCTTCTGAGCATATCATGTCGCCATTCACGTTGATATGTACGCTTTTGCACAATCTATATTAGATCATGTTTACGGTTTTGCACAATTTATATAGCCATAAATCAACGGTTTTACAGGGTTTAAAAGTATGAGAAAAGGGCTGCTCGGAATTTGAATCCGAGCAGCCCTTGCAATTAGCGCTACGTTTTGCGGTGGGAGCAGCACGCAAGTCCCGTGGAAGCTAAAGCCCGCAGGCGGCGCGCAGCTCATCCACGCGGTCGCAGCGCTCCCAGGTGAAGTCCGCGTCCTCGCGGCCAAAGTGACCGTAGGCGGCCGTCTTCTCGTAAATGGGACGGCGCAGGTCAAGGTCGCGGATGATGGCGCCCGGACGCAGGTCGAACACGCGGCGCACGGCCTCGGTGATCACGTCCTCGCCCACCACGCCGGTGCCGAAGGTGTCCACCATCACAGACAGCGGGTAGCTCACGCCGATGGCGTAGGCCAGCTCGATCTCGCAGCGCTCGGCCAGGCCAGCGGCAACCACGTTCTTGGCCACCCAGCGCGCGGCGTACGCAGCGGAGCGGTCCACCTTGGTGCAATCCTTGCCGGAAAACGCGCCGCCGCCGTGACGGCCCATGCCGCCGTAGGTGTCGACGATGATCTTGCGGCCGGTGAGGCCCGTGTCGCCCATGGGACCGCCCACCACGAAGCGCCCCGTGGGGTTCACGTACAGGTCGGCGCCTTCCCAGGAGATGCCTGCGGCCTCCATGACGGGGGCGATCACGTGCTCGCGCATGTCCGCCTCGATGACGGACATGTCCTCGATCTCGGGCGCGTGCTGCGTGGAGATGACGATGGTCTCCACCGCCACGGGCTTACCGCCCTCGTAACGCACGGTGACCTGGGTCTTGCCGTCGGGGCGCAGGTAGTCGAGGGTGCCGTTGTGACGCACCTCGGCCAGGCGCTCGGCCAGGCGGCTGGAGAGATAATGCGGCATGGGCATGAGCGTGGGCGTCTCGTTGGCGGCGTAGCCGAACATCATGCCTTGGTCGCCCGCACCGATGAGGTCGAGCGGGTCGGTGGTGCGGCCGGCCTGCGCGTCGAAGGACTCGTCCACTCCCTGCGCGATGTCGGGACTCTGCTCGTGGATGAGGTTGAGCACGCCGCAGGTGTCGCAGTCGAAGCCGAACTTGGCACGGTCGTAGCCGATGCGGCGCACGACCTCGCGTGCGATGTTCTGCACGTCGATGTAGGATTCGGTGCGAATCTCGCCCGCCACGATGATGGTGCCCGTGGTCACGAACGTCTCGCACGCGCAGCGCACGTTCTCGAGCTTGGCAGGCTGCCCGTTGGGTGCAACATAGCCCTTGGCCTCAAGCTCGGCCTCTTTGGCCAGAATGGCGTCGAGAACGGCGTCGGAAATCTGGTCGGCGATCTTATCGGGGTGGCCCTCGGTGACCGACTCGGAGGTGAATACGAACGAATCCGCGCTCAAAGCGGCGCGCGTCTGTTCCTGGGTGGAACGATTCTCAGCTGGCATGCAAGCCCCTTTCAAACAAAGCGCTCGGCGACCGTTACCATTCCGCCGAGCTCGTAGCTGATAGATTGTACCGCGCCGCACGGACCGTGCCGCGCCGCGCGCCCAATGCACACCGTAACGCCGCATTATTATTTGTGCTACCATAAAACCGAAGCACGCAAGGCTCACCCTCTTTTTAAGCAGGAACTAAAGCGGAGTGGGAAGCAAGCACTTCACACCTTGGACTCCGGATTGTCTGCCAGGGCGACCCGGAGTCGTTTTATATCGATTACGACTTGGCGACAATCACCAAAACGGTGACGAGTGCCAAAAGCAAAATCGCTTCGGACAAAACGACCACCCCCTTCCTATATGGATGAGGGCGATGGGCACACCTCGCGTGCAACGGTTCGGTCAGTCTAGCACTCACCAAGGTCTCCAACGCTTGGGCTGCCGCATCTTTCAGAACACTACTGGCATGCGCCTTGCCGCGTGGTCAAGTGCCGGCCCAACCCAATCCAACACGGCTTCTCCGTGCAATGCGCGGCTTGCGACGGCGCGCTCATGCGCATGTCCTATAATGGGAAAGATTGACTACATCGACTCCAAGGAGCACACATGAGCGACAACGTCCGCGTTCGTTTTGCGCCCTCGCCCACTGGCAAGCTGCACATCGGCGGCGCTCGCACCGCCATTTACAACTGGGCCTTCGCCCGCGCCAACGGCGGCGATTTCATCCTGCGCATCGACGACACCGACCCCACCCGCTCGACGGACGAGAACACGCAGATCATCCTGCGCGCCATGCGCTGGCTCGGCCTCGATTGGGACGAAGGCCCCGAGGTTGGCGGCGACTTTGGCCCCTACTCCCAGACCGAGCGCCTGGACATGTACAAGGCCGCGGCGCAGAAGATGTGGGACGAGGGCACGGCATACCCCTGCTTCTGCACCCCCGAGCAGCTGGCCGCCGACCGTGAGGCCGCCCAGGCCCGCAAGGACCCCTTCCAGGGTTATCAGCGCCGCTGCCGCGGCCTCTCCCGCGAGGAGGCCCAGGCCCGCATCGACGCCGGCGAGCCCTACGTGCTGCGCATCAAGGTCCCGGCTGACCGCGGCAACGTGGTCATCAACGACGCCGTCCACGGCGAGGTGACCTTTGACGCCAAGGAGCTCGACGACTTCGTGATCTTCCGCTCCGACGGCACCCCCACCTACAATTTCGCCACCGTGGTGGACGACGCCGCCATGCGCATCACCCACGTCATCCGCGGCGACGACCACCTCTCCAACACCCCGCGCCAGGTCATGGTGTACGAGGCTCTCGGCGCGCCCGTGCCCACGTTCGCGCACATTTCCATGATTTTGGGCGCCGACGGCAAGAAGCTCTCCAAGCGCCACGGCGCGACCTCCGTGGAGGAGTACCGTGACGCCGGTTACTTGTCCGACGCCTTCGTGAACTACCTGGCGCTGCTCGGCTGGTCGCTCGACGGCGAGACCACCGTCATCCCGCGCGACGTGCTGGCCAGCAAGTTCAGCCTGGACCGCATCTCCAAGAACCCGGCGACCTTCGACCCCAAGAAGCTCGACTGGATGAACGCCGAGTACATCAACGCCATGTCCGACGCCGACTTCGCCGACCAGATCATGCTGCCCGAGCTGCTCGAGGCCGACATGATCGACGAGGGCTTTGAGGCCGACGAGGCGTGGGTCGACGCACTCGCCGCCATCGTGCGCCCGCGCACCAAGATGCCCGCCGACGCCGCCGCCGTGGCCGCCCCGGTGTTCGCCACGGCCGAGACCCTTGCGTATGACGAGAAGTCGGTTGCCAAGGGCCTTGCCAAGGAGGGCCTGGGCGCCGTCCTCGACGCCGCCCGCACGGCGCTTGAGGCGCTTAGCGAGGACGCATGGACACCCGAGAGCATCGATGCGGCGCTCGAGCCGCTGCCTGAGGCGCTCGACGTTAAGAAGCGCCTGGTATTCGGCGCCGTTCGCGTGGCCGAATGCGGCAACATGGTGAGCCCCCCGCTGGGCGAGACCATGGCGCTCATCGGCCGCGACGACTGCCTCGCCCGCATCGACCGCGCCCGCCCGATGGCCGGCTAAACCGCTCGACCGGGGCGCCCGCCGTATGTCCCCTTCGCTCAGCTTCACTTCGTTCAGAAGTCGCTCAGCGGACATACGGCGGGCGCCCCTACGTTTATCCGCTCGTGCCATCGGGCGGGCGAGGTCGCCGCGGTGCAGACCGCACGGCCATTCGCTTCGTAGTATTTCTTTTTGTTGTGTTTCCGGCTTTGACAGCGTAGGGCGCGCTTGGGGTGTAACTCCCGCGCGACTTCTGAGCGCAGCGAAGCTGAGCGCGGGGGTTACACCCCAAGCGCGCCCGACCGGGTTGGAGGAGCCATGAGCGCAGTACCGCAGTCGTTTGCCACTACCTCGGCGTTTGAGATCCTGGGGCCCGTTATGGTGGGGCCCTCGTCCTCGCATACGGCGGGGGCACTGCGATGCGCGCGCGTTGCGGCGACGCTCGTGGAGGGCGTCGTTTCCAGCGTCACGTTCACCTTGTGGAACAGCTTCGCGCACACCTACCGCGGCCACGGCACCGACCGCGCGCTTGTGGCGGGTGTGCTGGGGCTGGACACCGATGACGAGCGCATTCGCGATGCCTTTTCGCTCGCGCACGAGGCGGGCCTTAACTTCGCCTTCGAGATCGGTGGGGATGACCCCTCCATTCATCCGAACACCGTCGATATCCACCTCGAGAGCGCTGCGGGCACCGCAACCGACGTGCGCGGCGAGAGCCTGGGCGGCGGCAAGATGCGCATCAGCGCTATTAACGGCGTGGCCGTTGAAATCTCGGGGCTCTACACCACCCTGTTCGTTGCGCACCGCGATGCGCCGGGTGCGCTCGCAGCGCTCACCGGAGCGCTCGCCCAAGCGCGAATGAACATCGCCTTTTGCCGCACGTACCGAACGGAGGCGGGCGGTACCGCGTACTCGGTGTTCGAGACCGACGGCGCCCCCGACCGCGCCGTGCTGCCGGCCGTGCGCGCGCTCGACCTGGTGACCTATGCCACCTTCATCGAACTGCCGGGCTCTGCCGCGGCGCTCGGCCCGGGTGTTTCGACCCCCGACCTGTTCGACGATGCCGCCCAGCTGCTCGACGCCTGCCGCGAACGCGGCGCGAGCATCGGCGCTGTCATGCGCGAGCGCGAGGAGCAGATGGTCGGTGCTGAACGTGCCCGTGCGCTGATGCGCCGTGTGATCGAGGTCATGCGCGAGGAGACCACGGAGCCCCTCGCCCATCCGCAGCGCTCGCTCGGCGGCTTCCTCAACGGCGAGGCGCGCGCCGTCGACCAGGCGCGAAACGCGCTCTCGGCCACGCTGCTCGGAGCCGTGCAGTCCGAGGCCGTCGCCCGCGCTATGGCCGTGCTCGAGCGCTCGGCAACCATGGGCGTGATCGTCGCCGCACCCACAGCGGGGTCCGCAGGCGTTGTCCCTGGGTGCGTGCTCGCCGTCGGCGATGCGCTTGACGCGCGGGCATGTGGCGAGGCGCAGACCGCTGTTGGCCAAGCCGCGTCAGGCGGCGCCGCAGCGAATCCCCTCAGCGCCGACGGAACGGATACCGCACGCGATTCCTCATCAGACGACCCGCGCGCCTGCGACCCCCATGGAGCCAGCGCCAAGGACGCCATGCTCGAAGAAGCCCTCTACTGCGCCGCAGCCGTGGGACTCATCCTCTCCACCTCGGCATGTGTGGCGGGAGCCGAGGGCGGCTGTCAGGCCGAGGTCGGCTCGGCTGCCGCTATGGCCGCCGCAGCGCTCGTACAGATGCACGGCGGCACGCCTGAGCAGGCGCTCGACGCCGCGTCCATCACCATCGCCAATCTGCTGGGACTCGTCTGCGACCCCGTGGGCGGCCTGGTGGAGGTTCCGTGCCAAAACCGCAACGCCATCGGCGTCGCGGCGGCGTTCACCGGCGCGCAGCTCGCGCTGTCGGGCGTGCGCTCACTCGTACCGTTCGACGAAATGGCGGCGACCATGCTCGCCGTGGGCCATGCCCTGCCGGCAACCCTGCGCGAGACGGCGCAGGGCGGCATCGCCATCGCTCCCACAGCGCTTTCCGCCTGCGCCCGCTGTGGCATGTGCTCCTAGCAGCAACAAGAAATCCAGCGCACCTTTCAAACGCATACAAACAATGCCGAACAGCCCGCACGCAACGAGCTGTTCGGCATGTTCACATCAGGCATGTACGGCCGGCGTTACCCGTGGACGATCACGCAGTCACCCACCTGGATGAGGTTGTAGAGCTCAGCGGCTTTATCGGTGGGCAGGTTGATGCAGCCGTGGCTGCCCGCCCAGGTATACGCCTGCGGGTTGGAGAAGTACTCCATGGGCTGCCAGTTCGCATCGTGCAGGCCGATCGCATTGTCCACAAACGGCATCCAGTAGGCAACCGGCGACTTGTAATCGGGCTTGCCGTCCTTGTTCTCGTCAAAGCCGATCAGCATCTCATTTTGACGCTTGGCGTTCAGCATGAACACGCCGGTGGGCGTCGCGTCGCCCGCGTTGGGGTTGCCGGTCACACAGCCGCTTTCCCACGCGAGCGCGCCGGCGGCGTTGTAATAGCGCACGCGCTGCTCAGTAAGGTCGATGTCGCAGTACGCGCCCCAGTCGCGCTCGCCCTTGGCAGTCCAGGTGGACGCCTGCTGCAGGGTGGGGATCTCGACCTCGCCCACCTTCTTGTTCGCCACGGCATCCTGAAGTAGCTTGACGAGCTCAGCCTCGTTGCTGTTCCAGCCGTACGTGCCGCCGCTCACCGTGATCTTCTTGCCGTCCGCGCGCGTGTACGTGCGCTCGCTACCGACGGTGTCGAGCTTGCTCACCGCCAGCTCGTGGACCCACTGAGTCAGGGGCTCGGTAGTGAGCGTGGGCTTGAGCGACTCATCGAAGGTCATCCACTGCGCGAACGTGGCGCCGTCGAGCGTGGCCACGGTGGCGCCGCCCATCTTGAGGTCGACGTCGGTGCCGATCAGCGCGTTCGCGGCGTCGATGGCCGCCTGCACGTCCTTCTTGCTGGCACCGCCCGCCAGCGGGATATAGCTGCCGTCGTCAAGCGTCACAGACTTGGCCAGCGTGGAAATCGCCTGCAGGGCGGCGCGCTCGATGGCCTCCTTGTCGAGCTTTTGGTTCGAACGGGCCTTTTCGAGCGTGAACTTGCCGGCCTCCGAGTCGTAAGCGCCTGCGGCATCGAAGGTGCCGGTGCGGGTGTTGTTGTACGCGTCGAGCGCCGCGCCGAGCTCGGCAGAAAACGCCTCACGGTCGAAGGAATCCGGCAGATGGATGTCGTCGTTCGAGGCAGCCGCGTCCCCGGCGTCGCCAGCAGCGGCCGCGCCCCCAGACGTTCCGCCCTTACCCTCCGCGGTCCCCTGAGACTCCACGGGCTGCGCAGCCTCGGGCTCGTGCGCCAGCGCGTCCACGATGCGAACCGGCCAGGCCAAGGGGTCGTTCGCCTCGATCACGCGACCAACCGCCGCGTCGGCATCGATGATTTCGCTCGACGACTCGGGCTCGTAGGTCCAGCTGAACCCGTCGCCCTCAACCGTCAGCCGGTAGTTCTCCGCAGCCGAACGAATGCGGCCCGCCGCCATGGAGCGCGTCATGAGCGACACGTCCGTGTCGGCGATCACGGTGTTGGGGTAGCACATGTTCGAGAAGGCGATCACGCCCGCAATGTAGGCGCCCGCAGTGATGCCGGCCACGACGCCCAGCGCGATAAGGGCGCTTTTGCCGCGCTTGGGCGCCGGCGCCGGATCTGGTTTTGGTGAGAAATGCGCAGGCACAGTCGCGCGAGAACCGGAGCGCATCGAACTATTCATGCAGGCAGACCTTTCCTTCCCGCCCTGTTTTTTACCATCGACACATTATAGCGCGGCAAGCCGACGTAACCCTCTCTTACGGCCGACCCAGCCTGCTCTTACAGATATGTCACGCGCCGCCGCTGCCGTCCTTTTTACAATAGAGAAGGAACGACCCGCCCCTTGTGGCAGCCAACATGCTAGGAGCCGCTATGCCTGCAAGAATCCTGCTTGTCGAAGATGACCCCATCATCGTGGAGGCGCTTACCGAGCTGCTCGTGCAGGCGGGGTACTCGGTCGATTCCGCCGACACGCAAGACCGCGCGATCGAGCTGGTGGCGAGCACCGGTGCTACCTCCCCCTACCAGCTCGTTCTTCTTGACGTGACCCTGCGCCAGGGCAACGGCTTTGCCGTGTGCTCCGCCGTGAAAGAAGCCGCGCCCGAGACGCCCGTGATCTTCCTTACCGCCTCCGACGACGAATTCAACACAGTCACAGGACTTACCATGGGCGCCGACGACTACGTGGCCAAGCCGTTCCGCCCGCGCGAGCTGCTTGCCCGCATCGCCGCCACCATCCGCCGCTCCCAGCCGAGCCGCCGCATCGTGAGCCTGGGGCCGGTGCGCGTGGACACCGAGCGCGCCTACGTGGAGCGCGCGGGCGCGGAGCTCGCCCTCTCCGCCCTCGAATACCGCCTGCTGCTGCTGTTCGCCACCAATGCCGGCAAGCTCATCACGCGCGAGCAGATCCGCGACGCTCTCTGGGACAGCGCCGGGACCTACATCGAGGAGAACACCCTGTCCGTCTACATCAAGCGCTTGCGTGACAAGATTGAGGACGACCCCGCGCACCCCACGCTCATCCAAACCGTGCGCGGCCTGGGCTACAAGGCAAGGGGCTAGATCATGCTGCTGAGGAACAAGGAGGTGCGCCGCACGTTTGCCGCCGCCGTAATCTGCACGATTGCGGGGGCGGCCTTTGCTTTTGCAGCGGCGCGGGTTGCCGTGGGCACGGTGGCGCTGAACGCCTACACGAGCACGCCCGAGACCGCGCTTAAGGCCGCAGGCAATGCGGCGGCAGGCGCGGCGGCATTTGGCGCGCTTGCTGTGGGCGCACTCGTTTCCGGCGTATTCATGCTCGCCACCCGCATGCGCTACCGCGCGCTGGCGACGATGGCAGCCAAGCTCGACCGCGTTTTGGCAGGTGAACGCGCCGTGAGCTTTCATGCTATGAACGAGGGCGAGCTGGCGATTCTGGCTAGCGAGCTCGACAAGGTCATCGCGCGCCTGCATCTCGCGGTTGATGAGCTGCAGGCCGAAAAACTCGCGCTCTCCGATGCCCTGGCCGACATCTCACATCAAATCAAAACGCCGTTGACCTCGATCGCCATCACAACCGAGCTCGTACGCGACCGCCTGGCGCGACAGGGTTGTGAGGGCGACACGCTTGCGCGCATCGAGCTCATCCAGCGCCTGCAGGGGCGCGTGGAGGACCTCGTGTCGGCCCTGCTCAAGCTCGCGCGTATCGATGCCGGAGTCATCAAGCTCACCCGCGTGCCCGTCGACGCTGGAGAGCTTGTCCGCAAGAGCTTTGAGTCGCTCGCCGTCGCGTTCGACATCGCGGACGTTACATTTACCGCATCCGTGCAGCGCGGTGCCTCGTTTGAAGGCGACCCTGCATGGAGCGCAGAGGCGCTCGAGAACATCCTCAAGAACTGCATGGAGCACACTCCCGCCAGCGGACATGTACGCGTGAGCGCCACCGAGGATGCCCTGGCATGCCGCATTCGCATCGAGGACACGGGGCCCGGAATTGCCGAGGCGGATCTACCCCACATTTTCGAGCGCTTCTACCGCGGCGAGGGCGACCGCCGCGCGGCGTCCGAAGTCAACCCCACGGGCGTGGGCATCGGACTTGCCCTCGCCCACAGCCTCGTGACCGCACAAGGCGGCAAGCTCACCGCCGAAAACGTACGCGACGAGCAGGGCCACGTAACCGGCGCCGCCTTCACCCTCACGTTCTTCAAAGCCGCTATCTGACCCGACCGCCCCGAAGGCCTGCGCGCATCATCCCGTGCTCAAACAGTCCTGCTCGCACGGAGGCCACATTAAGTGGCCTCCGGCTCGTGCGGAACTGCGCGCGGGATGATGCGCTCCGGCCTACGGGGCTGTCTCCGCGCCAAAATGCGTCATTTAGGGTCTGACCCTAAATGACGCATTTTGGCGCGGAGCAGGCAAGCGCAGCGCTGTTTGAGCACGGGATGATATGCGCAAGGGGCGGGGCGATGGGACAGACAACCAAGGCGTTCGTGACAGAACTGTCACGCGGCGGTCACGTGCGCGCAAGGAGGCGCGTCCAGTATGGTAGATACCTATCCGCATCAGACGAAAGGCGCGTCATGAGCATCCTCTCCGTTGAGCACCTCAGCCGCGTGTACGGCACCGGCTCCACCGCGGTCACCGCCCTGTCCGACGTCAGCTTCGAGATCGAGGCGGGCGAGTTCGTCGCCATCATCGGCAGCTCGGGCTCGGGCAAGTCGACCCTCATGCATCTTATGGGCGGTGTCGATCGCCCCACGAGCGGCACCGTCAAGCTGCAGGGTCAGGACATCTTCGCCCAAAGCGACGAGCAGCTCGCAGTCTTCCGCCGCCGCGAGGTCGGCCTGGTCTACCAGTTCTACAACCTCATCCCCGTGCTCAACGTGGTGGAGAACATGACGCTGCCCGTCCTCATGGACGGCCGCCCCGTCAACGAAAAGCGCCTTGCCGCCCTAGTGCGCGCCCTCGGCCTCACCGGGCGCGAGGAGAACCTGCCCAATCAGCTCTCCGGCGGCCAGCAGCAGCGCGTCGCCATCGGCCGCGCCCTCATGAACGCACCCTCCGTCGTGCTCGCCGACGAGCCCACCGGCAACCTCGATTCCAAGAACTCCGCCGAAATCATGAGCCTTTTGCGCGCCTCGAACCGCGAGTTCAAGCAGACGCTCGTGGTGATCACCCACGACGAGGACATCGCCCTCATGGCCGACCGCGTGATCGCCATCGAGGACGGGCGCATCGTGCGCGATGAACGGAGGGCCTAAGATGAACCTCCCGTTCAACCCGCGCAAACGCAGGCAGGCTCCCGGCGGCGCCAACCGGCACAACACCTCCGAACACGCCGGCGCCAGAGGCCCGCACCCCGCCAACGCCACAGCACCCGGCACCGCCCCCACCAGCACCCCGCAGCCCGCATGCGCCACGACGCCCGGCACCTCCCCCGCCAAGCCCCCGCGCGGCATCTTCACCCGCTTTGCCCTGCGCTCACTCAAGCAAAATCGCACACGCACCTTCGTGTCCATCATCGGCATCGCGCTGTCCTGCGCGCTCATCACCGCTATCTTCACCAGCGTATCCACCCTGTACTCGGGCCTGCTCACCGCTGAGCTCGCCCGCGACGGCTCGTGGCAGGTCGCGCTCATCAACCTCGACCAGGCGGGCCTCGAGCGCACGGCCAAAGACGATCGCATCGAGCAGAGCTATATCCTGAACTACGCAGGCGCCGCCCTCATGCCCGAGGGCCACGGGGACTACTGGGGCCGTTATCTCACCGTGCAGGAATGGCCGCAGGAAAGCGAGGTCGGCACCCTGCGCCCGCTGCCCCTCATCGCAGAGGGACGCGAGCCCAACGCACCCGGTGAGATCGCCCTGCCGCTCGAGCTCAAGGGAACGACGACCAACCAGCAGGACCCGCGCGCGACCTCCATGCCCACCACCGGCAAAGACACCGATGCTCCCTGCGCCACCTGGGAAAACGGGCTTGAGATTGGCTCCCACATCGCGCTGCCGCTGGGTCAGCGCACCTACGTGGACCCCGAGACCGGCAGTGAATACCCCTGCCTCGCCGACGAGAGCCTCTATACCGCAAGCTCGCCAAAAGGCGACGTGATATGCGAGTACCTTGGGAACATCCAGCCGGCTCGCGAGCTCAAGGTCGTGGGCTTTTACGAGGAATCCCCCACCCGCTCCACCGGCGCCTGGCAAAACTCCGCCGGATACCTCGGCTTTTCCGCGCCGGGCGACCTGCCCGTGCAGTCGACCGACGTGTACATGTCCACCAATCTCACGAGCCTCGCCGGCATCAACAAGATCGTGAAGGACTACACCGACCTGGACCACGCCACCTTCAACGGCGGCGGCAACCGCGGCGGCGGCGAGCAGATGAAGCAGCAGACCTCCGCGTACACGCACAACAGCCTCCTGCGCTACCAGGGCATGACGGACGACCGCGCCATTTGGGGCACGCTCTACACCCTGGCCGCCATCCTCGCCGGCGTGGTGATCGTGGCCTCCGTGTCGCTCATCTACAACTCGTTCGCCATCACCGTGGCAGAGCGCACGCGCCAGTTCGGCCTGCTTGCCTCCCTGGGTGCGAGCAAGGCGCAGCTGCGGCGCACAGTCTTTGCCGAGGCCCTCATGCTGGCCGTAATCGGCATCCCCGCGGGCCTTCTCCTCGGACTTGCCGGCACGTTCGTCGTCTTCAACATCGCGGGCGAGGGTATCGGCCTGCTTATCGATGCCGAAGTGTTCGAGGTGCTGGGCCTCACCTCCATTGTGGTGAACCCCAGCGCCCTGGCCGTCTGCGCCCTGCTCGCGCTCGCCACGGTGCTCATCAGCGCCGCCGTGCCCGCCTGGCGCGCGAGCCGCGTCTCTGCGATCGGCGCCATCCGCCAGGCGCGCGACGTACGTCTCTCCCGCCGCGAGCGCCGCGCCGCCAAACGTGCCGAGCGCCGCGCGGGCGCTCATGCGCGCACGGTAGCCCCCCCGCGCCCCGCACGCGTCCAAGCCCTCGACAACCTGCGCCTGCGCACGCTGGGCGTGCCCGGGCTCATGGCGCACCGCAATCTCACCCGCGCCAGCAGCAAGGGACGCGTGGCCGTAGCATCGCTCGCCGTGTCCGTCGCCCTAATCATCATCTCGGGCTCCATCGCCCACTACATGGGGTATTTGGCCGAGCGTTCGAACACGAGAGCGCACGACATCGAGATCTCGACATCCCGCACGCTCGGGGAGACGGAAACCACGCACGACGGAATCGAGAACATCCAAGCGGTATACGACAAGCTCAGCGCGACGCCGAACACGACCGCCGCGGGATTCCTCATCCACAACACCCTGTGCGCCAGCTATTCGCCCGGCATGCTCGACGCGAAGGAGCTCAAAACCTCCGCGGAAATGTACGACATGCCCGAATACGGTATCGCACCTGACGGCACGGCGTACGCGCCCGTGAGCCTCCTCTTTGTCGACGAAGCCACCTGGCACGAGCTGATCGAGAGCAACAACCTCGACGCATCCAAGCTTGACGACCCGAGCAACCCCGTCGCGCTCGGCCTCAACAACGTGAAGGCAAACGATGGCGAGCGCTACGCCGTGCGCGACATGTTCCACGGCACGGGCACAGCCACCCTGTTCACGCACATCGCCACACCGGCCGAGAACATGCTCAAATCCGTAAGCGTGGATGAGTCGGGCGCGCCGGTCGCCGTCTTCGAGGGCTACGGCTCAGACGAGCAGATGGAGTTCGACGAGTACGGCCAGCCGATCTACCACACGACCAACGAGCCGCTCAAAAGCGTTGTGCGCAGCAGCCGCGAACTTGCCGTGGGGGCGACCATCACCGAGTTCGGCGGCGCGCTCAAGGCCTTCACCACCGCGTGGCCCACGCTCGTGCTGCCAGCTGAGGCGCTGCCCACCCTTGCCGCCGGCGTGGATGATCTGCAAAGCGAGACCTATGCGGGCGAGCTGGCAATGCCCTTTGCCTTCCACCAGGGCGAATCCAGCCAGAGCGACATCCACGTGGCCCTCTCCTTCGACTCGAGCGACCCGCGCAAATCGGAGGCGGCCATGCAGGAGATTCGGGAAAGCGAGCTCACGGGCGGACCGTGGGGGAACACGTATCTCATCAACAACGCCGAAGACGCCCGACAGGCGCGCCTGGTCTACGAGGCCATTCAGCTGTTCATCAACTGCTTCATCGCGATTACCTCCGCCATCGCCGTGGCTAACGTGTTCAACACACTCACGAACTCGATCATCCTGCGCCGCCGCGAGTTCGCCATGCTCAAGAGCGCGGGCATGGGCAACCGCGCGTTTCTCAAAATGATCACGCTCGAATGCCTGTCCTACGCCTGGCGCGGACTCGCCATAGGCCTCGTACTCGGCGCGGGCGTGACATTCCTCGTGTGGCAGGCCATGCGCGCGAGCTTCTATGGGATCGACCTCATGCTACCGTTCGGCTGGGTTTTAGCTGCCTTTGGCCTAGTCATTGGCGTTCTCGCCCTGTCTACCTGGTACGCTTTACGCAAGTCAAGTGCCGCGTCCATCGTCCAGACCCTGCGCGAGGACACGATCTAACGAGCTTGTGACCGCAAGACCTGTCCGCCCTCTACCCGAAGCGCCGCAGGGCCCGGCGGGCATATCGTCCCGCGCGCAGTTCCGCACGAGCCGAAGGTCGCTTAATGTAGCCTTCGTGCGAGCAGGACTGTCCGAGCACGGGACGATAGCCCCGACGGGCCCGACCGACCGGAAAAGAGTTGAACCATGTCAAATCTCAACAGCAATGACGCCCAGCGCGAGTTCCTGGACACGCTGGGAAGCGAACCCGAGACGGACGCCGGCTCGACCCGCCGCCTGAGTCTGCCGAGTATCGTGCCCGTGATCAAGCGCGGGCCGGCGGGCGCGAACGCCGCTGGCTCCACCGGCGCGCCGGGTGCCACGGACACGGGAGATGGCGCCACAGAGCAGCCGCTTGAGGGGTCGGACGCCGAGGCCTACGCCGCCCTCAAGGCCAAGCGCGCCGAGCGCCGCCGCAAGAAGCTCGTGCGGCGCGGCATCATCGTCGGCGTGGCCGTAGCGATCGTGGCCGCCGGCGCCATTGCGATCAACGTGCTCTCCCACAAGCCCGAGCAGGTCGCGGAACCCGTCACCGAGATGGCGATGGAAGGCACGTTCTCCACCACCGTGGATGCCAAGGGAACCCTGCAGCCGCTTTCCTCCACCGTCGTCACGCCCGAGATCGACGGGCAGATCGAATCGGTCAACGTGGTGGCGGGCCAGGGCGTCAAGGCCGGCGACGTGCTCATGACCATCAAGAACCCCGACCTTGATCGCGCGGTGGCGGAAGCCGAGCGCGGCCTCAGGCAGGCGCGCGCCGATTTGGCGGCGGCGCAGCAGGGTCTCCGCAACGCCCAGAACGCGCCCGCCGAGCCCGGTGAGGACGGCGGTCAGAGCGGGCAGGAACTCGTCGCGAGCGCGCAGCAGGGCGTGAACGCGGCCCAGGCGGCCCTCGAGACCGCGCAGGCGGCCTACGACGACGCAGTTGCCAAGGCGGCGCTGCGCACGGTGAAGGCACCTGCCGCGGGTTCGATCGTCGCGTTGAACGCGCAGGTCGGTGCCGATTTGGGGCAGCTCGGCGGAGGCTCCGGGGGCACAGGCACGCCGTCCGGCCCCCTCATGCAGATCGCCGATCTCTCCAAGATGAAGGTCACCATCCAGGTGTCGGAGGAGGACATCGCCAGCGTCGCCGTTGACCAGACGGCCACAATCACCTGCCCGGCCTTCGCCGACGTCGCACTCACCGGGCGTGTGACGGGCATCGCCTCAATCGCGTCGAACGACCCGTCTGTCATGTCCTACGACGGCTCGACCTCCCCCACGTTTGCCGTCGACATCCTCATCGACGCGCCCGACGCGCGCCTCAAGCCCGGCATGACTGCGCAGGTCACGCTCACCACCCAGCAGATAGACAACGTGGTCATGGTGCCCACCGCCGCGCTGATGTCCGACGACGGGCAGAGCTACTACGTTGATATCGAGGTCGATGCCGAGTCGCACGAGACCCGCCGCGTGGACGTTACGGTGTACGCGCAAAACGACGACTTCGCCGTGATCGGCCGCATGAAGGACGCTCCCGCGGACTCCAACCCCGACATGGCCGATGCCCCCATTGGCGGAGACGACGTGCTCGTTGTCGCGGGCGGTATGCCGAGCGGCGAGGGCGACGGCATGGCGTCGGGCGGCGGAATGGTCGTGTTGTAGATGACCGCCACCAGCACGCCGGCCGCGTCACATGCGCGGCCCGTTATCGACATTCGCCATATCCACCGCATTTTCGAGAGCGAGGCGGGGCTCGCGCATATCCTGCACGACGTGTCGCTCAGCGTGAACCGCGGCGAGTTCCTGGCGATCACCGGGCCTTCCGGCTCGGGCAAATCGACCCTCATGAACATCCTGGGGTGCCTGGATACGCCCACCTCGGGCGCCTACCGCCTGAACGGGCTGAACGTTGCCGACCTCAACGACGACGAGCTTGCCGAGGTCCGTGCCACGAGCATCGGGTTCGTGTTCCAGAGCTTCAACCTGCTGCCGCGCATGAGCGTCCTCGACAACGTGATGCTCCCCCTCTCATACACCGGCACGCCGCGGCGCGAGCGAGAGATGCGCGCCGTGCATGCGCTGCGCGCGGTGAGCCTGCCCGTCGACCACTACGACCACCGCACCAACGAGCTTTCGGGCGGCCAGATGCAGCGCGTGGCCATCGCCCGCGCGCTCGTGAACGACCCGGACATCATCCTGGCCGACGAGCCCACAGGGAACCTCGACTCGACCACGGGGCGCCAGGTGCTCGACACCTTCCACGCGCTCAAGCGCTCGGGCAAGACCATCGTGCTCATCACCCACGATCCTGGCGTGGCGGCCGAGGCCGACCGCGCCGTGCAGATCCGCGACGGACGCCTGTTCGAGGGAGCCTACGTGCCCGTTGGAGCGCGTAGCAGTTCGGACATGACCGGCGCCCTGCAACCCAAGAACACCTCCGCAGCCACAGCCCCGATTGGAGGCGCGCTATGAACCTGACCGACCTCGCACACGAGGCCCTGCGCTCGCTCGAGGCGAACAAGGGCCGCAGTCTCCTCACTATCTTGGGCATCGTCATCGGCATCGCGGCGGTGATCGCCATGACTTCGCTCATTGGCGGCGTGCGCAACGGGCTCATCAGCGGCATGGGACTTAACGCCGCGCGCCTCGTCTATATCAACTGCGGCGAACCGCTCGACGAGGACGACATGGAGGACCTGGCGCGCGCCGTCCCCGACTTCGAAGCCGTGGGCGGCTCGTACAGCGGCTTCGCCGAGACGCAGGTGGGCGACAAGACTGTGAACTGCGGCATTTCGGGATCCGATACCACGTTCCTCGAGATGACCGGCATGGCCAGCAAAGTCGCTGAGGGCCGCCTGTACACCGACCAGGAAGACGCGTCCGCCGCGCGCGTGACGTTGATCGGCCGCAACGGTATCGAGGCGTTCTTTGGCAATGCCAACGCTGGGGCCATCGGCAAGTCGATCCAGCTCGGCGGCAAAAGCTACACCGTCATCGGCATTGTGGACGACGGGCAGACCGGCACGGACTACGTGACCGCCTACATGCCGGCCACGACCGTTAAGAACAACTTCACGAACGGCTGGGAGTACCTATCGCAGGTCGCCGGCCTCGCGCGTGAGGGCGTGGACATTGAGGCCCTGCAGCAGGAGACCATCACGCAGCTCGCCAAACTCAAGGGTATCGACGACGCCGAAGCAGAGAACATGATCTCGGTGTACTCGATGAAGTCCTCCATAGACCAGCTCAACACGTTCATGATGTCGTTCCAGCTCATGATGGGAGCTGTTGCGGGCATTTCCCTGTTGGTGGGCGGTATTGGCATCATGAACATGATGCTCACCAACGTGACCGAGCGCATTCGCGAGATCGGCGTGCGACGAGCACTGGGCGCCACGGGGCACGATATCACGTGCCAGTTCCTCGCCGAGAGCGCCGCGCTGTGCGTCACCGGCGGCATCATCGGTACGCTTGCGGGTTACGGTATTGCCTGGGGGCTCTCGTTTGCCGCAGGGGTGCTTGGGTTCGACCTGAGCTCGATCGCCGGCACGGGAGCCGGCGGTGCGGCGCTCACCCCTGCGATCGAGCCGGTTGCAATTGCTGTTGCCGTGGACATTTCGGTTCTCATCGGCCTCGTGTTCGGATACTACCCCGCGCGCCGCGCAGCCAAGCTCGACCCTGTGGAGTGTCTGCGGTACCAGTGACGAGGGCGCTTTGGCCACACTGGGAAGGTGGGCAGCTTTGTCAAAGTGGCTAGAGCTGCTGGATGCGAAGCGTCCGCGGCACTGCGGCGCCCGCGGCACCCTTCAAGCAGCAAACCCTGACCACCCTCGGCACCCTTCAGCCAGCCAAACCCATGCCGCCCGCGGCACCCCTCAACCAGCCAGACCCTGACCACCAGCGGCATCCCTCGATCAACCGATCACGATCCATCCGTGAGATACCTAACAGGCCAGACGCGGAGCGGGCGACATCCCTCAACCGGCCCATCCCAGAGAGCGGCACTTTGTGCTGCCCTGCAGCAGGCCAGCACAAAGTGCCGCTTTTTGCCTCAAAACAGGAGGGAAAGGTGGACAACTTTGCTGGCCTCCAGCAAGGCAGCACTTTGAGCCCATGGGCTGCAGATGCAAGGCAGTCAGACTGGTAAAACCCGCTGACCAGTTACCGGTCAACTGAAGCAACCATTGGGCTCGCACTGACAAGGTGACCAAAGTGACCATATCGGCCGAATGCGCTGCCCTGCAGCAGGCCAGCACAATGTGCCACTTTTCACCACAAATCTAATGGGAAGAGTGGCTCAACGTGCTGGTCTGCATCAGGGCAGCACGCATGACCATATAGGGCACGAAGCCATGGGCACCCGAATAGCCATACCTGCTGCGCCGCCATCAGTCACTCGAAGAAACTACTTGGAATGTGTGGTCAAAACAACCAGATACCCCGCCCCGCACAGACCAGCACGCAATGCCACTTCCTGCCCACGTAACTGATGGGAAAATGGCCAACCGTGCTTGTCTGCGGCAGGGCAGCACGTTGAGCCACTTCTTGATGCAGATCAAATAGGAAAGGTGGCGATACGTGCTGACCCGTAACCAATCAGCAGTAATAGCCACTTTTCACGATGAAACTGATAGGAAAAGTGGCCATGCGTGCTGGTCTGCACGAGAGCAGCACGCATTGCCACTTTGGACTAAACGCAGGCCAACGCGCCGAGCCATTTTCCAATCAAGTGGTCAAATCAGCCCGTGAGTGGGTGGCGCGCAGCCCGCAACCAGCTTCGAAAATAGCCAAATTGCGCAATCCCTGGTCAAATAGCCCCGTGAATGGGCGGACGGAATCTCAATAGTCGGATCTCTACCAGAGAAAAGCGCGACAAAATAGCCCAGTCACGGACCGATTTGACCATGCGGCCGAGTTTTTACCAGTAAACGAGGCCGCAAGCAGCCAAGCCGCACCCCCAAACCGCCCAGTCGAGAGTGGTTTTGACCAAGCCGCGACTTTTTTATCAGCTGACGAGCTCTCAAACCAAGGCGACACGGATTAACGGCACAGCTCGTCGGCATCCCGGCATTACCTGGAGTTCAAAGCAGCGCGGGTTTTGCGACACCCAGGCAATACCTGGGGTTCACAGCAGCGCAACCCAACAGCGTCCTGGCAACATCAGGGCACGCAAGGACACAACCCATCGACATCCGGCAAAAACTGGTTCACAGTGGCACAACACAACAGTGCCCTAATAACACCTGAACTCGTAAGGCACAACCCAACGGGGCCTAGCAACGCCTAGGTTCACCTTGCTGCAATTAAAAAAGGGGAAGAAGCAGCACTTCCTCCCCCGGCAAACCAGCTATATCATGTCAGTTCAATGCCCTGACGCCCACAGCGCCAGCTACACGATACCCTGGGCCATCATGGCATCGGCGACCTTCTTAAAGCCGGCGATGTTCGCGCCCACCATGTAGTTGCCCTCAAAGCCATACGCAGTCGCGGCGTCGTCGCACGCGTGGTAAATGCCGCGCATGATGCCCTCGAGCTTGGCGTCGACCTCCTCAAAGGACCAGGAGAGATGCTCGGCATTCTGGCTCATCTCCAGACCCGAGGTCGCTACGCCGCCCGCATTGGCAGCCTTGCCCGGCATGAACGCAACGCCGTTCTCGATGAGATAGTTGGTCGCCTCGGTTGTCGTGGGCATGTTGGCGCCCTCGCCCACCACCTTGCAGCCGTTGGCAACAAGCGCCTGCGCGTCCTCGAGCAAAAGCGTGTTCTCGCGGGCGCACGGCAGCGCGATGTCGCAGGGGAGCTGCCACACGCCGCGGCCGTCCTCCGCATGCCACACGGCGCCAGGGCGAACATCGGCGTACATGGCGAGGCTCACACCGGCGTCGTTGCCGGAGCGCTTCTTGTTGTAGATATCCTCCAGGATCGCGGCATCGATGCCCTCGGGATCTTCGATCCAACCCTTCGTGTCGGAAGCAGCGATAACCTTACCGCCAAGCTGGGTGACCTTCTGAATGGCGTAAATGGCAACGTTACCGGAGCCGTGCACGACCACGGTCTTACCCTCAAACGAATCGTTGTGGCACTTGAGGTACTCGTCGACGAAGTACACAAGGCCGTAGCCGGTCGCCTCGGTGCGGGCGAGCGAACCGCCGAAGGAGAGGCCCTTGCCCGTGAGAACGCCCGTCCACTCGTTGCGAAGTCGCTTGTACTGGCCGAACATGTATCCGACCTCGCGGCCGCCAACGCCCAGGTCACCGGCGGGCACGTCGGTGTTCGGGCCGATATGACGCGAGAGCTCGGTCATGAACGACTGGCAAAAACGCATGATCTCCGCGTTGGACTTGCCCTTAGGGTCGAAGTCGGAGCCGCCCTTGCCACCGCCCATGGGAAGCGTGGTGAGCGCGTTCTTGAAAATCTGCTCAAAGCCCAGGAACTTGAGCATGCCAAGGGTCACCGTGGGGTTAAAGCGAATGCCGCCCTTGTACGGTCCGATGGCGGAGTTGAACTCCACGCGGTACCCGCGATTGACGTGAACGCGGCCGGCGTCGTCGGTCCAGGGAACGCGGAACATGACGATGCGCTCCGGCTCGACCAGGCGCTCGAGCAGGCCGGCCTCCTCGTAGGCGGGATCGGCATCGACCGCGGGCGCGATGGAGGTCAAGACCTCATCTGCCGCCTGGATGAACTCGGGCTGATCGGCATATCGCTCGTGAAGCTCGGCGATAACGCGCTCGGTATAGGACATGGATGGCCTCCAATGGTGCGCACAATATCATCCGAGATATGGTACTACGGCCAAATAAAGCGTTTGTGGAGAAGCCGCCAGGTTTCGACTTCATTTCCCATGCGCACCCCCTGGGGTGCTGAGCAAGAAGCCCGGCGCCGCAACGGCACCGGGCTTCTATCATGTCCTGGAGCGGGCGACGGGAGTCGCCGCGTGCTGGCGCACGCTCATTCCGCTGCGGCGCTCACGCGCCTTGCGTGCTTCGCTGGAACATGCTCACGCATGTCCTCAGCTCCGCACCCGCAATCGGGTTCGACCCCCGTCGTCCTTTAGTTGCAAGAAACCCGGCACCTCATGTGGCACCGGGCTTCAATAATGTTCTGGAGCGGGCGACGGGAGTCGAACCCGCCTCATCAGCTTGGAAGGCTGAGGTTCTACCGATGAACTACGCCCGCGTATGTGGTCGGGATGACAGGATTCGAACCTGCGACATCCTGCTCCCAAAGCAGGCGCGCTACCAGGCTGCGCCACATCCCGAAGGCTTGAGCGGCGAGGATACGATTTCCTGCGTCCCAAGGCTTTGCAAGTATACGGCATTTCGCAGTTCGGGGCAACGGAGTTCATATGAACACCCCGAGGACGGATACCCACGCCAAAACCTGCGCTCAAGCCCGCAGGCCGTAGCCGAGGCTCGCGCTGGGCTTGACAGGCGCCCGCGCCAAAAAACCGAGCTCAAGCCCGGGAATTGATGCCGAGCACCACCAAAATGCTGACAGATACCCACGCCAAAACCCGAACCCAAGCCCCGTCCCCAAGCCCGCACCCGAGCCTGGAAGTGAACGGCCGCAAGGCTCCCGGCGCCGCCGGCTCCACCGGAACCCCCGACGCTCCAGGATCCACCGGCGCTCCCGGCTCCACCGGCGCGCCCATCGGCGCCACCAGCCCCACCGTCGTTGCCGACGTCCCCGGCTCTACCGGCTTCGCAGCACCTGGCCGAGCTCACGCGCAAGGCGCTTGGGATGCCGCGCGAACCCGCGAACGGCACGGATCACCACGAGCGCCGGAAGCAGCAGGCGCACGCGTGACGCATGGGGAAACGAGGCTTCGATTACTTCCCTATCGACCAACCGTCCAAGCACATAGTGAACGCGGGCACGCGCATCAACCTTGCCCGCCGGCCCACCAAGCGGGCCTGCCTTGCCGGCAACCGCACTGAGACGGTTGGCAATCCCCTGCTCGCGTGTGCCGTACGCACCGCAGCGCGCGAGATATTCGAAGAGATTTTTCGCAGAGTCGCACTCCTCGCACGCTTGGGGCCCATCCTGCGCCAACCATCTCAGCGCCCGCTCAAACTCAACCAAACCGAGAACATCGAGCTCATGCACAAGGCGTCCCTCATCCATCGCATCGCCGCGGCACGCCCAAAACGCACGCACGTCCGCAACAATCCGCAAGCCGAGCCCCGACCCAACAACATGCTTGTACGCGTGAACCACGGTGTAGATGTACTCGTCGGTCGCATCCATCGCAAACCGAAGGCCGCCCTCATGCACCGGCTTGGCCAAGCGCCACGGATTCTCGTAATAAAACCCGTGAGGACCCGTGGGCGTGATAAGGTGCCGGTGCGGCTCAAAGTTGTAACACGGCTCCTTGTGATAGCTGTCGTGATTGCCGCCGCGCAGGTTTTTGACCTCGTACCCGCGGCCGGCGAACACGTCGCGGACCGCCAGCATGGCGCGCTCGGCATTGCGCGCGCGAGCGGTGTCGTTGGAACCCAGACCGCGGTACACGCCCTGCCCATCGCATTCAACATAGCCATATAGGAAGTCGTTGTCCGACATGGTGCGCATCTCGGGGCACGGATAGTAGTTCGCAATCAAGGTGCCGCGCAGAGGCATGTAGGCGATGCCCGCGCGGTCGAGCTCCGCAAACACCGCCTCGCGCTCTGCGTCCATGCGAACGTGCCGGAACAACGAGAGCTGGGAGCGCCGCTCCCATGCCGAGCGGACCTTTTCGGGAATGTCCGAGCGGCCCTGTACGTACGGCCAGCTGGCGGCGTCCAGGCTATGGGTAATGGCGAGGCTAAGCATGTTCGCCCACGTCACGCCCTCCGGCAAAACGCAGGGGCGGTCTGCGCAGGACGCTCCGTCAAACGACGCGTTCACCATATCCATGAGCGTTCGCGCGGCGGCGATCAGACGCTCATCGCCCGCCGCCGTTCCACTCGTCACAGGCATTCGCCCTCCCTTTTCGTCGCTGCATTGATTACACAAAAGCTACCGCCTGCCGCACTTTGACAACACGTGGGCCAACCGCCCCACGGCGCGGCGAGCAGCGCACCGTGCCGGCGGGCACACGAGCATCAGGCGCGCGTACGCTCGGTATGCGCCGCCCCGCAAGTCGACGCGCTTACCATCCCGCCACAGCTCAACCAGCTCTCCGCGAATCTGCTCGCGGAGAACGCCCTGCTCCGGTACGACCGACGCATCACCCAACAGCGTGAACGCGCGGCCGTCCGTTCGAATCACCCGGTGCAATACATTGACGCCGCCAGCGCACAACAGCACGACATCGCCCGTCACGGGCACGCGGTCAGGCGCAAGCGGCGCAATGACAACGCGGTCCCTCCCGGGGCGGATAAGCGGCTTCATGCTGTCGCCGCTCACGGGCCCCACATACGGAACCCTCTGGTCAAGCAGCTGTTCTATACGCACGGAACGAACCTCTACCGAAGCGCGCCGGCGCGGGAGAGCTCATCCACAACACGCTCCACACTCGCAAGAGCCTCGCGCTCGGCGACCTCGAACAACAAGCACAAGCGCTCGGCGATCTGCTCGTTCGACAGGCCGTCCTCAAGGGCGCGCCAGATCTCCAGCGACGTCTCATTGAGACGAATCATCCCGGCAAACTCGCGCACCGCATCACCCGTGGCGATAACCACCGGGCAGTCGGCAACGACATGAACCTCAAATCCAGGGCGAATCCTGCTCACAACAACCACCTTATGTAACCGAACCCTCACACGCCGCGAGGGCTTGACGAACCACTTCGACCGACTCCACGTCGATGTTCACCCGCGCGCTTACGACGGGAACCGTGTGCAGCAAAGCGTCAATGAGCTGCAGACTTGCCACGCGAGGCGCAGCGGCGTGCGGCATGTACAGGCACGCCGCGCAGGCGGACAACGCGCAAGCGGCGTCAAGACGCTCGGCATGCGGAGGCTCGCCATGAGCTCGCGAAAGCATGCATATACCCTTGAGCGGCGCGTCGCCGGGAAAGCCCCAGCCTTCCTTGCCCATCCAGGGGGAACCGTACACACGAGGAACTTCGGGGTGTGCAATACCCTCGGGATACAGAAGGTCCTCCGTGCCCGCACGAATCTCTCCACAGGGGCAGCCTTCAGCGGACATGGACCCTTCGGGACGCACGAGGTCCTGAGCATCCGATCGGCCATCGGCACGCAAGGAGCCCTCAACGGGCATGTCCCCCTCGGCGGGACGGGCATCGTCAGCACGTTCACTGCACTCAGAACGTATGCGTTCAGCCCCAGGCACGGGCACCTCGATAAAGCACTTATCCCCGTTCAGAATACGCGCATCCGCACCCAAGTGCTCGCACCACAGGCGCGCATGGGTCGACTTGCCCGTGCCGCTGGGCGCGCAGAACAGATACCCGTCTCCGCGATACTCCAGGGCAACCGCGTGGACGAGCAGACGCCCGTGCAACGGCGCCACCTCCGCCATGCCGCGCAGCACCGCGAGCGTCTCAAGATACGCGTCCGGGTACTCCCCGTCCGCCTTGAGGCGCTCGCGCTCGATGTCCGCCTCACTCGGCGCAATCGTGGCCACTGCCTGCCCGAACGAGCCAGTCTCTGGTGCGTGATACGGGCGACACATGGCACGAATCATCGAATACCGAGGAACAATCTCCCAGGTGAGTCCGGCAATCCGCGCGGTAAACGAACCGACTTGCGGCACGCTACATCACCGGGCCCCACTCAGTTACAGGCTCGTCGGGCTTCGCATCGCCGGAGCCGCCGCTCCCGCCGGAATCGCCGCCCTGGTCCCCACCGCCCTGGCCGGGTTTATCGCCAGAATCATCACCTTGACCTGGAGCATCGCCGGGCCCGCCAGCATCCGGTGCGTCCGCGCCGCCAGCGCCACCATTCTCGTCATGCGAGGCACCGCCCGCAGGCTTCGAGCTCTCATCGCCCTTGCCGGAGTCCTTGGACGAAGACCCGCCCGAGCGCCGGTCATTTGCCTCAACAAGACCGCCCGAGCCCTTAGACCCGGATGCCGAAGCACCCCCGTCCTTTCCAAGCTCGGAAAAGTCAACGCCATCCTCCCCGTCATCCGGTGCGGAGTCCTTCACAGCATGATTGCGGCCCGAATCCTCGCCCGCGCTGCCCAGGTCATGCCCAGCACCGCCCCCAAAGAAAGCGAGTGCGAGCACGAGCGCGCTCACCACGAGGCACCCAAGACCCAGGCCGATCGCGCCGTAACGACCGGCCTCATCAGATTTATCGAACATCCTAGCCCTCAAAATCCTCGCCATAGAAGAGCGGCCAGTTCGTGCCGTCAAAACCCTGGTCGGGCGTGGTGGGTGTAAGACCGGAAGTGCACACGATATCCTCGTGCGGGTCGAAGGTGATCACCTCGACAACGGGGTCGACGAACGGGCGACGTGCGGAAGTGGATTCGGCCATGATGGCTCCTTTCAAACAACGGATGGTGCTATGGGTGTACTTACTCTGCATGGGATTGCCCCGCGTCATACATGGAGGAGCTGGTGCGAACCAGGTCCCCGACCTTCTCGGTGCGCTTGTCGCCTTGAACCTCGGTGCCGTCGAACGTGACCCAGAACGGCGTGACGCTGAGGCGGGATTCGAAGGCGGACTGCGGAACATTGCGCAGCTCATAGGCGGTGAAATGGCTGCTCTGCTCGCAGAACGTCTTTTGCGGGAGCAGCTCGTCGGCACCGCCGCGAACGCCGGCGTAAATGTAGGGGTACGCCTTGGAAGTCTCGCCGCGCGTCACCGGGCCATCGTTGATGCTGAGCAAGAAGCCGACCTTTTGGTACACCAGCGAATCAACCGAGGAGAGCATGCGGATGTTCGCACGCGCGTCATCGGCCTTGACTCCGGCGTTGGTCTGGAACTTGAGTCCGAGCACGTTCTTGTCGACGAACTTGGCGAACGCGACCCGGCGGGATTTGACATCCGCGCCGAGCGCCGTCTTGGAGCTCATCTTGGTCGGGTCATCGGTGGTGAACCAGCCGGCGAAGACCTTGCCGTCCTGCGTGGGCGCGGTGAAGCCGTTCTTACCCGAACGGAATGGAGTGACGTCCATCCAGCCGTCGGCCAGCTTGAGCTTGGCGCCATCGAGCCTGAGCTTGCCGCCGTTCATGGTGATATTGAGCTCCCCAGTCTGCCCGGTCGCGCCGGCGATGACCGTGTCGGCTGTGAGCGGCGCGTCCGTAGCGAGACGCAGCGAGGCACCCTTCAAATCGGTTAGCACGCGAACCATCTCATCGCCGAGCGTTGAGCAAAAGACCTCCTGATCTATACGTGAAAACACAGTCGCCTTGGCACCTGTAGTTAGAAATGCGGCATCTCCGTCTAGCTTCGAATCATTTTCGTTAAACAACGCACCATTTTGCGAAAACTCTATTTGGGCGTAGACTGCACCGCCATTGCCATCAGATGCATTACCAATAAAAGATCCTCTTGTTGCAGAAACTTTTCCAGCATGAGCGGCGCCGCCATTGCGCCTGCTTTTGTTCTGCTCAAACAGCGCGCTCGATGTAGACAGCTCCTGAGCGTAAACAGCGCCGCCGTCAGCGGATGCCTCGTTATCGACAAGCGACGAGTCGCTCACCCTCACGTTGGTGCCGTAGATGGCGCCACCGTCCCGCTTGGAAATATTGCCACGTGCCTCACTCCCATCGGAGAGGGTGAAAGCGGCAGTCGAATAAACAGCGCCGCCTGAAACCTCGGCGGAGTTAGCCGTAAGTGAAGTGCCACGCAGCTCAACAGGAACCCGGGCGTCCATGCCACCACCGTATTGGGCGCCATTACCCATCATGCTGATATTGGAAAGGTTTACCGACGCCACAGCGGTATCAATACTTGCACCGCCGCCGTTTCCATCCGCCTTGTTACCGCGCAGCAGCATGTTGCTGCCCTCAAATGCAACCTTCTCACCAACAAACAAGCCACCGCCGTTTTTCGCTGCGGAACAACCGCTGATCTCGATGTTGGACATAGCGATATTGAATGGAAGGCTATCGACATTCTTATGCTTGGCCCAAACAGCTCCGCCATAGGCGCTAGTGGCACAGTTGCGAATACCAACTTCTCTCGCTTTGAAGGTAACATTATCTCGAACGTATACGGCACCGCCGCCCTCACTATCCATATTGGAATAGTTGTTTTGCAGCAGCGTACGCACGAGCGTCAGCGAGGTCTTCGTGCCCCTTGCGTTGATGATGGGCCTACGCTTTTCGCGACCACTTACATCGACCGTTCCACGGCCGAGAATCGGATCGATCTCTCCAGACCACTTCACACCGCCATCAACCACGACTTCGTTGAGAGTGAGCGATTGCGCGGTATCGTACCTATTCAGCCTAAACATCTCATCGGAAAATCTTCCACGTGTGAGCGTGTATCCATTACCGTTAATACGGACGGCACGGCCTTCGATCTTGACCGTATTCTCCAACGTGGAATCGCAGAGCATCTCGACAGTAACGTCACCCGAAGTCCGATCTACTGCATGAAGCACATTTGAGAAGCCCTTGCCGTTCACAGAGGCTACGTAGGACGCATCCACATCAACATGGACAACATCAGTCTTTAGCTTCGGATTAGGATGAGTCGCACCCGTTTTGTCCTGGACGTAGATCTCGGCGTAGTACAAACCCTCTTTGTCTGGCTGGTAGCCTGCATTGGTCGCCCCCGAGATAGCCTCTGGAGTCCCACTCTCAGAACTCTGGAAATACCACTGGTACTGAGGCTCGACAAACGGTACGGACACCGCGACCGAAAGCGGCTTGACGTCCTCGAGGGAGCGGTATGCACCGCCAATCGGCTGTTCGTCGAGAACGATCTTTGCGAACTCAACCTGCACCTTAAACGTCGCGTTCAGCTTTTCGTTCGAAGGCATCGACACCGTAACGGTTTGCTCACCCACGGTGTCTTTGTCGTAACCGGAGATCTCGTAGCCCACGGCCGGCACCTTCGTACCGTTCTTGAGGACGCCGTAGACCTCCATGCCCTCAGTATTCAATTCCTCTCCCAAGGAAAAGTGCGTGCGCTCGGGTGCCACAACCTCAAGGCTCGCCGCCATGGCGGAAATATCACCAACCTTGTAGCCCGCAATGGGAGACTCCGAGCCCGCGGAAGGATGCAGGTACACGTAGGCGTCACTCGGCTTCGCGAAGGCGTCATCCTCGCATTTGAACCCAGAAAGCGATTTGTGTTCGATCATCAAGACGCTGCGCAGCTCAGTGCAGTTGGAGAAGGCGCCCGATGCAACCGTCTTGATACTGCCGGGCAGCTGCACGCTCGTCATGGCGGAAGCGGTCGCAAATGCACCAGTCGAAATGGACTCGACCGGATACGACTTTCCACCGTGCTCGACGCTCGCCGGAATCACAACGGTCTCGGTCTCATAGCCAGGCTCGGGGTTGAATCCAGTCACCGCGCATACCGTGCCCTTGTCATTGACCTCAAAGGTAAAGGGTGCCGACTCGATATACGGCAACACCATGACGGAAAGGTCAGCGTGCAGGCTGTGGTCCTTCAGCGTAAAGCGAATCTTCTTCTGGCCAGGGGTTTCGGCAAGTTCAGCAATAGGGGCAATGTGCTCCTTGTCCTTGCCCTGCTCATCTTTGACCTGCGTCACCACGTTCAGCGTGTAGCGCTCGGGGGCGAGCGGCTCGATTGAGCCGTCCGCACGCGTGAGCGTAACGACCGCGGACTCATAATCGAAGGAATCACCCAGAACGTAATTACCCGAGAATCCTTCGACAGCCTGAACACTCAGGTCCTTAACGCCCGTCTCAGCAGTGATGTCCACCTGCGCTGTCAGGTCAGAAGACGCGACAAGGGCAATGGTATAGGTCGACTTACCCACCTCAAGCTTTTTGTTGACAGCAAACTCACTCGGCAGCAGATACCAAGACTCGTTACCGCCCGACACCTTGACCTGCAAAGCATCCTTGGGCAGGTCCTCTCCAGCATAGAACGTCCTGTCAGGCTCGACAACGACGGCATCAATCTTCGTGGCGACGCGGTCGTTATTGGCAATCTGGACGTTCAGGCTCACGTGCTTGCCTTCGTAGATACCCGTTACCGTGCAGGCACCAGCCTTATCGAACACATCGACATCCCAGTCGAGCGCGGCAGCGGGGATAATCGCCTTCGTGTCGTTCTCGTAGGTCGCAGTCACCTTCATGCCGGAGAAATCGATACGGTCGCCGACCTTGTAATCCTTGCGAGCTTCACTGTCATTGAGCTCCAGCGCCTTCACGCCAAGGGAGCGAACCTGGTAATTCTCGAAGAAACGGAAGTCACCAACCGATACGAGACCGCACTCCGCGCCCGCAAACGGAACAATGCCAACCTGACTAGTCTTGACCTTCACATATTTAGCCAACGACGGGTTACCGAGCTCGAGCTTCTTTCGCTTGGTATCGGATGACCAGTTATCAGAAGAGCCGGCAAGAGTCCAAGTAGAACCGTCGATGCTTACATAGACCTCACATGACCGGATGCTGCCACTATAGTACGCGGTGCCGAGCTTAAGAGGTTTAGCGGGGTCATACTCTAATGCCGAAAGGTACGTCGGCTTCTCCAGCTCAAAAACAAACTCATGCTCATGTTTAGGTAGCGGGGTGCCCGAGTCACCGACTACGTAGGAGACGGTGTATTTATTAACCCACTCAGTTTCTGGTTTGCCGTCGATGAGCCACTCGATCTTTGAGTTCTTCATCTGCTCAGGAGCGGAGACAACCTTAATCTTCCCGTTTTGAGACTTGATATAGCTGCGCTCGGCGGTGCCCTCGCCCTTGGTGAACTGCAGCTTGAGCGGCTCGCTTGCGAACTTGTGCGTCTGGTGGCCCCAGCGGATCCACACCGCCTGGTCACCCTCGAAGGACACCTTGGACGTCAGGGGCTGCCACACCGCGCCCTCGTCGGTGGAGTACTCGATGCCCTTCTGGACGTTCATGAACACGTCCTCGTCGTCATTCAGCGTATTCGCCTGACCGTTGCTTACGGGCGGCTTCTGCGGCGTGATGTCCACGCGGAAGCTCGCCTGCGAACCCACGGCGCGGTACAGCACGTCCTGATCGACGTTGATCTTGGCGAACTCCACCTCAGGCAGCTCATACGAATGCTCGGAAGCGCCACGCGACCACCTATGCCACGTCGCTCCCCCGTCGAAGGAGAACTCGAAGTCCACATCCGTCTCGAGGAAGGACTTCTCCACTGTGAACGCGCGTGTGTTCAGGCTAAACGAAAGCGGCTTGGCCAGGCGCCAATCGCGGCAGTACTCCGCCAGCTCAATGACGTACTTGGGCTGCGACAGCATCGTGTCGGTGCGCGCCGCCTCGATGCTCTTGTTCAGCGACGCCTCAAGCTCCGCCAGCAACGTGTAGCGCTTAACGGGATCGTTAGCGAGCTCCGGCGCGATGTAGTTGTACACGTAGTCGAACACCGGCAGCGGGAACAGCTTAAGCCGCTCGCTGATGCCGCGGGCGAGCTCCATCCACACGTCGGCACCCTTGCTGAGCGCCTTGCACGAGCGCGCGATGCCGTCCCATGAACCGAGATTAATGTACTGGGCCTCAACGCCCTTGACGAACGTGTCGAGCGCCTCTTGTGCCTGACCCGTGCTCAGGCGGTAGTCGCCGATGAAGTTCAGGTTCTGAGCCTGCTGGAAGTCGGTGCCGTACAGGCTCTTGCTAGCGTCCATGCCAATGAAGCAGTAGCCAACGTTGTAGAAATCCGTCCACGGCAGGTCGCCCCAGCCGAGCGGCATGTAGCTGGAGCCGCCCGTCTTCTTGCCGCTCTGACGCATGCCGTACAGGTCGTAGCCGCTGCCCCAGTAGCTCTTGCCCTGGTCATCCGTGCTGTACGTAAGGAACGACGCGTGACCGGGCTGGTAGATGTACGCCGAGGGGGCGCCCAGGGCGCCGTAGCCGATCCAGGACGTGTAGGAGATGTCCCAGCACACGCCATCGGTGTCGAGCGTCATCCAGATGGGGCTGTAGTAGGTCTTACCGTCGTTGTCTTTGTAGCCGTAGTCAACCTTGAAGTCATAAACCTCGTCGTGGTGCTCAAAGTGGTACTTTTCGTTCCACTTTTGATAATTCTCCTGCGCATAGTAATGCGCACCCAGCATGTTCGGACGATGGTCATACGTGCCGTACGGGAACATGCCGCCCAGCGGACGCGCGTAGCCGATGTCGAACTTGAGCGGGTTGGTGAGGTAGTCGGTGTTGTTCCACACCTTGTTGTGGTAGTACCAGTTGATCCACTGAAGCTCGTTGTTGTCGACCGGGATGCCAAAGACCATGCGCAGCTCGGCCATATTGAGCTTGTCAAACGAGCTCACCAGCATGCCGTGCTCGTACAGGCGCTTGAACACCTCGTAGCGCCCCACGGGCTCGGAGTCGTGGTCCCACTTGTACTCATGGCCGATGGGGCACAGCTGGTACACGTGCTTGATGCGGATGCTGTGCGTGAGCGCGGTCGCCGCCATCATGCGCTTGTTGAGCGGCGCCTGGTTGCCCGCCTTGGCAACCACGTCGTCACGATGCGCGGCATACAGTTTGTTCAAGACATCCAAAGCCGCCTGCCAAGTCTTTTCATCGGCGACCTTATAGGACTTCGAACCCTCGGCAGCCTCAGGCACGCCGTTGTCGGTCATGTAGCGGAGCATCTCGTAGTCATTGAAGAGCCAGGTGAGCATGGCGGAGAAGCCCGGATCCTCCGCTGCCTTTTTGGCGAGCTCGGCATGCCCGGCGGACTTCACGATATGACGGCACAGGATGAGAGACATGTACTGTGTGTCGCTCGCAAGTTGCTCAACCGTGAGCTCTGGATGGGAGGACTCGTATGCCTGGATGAGCTCGTTGTACTCCTCGACGGTCTTGAGCTCGAACGCGAGCGGGAGTTCCTGCGCGGACCCAGCCGCAAGCTCCTGCTCAAGCGCGAGCTCAGCATCGGCCTCGGCATGATTCGAAGCGCCCGGAGCGTTGAACTCGTCCATCCCTATGAGGTTGTTCGGCGTGTTGGGACTCGGAGGCACCGGCTCATCAGCACGGGCGGGCACGGGTCCCACAGGCGCGGTCGCGGCAAGCGCACCCACAATCGATCCAGCAATGAGGATCTTTTTTCTCATAGTCGCTATCTCCTTGATAGTGGCCATTGGTCTATGCATTGCCTTACATAGGCCTGAATATGCTACCCGAATGATTGCAGTCTTTTGATTTTTCGCGTTTCGGAAGCGCAAAAAGCCCACGGTTTTTGCGGTGAGCAAAAACGGGAGGCCAACCCGCAGGTCAACCTCCCGTTACGCGTGCACGGAATGAGCCAATCGGCTCCTATGCTAACGGCTCGCCGTTACTCCCAGCGACGCTTCATGCGCGCGCCCAGCGCGGAGATGCCGGCGCCCACAGCGGCGGCGATGCCGGCGAAGGCAGCGGGATCGCCCGTCTGCGGCAGCGCGGAACCAGGCCTCTCGCTCGGCTTGGAAGGCTTACCGGGACGCTGCGGATCCGTCGGCTGCTCGGGCTTCTCAGGCTTCTCGGGCTGCTCCGGATCGGTCTCGCCCGTGGCAGGCAGGACGACGGTCTTGGTATCCGTGTAGGTCTTGCCCTCGAACTCGACCGTGGCCGTGTAGGTGATCTGGCCATCCTCGGTCGGCGTAGGCTCAACGCGCTCGCTCGTCACCACGGCATCAACCGTCTTGGCGTCGCCGCCGTCGTTGCGGTTGAAGGTCGCCGTCGCGGAGGAGTAATCGTCCGCCCACGTAAAGACCGGTGCGAGGTAGCCGCGGACGGTCACGCGATACACCACGCCGTCAACCGCGACATCGGTGGTGCCGGCGGCAACACCCGTGACGGTGAGGACGTTGTAGGGCGCATCCGGATTGACCTTGATGACGTTGTCGTACATGCTGCCCTGCTCGGTGGTGGGGTGCAGCACGTAGCGCGTGTTCTGATAGTTCGCGGCGACCAGGTACTTCCCGCCCGAGGTCACCTCATCAGCGGTCTTAACCTGTACGTAGCCCGGGATAGCCGTGCTCGACTGCTCGCCGTCCTTAGCGGGACGGTAGAGCTCGAGATAGTCATCGTTGCAGGTAGAGCCGCCGCACTGGTCGAAGACGTTCTTGCCGTCGCGCCAGAAGTGCAGATGCTTGCCGCCGCCCTGAACCGAGGAGTCGTACAGCTTGAACTGGCCCGCGCGATCGCCCGTGCCGGCCTTGATCTCGATCTTGCCGGCCTGCTTCTTGTTCGGCTTGCCCTTATCGCCCAGCTTAACGTAGGTCTTGGTGCCGTTCTCCAGCGTGGCGGAAACCGTCCACTTGCCGTCTTCGCCCTTGTCGAACGTGTAGAGGGACTTGCTCAGGACCTCGACGTCGCCCTTGTAGTTGGCGTCGCTGCCCAGCGTTCCCACCGTCTCGCCCAGGACCTCGGAGGCCTTACCCACGGTGATCTTGGCAGTGGCGATGGAGGTGTCGGGCTCGTGAGTCAACTTGTCGGACTTCACCGGGGCGGTAAAGGTCTCACCCGGATTGATGGTCTTCTCAACGAGCTGCTCGGGCGCAACGGTGATCGAGTAATCCACGTCGTCGCTGCCGGTAAAGGAGGTCTTACCCTCCTTGAGGCCCTTGACCGTCACCGTGGACGTGCCGTCGCCGTTGTCCTTCACGCTAATCCCGGCGATGCTCTTGTCGGCGGCGTCAAAGCCAGTGAGGCTGCCCTTGACCTTGAACTCGACCTCGCCGTACAGCGGGACGGCGAGCTCGCGCTCGTTGCCGATCTGCGCGTTCTTGGCGATGTCCTCGATGGCGAAGTTCTCATACTTCGCGGTATCGCCCGTGGTCTCATACAGAACACTGACGGAGCCGTTGGGAAGCTCGGTCAGGCAGGAGTAGGCGTACCACGTACCGCCCGTCGTGACCTTGTACTCGTAGTCCCAGGAAAGGCTGCCGTCGGGCTGGACGAGACCCACGAAAATGCTGCCGTTCGTGCGGCGGGAAGAACCCGTGGGGCACGAGAGCAGGATCGCGGTCTTGCCGTCGATCTTCTCGGAATAGGTGATGGCGTTAATCTGGCAACCGGTATCGACCGGGATGCCGGTCTCGCGCAGGCTCTTCTCCTCGCCCCAGGTAGCACCGCCGTCCGTGGACACCGCGTACCAACCGTGGCGCGCGAAGATGTAGAGCTTGCCGTCTGCCTCGACAACCGTGGCCTCGGAGGTCTGGTGGTCGAGCGACTCGCTGCGCTTCCAGTTCACACCGTCATCGGAGTAGATGACGCTCGTTTTGCCGTCGCCCTTACCGTACTCGAACGTATAGCAAGGCAGCACAATGCGACCAGAGGACGTCACCAAGCCGCGGCCAGGTCCAACGCCGTAGAAGCTGGAGTTCTTTTCCTTCAGGTTCGTGCGAACCTGCTCGTTGAGCATGAGAGGTGCAGACCAGGTCGCCCCGCCGTCAGTCGAGTTGACCATCCACAGGTAAGACGTAGCAGTCACATGCAAATCGGCGTTGTAGTAGAACACGTTCTGCTGGACGTAATCGCTTGTGCCGAGCTGCTGGCAGTACACGGGCTCCTTGTCAGCATTGAACAGGTAGAACTCGCGATTGACGTAATACGACGTCTCGCCGCCGTCCTTCTTGATAACCGGCGCATACCCAGAGGCATCGAAGTCGCCCACGTAGTGCGTATAGCCCTCGCCGCGCTCGGCACCAGCTGCACGCTGCTCATCGGGGTTTGCCGAAGCGAACAGCACCAGACGCTGATGGCCGTCAATCTCGACGTAACCGCTCGCGTCAACAGGATGGTTGTTCGCCGCGGAGTTGAGTGCGACGCCGCCCGGCCACAGGTCGACCATCATGTAGGTCGTGTTGCCCTTCTGGACCAAAACGGGATCGATGAACGCAGTAGCGCGGCTATTGTATGCATCGGCGCTGTCGTTGAAATAATTGGGGAAGCTGTAGCTCCAGGTCTTGCCACCGTCCGTGGAGCGGCTCACGATGGTATCGAGGCCGCCGGCGTCACCCGTCGTGTTCCAGCGCGCGTCAATCGCGGCAAGCAGGCTTCCGTCCTGCTGGGCAACCATGGCGGGAATGCGGAAGAAGCGGCTACCGGCGGTGTTGCTGGCAAACGGCTGGTCAACCGTGGTACCCGGCTTGGGCTTCTCGTTGGGAACGACGTTCGGAGTGACTTCCTTGCGCTGGTACAGATACACGTTCTGTGCCGTCGTGGAGGAGGTCCAGCCAGTCGAAGCGTAGGAGAGGTAGTACTTGGCACCGTCAATCGTGCAGCTCAGCGTAAAGGCATCCTCGCCCGCCTTCTCCAGCTGCAGGACCTGCTTCTCGCTACCCAGGGCAGCGGAACCGCTCTTAATATTGAGATATTGGCCCTTCTGGCGCTTGCTCTCGACCGTGTAGCCGCCGTCGGCCTTGGTCACGGTCCACTCGTGAGCGCCCGTCTTCTCGTTGCCCTTGACCTCGCAGTCAATGGGATTGAGCGTGGCATCGACCTTGGTAGCCTTGCAGCGGTCGAGCTTCGTGCCCGTCGCCCCAATATGAATCACGCGCTTGTGAGCGTCGTTGGACGTGGTGGAGACGATCGTGAACGTCTCACCAGAGGCGACCTCGCCAGTCACCTTTTCAAACTGAACGGTCTTCGGCAGGCCGTTGCTGAACTGCGCGGCCAGCTGGACCGCGCCGGCCTGTGCCTCGGCGGCGATAGCGACCGACGGCGCCCACGAAAGCGCGAGGCACGTGCTGGCGGCAACCGCCGCGCCCGTCACCGTAACCGCCCAGGACCGACGTCCGTTGTGCATCATGTGCATCCCCCTTGCGAGCACCCACACCTCGCGGCATGGGATCGCGGATATATACCTAAGGATTTAGGTTACGCAACATCCGCGGGCTCTCGGGGCACTATTAGATGAATGGTAGATAATCGGTTGCCAACGGTATCTCATGTTCGCGTTGTGTGAAATCTCACGCCGAGGCACTGGCTACCGGGTCACCATCATGAGGCGGCGCGCGTCGAAATGCAGTCGCAGCACATCGCCCTCATGCGGAAGGGACGCCGGGTCCGCGTCCACCTTCCCTACCTTCCACTGAATTCGTGTTGGCGCATCGCTTCGCGGCGGATCGAGCAACACCAGGCGCTCAAAACGCGCATCGCTCACCCGCGCCACGCGCAAATCAAAGCTGTTGCGCGCCCGCTCACCCGCATGGCCCGCGTGCTCGCGGTGGATATAACTCGCGCGAATACCCACGAATGCCACGTTGTCGGGCACGTCGCATCCCGTCTCGAACGTCATGCCCCAGTCGATCGCCTCAACCTGACGAGGTCCCGCCTTGCGGGCACGCGAGGTGTTCTTGCAGCCCGTCAGCCGCAACGCCGCGAGCGTTTGGGGGCGCACCAGCAGATCCTCGGGGCTTCCCTGCTCCTCAATGCGGCCGTTATGCAGCACGCAAATGCGGTCGCACAGGCGGCATGCCTCGTCGATGTCATGGCTCACATACAAAACAGTCCGGTTTACGAGGGAGAACACGTCGATGAGATTCTGCTCCAGCGCGCTCTTGAGATACGCGTCGAGGGCAGAGAGCGGCTCGTCGAACATGAGGATGCCCGGTCGGGCCGCGAGCATGCGGGCGAGCGCCACGCGCTGCTGCTGGCCGCCGGAAAGCTGGGCGGGATAGCGAGCCGCCAGCGCCTCCACGCCAAAGATCCGTAAAAACACCCGCGCCTCCTCGCGCGCGCTGGCCACGGGCCCACCGTGCCCCCACCGTCTCAGAGCCCCTCGCATGCCGGCGCATACGTTCTCCTCGACCGTCATGTGGGGAAACAACTGGTAGTTCTGGAATAGCAGGGCGCAGCGGCGCTCCTGGGCAGAGAGGTTGATACCGCGTACCGAGTCGAAAAACGTGACGCCATCCACAACGATGCGCCCCTCATCGGGTGTCTCAACGCCCGCGATGCAGCGCAGTGTCAGGCTCTTGCCGCAACCCGAGGCGCCGAGCAGGGCCACGCGCTCCTGCCCCACCTCGAGCTGGACATCCAGGTCAAAGTCCGCGTAGTGCTTTTTAATGTCGAGCTCAAGCGACATGCCTCATGCACCCCCGTTGCCGTCGGCGCCGGATTCCGCAAGCAGCTCCGCCAGCGCGCGCTGGTCGATGCGGACGGCGTCTCCGCCCATCGCGTCGATCTCGTCGAGTGGGCGGGCGGAGGGCGCAGCGTCGCGCTTGCGAGCCGCGCCCCCGCGCCGCGCCCGAGCGGGTGCACCCGTGCGATACGCCTGCTGACGCGCGGTATAGGAGTTGATACCCAGCACCACTAAGAAGCTGAACGCGATCACCACGACGACCCAAAAGAGCGCCACGTCCGTGTTTCCGCCCATCCATTCAAAGTAAATGGCGATGGGAATGGTCTGAGTGATACCCGCATAGTTGCCGGCGAAAAAGAGCGTGCAGCCGAATTCTCCCATGGCACGAGCGAACGCGAGCACCGTACCCGCCGCGATCGAGGGCCATGCGAGCGGAAGCGTGATGAAGCGGAAAATGCGCCACTCGGACCATCCGAGCGTGCGGGCGGCGTCGAGCATCGAGGCGTCGAGGCCCTCGAACGCCCCAAGCGCCGTGCGGTACACGAGCGGAAAACTCACCACCACGGCGGCGATCACCGCAGCCTGCCAGGTGAACACGACCTCGATGCCGTGCTCCACGAGCCAACGGCCCATCGCGGTCGAGTTGCCAAAGAGCATGAGCAGCAAAAAGCCGCAGACCGTGGGCGGTAGCACCATGGGGATCGTGAAAACCGAGTCGAGCACGCCCTTCAGACGGCTTGACGTGCCCATGACCCGCCATGCCGCCAACAGACCGAGCACAAACGAAATAGCGAGCGCCACCACGCCCGTTTTGAGGGACACCCACAAAGGTCGCATATCGATCGAGGCTACAAACGAGAGCGCCTGGTCAAGCGCGCTTTGGGAAGCGGGGCCGGCGAGCCCGGTTGCCGGCACCACGATGCCGCTGTCGACCCACCGGGCACCATCGCCCAAATCAAGCCCCGTGGCGCGGATCATATCGGGCGTGAGCTCATGTTCCGCCAGCGCAGCCGGGGTAACGGTCACATAGCGGTTCCCGTCCGCGTCCTCAGCATCGAAGCGATAGCGATACGGCCCCACCACAACCGTGCTCCTCGTGCACAGCAGGGGCTTCGGGGCCTCCTCGGTAAGCGTCGGACCGCTCATGCTTCCCGCCTCGTCCAAGGTAAGAACCATCGACCAGAACGCGGACGCATGCTCGGGCGTACTCGTGAGCCCCGAGTCCTTAAGGCCCGCCGCCCCCTGGTCAACGTACACGAGCGCCTGCTCGGGCGTGCGCACCACCGCGAAGTTCGCGTCCGCCTGAATGGGAATGCGGTAGCCCGCAGGCATGCCCTCGCCCGCGCGCTGGGTGCCCTTGGCAATGCGCTCGAAGGCGGAGATGCCGAAGGGGACGCCCTCGAAGCGAGCGGCTCCCTCGGAAAGGAACTCGACGTTATCGGGGACATAGGACGTATCGAGAGCCGCCACCTCGCCGGGGGCCGCGGCGCTCTCGCCCGCCTCGTCCCCCCATGCGCACGCAGGCGCGGCGGTCGCAAAACACGCGCTCGCTGCGCAGCACACGAGCACGGCGAGCAGCGCAAGCGCATACGCCCGCACACGTAGCAGCATCATCTGGGGGTACGGGCGCGCGCATCGCATGGGTTACTCGGCAAGCTCAAAGCCGTAGGTGGCCCAGATCTTCTGCGCCTCGGCGTTGTTCATGCAAAAGTCCAGGAAATCCTGGGCGGCCTTGGCGTGTTTGGAGGAGGCGGAGACGGCGCCCGGGTACACGATGGGCTTATGCGAGTCGTCCGGGCAAACAAACGCCTGCTCAATACCCTCATAGCGGAAAATGTCGGAGCTGTAGACAAAGCCAATGGCGGCGTCACCGGTGCTCACATACTTGGCGGCGGTGCCCACCTTGTCGGCAAGCGCCACGCGGCCGGCAAATTCGGGCGCGTACTCGCCGTCGTCACCCTCGGCGCCCGTGTAGAGGCCAACCGAATGCAGCGCCTGGTTGGCGTACTTGCCCGCGGGAACCGTGATGGCGTCGCCGATGGCGATCTTGCCGTCAACGTTGGCGACGTCGGCGAGGGACTCGATCTTGATATCGGACCCCTCCGCGCGCGCGACCACCAGGTCGTTGTTGAACATGTCCAGGCGCGTCGACTCATCCACAAGCTCGCCCGCGGCGGCGTCGTCCATAGTCCCCTTGGAGGCGGTGATAAGCACGTCGACCGGGGCGCCCGCACGCATCTGCTCCACCAGGTCGCCCGATGCCTTGAACTGCGTATCGGTGAACGTGACGCCGGTCTGCTCCGTATACAGCTTCTGCACCTCGGGCAGGGCCTTCTCGAGCGAGTTGGCAGCGAACACCTGCAGCTCGACGGGCTCAGCCTGAGAGGACGCGCCCGATGCCGAACCGGAGCCGCTCGTTGCCGCGCCCGCTCCACAGCCCGTAAGCGCCCCGGCGAGCAGGACAGATGCCCCGAGCATCACCAAGCCCTTGCGTGAAAATGCGTGCATGTTCATGGAACCTTCCTTTCCCCGCATCCCCTGGACCGGGAATGCACAATGCCTGCTGGTCGAAATTATACTCGCATGAGAATAATTGACGAGGCAGGATACACGGGCGAGAGACCGGGGCTTTCTCGCCGCTGACCCCTCACCTAATGCCCGCCGCCCGCGGACATCTTCATGGCGTGCTCCAGCTGGTCGGAAATGGCCTCCCAGCACTCCCTGGCCGCCTTCGTCGACCCGGGGAAGTTGATCACGAGCGCGAGTTTGCCCGTTCGTTCACCCGCCTCATCGCGCACCCAGCGCTGCATGCAGCGTGCGCGAGACAGCATGGCGCGGCGCGTTTTCGCAAGTGAGTAGGCGCGGATCGCCTCGGCGATACCGGGCACATCGCGGTCGCACGCCGCAGCCGTGGCCTCGGGCGTCACGTCGCGCGGCGACAGTCCCGTGCCCCCGCAGGTCAGGACGATGTCCGCCTGGGCGCGATCGGTTGCGGAGGCGATGGCGCTCGCAATGGCGCCCGCGTCGTCACGCACCACGGCATGGGAGACCACGCGCCACGCCGCGCCCTCGATGAGGTCGCGCAGCGCCGCGCCGGCCTCATCCTCGGCAACCGTGCGCGTATCCGAGCAGATGATGATGGCAAAGGTGATATCCATGGGAGATCCTTTCGAACATCGCGAAAACTACAGGACCGCGCCCTCGGGCAGGTCGTAGCGAAGCACCGAGACCTCGTCGCCCGCTTTCGCGCCGCCCACGCCGTCGGGCATGACGAGCAGGCAGTTACCGCGGTGCAGGTCCACGAGCATCGCGGAGTTCTGCGTGGGCGCCTGCGTGACCTCGAGCTCGCCCGTATCGCTGCGGCGCTCCACACGGGCGCGGTTGTAGAACCTGCGCTCCTGGCGCTTCTTAACATCGTGCGCCACGCGCGCCGTCTGAACGGGGCGGAACAGCTCCGCATGCCCCATCATCTTGCGCACCGCCGGGCGCACGAACAGCTCAAAGCCGATAAACGCTCCGGCGGGGTTGCCGGAAAGCCCGAAGAACGGCGTGTTCCCGAGCATGCCGAACGTCACCGCCTTGCCCGGGCGCATGGAGATGCGGTCGAACTGGACCTCGCCCTCGCGTTCCACCAGAGCGGTCACATAGTCGTAGTCGCCCGCGGAGGCACCGCCCGAGGTGACGACCAAATCGCACTCGGCAGCGGCGCGGCGGACGAGCTCGCAGATGCGCTCCTCGTCATCGGGGGCAATGCCGTAAAACGTCGCCTCGGCACCCGCATCGCGCGCCGCGGCCATGAGCGCCGGGGCATTCACGTCGCGGATCTGCCCGCGCGCCGGGACGGTGCCTGCGTCCACGAGCTCCGTTCCGAGCGAAACGATGCCGATGCGCGGGGCGCGGTGAACCGCAACGGTCGCCTTTCCGGCGTTGGCGAGCAGGCCCGCCCCCGCAGCCGTCACCACTTCACCCGCATGCATGACCACCTCGCCGCGCTTGGCCTCGAGGCCCGCCTCGCGAATGTTGTCGCCCACGCGCGCGGGAGCGGCAAAACACACGCGCGACCCCTCGTTGCCGTCGCCTTCGAGCACCTCGACGATCTCGTACTTGACCACGGCGTCCGCTCCCTCAGGGACGGGGGCGCCCGTCATGATGCGAACCGTCGTGCCGGGCTCGACTGCACCCTCGAACACATGGCCCGCCGCCTCGTGGCCGATGACCTCGAGCTCAACCGGGGCGCCCGCCTCCGCAGCCGCCAAATCCTGAGCGCGCACGGCGTATCCGTCCATGGCGCTGTTCGCAAAGGGAGCGAGGTCGATGTCGGTGGCGACGTCCTCGGCCAAAGGTCGGCCGGCGGCGAGCCAAGTCGGCACCTGCTCGATGGGCGTTGGGCACGCGCGCTCCAGGATGATGCGCTGCGCATCCTCGACCGTGATCATATGGGCGTCCGGGTTTTCCTTGCTTGTCATGGCGGCAACCTCCCTGCGTGCGGTCGGGCGTGACCTCGTGGTCGCGCTCGACATCTATATTCTCGTTACAGAATAATTCAAGAGGCGACGGCGTGCATGGGGCGCGCGTATACTTGCATACATCTGAGTGCGACCTTGCAAAGGGGGAACCATGCCGCACGACGCACTTAAAAACACGCGCGATGACCTGCGGCTTGGCACACGGGGCCTGGCGGCGAGCAGCAAGCGCAACGCGCGCAACCTGCTCGAGTCGGCGCGCATTTACGCGCTGAGCATTCTGGTCGCGCTCCTCATGGGCGTTGCGGGCTGGGCCTTTTTGGCGGCCCTCCGCCTTGCCACCGGAGCCCGTGAGGCACATCTGTGGCTGTTTTTCCTGCTCCCCGTGGTAAACGTCGCCACCGCCTGGCTCTACCGAAACCACGGCCTGCGCGCCCAGCGCGGCAACAACCTCGTAATCGACAGCACGCTCGGAGGCTCCCCAATCCATAAGCGCATGGCGCTGCTCACCTTTGCGTGCTCCACTGCCACACATCTGGCCGGAGGATCCGCGGGTCGCGAGGGAGCCGCCGTGCAGATGGGCGGCACCATTGCGAGCAACGTGGCGCAGGTCTTTGGCATTCGGGGGCACGACCGCCGTGACCTCATGATGGCGGGCATTTCCGCCGCGTTCGGAGCCGCCTTTGGCACGCCGCTCGCGGGCGCGTTCTTCGGCATGGAGATGTGCTTCATCGGCAAGCTCGACTACAGCGCGGCGCTCTACTGCCTCACCGGGTCGTTCGTGGGCAACACCGTGAGCCGCGCGCTTGGCAGCCCCTTCGTGTTCGAACGGATCGCGTCCGTGCCCGAGATGGGCCCGCGCGTGCTCGCGGTCGTGCTCGCGGCCGCCGTCGCGTTCGGCCTCACCGCGCGCCTGTTCACCTTCTGCATCCGCACGGTCAAGCGCCTCTACGCGCGGTTTTTCACCAATTACCTCGTTGCCGCCGGGGTGGGCGGCGCCGTGTTGACGGCGCTCTTTTTGGGGTTCGGGCTCTCCGCGTACGGCGGATTGTCGGAATGGCTCGTCCCCGCGGCGTTTTCAGGCAACACGACGCTTGCCGACCCGCTTGCCAAGCTCGGCATGACTGCCCTTACCGTGGGAGCCGGTTTTCAGGGAGGCGAGGTCACGCCGCTCTTCGGCATTGGCGCGTCGCTCGGCGGCTGGCTGGGCGAGGTGGCACTCGATGACCCGAGCTTTATGGCGGCGCTCGGCATGCTCGGCGTGTTCGGCGCGGCGCTCAACGTGCCCATTACCACCATCATGCTCGGCATTGACATGTTCGGGGCGAGCGGCGCCGCATATTTCGTCATCGTGGCGTTCGTCAGCTACCTCGTTGCCGGGCACCATGCCGTGTACCCCGCTCAGCGCATTGTGACACCCAAGCGGCGCAGCCTGAAAAGCGAGGCGGATCTGAGCGTGGAGCACGCGCTCGAGCAGCGCCGCGCGGAGCTCGCCGCGCTCGATGCCGGGCGTGGCGGGTCTGATGCCGAGCGTGGCGGGCCCGTGGCCGAGCACAACGCCGACTCGCTCGCCGTCGTGTCCGCCAGCTCGCCCGCCGTCACACCCGCAGCCACGCTTGCTGCCGCACCCGCCACGCCCGCCGCGCCCCCAGCCACACCCCCGGCCGCGCCCTCCACCGTGCCTACCGTGCCTGCCTCTTCGCTCAATTCAGATGCGTCCAGCCGAAAGGATGCCTAACATGACTCAACCCAATCTGGCCGCCCTGGGCCGCACGCTCATCATTGTGAACCCCGCCGCGCAAAGCGGGGCCGCCGCTGCCGCCGCAGACCGGCTGCAGCGCTTCCTCACCCTGTACTGCCATCGCGATGCGTTCGACGTCGCGAAAACCGAGCGCCCGCGGCACGCCATCGAGCTCGCTGCCCGCGCGGAAAGCTACGACACGGTGCTCGCACTCGGCGGCGACGGCGTCGTTCACGAGGTGGTCAACGGGCTCATGCGCATACGCGCGTGCAAGCGGCCCGTGCTGGGCGTGGTGCCCGTGGGGTCGGGCAACGACTTCGCGCGCACGCTCGGCCTCACCGAGATCGCCGACGTGCGCGGGACGGACTTTTCGGCCCTGTTCAGCTGCCAGCCGGCGCCCGTCGACGTAATGCGTGTGGATTGGGAGAACACGAGCGCCGACCCGCGGCCCGATGCTCCTGCGCTTGCGGACCAGTCTTCGCGCGGCACGACGTACGCAATCGAGACGTTTTCCATGGGGCTCGATGCTGCGATTGGCCTGGGCACGCATGAGCTGCGCAAATCCACGGGACTCACCGGCGCGGCGCTCTACACTGCCAGCGGCCTGCAAACCTTTGGACGCAACTACCGCTGCTTCGACTCGTTCGCCTCGTTTGACGGAGAGCGCGCCGAGCATCTGCGCAGCATCACCTTCGCGGTACAGAACGGGCCGACGTACGGGTCGGGCTTTCGCATTTGCCCTGACGCGAACGCGTCGGACGGGCTGCTCGATATTTGCTACGCGCAAGGCCCGGCGCCGCGCGCCATCGCGCTGCCCGTGTTCTTGTCAGCGAAGAACGGCAGGCATGTGGGGCACAAACGCATCCACATGCGGCAGGCGCGCACCGTGGCGCTCACGTTTGCCGAGGCCGGCTACCCCATCCAGGTGGACGGCGAGCGCCTGTGCGCGACCAAGCTGGCGATCAGCGTCGAGCATCACGCGATTCGAGTGCCGATGCCGCGGTAGGGAGCCGATGGAATGGTCATCGGCACGATTGAAGGGTATCGGAAACTCCTCGCACCGAAACGCGCTCCGCGCCAGCGGAACAGCGCTGTCTACGTGCCCAGCTGACAAAACACTCGTGGCGTCACCGTACGATAGCCGTTGAATTCTCCGTGAGTAAGAGCGCGCAACAATCTCATAGCAATTAAAGAAGATTAGAAATCAACTTGCCCGACTGAAGCTTCGCGTTCACAGCAAAACGCCCGGACCTCGAAGAGGCCCGGGCGAAAGCGACAACAGGTGCGCCATGGGGGATTCGAACCCTCGACCATCGGATTAGAAGTCCGGTGCTCTATCCAGCTGAGCTAATGGCGCATGAAACACCTTATGAAGGCAGCCGGTTAATTATAGCCCAGCGTAGCTAAATGTGCAGACGCAAGCAATTGAAAGCACTTGAAACCGCCTTTCTCTTTTATCAAAATAGGGCACCAACAGCAGTGGCGACCGGCGTCCAAAACCACATCTAAATGCATCGAATTAGAAAATGCAGACGCTTCTTTTATGGCGTGTACTGCCTACTGATAAACTTCCAGGTGAGATACATAATGAACGCTAGGGAGATTGAGCCATGGGCAATCACTTCGCTCAAAATAGAAACTCAAGCACACCACCCCAATATCAGGGAAAGCGCTTCCGTCAGACTCAGCAGTCGGATGAGTCAATCCAAACTTATCCGCCCACGCAAGCCGATCGGCCAAACGCCGAAGATTCATGGCCATATTCCAACCAGAACGAGCCGCTGAAAGACCGAATGGCATATCCGTACGTGAGCGCAACGGATCCGGAAGAAGCCTACATGTCGGAGGCTTCACCCAGTATTGAAGATACCGGAGAGAATCGAAGTGCCTCCATCTACACCACAGGAGGATCCAATAGACCCTATACCCAAAGATCGCATACAAAGCGTCGCCGCCGGATTATTACGCTCAGCATACTTGCAATAGCGCTCATCGGCGCCGTTGCTAGCGCGGGCTTCGTACTCCTCAACGACGTTAAGACGGTCAAGAACGACGCCTTGGCGATCGTCGACAGCGCGACCGTCTTGAAAGACACGCTCACGTCCGGTAGTGATAACACGCTTGAGACCGTCGCCAGCGACATCGACACGCGCGCTTCGCGCATGAACGAGATCACCCACGGCCCGCTGTGGGGCCTCGCGACGCTCGTGCCCGTATACGGCGAGGACGTGCGCACTGTGCAGACAGTCGCCTCGTCGCTCGACGCCATCTCCGGCGACGTTATCGTCCCGCTGGCGACGAGCATGCGCGGGATGGAGTCCTCCTCGCTGTTCACGACCGAGGGCGCGATCAACGTCGATGCCCTGAGCACCCTTGCCGACACCCTCACCGGCTCCAAGACGACCATCAACCAGGTGGCCGAGGACATCGACGCGCTTCCGCAGGCGCACATCGGCCAGCTCCAGGAGGCGCTCGACAAGGCGAAGCCGCTCGTCACCACCTTGAACGACGGCGTGAACGTGGCGTCCGAGATCGCACCGTACCTGCCGCAGATGCTCGGTGCCAACGGCCAGACCCGAACATACATCATCGTGGCGCAGAACAACTCCGAGCTGCGCGCAACAGGAGGATTCGCCGGTGCCACCGGAACCCTTACCGTCACGGACGGTAAGATAGATCTCGGCGAGTTCCAGGGCGTTTCCGCATTCGGCGGCCCCGAGCGTGGCGCGATCCCCGTGACCGAGGAGGAAATCGCGCTCTTCGGCGAGTCAATCTCCAACACCGTCCAGCACATGACCTCTAACCCCGACTTCCCCGCGACCGGCCAGCACGTGCACGACCTGTGCGCGCAACGCCTGGGCGTCCAGGCCGACGGCGTTATCGCGGTCGACCCGACGTTCCTGCAGAACCTGCTCGCTCTCACCGGCGGTACCACTCTGCCAGATGGCACGACCATCGACCATACGAACGCCGCCCGTGTCCTGCTCCATGATGTGTATATTCGCTTTGAAGACCCCATCATGCAGGACGCCTACTTCGCGCTCGCAGCCGACGCCGCCGCCGGTCAAATCATGGGCAACCTCGGCTCCATCGACATGGGCACACTCATCAAGACAATCTCCGACAACTCCAAGGAAGGCCGCCTGCAGGTCTGGATGGCCAACCCGGACGAGGAGAGCGCCATCGCGCGCCTCGGCTTTGCCGGCTCCATCGGGACCGACCCCACCAAGCCGGAGCTCGGCGTGTATATCCACGACGAGACGTGGGCGAAGATGGGCTGGTACCTGAGCCGTACCACCACGGTGGGCGAGCCCGTCGAAAACGCTGACGGCACCAAGACCTACCAGGTCACCTCCACGTTCAAGAACAACATCACCGCACAGGAGGCCGAGGCGATTCCCCCGTATATCTACGGCTACAGCCCGCTCAAGCGCGACCGCTCCGACATGGCGATCAAGCTGTTCTTCTACGCGCCGACGGGTGGAAGCATCACGAACATGCAGGCCGATGCCGACTTCGCGCCGAGCTCCGTGCTGAGCGACTCCACGTACAACGGCACGCAGGTCACCACATGCATGATTCGCCTCTCCGCCCAGCAGCAGGCGACCTTCACCTACACGGTGACGACGCCCGCTGAGGCGACCGAGCCGCTCGCCGTGCGCTCCACGCCCACCTCGCAGGTATCTGCCGGCTGGGAGAGCGCCTAACGCGCGACCTGCCCCGTGCGATTGCAACGGCAACGGCCCCCGCAGCATACGATGCGGGGGCCGTTTTTCATGCGTCGGGCTTGGAGCCTGGCTTGGAAGCGAGCACCTGGGACCGCTCAACGCGCGCAGCGGGTTCAGTGCACGTCGGCAGTTCGGCTATCGCCTGCCTGTAATGCGCTGAGCGACACGCTCGGCGAACTCGGATACGCCATAGACCCGCAGATAGCAGCGGGCATCCTCGAGCACATACCGCATGCGGATGGGGTCGATGGAGGATGTATACGGCTTGCCGAGCATCTCGCAGAAAAGCTTCTTGCGGCGACCGCTGATGCGGGCGCTCCCCATGACGATCTGCTCGTCCATACGGGAGAACACGCGCTTGGCGCCATCGATCACCAGCGGGTTATCTGCCCCGTCATCGTAGATGGCGCCATCGACGTACGTGAAGCCGCGCGCGTAGATCGCCTCGAGGACATCGTGCTCCGTGCAGCCCAGCTCTTCCATGCGGTCGAGCATCGTCAGCCAGCGATCGAAGGGGCGCATGACGGCATCGGGCGTCGCGTGATTGAGCGTGGAGCCCGGGAGATCCGCCCGATAGCGGTAGAACGGCCGGTCCAGGTACACGATGCCGCGCGCCTGGCACATCGTGTCGATGAGGAACGGGTTGTCAGCCCAGCCCGCGCCGGGATACTCCGGGAACCGAACGTCATGCTCGACCAGAAAATCCTTGCGATACAGCGCCGACCAGATGCCCGGGTGATACGCGAGCAGTTGGGGGATGCCCTGGATCGGCTGAGGCACGGTCGAGCGATGGATGCGCCCCGTGAGCAGGCACGGGTAGGCCTTCATGCGCTCCGGGTCGTTCCAGAACTTCACGTCCCACCACGGGGTCTTGATGATGTCCACCGTATCGGAGAACGTGGCGGCAAACGCGAGCATCTCCTCGTACATCGTCGAGTCAATCCAGTCGTCCGGCTCAATAATGGAAATCCACGCGCCCCTCGCCTCGGCGATGCCCCGATTGCAGCCGGCGCCATAGCCCGCGTTCTGCTTGTCGATGATGCGAACGCGCGGGTCCTCGGCCGCATGTCGCTGCATGATGGCGAGCGATCCATCGGTGCTACCGTCGTTCACGCAGATGATCTCGAGGTTCCGATAGGTCTGGTTGCGAATGCTCAGAAGGCACTGATCCAGGAAAGCTTCCGTGTTATACGTAGGCACGATAACGGAAACGAGCGCTTGGGCATCGGTTTGCATATGGCCCCCAACTCGGAGAAGTCGCAGTCTTTGCTATGATTTTACCGTTTACGAGTGTACCTGACCAAGGAGTCGGCGTGTCTTCCAATCGCAGCCCACGGGGATCTTTTATACAAATCTTGCAAGCAGAGCACGGCGTGGTGTATCGCCTGCTTGTGCACAATGGCGCAGGTATAGACACGACAGCCCTCGAGGTTCGCTCGGGAGCGCGCCAACTGCCTGCAGAGTTTTGCCTCCCGGAGGGCGACGCCCCATCCCCGTTACACGATGCGAACTCTGTCGTGCTGTCCGTCACGCTGCTCCAGGAGGAACCGCGCTTCACCGTTATGCACCGCGGCGCCGCGCTCGCCCGCATGACCCCGCGTCGCCACGCGATGCTGCGCAACAGGCAAAACCTCCTCATGGTGAACCCCGGAATCGACGGAGCATTCCACGCGTACCTCCCCACACACGACGCGATGTTACAGACAAAAGCCGAGGGCATGGACTCGTTCCAGGTGAATCCCCGCATTAGCATCATCGTGCCGCTTTTCAATACGCCCATCGCCTATGCGCGCGACATGATCCGGTCGGTCTTGGAGCAGCGCTACGAAAACTGGGAGCTCGTGCTCGTCAACGCGAGCCCCGATAACGAGGCCCTCGCCCGTGTAATTAGCGAGCACCCCGATGAGCGCATCCGCGTCATCGAGCAGGTGGAGAACCTCGGCATAGCCGGCAACACCAACATCGGCATCCGTGCCTGCACGGGCGACTACATCGCGTTTCTCGATCACGATGACATGCTCGACCCGCTGGCGCTGCACATGTACGTCCAAGCGCTCAATGAGCAGCCAGAGATTGACCTGTTCTATTGCGATGAGGACAATTTCCGCGAGACGCTCGCGGACCGCTACTCCCCCATCTTCAAACCCGACTTCAATATCGATCTGCTGTATTCGCACAACTACGTCGAACATTTCCTCATGGTGAGTCGTACCGCGTTGGAGCAGGTGGAGCTCTCCCCCCACGATGTGCGCGGTGCCCAAGACTACGATCTCACGCTCAAGGTGGCGGAAATCGCACGCGCCATCCATCATGAGCCGTATCTGCTCTATCACTGGCGCGCGCATCCCGGCTCCACCAACGGTGGCAACATGGAGGGCAAGCCCTACGCCATCGAGGCGAGCATACGCGCGCTCGACCGTCATTTTGAGCGCACGGGTGTTGCGGCGCGCGCGCACGAGACGGATATCCCTTGCGTGTTCTCCATTGCCTACGAGCCGCTGGAGACCCCTGTTTACGTCGCGCTGCGCTATCGAACCTTGGAGGGGTTGCAGGCGCGCGTTGCGGAACTTGAGCGGCAGACGCATCACACATTGCTTCACGTGGCGGCGTTCGGACCCGATACCGATCAGGCGACGCACATCATCGAGGAATCCGAGCTTGCTGCTTGCACCGCCGCCTCGGAGAACGGCATCCTTTCCGCGCGCATCGCCTCCCTCTTCGATCGGGCATGTACAGAGCAGGCGATGATGATGCTGTGTACCGACTACGTGAGTTTCACCGATGCGAACTGCATCGGGCGGTTGAGCGGCTGTTTCCGCCGACCAGACGTCGCGATCGCCGCGCCCAAGCTCCTAAGCTCGGACGGCCTCGTACAACATGCCGGCTGCTATCTCGAGCTTGACAACGGCCTGCACGCCACCATGCCCAACCAGGGATTCGCCCCACATATGGGCGGCGGCTACCTCGGAATCGCAGAGTGCTCGTGCGATTACGGATCCGTTGGCCCCAATTGCCTGATGCTCACGCCCGCGCGGATTGAGGACGCACACGAAGACCTGCCCTCGTTCGAGAGCCTGGAGGCGCTCGTGCACCATCTCGCCTGCGCTGCGCGGGCAAACGGGCGGCACGTCATGGTGCTCCCCGAGGCGACCGCCACCGTGTGCTCGCCCATCGTGTGGGATTGGAGCGATGCTCGAGCGCATCACGTACCCGATGCGGACCGTGAACTGCTCGAGCGCCGCTGGGCCGGGAAACTCACGCACGACCCGCTTGCCAACCCGCATGCAGCATGGGGCAACGGCTATCCAAATCTAGCGGTCGAGCGCGATATCAATCGGGAAGCTCGCCGCATCTACCTATACAACCTTGTCAAAGGGAAACGATAGCGAAGAGGACCCTCCTTGTTGGCTCGTCAGAAGCTCACGGAACCTACGGCTCCATCATGTCGACGTGCCGCGAACCTAGTATGTGACACACCCGCCCCCAGTAATGAAGCCCCCGACATCCATCTCACGATGGGCATCGGGGGCTTAGTGCACGCTTGGCAAAGGCGCGGTTGAGCAGTACAGCGGAACGCCGCTCAACCGCGCTCGGGGTCAAGTAACGCGACAGTACTGCGGGGTTACAGCATCGTCGCCGATTCTACAGCGCCGCCATGTACTCGGCGAGCTCGTCCTCCCAGTCGCGCGGGGAGAAGCCCACGGCCGCGATCTTCGTCAGGTCGAGGTCGGAGTGCGCAGGGCGCGGGGCGATGGGGCCCTCGGCGCCCGCGTAGTACTCGGCGGTGGAGACGGGGGCGACGGCGGAGCCGTTGCCGTTGGCGGCCTCGAACACCGCGCGGGCGATGTCAGCCCAGGAGCGCACGGCTCCGGAGCCCGTGAGGTTGTAGGTGCCGTGCGGTGCGGGCTCGCTCGGCTCGACGTCGCCATCGCGGTAGCCGAGCAGGTGCAGGATGCCCGCGGCCATCTGGTCGGCGAAGGTGAGGCGGCCGAGCTGGTCGTCGACGACGGTGACGCGCTCGAGCGCGTCGGCGAGGTCGGCCACGCGGTCGGACAGGCGCCTCATGGTCTTGACGAAGTTGTTGCCGTCGCCGATGACCCAGGAGCTGCGCACGATGTAGTGCCTCGGGCAGCCCGTAACGGCCAGGTCGCCCGCCGCCTTGGACTGACCGTAGACGGAGAGCGGCGAGAGGGGCTCGCCCTCGGGGTGGTTCGAGGCGGTCCCGTCGAACACATAGTCCGATGAGACGTGCACGAGCGTGATCCCGTGCTCGGCGCAGGTGCGGGCCATGAGCGCGGGGCCGGCCGCGTTGGCGGCCCAGCACGCCTTGCGGCCCTCGCCCGTCTCGGCGCGGTCCACGGCGGTGTAGGCGCCGCAGTTGATGACGGCGCCGTAGAGGGACCAGTCGTACTCGGCGTAGTCGGCGGGGTCCGACAGGTCGAACGTGTCGATGTCGCAGTAGTCGAAGCCGGGCAGGCCGCGCCTCTCGGCCTCGGCGCGCACCGCGCGGCCGAGCTGGCCGCCGCAGCCCGTCACGAGCGTGCGACGGGGCTCCATGGGCAGGGCGTCGGCGAGCATGGGATGGGCCCTGTCAGCGTCGGAGAGCTCGCACTCCGTCAGCGGGATGGGCCACGGGATCGCGAGCCCCGGGTCGGCAAGGTTCACGAAGGTGTAGGTCTTCTTCAGCTCCGCCGACCAGTGGGCGTTCACCAGGTAGGCGTAGGCCGTTCCGTCCTCGAGCGCCTGGAAGGAGTTGCCCACGCCGCGCGGGACGTAGACGGCCCTCGAGGGGTCGATCTCGCAGGTGTAGACCTCGCCGAAGGAATCGCCCGGGCGCAGGTCCACCCACGCGCCGAACACGGACCCGCAGGCCACAGAGATGTACTTGTCCCACGGCTCAGCGTGGATGCCGCGCGTCACGCCGCGCTCGGCGTTGAAGGAGATGTTGTTCTGCACGGGGCCCAGGTCGGGCAGGCCGAGCGCGCGCATCTTCTCGCGCTGCCAGTTCTCCTTGAACCAGCCGCGCGCGTCGCCGTGCACGGGCAGGTCGAACACGAGCATCCCGGGGATGTTCGTGGTCTTCGCGTTGAGGGGCTTCTCGAACTCGAGCGCCATGGCTCCTCCTTCTTCGACGGCGCCGCCGCGGGACCGCCCCTCCCTCGCGCGGGGAGGCGGCGTCGCGCGGCGGCGCGGGGTCTTCGCTTACTGGCCCTGGGCGGCGTACCGCGCCTCAGTGGCCTCCTTGGCCGGGCGCCACCAGGCCTCGTTGTCGCGGTACCAGGCGATCGTCTCGGCCAGGCCGGCGGCGAAGTCGGTGCGCGTCGGCCCCCAGCCGAGCTCGCGGCGGAGCTTGGAGGAGTCGATGGCGTAGCGGCGGTCGTGGCCGGGGCGGTCGCGCACCCAGTCGAAGTCGTCCTCGGGGCGGCCGAAGGCCTTTAGGATCTCGCGCAGGACGGTGATGTTGTCGCGCTCGCCGTCGGCGCCGATGAGGTAGGTCTCGCCGACGCGGCCGCGGGTGAGGATCGCCCACACGGCGGAGGAGTGGTCCTCGGTGTGGATCCAGTCGCGGACGTTGCGGCCGTCGCCGTAGAGCTTCGGGCGCGCGCCGTCGATCAGGTTCGTGATCTGGCGCGGGATGAACTTCTCCACGTGCTGGTAGGGGCCGTAGTTGTTGGAGCAGTTGGAGATGGTGGCCTTGAGGCCGAAGGTGCGCGCCCAGGCGCGCACGAGCATGTCGGAGGCCGCCTTCGTGGAGCTGTAGGGCGAGCTGGGGCGGTAGGGCGTCTCCTCGGTGAAGCGGGCCGGGTCGTCCAGCGCCAGGTCGCCGTAGACCTCGTCGGTGGAGACGTGGTGGTAGCGGGTGCCGTGCCTGCGGCACGCCTCGATCAGCGAGTAGGTGCCCTCGACGTTGGTGCGCAGGAAGGGCTCCGGGTCCGCGATGGAGTTGTCGTTGTGGGACTCGGCGGCGTAGTGCACGACCGCGTCGTGGGTCGCGGCGAGCTCATCGACCAAGTCGCGGTCGCAGACGTCGCCCACGACGAGCTCGACTCGGTCGGCGGGCAGCCCCGCGATGTTCTCGCGGTTGCCGGCGTAGGTGAGCTTGTCGAGCACTGTCACGTGGACGTCCGGGTGCTCGCGAACCACGTGGTGGACGAAGTTGGAGCCGATGAAGCCGCACCCGCCGGTGACGACGATGGACTTGGGCTCGAAGGTCTCAGACATCACAAAACTCCTTCTTTAATCGATAGCCATAGCAAAATCTTGGAAAAGACTAGTCTAAGCGCTCGAGTGCAAGCGCCGATTTGGTAAGAAGCGCATAGCTATTCAATTCGGGATTCCGAATGATAAAAGCACATGAACGCGCGTCATTCGTAAACCCGACAAACTCAGTATCGGGATACTCGGGCGATGCTCCATCGACGAGCTTGCGAACATAGGCTACAAGTTTATACTGGCCAGGGTTGAGCGCATCTAGAGGCAGAGAGAACCTTGCCACACCGGCCCCAGAAACACCCATGGGAATATCATCCGAGTAAAAGGGCATACCGCCACGCTTTAAATCGTGGAGCATAATAGCAAGGTAAAACGTGTCGAGATCTCGAACATCATATTTGACAGAAAAGACAAACGGGTCACGCCCATTAGTGATTATTGGAGATTCAGGGACAATCGATAGGTTGCGAACGGTTTTGTTCAGCCCCACCTCATACCCGTCTGGCGAGAGCTCGCGATCCGAAGAGGCCACGTTCTCGATAGAATAGCGATCTGCGACATCATCCTTATCGCCCGATGCGACGATCTTGCCATCCTTGATGAGAATTGCTTTGTTGCAATACTTTTTAACGGCATCCATGCTGTGCGTCACCAGAATGACCGTCTTGGTAGGATCTTTCTTAACTGATGCGAAGAAATTGTCGCACTTGCGCTGGAACGCCTCATCGCCAACGGCAAGCACTTCATCGAGCACGAGGATATCGCCCTGAGCCTTAATCGCCACGGAAAACGCAAGCCTCACCTGCATTCCGGACGAGTAATTCTTAAGCTTCTGATCCATGAAGTCATGCAGCTCAGCAAAATCGACGATGTCATCGTACATCGCATCGATTTCGGTGCGCGAAAAGCCGAGCAGCGCACCATTAAGGTACACATTCTCACGACCGGTCAACTCGGGATTGAAACCAACACCGAGCTCGATAAATGGAACCAGCTTGCCATCGACTGTGATGGAGCCACACTCGGGCACATATATTTGGGAAATCAACTTTAGCAGCGTTGATTTACCGCTGCCATTGCGCCCCACAATTCCAAAAAAGTCGCCCTGTCGCACCTCAAAAGACACACCGCGAAGCACCTGCTGCTCACGATACCCCTTAATCCCCTTTGTCCAATTGATGAGTAGCTGTTTTACTCCAGAAGCCTGTTCAGTGGGCAACCGGAACGACTTCTCAACGTTGTCCACCTTTAGGACAACTTTACGGTCTTCCGCCATCACGACTACATCACCTCGGCGAACTTGGGGCTGTACTTCTTGAACACATGGATGCCAAGCCCCAGCAAAACAAATGTGAGCGCCACTGGAATAAGCTGAAACACAAGGTTGTCCGACAGCGTCCAGATCGTATCGGTAGTCATGGGCGCAATCAAATTGTGGCGAATATCCTGAATGATCTGCGCGGCGGGATTAAGCAGCATCAGCTTTTCGACCAACAAGCCGACGCCGGGAGCCACTGACGCCAGTTTGTCCCCCACCATAGATAACGGGTAAATGATGGGAGTCGCATAAAATAGGCCCTGCAGAAACACCTCCCAGATGTGCTGCACATCGCGGAAATAGACATTCAGGGTGGACAGCAGCAACGCGACCGCAAGCGCCAGCACATAGAGCTGCGCCAGGTTAAGCGGTAGCCACAGAATGTTGGCCGTGAACTGCACACCGCTCAGGATGCACGCCACAACGACGACCCCGAGGTTGATAGAAAGGCAAATCAACGCATTGATTGTGGCAGAAATCACGATGATGTACTTGGGGAAGTTAATCTTACGCAGCAGGTCGCCACGCGTCGTCATGGAGCACAGACCCAGTGTCGTCGCCTCGGTGAAGAAGTTCCACAGGCTGATGCCGAGCAGCAGCACCAAGGGGAACGTCTCGGTGCCGTCGGAGAAGCGCAGGAACTTGACGAACACGACGTACATGACGCAGAACAACATCAAGGGTTTGAGCACCGACCACGCGATGCCCAAAAAAGACCCCTGATAACGCAGCAAGAAATCAGTCTTGACGAGCTCCCGCAGAATCACCCAAGACTCACGATAGCGTGTTTTCAGCTTTTCGAACAAAACGGTATCCGTTTCCCCTCTAAGCAATCGGTATTAGTACTCGAGGTTCTGGTTCACGAACTCGCCGTCGGCGACGCGCCTGAGGTGCCTGCCGTACTCGGACTTGCCGTAGCGCTCGGCGCAGGCGAGAAGCGTGTCGCGGTCGATCCAGCCGTTCTCGTAGGCGATCTCCTCCAGCACGGACACGGGCATGTCCTGGGAGCGCTCCACGGCGCGGACGAACTCGCCAGCCTCGTAGAGGGACTCCATGGTGCCCGTGTCGAGCCACGCGTAGCCGCGGCCGAGGGTGACGACGGAGAGCAGGCCGTCCTCTAGGTACATGCGGTTGAGGTCGGTGATCTCGAGCTCGCCGCGGGCAGACGGGACGACCCTTGCCGCGCGGGAGGAGACGTCGCCGGGGTAGAAGTAAAGGCCGGTGACGGCGTAGCTGGACTTCGGCTCGGCGGGCTTCTCCTCGATGGAGACGGCGTTGAACCCCTCGTCGAACTCCACGACGCCGAAGCGCTCGGGGTCGTCCACGTGGTAGCCGAACACGGTGGCAAGGCCCTCGGCCTCGGCGTTGGCCACCGCGCGGCGCAGGTGGCGGCCCAGGCCGTTGCCGTGGAAGATGTTATCGCCCAGCACCAGCGCGCACGGCTCACCACCGACGAACTCCTCGCCGATGAGGAACGCCTGCGCGAGGCCGTCCGGCGAGGGCTGCTCGGCGTAGGAGAGGCTCACGCCGAAGTCGGAGCCGTCCTTGAGGAGGTTGCGGAAGTTCGGCAGGTCCTTCGGGGTGGAGATGATCAGGATGTCGCGGATGCCGGCCATCATGAGGACGGACAGCGGGTAGTAGATCATCGGCTTGTCGTAGACCGGCAGCAGCTGCTTGCTGGTGACGGTGGTGAGCGGGTACAGGCGCGTGCCCGAGCCGCCCGCGAGGATGATGCCCTTCATGGCTAAGAGCTCCTTAAAACAATGAGAAACGAACTTCCTAAGTATACCGCTACGCCCTTTTAGACTTCCGCGCTCGCATAAAAACCAAGCAAGGAACGGAGTAATTAAGGCATTTCGGTGTAATACATCGCCGTGCTCGCAGGGCCATGATAAGGATCGCCCTGAACATAATAACGGCTCCATGCGCTGCGCATCTTGCCCTGTTCGCGAATAAAGCGCTCGACGTTCGAATCGAGAGTATCGGCACCTCGACTGAATGACTCATGGTGATAGAGTAGGGCATCGGGTGTAAACACGACGAGCTTACCCGTCTCGCGCACGCGCAAACAGTAGTCAACATCGTTAAACGCGACGACAAAGTCCTCATTAAGCCCGTCCAGCGCATCGAACACAGAGCGCTTCGTCAGAAGGCAAGCCGCAGTCACAACGCTGAGATCCTGCACAAGCTGGGCACGACGCATATAGCCAGGATCGTCGCGATCGAGATGGCTAAAGACGTGCATCGGGCCCGCATTGTCATTGGCGTTGAGGCACTTGATCATCATCACGCCGGCATGTTGCACCGTGTCATCCGGGAACAGGAGCTTGGCGCCCACGATGCCAACATCCTCACGTTGACACAAGCCGAGCATAGCGGACATCCACCCCGCCTCGATTACCTCAACGTCGTTGTTGAGCAGCAAAAGGTAGTCACCGGTTGCGTGCTTAGCGCCGAAGTTATTGATGGCAGAATAATTAAACGGCCCATCCCACGTCACAACGCGGACGTTATCGTAACGCTCCTGCACCTCGCGATAATACGCGAAAGTCTCATCCTGGACGCTGTTGTTCTCAATGACGATGATCTCGAAGTTGCGGTAGGTCGTCTTTTGTTCAACCGACTCGATGCACCGGCTGAGCACCTTAACGCTGTCCTTATTCGGAATCAGAATGCTCACCAGTGGCTCGTCGGGCACCTCATACGAAACATGGTAGAAGCAGGCGTTCTCGGTGCCCTCCGCCGTAGCCACAAGCCCACAGCGGTCGAGGTGCTCCTGCAGCGCCTTGCGGCCGGCCTCATCCGCATAGCCCTTGTTGCCGGCGCTCTTAGCGGTTGAGGTGTCGCTGATACGCCAGTGATACAGTACATCGGGCACGTGCACGATATTGGTTGTTCGCTCGACCAAGCGCAGCAGGAAGTCATAGTCCTGGGCACCGTCGAACTCGGAGCGCAGCATCAGGTCCTTGGCATACGACGCGCGAACGGCCAGGAGGTGCGTGATGTAATTGTGGCAGCGCAGCAAATCGAGGTTGAAGTCGGACTTGAAATGCGGGGCAACATACTGGCCCTCCTCATTAAGGAAGTCCTCATCGCAGTAGATGGCATCGAGCGTCGGGTCCTGCTCGATGCGCTGGGCATATTTGAGCAGCGCAAACGGGTCGAGCGTATCGTCGTGGTCGAAAAACACGATGTAGTCGCCGCTTGCCTGCTCGATGCCGACGTTGGTGTTCGCTGCGATGCCCGCGTTATCGGCCAGCTCAATCACCTTGATGCGATCGTCATCGAGCGCGTCGAGGGCGGCAACGAGATTCTTATTCTCAGGGCTGGCATTCAGCAGCAGCAGCTCCCAATTACGATAGAGCTGCCCCTGCACGGAGGCGACCATATCGTGCAAGAATGGCAGCGGCGTCTGATAGAGCGGCACAATGATGCTGAACAGCGGGCCCCGGTAATCTGCATATGTATCCGCATCGATGGAGGCGAGCAGCTTTTTGCGCGCCAGCATACGGCCACGATACTCGTGTGAACCCGCGCAACGATACAGCAATGGCGAACGGCTAACGGCATAATCACCGCGCGCCGCCGTGTCCAGACACAAAAAGCCCGACCTGTTTCCCTGGTCGCTCTCCGCCAGCAGGCAATAGGTGGAGCCGTCTGCGGGGATCCGGAGCGTGAAACTCACCTCACGGCGCGGCATCCCCAACACATTCGATTCCTCGACCTTGCCCAAGCGCAAGTCAGATGCCTCGATAACCCGGCCCATACCATCAAGCAGTCGGAACGTGGCGTAATCTCCCGCGGGCAGGCAGGCAAATCCCTTGACGATGTACTGCTGCTTCGCGGGAGCCTCAACGAACACCTGCGGCGTGATGTGGATCTGCTTGGAATACGTCGAGCGGTCGATGTCACGCATCGCCATAGCGCGGTCGTATGAGAACTTGTAATTGAAGCGCGAAGCCCACTTGATGGCGAAGCGCGAATAGATCTTCCGGGCGCGGCACAACACCGAGCCGCGCTCGTCGTACTGGCGCATCTCGACCGACACGCGCTTGGTATCGAGCAGCGGAACAACGGCGACATAGCGGCATACACCTTGTGCATCCGTGTCAACATGGTACGCCTCGATGGGAAGCTCGGTGCCCTCCTCGGAATGAGAAGAAAAGCGCACCCCACTCGCCTGGTCGTGCATGCCGAACTCAACAGCAAGATACGCGACCCCGCGACCTCTACATATTCCCGTACAACGCATAACAACCCTTTACCACAACAAGGAGGACGGCCGCCTAGCGGCCACCCTGCAACATCGTATCGATCATTTTGGCGATAGACTCGCCGTACCCGTCCCCCGGGACCGCCCACTTGCCATTCAAATCTTCGAGCAGCGGAGCGCACCCACGTTTTACAAGGTCAAAGCGCGGATCAACGCACGTCTGCGCAAGTGGATACGTTGAAGCATACGCCTTGAGGTGCTGCACCTGGGCACGAATACCGGTTCGAACATCCTTGAAGGAGACGGCGTTGCCCGGGGCCGAGTTCACGGCACCCAGGCCGCAGAAGTTGCACTGCTCGACCTTGACGGCCCCGCCGAAGCGCAGCCAGCCCGTCTCCTTCATCGCCTGCGCGAACACGACCTCCGCGCGAACACCCTCGGCCTTTGCTTCCTCTAGCACAATCGTACAGAAATCCTGCAAGGTCGGTGCACCGTAGTTCGTGTACACACTGGCCGGGTACGTGGATTCGCCAAGACTCTTGCGGTAGTAGGCGGCCATCTGCTCCACAGAGGCCTGCGACGCGCCCATGATGGGCGTGCGACTCGCGGGGATGACGTCCTCCTCCGCCACGCCATACCAGGCCACGCCCTCCTGCTTCCAGCCACGACCGGCGAGCACCCGGTACTCGTTGTAGTCCTTGGTGTAGTGGTGGTTCAGGGCACCCTCATGGTAGAGGCGGTACACCGGCACACCCTCCGCCTCATCGGAATACCACGCCATACCCTCCTGCTTCCAGCCGACGCTGCCGAGCACGCGGTACTCGTTGTAGTCCTTGGTGTAGTGGTGGTCGCGCGTGCCTTCATGGTAGAGGCGGTACACCGGAACCGCGGAGGAATCGCTCGAATCCCACGCCACGCCCTCCTGTTGCCAGCCGCGACCGGCGAGCACCTGATACTCATTCGCATCCATTGTGTAGTGATGATCAAGGGTCACCGGATGATACAGGCGGTACACCGTCTTGATGGGCGCGGCAAACGCCGCTTGGCAAGGCATCGCAAGCAGTACGCCCGCCGCGGCAAACACCGCCATACACGCACTAACGCAGGTCTTCTTCATATGGGCCGTTCCCCTATTCGCTCACTGAACAACTATGCAGTGCCGCCTACTCCTTGGAGTACCAAGCGATACCCTCCTGGGTCCACCCGCGGCCACCGAGCACTTGGTATTCCCAGGCGTCTTTCGTGTAGTGATGATCATATGTTGACTCATAGTAAAGATGATACACCGGCTGCCCCTCATCTTCAGGCGAGGAGTACCAGGCAATACCCTCCTGAGTCCACCCGCGGCCTCCGAGCACTCGATACTCGTTCTCATCCATCGTATAGTGATGGTCAAGCGTAGGTGGATAATACAGACGATATACAGGACGACCGTGCTCCTTATCGTCAGAATGCCACGCAACACCCTCTTGAATCCAACCACGCGCGCCGAGCACCTGGTACTCGTTTGCATCCATAGTGTAGTGATGGTCGAGCGTCGGGGCATAGTAGAGACGATACACCGTGCCCTCGGCATACGACAAGCCATAATAGTTGGCAATACCGCGCGCATCCGCGATACCGAGTGACTGCAACTTCGCATCGCTGTTCAGAAGTTGTTGTAATCGCTCCAATTGTCCAGAAACGCATGCTCCACGATAATCGCTGGCAGATTGGACTTGCGCGCCTCGCGAATAATGCCGTAGTAATCGCCGTTGCTTCCATCGGGATAATCGTACTTCGGGTCCGGATCGATCCAACGGAACTTGACACCGCGATTGGTCAAGCCGAGCTTCTGCAGCTGGGCAAGAATCTGATTGCCCAAATCCGTGCCGACGGCATGCGTCTCGTTATTGTAGCTCGTGTTGTGCGGCGCCCACACCTCAGCGCCATAGGCATTCCCAAGACCAGTAGAGTTCAGATGCAGGCTCACCAGCACATCGGCACCTTGGTCGAGCGCACGCTGCATACGCTCGCGCAGCTCGCTTGAGGAGTCCAAGCGATCATCGGGCGTCACGGTGAACACCGCGGTGACATTGTGGTACGTATCGAGCTCTGCCTTGCAGAACTGGGCAACCTTCCACGTGGCGGTTACCTCGGAGGTTCCATTTGCCACGGCACCGGAGCTTACGCCCACATGACCCGGATCAAGCGCGATCACCAGCGGACCACTCTTCTCGGGGTTAGCTGTACGCGAACGACTTGCTGCCGCAACGGCAGTCGAGGCAGCTTCCTCGATAGACGCCGACTCCGCCAGCTCATCGCCTCCATCGCCGGTATATACATGTAGGTCGGGACCACTTGCCGCCTCACCATCCGGATAAGCAAGCGCCATGGGCACAACCTTATAACTGCGATACGATTCGTCGACCTTGGAAAGGTCGATCTCGTAGGCGGCGCCGTCTACCCTGAACCGGAGACGTGCCACCTCGCAGGAGCCCATCCCCGAGGGAACATAGGTAAACAGTAGGGCGTTGTCCTGCACGCCGCAAGCCGTGCACGTCTGCTCGGCGCCTGCCTCGTCCTGAACGGTCAAGACGCCTGCAGACACACCCGAATGACGCGAGAGGGAAACGACAACATTTTGCTCGGAACCCGCCTCGATCTGGGCGTTGTCGATATACAAAAATGAGATGGTGTCGTTCGGCGAAAGCGGGATCGCCTCAGCGAACTCACCGCCGTACGCACGACCGGCCGCCATCAACGCCGTTGAGGCAGCAATAAGCGAGGACGACGCAAGGGCTCCGCGACGAGAAATACACGTCTTATCGCTCAAATCAACCTCCACAGGATACACAATAGTAAAAAAGTTCATTAAGCATGATAGATTACCGTGAAGTTGAATCAGCCATCTACAAACATATCCCACGAACAGCGGAGCAACAATCAATGCATCGACACGGAGCCAAAATCTAAACCATTAACCTGCTAAACAGCAAGAACCACCATGTCACGAGCACCAGCGCCGACGACACTACGAGGACGGTGGCACCGCAGACCCTCTCATTGACTGAAAAGCCCTTCTTAAAATTAAACACAAACAGTCCAAGAGGCAGCAGGAACGGTAAGAAATACCGCGACTGAACTCCTGCGATATCGTTTGCGCCAACCGAAGTAAAGGACAGGTACAGTGCCGTGCATATGCCAAACAACGCAACCGCAAATAGGAAAAGCGCCCATACCTTTGATCCAGCCGAAGCAAGCGCCCTGCTCGCATCGTTGGTGTCTACAAGCATCAAACCGACAAGATAAACCAAGATGCCCAGCGCAAAGGGCAGGCAGGAAATCGACAAATCTCCCAGATAGGCAAGGTTCACCATTGCGGTCGCCACATTAGCGGGAACCAAATAGCTCAAGAACAGGAAACGAATCACTAGTAAGAGATAGCCAGCCGGATCAGCCAGCACATGCTTCAACTGTAAAGAAGAGTTCACATCTGACCCTCCTCGCGGATCTCCACTTCCACCACCATTCGTAGCAATCAACGGAGCCAAAAAAGTCAGCACAACGATAATGCCAAGGGCAACGACGGCAAGGTAATAAACTTGGCGCTTCTCTGGGGCAATTTTTTTGCGTGGCATCAAAAACAACAGCCCAATGAAGGGGAAGTACACAGCCTTCGGCCCCAGCCCCAAAAGAAATGCAAAGAAAATCGGGGAAGCAGACCTTACGCTCAACGGCGCCGGGCTGGCCAATTCCCGGACAAGCAGGGCGATCGACAAGAACCCAAAAGAAATCAGCCACGGGTCATACGCATAATTCGACGCCATGAATAGCGAAGTCGGAATCAACGCCAAAGCGCAAAGCAGTGCCTTCTTGCACGGAATGATACGGATGGCCGCATAGCAAACCAAACAATATGAGAGAAGGTTGGCAATACGCCCCAGCGCGAAAATCATATGGAACGGCAAACCCAGAAGGCGGCCAAGCCAAAGCCCCATCGCAGAGGGAATATACCCGATCATCGTATAGTTAAGAACAGAAAGGTCAACGCCTTCGCCCACTTGAACCGGACCGCGCTCAAACCCCGCATCGAGCTCCTCGTTCAAATGATCAATCTGGTCCTCGGACCACGTGAGATCGAAATTAAGAGGCCATCTACCCATGGATGCATCAACCGAATGGCCGCCCTCTACAGAAAAGAGCTTAGTCATCATCAAATCACTCGATGTAAACTCTGGGTCGCTAATGTAAGACAGCCGCAATGCGTTGCCATAATGAACTTCATCATCCCAGGAAAACAGATTTGAAGCTGGAACCGCAACGATAAAGGCAATGCCAGCTGAAAGCGCTACGACTAAAAAGCCCGTCTCAATTCGCAAACGCGAACCGTGCCTGCAAATACGAGCCAAGACCAAAACTGCGGATGCAATAAAAGCGCAAAAAAGAGAGGCCGGGGCAGCGGCAACACCAATGAAAAGACGGAGACACAGCCCGCCGAGAACACCTGCAACCAACACACCCATCAGACAGAGAGCCATGCGAAACATCGACCGCGATCTCGCCCTCTCAACGGACACCTTGATACACGTGAAAAAATCCAAAGGTAGATATTCAAGACAAAGCACCGAAAAAAGGTGCACGGCACACACAAAGAAAAGATATCTCTGAATACTCCAATCACCAAGATTAAAAGGCGACTTGGTTGCAGCCCCCACCAAGGTACCAGCCTCTAGAAACCCGGCCAGCACGATACATATGACCAAGAAATAAACTAGCTGATATGGCTTCAGACAGCCCAAAAATGTCTTTTGCCCTTTATAAAAAATATCCTTAATTGCAAAAAGAGAGAAAAACACCATGCTGGCGCCGATAAAGAGAATGACTGAAGCGGACGGGCTCTTGGCAAAGAAAAAAAACGCCACGACTAGCCCAATCACCAAGATGGCAAGCTGTACAGCCCCAACCATGGCCATCGCGCGAACAAGCACAACAGGTTCATCTTTTTGCATGCCAGCATCGGAATGCTTTCCCACGGATTAGCCTCCAAAAAAAACAGTAGGAACGGAAGCAAGGATACTAATTAAGGTTAGATTGAAACCTATAATAACGTCAAGGCAACAACACCCGATTGCAGTGTAGCGAGGAGATGAAAAAGGCGTGTGCGCCTCAACGTCGATTTGGGCAGACCGCTTCGACCACTTTATGCGCCGTAGCATCCCAAGAACAATACTCCTCAGCTCGACATCTGCAGCGATCACCCATGTCCGCAAGGTCGTAGGTCCCCCGCAAAATCCGATGAACAAGCGATGCGAATGCGCGAGCATCGGCCTCATGCATGACAAAACCGTACGAGTCATCCGGCATCAGCTCGCGTGCGCCGCCGACATCCGTCACCAGAGACGGTGTTCCACACGCGGCAGATTCAAGAAGGGAAGTCGAGAAACCCTCAGAACGGGTAGGGAGACAGAACACATCGCTCTCCAACAGCAGAGCAGCAATATCGGGCGCATCGAGCCTCCCAACGAGATGCACAGCCTCGAGCTTTGCATCTTCAATCACGCTACGCAGCGGACCATCCCCAGCCATAACCAGATGCACTCGTTCACCTTGAAGTTGCCGCATCATATCAATCAGGACGGTAATACCTTTCTCGAGAATAAAACGCCCCGTGAATGCCAACATCAACTCGTCGCCGATGCCCAACTCAGATCTAAACGACCTACTGGATGCCTGCGCTCGATACGCCGCAGCATCAATTGAATTGTTGATGATCCCACGCGCCTTCACACCAAAATGCGCAAGCCACTCTGTGCTTTTCTGCGAAATACCGTAAAAATCAACCGGTTGCCGCCGTAGATACCTCGTGATCGTATCCTCATAGCGCGCGATCGCCCAATCCAATACAGAAGAGCCGAGCGTTAAGTACGCCGAACCATGATCGAGCACAACGGCCTGAAGCCCATGACGCTTAGCAATGCGAACGCCCAGTATCGAATGCAAGTAGAAGCGCGTGTTGACCAAGATGCCATCGATCTGGCGCGCATCGAGCTCATCCATGACGACACGGTAATCAAAATTGCAGACTGGAACAGGGTAGCGACCACCCAACACATTGAAGCACGGTAAGCGAAACGTCTCGACACCTGAAGAGACATCATGCATCCCCAAACCGTGCGTATCGTTCGTGACAACGATCACCTCATGGCCCTGCCGGACCAGCTCAGCAGAAAGACTGTCCGTAAATCGCTCAACACCGCCCATGCTGGGGAAACACAAGGCAGAAAAGATGCAAATTGTTGACAAACCGCCACCCGGCCTTCAACTCCACTCCATGCGAAAGATGCATGAAAGAATTAATATATTTCCTTGCATAGCGTATCATGAATCAGATGAAGCTAAAGATGGTCACTGATTCGCAAGGAGCGCGATACCTTGTCAACACTAGTTATTATCCCCGCCTACAACGAGGAAGCATGTATAGCGCGCACAGTAATGGAGCTACGAGAGCAGGCGCCCGAATATGATTACATCGTTGTCAACGATGGCTCCCGTGATTCCACGGCGCAGATTTGCCGCGACCTTGGCTTTAACCTCATCGATCTGCCAGTCAATCTGGGGCTGACGGGTGCTTTCCAAACAGGGATGAAGTATGCCTATACGCACGGCTACGATCACGCTATTCAATTTGACGCAGACGGGCAGCACGTACCAAGCCACATAGCCGATCTCGTTGCAGCCATGGACACGACGCATGCCGACATCGTGATTGGGTCTCGATTCGTGACCGAACGAAAACCGGCATCGCTACGCATGCTGGGCTCCAACCTCATCGCCGCTTTCATTCGCCTCACCACGGGTACGACCATTAAAGACCCCACCTCGGGCATGCGTCTCTATAACAAATCAATTATTGAGCGATTTGCAGTCAGAGGTGACCTGACACCCGAACCAGAAACCCTTGCATTCCTCATTAAACGCAAGGGTGCGACTGTAGTCGAGCGCCAGGTTTCCATGCGTGAACGCGCTGCCGGGGAAAGCTATTTCACGTTCTCGAAATCCATCTCCTATATGGCAACCACCTGCTCCGCGATCCTATTTTCCCTTTGGTTTAGGAGGTAGTCGTGAATTCTGTTCTACGCGGCGCAATGGTTATCTGCGCCCTCCTTATGCTCATTTTTGTGACTCACAAGCTTCGGAAATCCCAATTTGACACCACAGATTCGCTTTTTTGGCTATTCGTAAGCGGCTGCCTGCTCATCATTGCCATTTTCCCTGGCATCGCGTATTTCTTCTCGAACCTGCTCGGCATCCAATCACCCTCGAACTTCGTGTTTCTTGCGGTGATCGGCCTGCTAATGATTCGTGAATTCACTATCCAGACCCAGCTGGCCCAGCTACGCCGCAAAACTGCCGCACTAACGCAGGACGTTGCCCTTCACAGAGCATCAGCGATAAGCTCCAGCACATCAAAAGGAGACAAGTAATCTTGGCTCAACAGGTATCCTTGCGCGCCAACATGATATGGAACTCTGTCGGATCATTTATCAGCCTGATTTGCCAATGGCTGATAACCGTATTAGTCGTAAGGCTTTCAAATAGCTTCGAAACAGCTGGCGTCCTGTCTATTTGCATGGCAATTGCAAATATATTCACCCCTATTGCCCAGTTTAAGGTGAGGGTGTTCCAGGTTTCTGACACTAAAAATGAATACAGCGCATCGGAGTACATTGCCTTTCGAATGCTCACTATTCTTGTTGCTCTTATAGGCTCATGCGGGTATGCCATTGCAACTGAAAGCCCCGCAACCATTCCAGCCATCATGCTGTATGTTATATATAAGTTGATAGACAGTCTTATTGATGTGTTACATGGCATAGACCAAAAAAACATGCGAATGGATATCTGCGGAAAGTCTATGGCTGTACGCGGGATGCTTTCGCTTTTCTTTTTCAGCGTAACCATGGTCATAACCAAATCCCTATCGCTGTCGATAGCAGCTATGTGTCTCTCAACAGTGGCGGTGATTCCGTACGACTGGAAAATGGCCAAACAATTTGAACGACTGAGACCCGCTATCAGCGCAGTCCGAGCAATCGAACTCGCCAAAAGCTGTCTTCCAGCCGTGCTTGGTACTGCATGTTGCACCGCAGTTGTTTCTGTCGCTCGTCAAATCCTTGGAGATACCTCCGGGGCCGAAGTCCTGGGAATATACGCCTCTGTCTGTACCCCAGTCGTCATTGTCCAGGCGGGAGCAGGATATATATACGCTCCATTGTTGGGTGTCTTTGCGGAACACATTGACCGAAATGAAACAGCTCGATTCTTTCAGCTTCTTACCAAAGTTCTCGTTGCGATGCTCGGGTTGGCGCTTGTTGGAGATTTGATCTTCTTCTTTATTGGCAAGCCTTTTCTCACAATTGCCTTTGGAGCCGAAGCTTCGTCCTACTCATTCCTCATGTATGCAGCGATAGCAAGCGTGATGCTCTGCGCGGCGGCATCCTTTTTAACGGACCAGCTGATCGCAGCCCGAGAAACAAAATGGGTGTTTCTCGGAAATCTCATTCCCCTGGTTGTCGTCATATTTGCGACGAAGCCCCTTATCGACAAGCTCGACATGAATGGATGCAGCGTATCAATTTCTGCGGCATACGCTGTTGGTTCAATCCTTATGTTAATTGCCCTTTATCGAGCGGTTAAATCTAGAAAGTAGCTACTATGCAAAAGCAACCAAACATAGGTATTCTCATGTCAGTCTATAAGCCCAACTACAAGCACTTTGCCCGGCAGCTTACTTCCATCAACTTGCAAAACTATCCCAATGCTGTGCTTTATGTTCGTAACGACTTTCCATCCGATGCAACCATCGAGCCCTTTGTGAGAAAGCATCTGGATAACTTTCCAGTTGTCTTTATGCCATCTGAGAAAAACATTGGATATATCGCGTCTTTTGAAGCACTGGTAAAAGACGCAGACGAAGATATTTTCGTTTTTTGTGACCAAGATGATGTCTGGGAACAAGACCGTCTTACCAAGGCAGTCGACTATATGCTGGAAACTGGGGCAGTTCTAGTCACATGCGATCGCTCCATCATTAATGCTAAAGACGAAATCGTAGAAGCAAGCTATCGCGATTCACACCCAAAGGTATACGAAGTGAATTGGAACACCGGCGACGATATTACCGTTCGAGCCGCGTCGTCTTGTCATTCTATTGGAATGGCCACCATGGTTCGCGCTGATATCGCTAAACAGGCTCTCCCCTTCCCAGCGCACACCGCCCATGATTTATGGGTCACACTTATTGCAAGCGAGCTGGGTAAAGTCGCCTTCCTGACAGACTGCCTTGTTCAATACCGTAGGCATGGTGAAAACGTCTCTGGAACACTAACAGGCGTTGAAACAAAGCAGGATTGGATTGACACACGTGTCGCACCACACCTAATGATGGCAAGGGAGTTCTGCACTCGATTCCCAAATTCAATTCACGCAAACGAAATTGCATCATTTGCACATGCCAGAGAAACGGGCAACGTTTTGCTGCTGTTCAAGTACCGCAAAGCCTCTCCAGCAATTGCATGGTTTGAAATCGCTCTTCATATCGTCCCGACACCCATCTTTTCTCTTATAACAAATTTCATTAAGAAGCGTTCCCACTGACGGGCGGCGCTACGGCGCCGTGCCAGCATATCGCGCAACGTTGCAATGGGTATCTGATTAGTTATTTCGACTTGTAACTATGGCGATAAAACCACTAAGCCACGTCAAGCCGCTATTTATTTTGTTTCCCAGCGCCCGCCGTTGCTGAAATCCAACATCCTGGGCAAATGAGTACGCCGATCCTTTGGAACCGGGGTAGTGTCGGAGAAGTTGGTGTAGGACATTTTGCGAGGACGGCCGCTGCCTGAATCCACCTGCATCATGGCATCACGCCGCCCTCCTCCCCG
>JAUNDT010000020.1 GCA_030525945.1 Coriobacteriaceae bacterium | reverse complement strand
GTGCCCGCAATGAGCACGTAGATGCAGCTGTGGTCGATGATGCGGAACACGCGCTTGGCCGCGGGCACCGCGATGGCGTGGTAGAGCGTCGAGGCGAGGTATTCCAAGATGAGCGCGATGCCGAAGATGATGGCGCTCGCGAGCGAGGCGGGATGCGCGCCCGTAAGCGCCGCCTTGACGATCATCACAATGAGGGCGGCAACCGCCAGACCGGCGCCGATGCCGTGCGTGACAGCGTTGGCGATCTCCTCGCCCAGCGTGTACTGCGGGCGCTCGCGATCGCGCACCGCACGGGCGGCGGCCTTAACGGGAGCGGCAGCCGTGGCCGCAACCGCACGCGCGCCGGAACCCGCCGCCTGCAGCAGACGCTGGGCGCGCGTCGCCGCGTCGGCACGCACTATGGGAACAGGGGCCGCCGCAGCATCACGTTGCGGCGTACAACTGTCACTCGAATCGCTCATGTGACGGCTCAGCCTCCAAAATCGGTACACTGCTCGATACTATACCAGATAGGGGCCCTTCGAATTCACCGTGAGGGGCGCCGGGAGTCACTCCCGTCATCTGCGGCTCACTAAAAACAATTCCTTCGCAAGCGAGCCATCTATTGACGCCGGCAAGCGCCGCGGCTCCACTTCTCCCCAGCGCCGCTACGCCCGCCTGTATTTTGTCGCACGACCCGACCCCGTTTTAAGCACCATTCCGCTCCCCATCAGCGCCTCAAGTGCCGCAAGTGTGCGAGCCCGGCTCATATTCGTTTCTTGCTCCAAGGCCGAACGTGATAAAACGCGCCCATTTGCCAGAGCCTTCAAAACCGAACGCTCTCCTTCGCTGCCCTCAAATGCGTCGCTCGTCGGAAGCGCCACGGTAATCACATCGCCTCGTACGTCAAAAATCGGTTGGCGCAGCGAGCCTCGATACGATCGCATAATTCGCGCGATACCCGTTCCAAATCGTTCGATGTAATCAAGCTTCAAAAACACCTCTGCGAGCACGGGATTTCGCAACACGGAAATCTGCCCATAGAGGTATCGATCTTCGTCCAACCCTGGAGGCAAACTTCCCGGAGACGATATCACCACTCGATCGTCATACATGGCAATCTGCACATTCGCCCGCACGTCCCATGTTCGATGCACAAGCGCATTGGCCACAGCTTCGCGAAACGCCTCGATTGGGATGCTCTCGCACGTTTCTCGCTTAGATCCTTCGATCATCTCGTAGGTGTAGTACCGGCGATGCATCTCGAGGGCTTCGTCTATTTGCTTGAGCGCCGAAACGCCAGATACCGTTTCCCGATCGAGGATTACGTCCTCCGTGGTGCCAAATCGAATCATATCGATGCCTGGAAAATCATTCGAATCTGCCAATATCGCCGCGGCATTTGTGTACCCATCTCGGCCCAGCAGTCCAAGTGTCCGCATGATATCCGAACTGAGGCTCTCAACCCCCACCTTGTCGACGAGCTTATGCTCAAGCTCGCAGAACGTCAGGTCCTGCTGCGCCGCGGCAATTTTATCGAATGACAGATTGCTTCCCTCAAGCACCAATCGTCCGTATTCGAGTCGGTCGACCTCAATTGTTGCCGAGTCGTTCCTACGGTACGCCTTACCCTTGCTTCGATACGGCTTGTCCCGGCCTTCATACACGGTAAGGGTCACAACACCCGTCGCCTCGTTGGGCTCGAGCGTATAACGGGGAACGGGGTCCAGGCTGTCATTGATCATGTTCTCGATGCGCAATGAATCGGCAATTGGATTTGACACGCCAATAGGCTCACCATCGTCAGTTACGCCGAAGACGATTCGGCCCATACCGTAATTCGCGTAAGCACTCACCGTTTTGAGAAATGACGGCGTAACTTCCTCTTTGTATTCCACTGAAGGATTTTCTCGAATGACCATGCCGCGCCTTTCGTACTGATTCAGTAAGATTATAGGACGATTCCCTCTTTCGTACTTTCTCATACATGACGAAAGAAGTAATCGTCCTATTTACGTATGGGCAACAGTCGATTCAGGATAAAACGTACGTACTCAGGTTTTTGCCGTGCGCGGCCCTCTCCCCGCAGAACAAGGCAAGTTCGCAATGAAAGTTCAGCGCCCTCGCGCGCCCTGCGAAGCGGCTACCTCACCTCGATGAGCTCGTAGGCGCTCGTGCCCAGGCCGATCTTCTCGGCGTGCTCGATCATCGAGCGCCAGTTGGTGTCGGGGTGCGTCATGTTGAAGTGGTCGTGCCGGCAGTGCTCCGGCACGCCGCCCGCCGCCTCCAGCTTGTCGCGCATCTCGGTGAGCTCGGTGTTCGGCATCGCGGGGGCCTTGAGCGCCATGTCGATGCACGCCTGGTCGATGGCGACCGGGTCAAAGCTCGCGAACATGCCGAGGTCCGGCACGATGGGCGTGTCGTTCTCGGCATGGCAGTCGCAGTTGGGGCTGATATCGATGGCGAGCGAGATGTGGAACTGCGGGCGATCCTGCACGATGGCCTGCGTGTACTCGGCGATCTTGTAGTTGAGCACCTCGGGCGCCTGCGCGTAATCGGCTTCGATGGCGTCCTGGTTGCACGCGCCGATGCAGCGGCCGCACCCCACGCAGCGGTCGTGGTCGATGTGCGCCACGGGCGTGGTCACCGTCTGCCCGTTTTTAAGCGTGCGCTCGCGCGTGCCGGGGAAGCTCACGGCGCCGTGCGCGCAAATGCGCTCGCAGGCGCGGCACCCCACGCAGAGGCTCGCATCCACGCTCGGCTTGCCCGAGGCATGCTGCTCCATCTTGCCGGCGCGGCTGCCGCCACCCATGCCCAGGTTCTTCATGCAGCCGCCAAAGCCCGCCTGCTCATGGCCCTTAAAGTGCGTGAGGGAAATCACGATGTCGGCATCCATGAGGGCATGGCCGATCTTGGCCTCTTGCACGTACTCGCCGTTTTTCACGGGGACGAGCATCTCGTCGGTGCCCTTGAGGCCGTCGGCGATGATCACCTGGCAGCCCGTGGCGTACGGGGTGAAGCCGTTTTGGTACGCGCAGTCGATGTGCTCGAGCGCGTTCTTGCGGCTGCCCACGTACAACGTGTTGCAGTCGGTGAGAAACGGCATGCCGCCGAGCTCCTTGACCACATCCGCCACGGCGCGGGCGTAGTTGGGGCGCAAAAAGCTCAGGTTGCCCAGCTCGCCGAAGTGGATCTTGATCGCAACGAACTTATTCTCAAAGTCGATCTGCTCAATGCCGGCGCGGCGGATGAGCCGCTTGAGCTTGTCGAGCTGGCTCTCACGCCCATGCGTGCGCAGATTGGTGTAGTAGACCTTGGCAGGTGCGGTAACGGCATTCTCGGCGTCCATGAGGCTCCTCTCGGGATGGCGTTAATCGTTGCCTCGTATGGTACGCCTTGAAGCCCCCTCAAACGCAAGAAAGCTCGCGCTACCCCGCGATCAAATCGGCGTAACGCCGCCTTACCTCAGCGTCAAAGCGCAAAAACTCGGGGATGTAGCCGTCGATAATCGTTTTGACCAATCGCTCGGCGAGGTCGGCGTCGTAGATATGCGTGGTGTCGTTGCGATCGCGCAGCATTTGAAGCCACGTCTGCTCATCCATGCAATCGAAGTACTGATAGGCGGCCTTTATGACCTCCCTGGGAGAGCCGGTCGCGGCAACGCGGTCGCCCTCATAGCGCAGAATCTCCTTCATGAGCTTCCAGCTCAATTCAAATTGAAGGGAGAACTTTGCGATGATGCCGCCCTGTACGAACTCGTTTTCCAAATCCTGCTGATCCGAGCGGGAAAGAGCCTCCAGCGCGGAGGCGAAGTTATCGTACTTTTTCATACAGAACCTTTCCGTCTCGCTCGATCTCGGCGCGCAACTCCTGCGACACGGGGCCATCCAAGTTAATCACGTCCACGCCGAGCAGCGTCCACAGCTCCTCATCCATGCGGTCGGCAAAGCGGCCGAACTCGGCGCATCCGCTCACGGCGATGTCGAAATCGCTTTTGGGGACATTCGTCCCGCGCGCACGCGAGCCAAAAAGGACCAGGCGCTCCACACCCTCCTCCTCGGCAATTGCGCGCATCTGCGCGTAGACGTCTTCGACTGGAACCATCGCTCACCCCTCAAGCGGCATTGCACAACTACTTATGGTATACCGCGCTTATTGTACCTGCTGAGCGCGCGGGCTAAGGCTTGCGAGCCCGCCCCCTTAAACGCAAGAAACCTCCCATCCCCGGTCGCGTTTGCTTGGGGGATGGGAGGTTTTCTCAGGTGCCCGTGGGCCCTACAGCGCTCAAGGCGCCGCGGTCACGTGCTGCCTACTTGCGCTTGCGCGAAGCGGCGAACGCACCGGTTGCGGTGGCAATGCCACCTGCGACCAGCGCAGCCGCGGACATCAGCGCAGACGGGTCGCCAGTCTGGGGCAGGTTGCCGTTGGGCTTGTTGTCGCCCTGGCCGCCATTGCCGTCCTGGCCGCCATTGCCGTCCTGGCCACCCTGGCCACCGTTGCCGTCACCGGCAAGCTTGAGCCCATCGAGCGCGGCCTTCAGGTTCGCAGCGAGCTGCTCGCCCTCGGCCTGGGACAGGTTGTCGCCCTTCTCGAGGCCGGCCTTCGCAGCGGCGAGCGCATCCTGGTACGCCTTCCAGCTGTCAGCCGTGTACTTGGAGCCGTCGGTCAGCGCGTTCTGCACCAGCTCGGAGAGCTCGGTGCCGGTGTACTTGAGCACCGGGCTGTTAACTGCGGTCTCGATAGCGGCCTTGAGCTCGTTGATCTGCTCAAGCGTCAGCTTCTCGGGATCCTTCAGGGCCTCCTCGGCCTGAGCGATGGCGCCAGCGAGCGCGTCCTTGGAGTCGGTGGTCCAAGCGCTCGTATCCTGCTGCTTGGCGGCGTCGATGACGGCCTGCAGCGCCTCGAGCTCATCGGTGCTCACGCCGGTCATGGTACCGAGCAGATACACCTCGGCGATCTGGGGCTCAGCGCCCTCAGCCCACTCGAAGATGATGTCCTTGACCGCCGTGTACGGCGTGAAGCCGCGCTCGGAGGTCATGGGCTTGCCAAAGCGGAACTCCTTGAAGACCTCGTTGTCCACACCGAGCTCAACCGTCGTGGTCTTGGTGAAGGTGTCGTCGGTGTACACAACCGCCTTGACCGTCACGTTGCTCGGCTTGCCGTGGGAAATGATGCGGACGCCCTCACACGGCGTGCCGTCCGCCTTGAGCGGCGCGGTCACGTGGTAGGTCAGCGTACCCGCCTCGGTGCCCTGAGGCGCCCACGGGGTGATGAGGTTCTTGTCGATGAGGTTCGCGGGGGTCTTGCCCTGCTGCTCGGTCACCGTGGAGTCAAAGTCGCCACCGGCGTAGGTGGAAACGTACTCGCCCTTGTTGATGCGCAGCTCACCGATCTCGAGCCAGCGAGCGGTGTACGCCTCGGTGAAGCGGATGCGCATGTAGCGACCGCTCAGCTTGAGGTTCTCGGCGCCAATGAACATGTTGCCGGGGAACTCGCTGGAGTGCTTCATCCAGCTGGCGTCCTTGGCCGTGGACTCGGTGCCGGGATCCTTGATCTTGCCATCGCTGTTGATGTCGAGAGCAAGCTTCCAATCCTTGTCGGCAGCGTTGGGGTCGTTGGAGACCTCAATGACGCCGTTGCGGATGTAGTCCAGGCTGCCCTCGGGCACGAAGTACTCGAGGGAGCTGATGGTGCGCTCCTGGCCCAGGTCGAACACCACGGTGCTGCCCTTGGCAGGAGAGCCGGAGGACTTGGTCGCCGACCTCACGTCGCCGTCGAAGACCTTGGCTGCATCGATGGACTGGTTACCGGGCAGGTCGCTCTTGACGACCTTCGGGGCGAGCGAGTGGAGATAGGAGCCCGCAAGGGCCTTAAATCCAACAGTCGCGTTGTCGGCCGTCGCGCGGAAGCCCACATAACGGGCGTTCTCGGCAGCGCCGTTCTTCATCGGAACCCACTCGAGGCCGTTCTGAGACCACACAACCTCAACGTTGTTGAGCTGCTGCGCGTCCAGGTTGGACAGCGCGATGTCACGACGCATGGAGCCCAGGTCGATCGCGAACGCGTCGCCCTTCTTGGGCAGCGTCACCGTGCCATCGGTGGTCGCAAAAGCGCCCTCGCCCACGCGAGCCGTCAGGTTCACGCTGGAGAGGTCGAAGGTGGCATAGAAGTTGTCCTTGGTGTAGGAGAACTTCTCGAACGCCTGCAGCTCGAAGAGCTGGAGCCAGGCATTCGTAGCCGCCGTGGAAACGACCTTGATGCCGGTCGCCTCAACGCGGTCGAACGTCACGGTCTGGTCGGCAGCGCCGCTCAGCGTTGCCAGCTCAGTCCACTTGCCGTTCTGGGTCGGGTTCTCATCGGTGGTGTAGTACAGCTTGGAAGCGCCGAACTTGTCGGTAGCACCCTGGAGGATGCGCACCGTGTCGATGAACTTGCTCTCGCCAAAGTTGAGCATAATCCAGTCGTTCGCAGCGGTGTTACGGCTGCTCCAGAACTTCGTCGAATCGTTGCCGTCAATGGCAAGCTCGATGTTGTTCGTCTGGTACTGGGGCAAGTTGGTGGTGATCTTCTGGTTGGCAGCGGCCTTACCAAAGCTCGCGTGCAGGTCGACCACACGCCACCAAACAGGCTTCTCCGTGTTGTTCACAACCTTGATGGCCTTGGCCTCAACCGGGGAATTGAGCTTAACCGTCTGGTTCTTCTCATTCGTAATGGCGCCGGCCTCGTGCCACACGTTGTCGGTGCCAAGGTAGAAGGCAGTGCCATTGTCGATGACATCGGAAGAGTTGCCGCCCTGCTGGAACACGATGGCGTCAATCGTCTTAGGCGTATCGAACGTCACGATAACGGCAGCGTCCTTGATGGTGGCGTCGTGCTTGCCCGGATCAGCCTTCTTGTGGGTGAACCAGGCCTCAGTCGTCTTGTTGTCGGAGGCGTTCTGGAGCGGCTTGCCAGCGTCAGCGCTCTCCTGGTTGGCAACGGTCACCGTACCGGTGAACACGCCCGAGGTCTCAGCCTTCTGGTTGATCGTGATCTCGTTGATGGTCGGCCAGGCGTCGAGCTTGTTGTTGCGCACGGCAACCAGGCGCACGCCCTCAACGTTCTTGAGGCCAAGGTCGGTCACCGTAACGGTGCTCGTGGTGTACTCCTTGGCGTTCGGAACGTCCTTCCACTCGCCGTTCTGGAGATACTGAACCTTGCTGGCGTCGAAGAAGTTCTTGCCGCCACCCTGAACGAACGTCACGGTATCGAGGTCGAACGGCTTGCTCTGAGTCATACCAAAGTAGTCGTTGGCAACGACCTTGTTGGGATCGCGATACTCAGCGCCCGTCGCGGGGTCGCCGTCGAACACGTTCTTGGTGCTGCCCACCGGGGTGTCAACACGGTTGGTCACGAGCTTAGTCACAACCGCATCGGGGTCGGCCGCGAGGGTCGCCTTCTCGGCAACGTAGTCGTTCAGCGCATTGACCATCGGCATGATGTGGGCCTTGCCCACGCGAGCCTTCTCATAGTGGTTGACATACCACAGCTCGTGATTGTTAGCGGCCTCGAGCTGGGTGGTGCCCTCGGCGAACTTGGCAATCAGCTCGGAGTTGTTGCCGTTCAGGTGCTCCTTCACCGCGTTGAGCTCGGTGATGGCGGCCTTGGTGAGGTCGTCCCAGGTGTCCATCCAAGGATCCATCTGCTTGAGCATCGCAGGCGTGCCGGCATGCTTGCGGAAGGTCTTGGCGGTGTTCTGAAGATCCTCGAAGATCGCGATCATCTCGTCGCAATCGGTGGCGGTCACGGTGTCGGCCGTGAGCTTGTTGCGGAAGGCGGAGAGCTCGTCCTTGATATCGGCAGACTCGCCGTTCTCCCACGTCAGGCCGCCACCATACATGCGCTTCATGTGCTCGGAGAGATCGTGCAGCGCGTTGGAGCCCTCAGTCGGAATCGGAGAGTTGTGGTCGATGTAGCTGAAGGACTTCTCCCACGTCTCGTCGGCGTGAGCCTCGGACTCCCACAGGTTCCAGGTGAGGTCGGCATTCATGAAGATGCCCTGCTTGGACGGCTCAGACTGCTGCATGGGGTTGAGCACGACACCCTTGACCTGGCCCGGCTGGAGGTCGGAGCCCAGGAAGTTGTTGTGGCCGCCCATGTGCAGGGCGTCCTTGTCGTTGTCGGAGCACGGCCAGTTGATCCACATGAACGGAGCAACGCCGGAGTTCTTCTTGAACGTAGAGGCAAACTTGTTGTCAATCTTGCCCCACACACGGCCGCCCGTGTTGATGACCTGGACGGTGTCAGGAAGCTGGCTATACCAGCTCTCACCATGACCCATGTAGTTCACCGGGCAGAAGATGAGCGTGTCCTTGAGGCCGGGGTACTTGAGGGTGCCGTCGTCCTTCTTGGCCTTCTGCTGATCCTGCAGCCACTTGGTCATTTCCTTGCAGAGCTTGATGTAAAGATCGTTGCCCTGGTTGTTGGCGTCGTCGGCCAGAATGGCGATCTGGCGCACGCCGTGATCCATGACCTGCGTGAACTTCTTCTTGAGGACCTCCACGGACTCCGTGTAATTGGCGTTCGTGATCGGGTTGCTCATGAACGGATGCAGCGCGAACACGAAGCGGCACTTGGACTCGTTGCCGGCCTTGGCGAGCGGCTCGATCTTGTCCTGGAGCTCCTTGTCGGTGTACAGCGTACGCCACTGTGCGTTGTGCTTGGGATCATCCTTGGGAGCGTAGAAGTAGGCGTTCAGCTTGTAGTAGCCGCCCCACTTCATCAGGTTCACGCGATCCTCGGTGCTCCAGGGGTTGCCGTAGTAACCCTCGATGAAGCCACGGGTGATAACGTCAGCGTAGTCGCTCAGCGTGAACGCGCGCAGCGTGTCGCCCTCAACCTGCTGGAAAATCTGGAACAGCGTGGTCAGGCCGTAGTACGCGGCGTCGGTGTCCTTGCCCAGCACGATGATCTGGTCCTGGCCGTTGCCCTCGGCCGGCAGCGATGCCAGCACGTAAGCGTCGGTCTTGTCGAACAGGCCATCCGTGTAGGAGAGCTTGCCCTGCTTCACCAGCTCGTCAACATGCTTGTCAACGACGCCCTTGGAACCCTTAACACCCACGAGCACGGAGGTGCCCTTACCGGTGGGGATCGTCTCGCTCTTGGTAGCAGTCATGCCCTTGAGCTTCAGCGCCTCGTTCAGACGATTGTTCGTGTCGGTATCGATACCGGACTCAACAACCGTCGTGACGTTCTTCTCTAAATTCACCTCCCCCTTTGCGTACGAAATGGCATGCGGCGTCGGGTAGATCTGGTAATCGCCCTCGGCCGCATGTGCCGCGCTGGGGGCGCCGAACATGCATGCGCATGCCAGCACCAGCGTGGCGAACGCGCCAATGCGCGCCCGAAGCCTTTGCGTCATACCGCCTCCTTTTCTTATAGACCCCGCACCGCAGGAGGCGATGCAGGGTATCGGCAGATACGTACAAATTGTCTCAAAGGGCGCAAGGGTTATTTTTTACGAATCGGTGAACGGCACAACGTCAATCCGCGAACGTGTATTGCCGGCGAAAGCGAGCGGCTCAAGAACGAGCACGGCCGGCAAGCGTATTCGCTCACCGGCCGCACAAACCTTACGCCTCCAGCACCTCACGGGCAAGCGTGAGGTCACTCTTAATAGTGGGGTACTCATCCCCGCGATGCATGGTCTCCTCGTCGCCCTTGGCCAAGAGCATCACCACGCTGGGCTCGCTCGCCTCCAGCGCGCGTGTGAGCACCTGCGTCACCGCCTCCTCGCGATCGAGGATCACCTCGCAGCTCACGCCTTCAGGCGTATGCTCAACGAGCGCCGCGCAGATATCCTCAACACGGTCATGCGCCGGCTCATCCTCGGTATACACCAGGTGGTCGGCATAGGAGCCCGCCACACGCGGCAGCGCCTCGCGACGCTCATGCGCCTTGCCGCCGGGCGCGCCAAAGAGCGCCACCACACGGCGGTCCGGGTACTCGGCCTTCACCGATTTAAAGAGCGTCTCAAAGGAGAGCTCGTTATGCGCGTAGTCGACAATGGCGAGCACATGGCCGTCCGCGGAGGACACGAGTTCCATGCGGCCGGGCACGCGCACATGGGCGAGACCGGCGCGAATCGCGTCGTAGCCCACGCCCAGCAGGCGCGCCATCGCAATGGCGGCCAGCGCGTTGTCCACGTTAAAGAGGCCCGGCATGCCCAGCTCGATGCGCTCCTTGCAGGCGATCTCGCCCTCGGACCCGCGCTCGCGCACGGTGAACGCAAGGCCCCCGCCGGGCAACGACGTCACGCCCACGGCGCTGAACAGCGGCTCAATCGGCGCATTGGCCAACGTGCTCTCGCCCGCGTGCTCCACGGCGAACGTCGCCACGCACGGAGCGGCCTGCGCCGCCTCCAGCACGCGGTCGACGTGCTCGGTCGCCAGGTTCACCACCGCGACCTCGCACTGGTTGAAGATGCGCAGCTTGGAGGAGAAGTAGTCCTCAAAATTCGGGTGCTCCACGCCGGAAATGTGGTCGCGGCCGATGTTCAAGAAGCAGCCGATCTCGAGCGGCAGGCCCAGCACGCGATCGTACTTGAGGCCTTGGCTCGACACCTCCATCACCATGGTGCGCCGCCCTGCGTCGACCGTGTTGCGCAGATGGCGCCACAGGTCGGGCGCCTCGGGCGTGGTGTTATGGCTCTCGTAGTGCACCTTGCCGTCGTCGGTGGCGATGGAGCCCAGAATGGACGGCTCCTGGCCTGCGGCAATGAGGATGGAGCGCAGCATGTAGGCGACGGTCGACTTGCCCTTGGTGCCCGTGATGCCCACCACGTGCAGCTGGTCCTCGGGATGGCGATAAATCACCGGGGCCACGAGCGCCATAGCGCGGCGCACGTCGCGCACCACGAGCGCGGGCGTGACCGCAGCGGCGGCGACCAGCTCGGACGGAACGCTCAGACCCTCGCCCACGCCCTCGCACAGATATGCCGCGGCGCCCGCCTGCACCGCGCCCTCCAAGAACGCCGGGCGAAAACCCGCGCCCTTGCACACGAACAGGTTGCCCGGGCGAACCTCGCGCGAGTCGATGGCCATGCCGTCCACGCACGTGGCGCCGTCGCCCAGCACGCGCGCCTCAACATCGGACGCGCGCAGCACGTCTACCAGCTCGGACAGGGTCAGGGGCGTTTTCTCTTCGGGCATAGTCGATCCTTTACGTACAGCAACGGGCAGGCGATTGCACTCGCGCTGCCCGTAACGGTCAATTTCTCCGCCTCACCCCGCTCAAGCACGGGGCGTTCGGCTTCTTTACGCCGCTACCGTGGCATCCTCATCGATAAAGTAGCGCTTGTACCAAATGAGGAAGGTGAGCGCGGTGTAAATCTTGCGCTGGTTGAGCGCGCGGCCCTCAAAGTGGTCGTCGAGCATGCGCATGAGCTTGGCGGTGTCGAAGAACTCCTCGGCCCACGGCGCGGTGAAGTACTCCTTCACGTAATCGTAGTACTTCTGCTCGCGCAGCCAGAACTTGAGCGGCACCGGGAAGCCCTTCTTGGGGCGCGTGGCCCACTCATCGGGCAGGATGCGGTTGGCAGCGTGGCGCAGCACCTGCTTGTTGCCGTTCTCGTTCACGCGGAAGCGCGCCGGGATATGCTGGGCGAACTCCATAACCTGCTTGTCCAGGAACGGTACGCGCAGCTCCAGCGAGTGGGCCATGCACATCTTGTCGGCCTTGAGCAGGATGTCGCCGGGCAGCCACATGTTCATGTCCAGGTACTGGCGCTTGGACAGATCGCAGCGGTCCTGCACGCGCTCATAGGTGGGGGCGCACAGGTCGAACACGTCGGGGCCGGCGGCGTAGGCGGGCTTCACCACGTCGTCGATCTCGTCGGGGCGGTAGACGTACGCCTGGCCGGTGAACCACTTCTCGGGCATCTCGGCGGCCTTGAGCAGGAAGTTCCTACCCTTGAAGTACGGGCGCTTGGCGGCAAAGTTGCCCAGGGCTCGACGGATGCCGCGCGGCACCACACGCTTGAACTTCGCCAGCGAAGGCGCGTCCTCGTAGAAGGCGTACCCGGCAAAGAGCTCGTCGGCGCCCTCGCCCGAAAGCACGACGGTCACCTGCTCGGCCGCGAGCTGGGCCAAGAACCACAGCGGCACCGAGGACAGGTTGCTCTGCGGCTCGTCCATGTGGTACTGGATCTGCGGCAGGGCGGCGAAGAACTCATCGGCGGAGACCATCTTGCGGAAGTTCTTAATGCCGAGCTTGTCGGAGAGCTCCTGCGCGTAGTTCGTCTCGTTGAAGTCCTTGTACTCAAAGCCCACGGAGAAGGTGCTGTCGGGCATGAGGCACGCGGCGATGTAGCTGGAGTCCACGCCGCCGGAGAGGAACGAGCCCACCTTAACGTCGGCGATGCGATGGGCGGCAACGCTCTCGTGCACTACCGCGTCGCACTCCTCCACGTACTGCTCGAACGTCTTGGAGTCGTCGTCCGAAAAATCAGCGTCCCAGTACCGGCGCACGTCAAGGGCGTTCGTTGCCAGGTCGTACGTAAAGCAATGGGCCGCGGGCAGCTTGTACACGCCGGCAAAGAAGGTCTCGTCGGTCGCGGGGAACTGCATGGTCAGGTACGGGCGCAGCGCCTTCTTGTTCACCGCCTTGATAAAGTGCGGGTGCTCCAAAAAGCTCTTGATCTCGGAGCCAAAGAGGAACTCGCCCTGCGGGGTGATGTTGTAATAGAACGGCTTGATGCCAAAGATGTCGCGCGCGCCAAAGAGCCTGCCGGCCTTCATGTCGTACACCACAAAGCCGTACATGCCGCGCAGGCGGTTGACGAGGTCCTCGCCCCACTCCTCGTAGCCGTGCACGAGCACCTCGGTATCGGCGTTGCAGTGGAAGGTGTGGCCCGCCGCCTCGAGCTCGGCGCGAAGCGTTTGGAAGTTGTAGATCTCGCCGTTGAAGATCACAAAGACGGTGTCGTCCTCATTGGCCATGGGCTGTGCGCCGGCCTCGGTAAGATCGAGGATGGACAGGCGGCGAAAACCAAAGGTCACGTCGCCCTCCATGCGCGAGCCGCCCATGTCGGGGCCGCGGTGGACAATGCGGTCCATCATGGCGTTGATAACGTCCTGCTGGTTCTCAACATGCCCGGTAAAGCCTACGAATCCGCACATGGACATACCTTTCTTGCGAAGTCACGTATGTTCAGAATTGTATAACGAAGGGCGGGTCGCCGCCCGCCCTTCAATAAAACAGCGCCGTTGCGCGCAGGGAAACGCCGCTTTCGCACATGGAGGAAGCGGGCCCGCTTTGACGCTCGTCCATGGCCCGCTCTTCTACTCCGCCTCCGGCTTGTGCAGTGTCGTCACCAACAGCTCGGTTGCGGCAGGAGCGCACGACGCCCCCATGGACAGGCAGTTTTTAGGGCACTCGCGCGTGCAGCTCGCACACTGGATGCAACGGTACGGGTCGATGCTCCACGTGCCGCCCTTGCGGTTCACCTCGATGGCACCCACCGGGCACGCGCGCTGGCACATGCCGCACAAAATGCAGGCTTCCATATCGCACGCCACGTGCCCGCGCATGTGCTCATAGGACATTGCCGGCACCTGCTCGGCCGGGTACTGCACCGTGGCGGGCTTGCCGAACAGCGAGCGCAGCGTCATTTTGCCCAGTTTGAAGTTGCCCACAGACGCCTACCTTTCGGTGCAGGAGATGCACGGGTCGATGGTCAGGATGATCATGGGCACGTCCGCGAGGTCCACGCCCTGCATGGCGCGCACCATGCCCGCCAGGTTTTGCGAGGTGGGCGTGCGCAGACGGAAGCGGTCGAGGTACTTGGTGCCGTTGCCGCGCACGTAGTAGAACGCCTCGCCGCGCGGCTGCTCAATGAGCACGTGCGCCTGGCCGCCCTCCGGCGGCAGCACCTTGGGGCCGGGCTTGCCGCCAATCCCGTCGTGCGGGATCTTGGCAACGAGCTCCTTGATGATGGCGATGGACTGGAAGACCTCCTGGCAGCGTACCTTGCAGCGCGCGTAGCAGTCGCCCTCCGTGGCGATGATAGGCTCGAAATGCTCGAGGTCACCGTATGCGCCAAAGCCCGTGGTGCGCATATCGTGCTCCACGCCGGAGCCCTTGGCAAACGGCCCCACCATGGAGAGCTCGAGGGCGTCCTCGAAGCTGATGGTGCCCACGCCCTCCAAGCGGCTGCGCACCGAGGAGTCGTTCAGCATGGTGTCCACGATTTCACGGTAATCGCGCTGGATGCCGTCGAGCTTGTCGCACACGCGGCGCAGCGTGGCGTCGTCGATGTCGTGCGCCATGCCGCCCACGATGCAGATAGACAGGATGATGCGCCCGCCGCAGGTCTCCTGGAAAATGTCGAGCACCGTCTCGCGCAGGCGCCAGCAGTGGTTGAACAGGCTCTCAAAGCCAAAGGCGTCGGCCAAAAGACCCAGCCACAGCAAATGGGAGTGCACGCGGGAGAGCTCCTCCAAGATCGCGCGCAGATACTCCGCGCGGCGCGGCACCTCAAGACCCAAGAGCTTCTCGGTGGCGCTCGCATAGCCGTACCCATGGCCAAAGCTGCAAATGCCGCAGACGCGCTCCGCAATGTAGACGAACTGGTTGAAGTCGCGCTTTTCCACGAGCTTCTCAAGGCCACGGTGCACAAAGCCGATCTGCGGGATCGCCTCGATCACACGCTCGTCCTCCACAACAAGGTCGAGGTGCACGGGCTCCGGCAGCACCGGATGCTGAGGGCCAAACGGGATAACGGAACGAGTCGCCATCCTTACTCACCGTCCTTTCCCGCCGCGGCTTGCTTTGCCGCCTTTGCCGCCAGCGCCGCGCGGATCTTCGCCGCCTTTTCCGGATCCATCGCCGCGAGCTTGGCCTCCATCTTTGCCGCACGCTCCTCCGCAGTCATGGCGGGCTTGGGTGAATTTCCCGACGCCCCTACCTTTCCAGTGGGCTCCACCTCGGCGGCATCGCCCGCCGGTCCCCCTGCATTCTCGGCAGCCCTGGTCACGCATCCAGAATCCGCCTGGGCGGCATCGCCCGCCGGAGCAACGGCGTTCTTGGCAGCCCCAGCCGCACACCCAGGCTCCGCCTGGGCGGTATCGCTCGCAGGCGCCACGGCATGCACCGCGGCCACCGCTGCGGCGTCCGCCTCGGCGCCGCTCTCGCTCAGCGCGCGCTCGGCCTGGGCGGCCTCGGCTTCCTCGCGCGCCTTCTTCGCCGCCGCCTCGGCCTTCGCCGCCGCAGCCGCCTTCTTTTTCGCGAGCTTCTCCCGCTCCGCCTTGATCTCGGGCGTGATGATCGTCATGGGCTCGCTCGTCGCCACGTTGAAGAAGTGGCCGCCAAAGTCCAGCTTCATGTTGATGAATCGCACACCGTAGAGGTCGTGCGTCTCGTTCTCATAGGAGAACGCCGCAAAGTACAATCCCTGAATCGAGGGCACACGGCTCTCGAAATTGATCCCGTACACGCACAGGTTCAGCGCGTGATCGCGGGTCTCGTCGTAGAACGTGTACAGCAGGTCGATGCCCTGCTCCGTGGTCTCGGCGCACATCTGCACAAAGCGCACGCCCTCGTGCTTGAGCGTTTGCACACGGCCGAGCAGTTCCTCGAGGGGAACATCCACAAAAGACGTCGTGTACATCTACGCCTCCTTCTTCTCGGGAGATTCGCATGCGGGCGTGGCGGCAGGCGCGACGCCGTTCGGGCACGTATCCCCCTGCTCGAGCTCGCCAGCGGCATTCGTCTTGTAGCCCTTGCCGGGCAGCAGCCCCTCGCGCGGAGCCGTGGCGGGGTCCACTCCCTTTGCCATGCGCTCGGCTTTCTCGTCCAAAATCTCAACGGCCTTGAGCACCGCATCGATGATCGTCTCAGGACGCACGGCGCATCCGGGCGCGTACACGTCCACTGGAATCGCCTTGTCCACGCCGCCGATCACGTTGTAGCAATCGCGGAACACACCGCCCGTGCATGCGCAGATCCCGCATGCCACAACGACCTTGGGCTCGAGCATCTGGTCGTAAATGTGGCGCACGACCTCGATGTTCTGTGCATTGACCGAGCCCGTTACCAGAAATATGTCCGCGTGCTTGGGATTGCCCGTGTTGATGATGCCAAAGCGCTCGATGTCGTAGAGCGGCATCATCGAGTCGAGCACCTCAATGTCGCATCCGTTGCAGCTGGAACCGTCGTAGTGGATGAGCCACGGCGATTTGGATGAATATCCCATCTTGACACTCCCCTACAAAAACGGCGTCACGAGAACGTAAAACAGATTGACCACGCCCGCCACCAAGGCAACGGTCCAGGCGAGCTTAAGGCAGAGCTGCCACTTCACGCGGGCGAAGTTGTTGTCGATCCACACCTCGAACAGCCACACCAGCGCGACGACCGTCCCCGCGATCAGGAACGAAGCCGGATTGCCCCAAATGAAGAACATGCCCGCCCACATGAGGAACAGCACGCTCTCGCACCAGTGCATCACGTCCACCAGCGCCAGAGTGCGTCCGCTCATTTCGGTGGTAATGCCCTTCACGAGCTCCTGATGCGCGTGATGGCTGTACGACAAATCGAACGGTGACTTGCGCAGCTTAATGGTAAGCACGAACAGCAGGCCCGCGAAAATGGGCACCAGCTGGCAGATGATGGGCGCGTCGAGCGTGGTGAGCGATGCCACGTCAAAGCTCTGGGTGACGGTGAAGAAGCCCACGGTCATGATCAGCAGCATCGGCTCGTAGCTCATCACCTGCAGGCACTCGCGATCGGCACCCGTGTCGGAGAACGGCGAGCGCGACGAGTAGGCCGCCACAATTACGAAGAGCGTGCCCAGCGTGACGAGGAATACGCACATGAGCAGGTTCGAGCCGGAGATGAAGAACCCGCCCGCCAAAAGGACGAACATCAGGCCGCAGAGTACGTAGGCCTCGTCCACCGCATTGACGGTCGCCTGCTCCTTCACCAGCAGCTTGCGCAGGTCGTAATACGGCTGCAAAATGCGCGGACCCACGCGGCCCTGCATGCGGGCGCTCACCTTGCGGTCCAAACCGTCGAGCAGGCAACCGAGTACCGGAGCCACGAGCGCGAACACCACGACGCCCAGCAGGATCCCCGGCAAGCCCGGCCCCACAAGTGCCACCGTCCGCTTGACCAGGAAGCTACCGCCCGCAAGCACCTCAGGATCGAATATGAAGCAGGCCGAAAACGCCATGAGGATGATCGCCGAGCCCAGCACTAGGCCCAGCTTGGTAAGCGCCCCCTCCTTAAACACGTCGGTCATATACCAATTACGCTTTGAGGAGGTCATGGTGCGGCCCATGGACCCGTGATACCTGCGGCTATCGGGGTCGGTGCACGTTCCGCCAAGATACACGGCCATCTTGCGTTTGTTCGTCGCACGGCCCCATGGCGTGAGCAGCACGATGGCAATGAACACCACCACAACCGCCATGATCAGCATGTTGTCCAGCTCAATCAGACGCGGGCTTTCGCCGAACACCCCCTGCAGGTAGGGGGCGAGCACACATTGAGAAATCACCGGCAGCAGCACGCAGCACGCCAGCAGCAGTGCCGAGATCCATCCGATAGCCGCCCACTCACTTGCGTGAACGCCCGCCTCCTGATTATCGGCCTGCTGGGAAACACCGCTCAGCTTACCAAGCCATTTTGCCCAATAAAAGAACGTGGCCGCTGAGCCAAACGCCAGCATGATGAGAAAGAACACGTTGCCCGTCTCCGCAAACGAAACGAGCGTCGCCCACTTGGAGACCAGCATGCCAAACGGCGCCACGAACATGCCCATAATGCCGAGCATCATAAAGCGCGTCAGATGCGGCAGGCGGCTAAAGAGCCCGTCCATGTCTTCGATATTGCGGCTGCCGATGCGATGCTCAACCGTACCAACGCACAGGAACAACGTGGACTTAGACACCGTATGGAAGATCATGAGGAAGATGGCCGCCCATACCGCCTCGGCGGTTCCTACGCCCGCACATGCGCTCATGAGACCCAGGTTCGCGATAGTCGAATATGCCAAGACGCGCTTGGCGTTGCTCTGCGTGATAGCCATGAAGCTGCAGAGCAAGAACGTAATACCGCCCACAAAGACGACCATGACGGATGCCGCGGGAAACACCAGGTACAGCGGCGCAAGCTTAACTAGCAGGAAGACACCCGCCTTTACCATGGTGGAAGAGTGCAGCAAGGCGCTGGTGGGAGTGGGCGCGACCATAGCACCCAGCAGCCACTGATGGAACGGCATCTGCGCGGCCTTGGTAAGACCCGCGACCGAAAGCAGCATCACCGGGATAACGAGGACGCTGGCATCCGCTCCATGCGCGATATCAATAAGCGCAGAAAGGGACAGCGGGACATTCAGCAAATGCAGGATGATAATCGCCACGTGAAACGCCAGGCCGCCAACCATATTGAGGTTTATCTGCAGCAGGGCGCTCTTCTTGGCCTCGGCCGTACGCGTATAGCCGATCATGAGAAATGAGCAGACCGTAGTGATTTCCCAGCCGGCAACAAGCCAGTCGAGGTTATCCGAAGCAACCACGATGAACATGCCCGACAGAAACAGCAGCATCATCGCGAGGAACTGATGGCGGCGATCGACAGCAGGACGCCCCTGTCGCTCAGCTGCCTCATTCTCATGATGCTGGAAGTCCTTCATATAGCCCAGGGCGTAGACGCAGATCGCGCTGCCAACAAGACCAACGATGAGAATCATTATGATGCTGAGCGTATCGACATAAATAGGCGCGGGCGACATCTCGTGGAGTGAAAGCGCCATAGAACCGCACCAAATAGATGCGCCGAGCTGCACGATTCCCAATACGATAGTGATGGGATTGCGCCAGCGCAAACCGTAAACCAGAACCAGTCCGCATAAGAACAGGTCAATGAGGGCCGCAATAACATTGCCAGCGATAACCATGTCGTAGGACATTGGATACGTCCAAGGCAGGGCGCCCGAGAACATCTGGACCGCGCAGAGAATACTGGCGGCTCCAATGACAATCGCAGAGGTTACCACGATGCGGTCGCGTGCCGCATCAGACCTAAAGGCGAGCAAGCCGGCAGCCGCCGCCAGCGGGAAAAGTATAAGGAATAGAAGTACGCCCATCGCCACCCCTTTGTTGCACGACATGTGGGTATCCGACTAAGCATACTACTGTGCATTATCTCAATAATGATGCAAACGGCGAGTGGTAGAACGCATCCGTAAATGGCAATGAGGGCGATAGGCAATACTCGCGGCGCGGGCCGGCTATCCGTGGACACCGCCTTGGCGTGGTGCGCGGGACGGCCGGCCGCCGAGCCCGCGGCCGACTCGGCGGGGCGCGGCGGGCTGCAGGGAGCCGAGAGCCGCCCTCCGGTCAACCCCCCGAAAAAAGGAGCGGCGGCCATCGCCAACCGGGGGCCCGAGGGACGAAAGACATCGGGCGCCGGAGCGCGCCCGCGAACGGCGGCGGCGCGGCGGGGGCGACGAACGCAAAAAGGGGGCGCCGGAGCGCCCCCTGATGCATCAGCCCTTAAAACGAGCTCGGGCGGGAGCCGTCCACCGGTCAGCGGCGCCCTGCTCTCCCACGGG
>JAUNDT010000019.1 GCA_030525945.1 Coriobacteriaceae bacterium | reverse complement strand
AGTTCGCCGAGGAGGACTTCTGCTACCCCAAGGGCATCGAGGACTACGTGCTCGAAAAGGTGGGCGCCGACTACCTCACCGAGCCGTTCTTCATCGAGGCGGACCGCCGCGGCCGCGACCGTGAGGACCTGCCCGACTACAACGTCAAGATCACGGCGTGCCTGTGCTTCTCGCGCACCTTCCAGATGCAGGAGTACTACCACAACTCCTCGTGGCTCGAGAACGGCGGCTCGCCCGAAAAGGCGGCCCGCAGCGCGCTGACCAGCGCAATCGATGCTTACATCAAGGCCCAGGGCAAGTACAACAAAAACGAGAGCTCCATCAAGTGGCAAGACGTCCAGGACTGCCTGGTGTTGGTGACCAACTGCTTTTCCACCCAAACGTCGTATGAGAACCAGACCAAGAAGGCCATCAACAACCGCTTCATCCAGCAGGCCATGACGGCGTTCTTCAAGGAGCGCCTGGCGACCTACCTGATCGAGAACAAAGACGCCGCCAACAAGATCATGGAGCAGGTGCTCATCAACAAGCGCTCGCGCGAGAACGCCGAGAAGACCCGCCAGAGCATCAAGACCAACCTGCAGCAAAAGACCGACATGGCCAACCGTGTGCAGAAGTTCATCGACTGCCGCTCCAAGGACAAGACCCGCCGCGAGGTCTACATCGTAGAGGGTGACTCGGCGGCGGGCGCCATCCGCACCTCGCGCGACGCCGAGTTCCAGGGCGTCATGCCCGTCCGCGGCAAGATCCTCAACTGCCTGAAGGAGGATTACCCGCGCATCTTCAAGTCCGACATCATCATGGACCTCATGCGCGTGCTGGGCTGCGGCGTGGAGATCAAAGACAAGCGCATCAAGAACCTGGGCGCCTTCGACCTGGACAACCTCAACTGGAGCAAGGTCATCATCTGTACGGACGCCGACGTGGACGGCTACCACATCCGCACGCTCATCTTGACCATGCTCTACCGTCTGGTGCCCACGCTCATCGACGAGGGCTATGTCTACATCGCCGAGTCGCCGCTCTACGAGATCAACTGCAAGGAGAAGACCTACTTCGCCTACACGGAGCTGGAGAAGAACGCCATCTTGGCGGAGATCGGCGACCAGAAATGCTCCATCAACCGCTCCAAGGGTCTGGGTGAGAACGACCCGGATATGATGTGGCTCACCACCATGAACCCCGAGACTCGCCGGCTGATCAAGGTGGAGCCTGAGGACGTGGCCAAGATGGAGACCATGTTCAACCTGCTGCTGGGCAACGACGAGGCGGGCCGCAAGCGCCATATCGCCGAGCACGGCAAGGAGTATCTCGACCAGCTGGACCTGCAGTAAGGTCGGGCGAGCGGCCTGGCCAGGCGGGTACGGCCCGTGCGCGTCCGCCTGGCGGGTATGACCCCGCGCGTGCCGCCCGGGCTTGCGGACGACCGCGCCCGCCACCGACGCGCCCGCCGGGCGCCTGCCCGCAACTGGCGCCCGCACGCAACCCGCGCCCTCCGCAACCGGCGCCCGTCCCACACCGAAGCACAACGGCCCCTAGAAGCACCAAGAGGAAATCGTGGCAAAGAAGAAAACCAACACCAACAGCACGAAGAAGCAGGTCAACACCGATAACGTCATCGGCCTGCACTCGGAGGTCACCGCGCAGCCCATCACGGAGACGCTCGAGACCAACTATATGCCGTACGCCATGAGCACCAACGTCTCGCGCGCGTTCCCCGAGATCGACGGCTTCAAGCCCTCGCACCGCAAGCTGCTCTACACCATGTACAAGATGGGCCTGCTCAAAGGCGACCGCCAGAAGAGCGCCAACATCGTGGGCCAGACCATGAAGCTCAACCCGCACGGCGACGCCGCAATCTACGAGACGATGGTCCGCCTCGCCACGGGCAACGAGGCGCTGCTCGCGCCGTTCGTGGAGTCGAAGGGCAACTTTGGCAAGTACTACTCGGGCGACTTAAGCTACGCAGCCTCGCGTTACACCGAGGCCAAGCTCTCCCCCATCTGCGCCGAGATCTTCAAGGACATCGACAAGGACCCGGTCGACTTCGTGGACAGCTACGACGGCGCCATGAAGGAGCCGCGTCTGCTGCCCACCACGTTCCCCAACATCCTGGTGTCGGCCAACAAGGGCATCGGCGTTGCCATGGCGTCCGATATCTGCGGCTTCAACCTCAACGAGGTCTGTACCGCCACCATGCACTTCCTCGAGGACCCCAGCTGCGACCTGCTCGAGTACATGCCCATGCCTGATTTCTCAACGGGCGGCGAGATCATCTACCGTCGCGAGGAGATGGAGCGCATCATCGAGACGGGCCTGGGCAGCTTCCAGATCCGGTCGCGCTGGCGCTGGATCCCCGAAGAGCGCATCATCGAGGTCTACGAGATCCCCTACACCACCAAGACCGATGTCATCATCGATCGCATCATCAAGCTCTCCAAGGAGGGCAAGGTGCGCGAAATCGCCGACATCCGCGACGAGACCGACCTCTCCGGCCTGCGCATCGCCATCGACCTGAAACGCGGCGTCGACCCCGAGAAGCTCATGGCCAAGCTCTACCGAACCACCACGCTGCAGGACTCCTTCTCCTGCAACTTCAACGTACTGGTGGACGGCTATCCGCGCGTCATGGGCGTGCGCCAGATCCTACACGAGTGGGTCGCGTGGCGCATCCAGTCCACGCGCCGCCGCGTGAATTTCGACCTGGGTAAGAAGTCCGAGCGCCTGCACCTGCTGCACGGCCTCGAGGCCATCCTGCTCGACATCGACAAGGCCATCGCCATCATCCGCGGCACCAAGCTCGAGGCCGAGGTCGTCCCCAACCTGATGAGCGGCTTTGATATCGACGAGACCCAGGCCGAGTTCGTCGCCGAGCTCAAGCTGCGCAACATCAACGAGGAGTACATCCTCAACCGCACCAAGGACATCGCCAAGCTCGAGGCCGAGATCGCCGAGCTCGAAAAGATCCTCTCGAGCGAGGACAACATCAAGAAGGTCATCAGCGACGAGCTCGCGGCGGTCAACAAGAAGTACGTCATGCCGCGCCGCACGGGCCGCGTTGAGCCGTCCGACGTCATCGAGGTGAGCCTGGAGCCCGAGGTCGAGGAGTATCCGGTCACCATCATGCTCTCGCGCGAGGGCTACCTCAAGAAGATGACGGACCGCGTGCTCAAGAAGGCGGCGACGCTCAAGTACAAGGACGGCGACAAGCCCTTTATCGAGTTCCCGTCCGCCAACACGCACGAGCTGCTGGTGTTCACCAACAAGAGTCAGGTGTATAAGTGCAAGGTCGCGGCGTTCGAGGACACCAAGTCCGCCCAGCTGGGATCGTACTTGCCCACCGACCTCGAAATGGATCCGGACGAGAGCGTGATTTGGGTCCTCGACCCCGAGGACTACAAGGCCGACGCACTGTTCATCTTTGAGAACGGCCGCGCCGCGCGCGTTGCGCTGGCGGGCTACGTCACCAAGACCAACCGCAAGCGCCTCAAGAACGCCATTTACGGCGGCGCCAAGCTGCTGTATGCACAGGTGCTCAAGGAGGATCGCGACATCGCCCTGACCACGAGCGACTTCCGCCTGATGAACTTCAACACGTCGCTGCTTAAGACCAAGACGACCACCAGCACGCAGGGCGTTCAGGCCTTCACGGCCAAGAAGGGCCGCGTCGTCGCCTCTGTGGGCACGGTCGAGGACGTGCTGGGAGCTGGCGTTTCCGCCGAGAAGTTCACCGCGCAGAGCCTGCCGTGCGCCGGAGCCCTCATGAAGGAAGACGACATGCCGAGCTTGTTTGACTAAGGGCGGGGCGGTCCGCGCCAGCCGGTTAACTCGCCCGGCTGGCGCGGCTGGTACCCCTTCTCGGTTTCGAAACTCACATTCTTCTAAAGTTTCGAAACCGAAGCGGCAACATGCACAAAAAGTCAACGTCGTGGAAAAAAGAAAAAGCGCGGTTCCAGAAGAAACCGCGCCCTTAGCAGACGTTATAGCATAGAACAGAACGTATATTTTGCTCCCACTCGATGAAGCAATTCGTATCACTAATAGTTACATGTGCTATCCCGTGCAACCACCTCTCAGCCAGGTCCCCTCGTTGACTTATAAAGGATATCCGTTTGATACCCACATGCACGACGAACGTCTACTTTTCGCAACAGCTAGTTTCGTCACCCAGTAGTTAGCCAACGAGAACGAATTCATCTGCCCGCAGGTCGGGTTTGATGCGCAGCTGCGGGGTCTCGACCTCCCCGGGGGATACCAAGGCGATGGCAGCACGGGCCTGCTTGAACGCCTGCGCGAGGGAAAGGCCGAAACCGATGCTCGAATAGAACTGGCGAGCGAAGGCGAGCGCCGCGGCATCGCTTATGGAATCGGACATTCCAATTACCGCATCCACATGCTCCAGCACCTTCTCCGCCTGCTCATCGGAAAAGCAGGCGTTGAAAACTACCAGACGCACCCCTTCGGTAGCGGCCTCGATGACTGCCGCAATCGCATCCTTACTAACGGCCAGCGCTCTCCCCGCAAGGTCCTCGATGACGAGACCTCCGTCCGGGGATCCGTGGCCGCTGAAATGCACCACCGCTGGATTGGTCTCATTGAGCGCCTGTAGTAGGTCGTTTTGCCGTACCGCCCAGCGGTCCTCGAACACTATGCTGTCCGGGTTATCGGAAAGACGGATAGATTCGCGTATGTCCCGCGCCTCCGCATCCACCCTCAAGCGATCAGCGTTATCTGGGGAAACCCCGAGGTACAAAACGGTTATGGCTGCGGGTCCACATTCAAGTGCATCGATTCTGCTCTCATGGGCGCACAAAGCGTCGTTCATCGAAGATAACCTCTGGGCGATTCGGCGAGATTCCTTCTGGGCGTTGCGAGCCTGCTTATCGGAGAAGGACTTCTCCTCCCTAGCCAAAGCGTTCTTAGCGCTTTGCAAATCCTTCTCCATGCTAGCAATCTGCCTGTGCAGTTGCGCGATATCCCTAGTGATTGTCGCCTCGTCCTTCATGGCGGACTCATAGATACGAAGCTTGCTTCGTCTCAGGGAATCGCTTTTGGTCCTGTTCGCAGCTTCACGAGCAACGTTGGCTTTCTTGCCAATGTCGGCCAGCTTACCCTGTTTTGCCGCAAGCTTCTTTTGAAGCTCGGCCAACTTCGATTCTTTGGTCGCCACCCTTCGTCTGACAGTATCCACTGACAATGATTGACCCCTTTCTTGTTCCGTTCAACTAATTACCTTATGGGCTTCAGTGAAGTTCAGCAGTTGACGGGCAGGCTAGCGGTTGCGTGCCGATAGGCCGTCTATTCGATGGCGCGTTGGACGGAGCCGAAACGGAAAATCATCTAAAGTGCGTACAAGACCCTAACGCCCATGCCTAACGAGGCCTCGATTAGTAAAAAGAACAACCGCCCAACCATCCGTCCTTGGCAAAATGCCCTCATTCGAGCCCAAATGTACGCCCATTCCCGATCAGCTCCGTCACGTTCTCGTGGACGATGCCGCTACGGTGCTGGATTGGGTCATTGCGCGTGATGACGAACTTAGGCCAGTTGTCCCGAATCTGCTCGAGCGGCCGGTACTCACGGTCCTCCGTCGACCGATCGTTCATAATGGTCATCGCTACCTGGACGTATGCGTAGTCCATCTCGGACGACCTCATGACAAAGTCGCATTCAAGTTTGCCAATGCGCCCAACGCTCACCTCGTAGTCCAAGCTCCTCGCGTAGCTGTAGACGATGTTCTCCAACACGGGGCCGTAGTTGATACGATTATCCGTGTTCGACGCGAAATAAAAGCTCAGGTCGGCAAGGTAGTATTTCTGCTCCCCCCGGAGCGATTTTCGTGACTTCATATCAAAACGTTCGCAGCGCCGCACGATCTTCGCATCTTCCAAAATTTTGATATAGCGGTCGAGCGTTTCTCGTTTGATACAAATACCCTGCTTGTCCAAATCATCAAGAATGTTGGTCAGACTTGTCGTTGCCCCAAAGTTGTTTGTAATGTACTTCCTAACCGCCTCGAATACAGGCATGTTGCGGACCTGCACCCTACGACGGACATCCTTTTCCAGTATTTCCTCTATGACGGATTTCACGTAGGTTCTTTTATCGGCAAGCTTCTCAAAATCAAGCGCCTTTGGAAACCCGCCTTCCAAAATGTACGCGTCGAGTTCGACAACACGGTTTGGATCAATCGGCCTTCCAAGAAACGCCTTCATGTCCTCGTATTCCTTGAAGCTCAGCGTCTGCATCTCAAACTCGATGTAACGGCCGGTCAATTTGGTCATGAGCTCACCCGAAAGAAGATAGGAGTTTGACCCAGTTATGAAAATTGACCAGCCGCCATCGGTTCGATAGGCGTTTACGACTTCCTCGTATCCCTTTACATTCTGAATTTCGTCGATGAAGAGATACCTCATCTCCTTCGAATCGCCCGCGGAGGCGCCATCGATCGCAGCCTCAAGCGCATCGGGTGTTTTCACCTTACGCAACTTCCGGCTATCGAGGTCAAGATACGTGATGGACGTGGGGTCGACACCGCTCTCGACAAGCTCCTGAGCGATCGTCTGCATCAGGCAGGATTTGCCGCAACGCCGCACTCCCGTAATGACCTTGATGAGCCCGTCATCGTGGTAGAAGCCTCGCATTTTTTTGAGGTAGTCCTCACGCTTGAATAGTCTCATTTCTCACCCCTACCCGTTACTTGCCAAACATCTTTAGTTAGGGGGTATTTATACTTATAATGTCTATAAATACCCACTAACTTAACTATAACAACTTGCCGATCTAAATAAGGGCGGTGCCATGGAATTCCATGACACCGCCCTCTCCTAAAGTGACAATGTGCGATTACGCGCCCAGCTATTCCCACTCGATCGTCGCGGGGGGCTTGCTCGTGATGTCGTACGCCACGCGATTCACGCCGGGGACCTCGGCGACGATGCGACCGGAGATGCGCGCGAGCACCTCGTAGGGCAGGCGCGCCCAGTCGGCGGTCATGGCGTCACTGCTCTCCACGGCACGCAGGATCACGGGACGCGCGTAGGTGCGCTCGTCGCCCATCACGCCCACGGACTTGATGTCGGGCAGCACGCAGAAGTACTGCCAGCAGGAATGCTCGGAGTTGCGCTCGCCGGTCTGCTCGAACAGGCGCGCGTTGTAGGCGTCCAGCTCCTCGCGCACGATCGCGTCGGCGTTCTTCAGCATCTCGAGCTTCTCGGGGCTCACCGCGCCGATGATGCGGATCGCCAGGCCCGGACCCGGGAACGGCTGGCGGTACACGATGTGCTCGGGCAGGCCCAGCGCCAGGCCGAGCTCGCGGACCTCGTCCTTAAAGAAGTGATCGAGCGGCTCGATGAGGTCGAAGTGCACGCCCTCGGGGAACGGGATCAGGTTGTGATGGCTCTTGATCGTGGCCGTCTTGCCACCGGTCTTGCGCGCACCGCTCTCGATGATATCGGGGTAGATGGTGCCCTGCGCCAGGTACTTCACCGGGCGGCCGTCCTGCTCCAGCTCCTTGGCCACGGCGAAGAACTCTTTCCAGAACTGCGTGCCGATGATGCGGCGCTTCTCCTCGGGGTCGGTCACGCCGTCCAGCAGCGCGGCGTAGCGGGCCTCCGCATGCACGTGCACGAAGTCGACGTCGAACTGCTTGGTGAAGACCTCCTCCACCTGCTCGGGCTCGCCCTTACGCAGAAGACCATGGTTGATGAACACGCAGGTCATCTGGCGACCCACCGCACGTGCACCCAGAGCGGCGACCACGGAGGAGTCCACGCCGCCCGAAAGCGCCAAGATCACGCGGTCCTCGCCCACGGCGGCACGGAACTCGCCCACCATGGTCTCAACCAGGTTATCCATGGTCCACCTCGCCTCAAGGCCGCACACGTTGAACAGGAAGTTGCTCAGCAGCTGCTGGCCGTACTCGGTGTGCTTGACCTCGGGGTGGAACTGCGTGGTGTAAATGCGGCGCTCAGGGTCCTCCATAGCCGCCACCGGGCACACGGAGGTCGAGGCCGTCACGGTAAAGCCCTCGGGCACGCGGCTAACGGCGTCACGGTGGCTCATCCACACGGTCTGCTCAAGCGGCGTGGCGTTGAACAGCGCGCTCTCGCGGTCGCGCTCGATGGTGGCGGGGCCGTACTCGCCAATCTCGGAGTGCCCGACCTCGCCACCCAGCGCAACGGCGGTCACCTGATGGCCGTAGCAAAAGCCCAGGATGGGCAGGCCCAGCTCGTAAATCGCCGGATCGACCGAAGGGGCGTCCTCGGCGTACACGGACGCAGGACCGCCCGAGAGAATCAGCGCGGCCGGCGCCATCTCACGCACCTCATCTGCCGAGATATCGCACGGAACGATCTCGGAGTACACGTGCAAATCGCGCACGCGACGAGCGATGAGCTGCGCATACTGCGCGCCAAAGTCAAAAACCAGGACCTTCTGCTGAACTTGCTCGGCGGTGTGCTGGGACATTCGTCCTCCTCATGGATGGCGCATGCGACTTGGGAGTCAACCCGGCGCGTGTGCGCTGCGATCTTTTTTGATTTCATCATGATACTCGGCGACTCACGCCTGCGCGAAAAAACTATGCCTCGTGCCCCACGAGCGGGCGGCGCATCCCGTTTGAGGCCTCACAGCGCCACCGCGGCAAACGCGACCGCGTTTCGCCTACAATGGGCAGGATCGAACGAGGCGAGAAAGGGCACATCGTGAAGCGCATCCTCCTCATCGCAACCGGCGGAACCATCGCATCGGCCGAAGACGGCAACGGGCTCTCCCCCGCCCTCACCGGCGAGGAGCTCGCGCGCAGCGTGCCCGAAATCGAGGGCCTTTGCGAGCTCGACATCGTGCAGCCCATGAACATCGACAGCACCAACATGCGCCCCGCCGACTGGCTGCGCATCGCCCAGGTCATCCGCGAGGGCTACGACGCGCACGACGGCTTTGTGGTCATGCACGGCACCGACACCATGGCCTACACTGCCGCGGCACTCTCGTACCTCATCCAGGACAGCCCCAAGCCCATCGTCCTCACCGGCTCGCAGCAGCCCATGGGCAATCCCTTCACGGACGCCAAGATCAACCTGTACCAGAGCCTGGTGTACGCCGTCGACGACCGATCGCGCGACATCTCGATCGTGTTCGGCGGCTACGCCATCGCCGGCACGCGCGCCCGCAAGCAGCGCACCATGAGCTTCAACGCGTTTGCCAGCATGAACTATCCCGTGCTTGCGTATTTACGTCAGAACAAGATCATCCGCAGCGGATCGGTTGCCGTGGCGGCGGGGCTGGCAACGACCGAAGCCGGCACCTGCCCGGCGAGCATCGCCGGGCAGGCAGCAACCCGTATTGAGAACACCGAAAGTACCGGCCGCATTGGTGGGCCCTCCGCCAACTCAGCCTGCGCTCAGCCGCGTTTCTACACCGCGGTGAACGACCGTGTCTGCGTGCTCAAGCTCACGCCGGGCCTCACGCCCGACATCTTCCGCCTGCTCAAGCCCGACTACGACGCCGTGATCCTCGAGACCTTCGGCATGGGCGGCGTGCCCGACCTGGGCTCCGACGGCGCCTGCTATCAGGAGGCCATCTTTGACTGGGTGGACTCCGGCCGCACCATCGTGATGACTACGCAGGTGCCCGAAGAGGGCCTTGACCTGGGCGTATACGAGGTCGGCCGCGCGTATGCGGAGCATCCCGGCATTCTCAAGGGCGGCGACATGACCACCGAGGCGCTCGTGGCCAAAACCATGTGGGCCCTCGGCCAAACGCGTGACCCGCACGAGCTCCAGGAGCTGTTCTACCAGCCCATCAATCACGACCGCGTGGACGAGTGGTAGGAGCTGCCGCGTCGTTCACGACTGCACCTCGAGCAACCAGACACGGCGCATCAATCGCAAGCGCACCCTAGCAAGCGCCGGAACGCGCCGCGTCAACCAGCTCAACCAACGCACGAAGTGCCTGTACAAGGCCGCCGTCTGCCCGCGCGGGAAACGCCCGGTCGGCGGCGGTGCAGCAATCCCTGCCCGCGTCCTCAAGCGCAAAGGCCACGCCCGCACCCAAAAGAACGCTGAGGTCGACGCCGCAAAGCGCCACAGCGGCAACGTTTTTAAACCCCAGCGAACGCTCATGGCACCAGGCTGCCAGATCCTCGGCGCGCACAGACGGCATCGCCATCGCGTTCGGGTGAACCACCTCGATCCCGCGTGACGTCAGCTCGTTCACCAGGGCCTCCTCGCGCTCATCGAGCTCAAGCGCGTCCAGATACAACGCCCGCACATCCGGCCGAAGCGCTCCGCCCGGCACAACGCTGAACCCGTTTACGCTTGTCGATGTCGCCTTGACCATTGCGAAAACTCCCGTCATCTGCGGTTTTACAATCCTGTATTCCCTATGGTAAATACTTGAAACGTAAACTGCAGTTTACATTTTGCCGCTCGCAAATGGACATGCTAACGCCATGAACGAGCGTATCGAAGAAACACTGGGCAGAAATATCCGAGCCGAGCGCCGGAACCTTGGCCTGTCGAAGGTCGAGTTCTGCCTGCAAGTTGGCATTAGCCGCGTGCTGCTCGATCTTATTGAAGAAAACCGAAGCAACTTCAAGCTCGCCACGCTCGAGCAAATCGCCGCCGCCCTGGGTAAGGAGCCCTGGGAGCTGCTGAAGTAGGGCGCGTGTGCGCGCAATAGGACCACGGACCACTCGCGTGAGCTGAACGGGACCGGAGCCAGACCCATGGCAGGCCGAGCGAACGAACCACCCGCCAAACACGCGTGGCTGTCTTCGCCGAACGCCGGTCTTCGCCACACGCAACACATCGCTCAACAGGCACCATCAAGCAAAACGGGGCACGGGCGCTGCGGCTCCCGCACCCCAATCTTGCCGCAACGCCCGCACGGCGGCGTGGTCCCTGCTGGACCACGCCGCCCCGCGGCCGCGTCTTGCCGCCGCCCCCGCGGCCGCGCCTACTCCTTGCTGCCGCGCCTTAGGTGCAGGCCGCGCCCGAGCCTGCGCGCCACGGCGTCAACCTCGGCATCGCTCGCAATATGATGCGGCTTCATGCGGCTCGTCACCGAGTCGCGGCGCTCCATGGCGATGGGCTCCATCACAAAGCCCTTGCCCGCGCGGAGGTTCTCCTTGGCCACGCTGATCATGAGCTTGATGCGGTTGAGCTGGTTGACCTCGCTCGCACCCGGGTCGTAGTCCACGGCCACGATGTTGCTCTCGGGGTGTTGGCGGCGCAGCTCCTTGATCACGGCCTTGCCCACCACGTGGTTGGGCAGGCACGCGAACGGCTGCGTGCAGATGATGTTAGGCGCGCCGTGATCGATCAGGTCGAGCATCTCGGCTGTGAGCAGCCAACCCTCGCCCATGTTGTTGCACAGGGAGAGCACCTGGCTGGCCTTTTGCTGCATCACCGAAATCGGCTCGGGACGCTCGAAGCGCACGGAGCGCTCAAGCAGCTCGTCCGCGGGTTTGCGCATCCAGTCGACCATGCCAATGGCGGCGTCCATCGCCGCGCGCTCGGTGGCGGAGCTGCCCAGCTCGTTCTTCTGCACCGCAGCGTTGCTCATGGCATACAGGAAGAAATCGAGCAGACCGGGCACCACGGCCTCGCACCCTTCTGCCTCAATCACGTCCACCACGTGGTTGTTCGCCGTGGGGTGGAACTTGACCAGGATCTCGCCCACCACGCCCACGCGCGGCTTGGAGCCCTCGCCCACGAGCGGCATGGTGTCGAAGGCCTGGATAGCCTCGCGAGAAAGGCGCGTGAACGAGCGACGCGTGAACGCCGGCGCCAGCTCGCGCGCGCGGTCCATGAACTGCTCGAACAGCGCGTTGGCCGCGCCAGGCTTTGCCTCATACGGGCGGCAGCGGTAGAGCATCTGCATCATGAGGTCGCCGAACAGCACGCTGTACACGCAGGCCTTGAGCATGGGCACGGTGAGCTTGAAGCCGGGGTTCTCCTCATCGAGCTTCACCGCCGAGAGACTGATCACCGGGATCTCAGGGTGGCCGCTCTCGCGCAGGGCCTTGCGGATGAGCGCGATGTAATTGGTGGCGCGGCAGCCGCCGCCGGTCTGCGTGATCACCACGGCGGTGCGCGAAAGGTCGTAGCGGCCGCTCTCGATGGCCTCCATGATCTGGCCCGTGACCAGGATGGACGGGTAGCAGATGTCGTTGTTCACGTAGCGCAGGCCCGCCTCCACGGCACCGCGGTCGGTGGACGGCAAGAGCTCCAGGTTGTAGCCGGCGGCGCAGAACACCTCTTTGATGAGGTCGAAGTGGATGGGGGCCATTTGCGGGCACAGGATGGTGTAGCCGGCGTCCTTCATCTCCTGCGTGAACGGCACCTTGGGATACGCGGCGCTCTTGCTGGCGCGTTGCGCCTCGAGCGCGTATTTATGCGTAGCGAACGCGGGCGCGTCTGCGGAGGGCTCCACCGGCGAGCCGTCGCCCAGCTCGAGCGCTTCGCCCGCCGCGGCGGCCTCGGCCGCACGCTCGGCAGCCTGGTCCTTGAGCGCCGCCATGAGCGAGCGAATGCGGATGCGCGCCGCGCCGAGATTGCTCACCTCGTCGATCTTGAGCACCGTGTAAATCTTGCCGGAGGCCTCCAGGATCTCCTGCACCTGGTCGGTGGTGAGCGCGTCCAGACCGCAGCCAAAGGAGTTCATCTGCACCAGGTCGAGGTCGTTACGCATAGTCACCAGGCGCGCAGCGGCGTACAGACGGCTGTGGTACATCCACTGGTCCACCACGCGGATGGGCCGCTCGGGCTTGACCAGATGCGCCACGGAATCCTCGGTAAGCACCGCAAAGCCAAAGCTCGCGATGAGCTCGGGCAGCGCATGGTTGATCTCGGGGTCGTTGTGGTACGGGCGGCCCGCCAGCACGATGCCGTGCCCGCCGTGCTCCTCGATCCAGTGGATCGCGTCCTCGCCCATGGTCTGGATGTCCTGGTGGAAGCGGGCGTCGGCCTCGTAGGCGGCGTTCACGGCGTCGTCGATCTCGGTGCGCGTGAGCTTGGGCCCGCGCACGCGGCCGCGTCCCGCCTCGGCGTCGGCCACGCGCTCAACCGCGAGCAGATCATACAGGCGATGCTTGAGCTCGATCTTGTCGTGGTAGGGCACGAACGGGTACATGAACTCGACGTGCTTCTCGGTGATGTCGTCGATGTTCAGGCCGAGCGCCGTGGGGTAGCTCATCACGATGGGGCAGTTGTAGCAGTTGCCCGCCGACGGGTCCTCCTTGCGCTCCCAGCGTACGCACGGCATCCAGATAAAGTCCGGATCCTTGTCGATGAGGTTCATCACGTGGCCGTGGGAGAGCTTGGCCGGATAGCACACAGACTCGCTCGGCATGGACTCGATGCCCGCCTCGTACGTGGCCTTGCTCGAATTGTCCGAAAGCACCACGGCAAAGCCCAGGCGCGTGAAGAACGCATGCCAGAACGGGTAGTTCTCGTACATGTTGAGCGCGCGCGGGATGCCCACCGCACCGCGCGGGGCCTCCTCGGGCGTGAGGCACTCGCGGTCGAACAGCAGCTTGTTCTTGGCGGCGAACAGGTTGGGCGCCTCGGTCTTGGCCTTGCGGTGACCCGCACCCTTTTCGCAGCGGTTGCCGGTGATGAACTTGCGCCCGCCGCCGAAGTCGTTAATGGTGAGCTGGCAGTTGTTGGAGCACCTGCCGCAGCGGGCGTGCTTTTGCTCGACCGTGAGCGCGGCGATCTGCTCAGCGGAGAGCACCGTGGACGTGCCGCTCGCGCCGGCGCGGTCGCGGGCGAGCAGGGCCGCACCGTAGGCGCCCATGCAACCCGCGATGTCGGGGCGCACGGCGTTCACACCCGTAAGCTGCTCGAACGCGCGCAGCGTGGCGTCAGACATAAAGGTGCCGCCCTGGACGATCACCTGCGCGCCGATCTCGTGCGGGTCGCGCAGCTTAATAACCTTGAACAGGGCGTTCTTGATCACGGAGTAAGACAGGCCGGCGGCGATGTCGCCCACCGTGGCGCCTTCCTTCTGCGCCTGCTTCACGCGGGAGTTCATGAACACCGTGCAACGGCTGCCCAGGTCGACGGGCTTTTTGGCGCCGATGGCCTCGGCGGCGAACGCGCGCACGTCCATGTTCATGGACACGGCGAAGCTCTCGATGAAGCTGCCGCATCCCGACGAGCAGGCCTCGTTCAACATGATGTGCTCGATTACGCCGTCGCGTACGCGCAGGCACTTCATGTCCTGGCCGCCGATGTCGAGGATGAACTCAACGCCGGGCAGGAACGCGCGGGCGCCGCGCAGATGCGCCACGGTCTCGATTTCGCCCGAATCCGCCTTGAGCGCCTCGATGAGCAGGGCCTCGCCGTAGCCGGTGGTGGTCACGTGGCCGATCGTGCAACCTGCGGGGATGTGCGCGTAAAAGTCCGCCATGATGGTCTTGGCGGTGCCCAGGATGTCGCCGTTGTTATTGCCGTACCAGGTGTGCAGGAGCTGGCCGTCCTCGCCCACCATCGCGGCCTTCATCGTGGTGGAGCCGGCGTCCAGGCCGATGAACACGCGGCCGGTGTACCCCTCGAGGCTGCCGCGCGGAACGACCTCGCGCGCATGGCGCTCGCGGAACTCCGCCAGGTCCTCCTCGCTCGCGAACAGCGGCTCCAGGCGCGCGACCTCGTCGCCTTGCGTGTCGCCCAGGCTGTCGATGGCATCGATGAGCTCGGAGAACTGGGAGAGCTTGCCGCTTTCGTGCGCCATGGCTGCGCCGGATGCCACGAACAGGTGCGCGTTCTCGGGCACGATGATGTGCGCGTCGTCGAGGTTGAGCGTGAGGTAAAAGCGGCGGCGCAGCTCGGACAGATACTGCAGCGGGCCGCCGAGGAACGCCACGTGGCCGCGGATGGGGCGGCCGCAGGCGAGGCCCGAGATGGTCTGCGTGACCACGGCCTGGAAGATGGACGCGGCCACGTCCTCGGGACGGGCGCCCTCGTTCAGCAGCGGCTGGACGTCCGTTTTGGCGAACACGCCGCAGCGGCTCGCGATGGGATAGATGGTGGTGGCGCGGCGGGCGAGCTCGTTGAGGCCGCTCGCGTCGGTGTGCAGCAGCGTTGCCATCTGGTCGATGAACGCGCCGGTGCCGCCGGCGCACGTGCCGTTCATGCGCTGCTCGATGCCGGAGTCGAAGTAGATGATCTTGGCGTCCTCGCCGCCGAGCTCGATGGCCACATCTGTTTGCGGGATGAGCGTCTCCACCGCCCGCTTGCTGGCGATGACCTCCTGCACGAACTCCAGACCGAGCCACTGCGAGAGCAACAGGCCGCCGGATCCGGTGATGGCGCAGGTCATGCGCGCCTCGGGCAGCACGGTGGCCGCGCCCACGAACAGGTCGCGCGCGCAGGCGCGCACGTCGGTGTGGTGACGCTGGTACTTGGCATACACGATTTGGTTAGCGTTGTTCAGCACCGCGAGCTTGACCGTGGTCGAGCCCACATCGATGCCCAGGTGAAGCTGGCCGTCGGCGTTCTGCGGGTTCCAGATGGCACCCTCCGGCGCTTGGGGCGCGGCGTGCGCCCCCTCAACCGCTGATCGATGCACGTCGATCGCGGCCCCTTCGCCTCCGCGGGCATCCAGGGCACCGCAGGCGCCTGAGCAATTCTGAGCAACTTCGATCATGTTTTGCATGGCTACTCCCCTTCCGTGAGGGTGGAGGTCGGTATCTGTGAGCTTACGCTCGAATTGTCGAGATTCAGTCCCATGAGCTTCATGCCGTACTCGGGGACGTTGATGTCGATGGGCATGCCGTACAGGTCGCCGGGGCGGATGAAGGCGATGACGGTCATGATGCGCGCCATGGTTTCGGGCGATTCGGCCAAGCCGTGCTCGAACCAGCGCTGCACCAGGCCGACCTCGGACGTGACCACCGAGGTGAGGTAGTAATCGAAAAACGCACCGAGCGCGCCGGGGAAGATGCCGGTTTGCATGCGGCCCGCAACCTCGCTGCGCGCCAGATCGATGACCTTCTTGATAAAGCCCTGGTCGCCGCCGGGCCCCAAAAGCGAGCCAATGAGCTCGTGGTTCTCCGCCACGTAGCGCAGCAGCTCGACTGAGCCGGGCGCGGGCTCGAGCTCCTCGATGCCGTGGTACAAATCGGGCAGCGTGGCGTTTGCGATATCGCGGATCAAAACGCGCACGTCATCCAGGATCCCCTCCTCGACCTGCTCAATGAAGTCGGGGATGTCCTTGTAGTGCGAGTAAAACGTGCGGCGCGTGAGCCCTGCGCGCTCCGTGAGGGCGGCCACGCTCACGCGGGCGATGTCCTCACCCGATGCGAGCTCCTCGGCGAGCGCAGAGCGCAGAGCGCGCTGCGAGCGTAAGCTGCGGCGGTCGGAGCTGCGGCGGTCGGCTTTCCCCGACGTTGCGGCCGCGTTCGCGGGCTGTGTCGGGACTGCGGGTTTCGCCGAAGCTGTCGCCTGTGTCGAGGCTGACGGGCGCGCCGGGGTCGCGGGCCCCATTGAAACTGTGACGCACGTTGAGACCGTAGGCTGCTCTGGGACTGTGGGCCGTACCGGGGCTGCGACGTGCGCTCGAGCCGTAGATTGCTCCAAGGCCGCAGACCCCACTGATACCATATCGTGCGCTGGATCTGCAGATTGTTCCAAAGCTGCGGGATTCGCCGAGGCTGCAGGTCGCACCGGAGCCGTTGGCACCGTCGATGCCGATCCCTGCGTCGGAACTGCTGGGCGCATCGGAATCACAAGCCGCTCCAAATCCACGGACCTCTCGGAAACCCCGGCCTGAACCGGGTCGTCTACCTGCACGAGCACTTCCAAAGGTTGAGACATCTCGCCCCTTTCTCATTACTAATGCACACACCGTGCATTATTGCACAGAGCGTGTAATAACAATGTTAAGAGCGCATGCCTCGATATTCTTTTCACCATCATCGGGGTAAATTTTGCATGGCTTGGTCAAATCACCCCGTGACTGGGCCTTTGCAGTTGCCCGAAGGTTCACGTTGCCCTGGTTTTCTGCCTAAATCTCGCATGGCGTGGTCAAATCACCGCACGACTGGGCCTACCGTCACCCCTGGAAAGTCGAAAACAGGGGCTGCGGCGCTCGGACATCGCCCAGTCACGGGCACATTTGACCAACCAAGCCATTCTTTGGGCCAAACTTCAGCCCAAAGAGCATCGCAGGGTCGATCCAGTCTCGGCAAAAACACCCAGTCGCAAGGCAATTTGACCAGACGGGCCATTATTTGCATCACGCTCCGGCCCAAATGCCATTGCAAGACTCACTCAATCCCAGCCGAAGCGCCCAGTCACAAGATGATTTGACCAGCTGGGCCATTTTTACACCAAGCTCCGGCCATAAGCCATCGCAGGACCCACCCAACCCCGGCAAAAGCACCCAATCGCAAGGTGATTGACCGCACACCCCATTTCACACAAAAAGCCACGCTGCGCGAACAGCGTGGCCTCCCACAAAACGGATGCAACATGGCTCTCGGAAATTAAGCGCCCAGGCAGCTATTGCACGCGCACGGAGCTGCGCTGATGACGCAAGGTAGCCAGGATATGCTTGGGAACCGCGTGGAACTCGCAGCGGCCGATCGTGGCGCTCGCAGCCGCCTTAGCCTCATCGCTGCCGTTAGCGGTGGCATAGGAGTGGCGGAACCGCCGCAGCATCACCAGGTCATTGCCACCATCACCGTACACCGCAATCTCGTCTTCCTCGATACCGTAATGGCGCCCCAGCCAGGCAATGGATGCGCCTTTATTGCAGTCCTTGTCGGTTATTTCGAACATCACGGGGTCAAATGGGGCGTTCACCACCGTGTCCTCATGTGCGGCGATAAACGCCTTAAGCTCGCGGTCCAGCTCCTCGCTCGTCACGCGGCAGTTGATCTTGCATACCTGATGCGCCAGGATCTGCGAAACCGACTGGTCGAAGTACTGCTCCTCGTGTACGCTGCCGCGGGCGCGCATACCGCGCATGATGATGCGCTTCATGAGGCTGTCGTTCGCGAACCCCGCCTGGTGCATCTCAAAGCTACCGCTCGAGAACATGCCGTCGGGCGTGCAGCAGTCAAAGCAGATCTGCGGGAAGGCGCGCAACAGCTCCTCGGTAAACGCCGAGTCGACCTCGAAGGTCTTGAGCACCTCGCCATCCTTGCCGCGCACGATGGAGCCGTTCGCGCACACGGCATCGACGGCGAGCCCCGTAAACCCGTGCTCGCCGCACGGCAGCACCGCGCGCCCCGTAGCAGGCACGACATGTGCCCCCTGCGCGATGGCCTCCTTGATGGCGCCGCGGATGGTGCGGTCGGTCTCATGCAGTGCATTGAGCAGAGTGCCGTCAAGATCGCTGGCGAACATTTTGATCATGCTGGGGCTCCTTTGCGTGCCGATGGTTTCGAAGAATTCACCGACCATTTTACGCCCGAGCCGCAGCGCGGCGCGTAAGCGCGCACGCGCGTATTCAGGTAGCGGATTTTGGACAAACAGAAGCGGAAACGGGCGCTGTATGTCCAAAACCCGCTACCTGTTCTGGCGTGGCGGGGCAGCTCGGCACCCGTTTGCGCCCAGCGAGGGCGCCGCGCCCGTGGGGCCCGCAGGCTACGGCAACGGGGCGTGACCAGAAGCGCTGCAGCACCAGTTACGCCTCGGGCGCACCAGACGATGCAGGGGCCTCACCCGTGGCGAGGATGAGCTCGAGCGCTGCTTCGTCCAAAACGGGGACGCCCAAGCTTTCAGCCTTGGTGAGCTTGGAGCCCGCCTTGGGGCCTGCCACCAGGTAGCTCGTCTTTTTCGAAACCGACCCGGACACCTTGGCGCCGAGCAGCTTGAGCGCCGCGCCGGCCTCGTCGCGCGTGCGGTTGACCAGGGTCCCCGTGAGCACGAACGTCAGGCCCTCGAGCGGCTGCGACTCGGCAAGGTCGGCCGATACGCCGGTGTCTTGGGCCGCCTGCGCCACAGCGGCGCCCAGGTTTTCCTCAAGGGTAAGACCGGCCGCGCGCAGGCGATCGAGCACCTCGAGGTTCTCGCGCACCGAGAGGAACTCGCGCACGCTCGCCGCGATTTTGGGGCCGATGCCGTCGCACGCCGCGATGTCCTCCTCCGACGCCGCTGCCAAAGCATCGATGGTAAGGAAGCGCTGCGCCAGCACCTCCGCAACCGACTTTCCCACATGGCGGATACCCAGGGCGAACAGCACGCGGCTCAGCGGCTGCTCTTTGGAACGAACGAGCTCGTCAACGGCCTTTTGCGCAATGGTCGTGCCCACCTTGATGGAATCCCCGGCGAGCACGCCCTTCTTCTTGTCGTCCTTCGCGTACGTGCGCCCCGTGTCGAGCGCGGCCACCGCGTCGACCGTGAGGGTGTAGAAATCCGCGACATCGTGCAGCAGGCCAGCCTCGATCAATTTGTCCACGAGCTCGTCGCCCACGCCGTCGATGTCCATGCAGCCGCGGCTCACCCAGTGCAGGAGGCGCTCCTTGAGCTGTGCCGGGCAATCGAGCGACACACAGCGGTACGCGACCTCATCGCCCTCGTGCACCACGGGGCTGCCGCAGGCCGGGCAGGCGGCCGGCATATCCCAGGGCTCGGCATCCTCGGGACGCTTGTCCAGCACCGGCCCCACGACCTCGGGAATCACGTCGCCCGCCTTATGGACGATGATCGTGTCGCCCACACGCACGTCCTTGCGGCGAATCTCGTCGAGGTTGTGCAGGGTGGCGCGCGCGATGGTCGAGCCTGCCACCGTCACGGGGTCGAACTCGGCCACCGGAGTGAGCACGCCCGTGCGCCCCACCTGAATGCGGATGTCGCGCAAGACGGTGGTCTTCTCCTCCGGCGGGAACTTGAACGCGATGGCCCAACGCGGGGCGCGGGCGGTAAATCCCAGGTCAGACTGCTGGTCGAAGGCATCGACCTTGACCACCACGCCATCGATGTCGTAGTCGAGGTCGCCGCGATGTGCGAGGGCGTCGGCACAAAATGCGTGCACCTCCGCCGGCGACGTGCAGCGGCGGACGTTGGGGTTGACCGAAAAACCGGCGCTGCGCAGCCACTCCAGGAACGCGTGCTGGGAGTTCACGTGCAACGGCGCGGTGTCGGCAATGGAGTAGATGAAGGTGGCGAGCTTGCGCGTCGCCGTTACCTTGGGGTCCTTTTGGCGCAGGCTGCCGGCGGCGGCATTGCGCGGGTTGGCGAACGGCTCGCGCCCCTCAGCGTCGGCTTCGGCGTTCAGGCGAGCAAAGCTGCCTTTGGGCATGTACACCTCGCCGCGGACCTCGATGGGCTTGCCGCGATCGGCGCCCATGTGCGCAAGGGCCGCTTCGGACAGATGCATGGGGACGTCGTGGATCGTGCGCACGTTGAGCGAGACGTCCTCGCCCGTCGTGCCGTCGCCACGTGTTGCCGCGCGCACGAAAGCTCCGTTTTGATACGTGATGGCAACGCCCAGACCGTCGATCTTAAGCTCGCAGGTATACGCCGCCCTACCGGCGCCGAGCGAATCCTCCACGCGCTGCAGCCATTCGTCCAGCTCCTCCAAGTTCATGGCGTCGTCCATGGAGTACATGCGCGCCATGTGCGTGACGGGCGTGAACTGCTCGGAAACATAGCCGCCCACGCGCTGGGTGTAGGAGTCGGGAATCACGAGCTCGGGATGAGCGGCCTCGATTTGCTGAAGCTCGATAAGCAGGCGGTCGAACTCGGCGTCCGTGATCTCGGGGGCGTCGAGGGCGTAGTAGCGGAAGGCGTGGTGCTCGAGCAGATGGCGCAGCTCAGCCGCGCGGGCGGCGGCCTGGGCGCGGGGGGCGTCCGGGTCCGCGGGCGCAACGGCGCTCGGGTCTGTGGGGCCATCGGGGGCCTGATTGGGTGCGGCGGCTTCCACACGAGCACCGGCAACCGAGGGATCAGCGGGGGTGCCGATCACGGCCTCGGAATGCGCCGTCAGGTCTTCGCGCGGCGGGGTCGACGTCATCGACCTCGTTGCCTCAGCGGTATCTCCCTCACCGATCTGCGAGTTCATCTCACCAAACAGGTTCTCCTGCTCCGCCACGGGCCCTCCTCAGATTCAAATTCGAACCTCTACAGGGTACCATCCCGTCGGACGATGATGCGTCCCGCGCTCTCAGCTCGAGATTGGCGCTATCTCGTTGAGCCGAGCTCGGCCTCGTGCGCGAAGGACCGTGCCGTGTGCCACCCCCGAGCGCAGAACCTCTCGCAAGCAAAAAATGCGGCCGCCCGCGTAGGGACGACCGCGTTGGCATTATGTGTGTCTCACACAAACGCGTTGCTATGCGCAGCGCTCGCAATCGCGAGGCAATCAACAGCTAGCGCCTGATAACGAGCAGCCATGCGGCAAGCTCCGTGGAAGCACCTTACGGCATGATGCTGTTGGCACCGTCCACGATGACGCTCTGGCCGGAGAAGTAGCAGGAATCCGGGCCGGCGAGGAAGGCGATGACCGGAGCGATGTCCATCTCGGGGTCGCCAAAGCGCTTCATGGGGTTGAGGTTCACCTGCTTGGCGTACTCCTCCGGGAACTTCTCGGCCCATGCCTTGGCGGCAGGCGACTCAGCGCCCGGCAAAACGATGTTCACGGTGATGCCGTACTGGCCCCACTCCTTGGCGGCGATCTTGGTCAGGCCGCGCAGGGCCTCCTTGTTGGAGCCGTA
>JAUNDT010000018.1 GCA_030525945.1 Coriobacteriaceae bacterium | reverse complement strand
GAGCGGGGGCGCCCCGGGGGCGGGGATTCCAAGTTCACGATTCCTACATAATTGGGCATAAACCCTATTCCCCTATTCGTAGGGGCTGCAAGGCACTCGTCTGGCAATGGTATTGATGACGACCAGTCGTTTTATCTATATGTAGCGGTCGGTCACCTGTATTGGTGCAGCGCGATCACTGGAGTGAAGGCGTGCTGATATGTCCTGGAATAAAGAGCTTTGCGAAGCGTAGTCGCATCGCTGGCGCATACGTAGCGCATCTACCGAAAGCCCCAGGACAAAAAAGAAAACGGGACACCCACCGTGTGGGCATCCCGTTTACGAAAGCGCAATTAGGCCTCGAGAGCCTTCTTGGCGATGGCGGCGAGCTCGTTGAAGGACTCGATGTCCTCGTAAGCCATCTGAGCCAGGACCTTGCGGTCGAGCTCGATGCCGGCGAGCTTCAGGCCGTGCATGAACTGGGAGTAGGAGATGTCGTTCATGCGGGCAGCAGCGTTGATACGGGTGATCCAGAGGCTGCGGATCTCACGCTTCTTGTTGCGGCGATCGCGGTACTGGTACTGGAGGGAGTGCTGCACCTGCTCCTTGGCGTACTTGTAGGAACGGGATGCCTGACCGTAATAACCCTTTGCGCGGTTAAGGACAGTACGACGCTTCTTCTTGGCGTTCACAGCGCGCTTGACACGTGCCATATCTAATCAACTCCTAAATGAAAAACAGCGGAAAGGGACGGATTAACGGCCGGCGAGGCGGGCGTTGATGACCTTGGCGTCGGCGGCGGCCAGCTCGGTCTCCTGACGGAAGCCACGCTTGCGCTTGGTGGACTTCTTGGTCAGGATGTGGCTCTTGTAAGCCTTGGCGCGCATGATCTTGCCCGTGCCGCTGCGGCGGAAACGCTTCTTGCTGCCGCTGTGGGTCTTCATCTTAGGCATGGAACTCTCCTTTTATACCTGGTGGTTAACTACTTATCGCTCGGCTCGGCGTCGCCCTTGTCATCAAAGGCGCCCTTAATGGGGGCGAGCAACATGAGCATGTTACGGCCTTCCAGCTTGGGCTGAGACTCGACCGTAGCGAACGGTTTGAGGTCCTCTGCGAGGCGCTCGAGCACGTTCAGACCCTGCTCCGGGTGGGCCATCTCGCGGCCACGGAACATGATGGTGATCTTAACGCGCGCACCCTTCTTGAGGAAGCGCAGCACGTGGCCCTTCTTGGTCTCGTAATCGCCCACATCGATCTTGGGTCGGAATTTCATTTCCTTAACCTCGACCTTGGACTGGTTCTTACGAGCCTGCTTGGCCTTAACCGCCTGCTGGTACTTGAACTTGCCGTAGTCCATAACCTTGCAAACGGGCGGCTCGGCGTTGGGCGCGATTTCCACCAAGTCAAGGTTCTGGTCATCGGCGATGCGCTGCGCATCACGCGTGTCGAACAGACCGAGCTGCGATCCGTCGACGCCGATAAGACGCACGCGCGGGGCGCGAATCTCATCGTTGATGCGGGTGTCATCAGACTTAGCTATCTCAATACCTCCTTCTTGCACTCGAACAAATACGACCCGGAACCATAGCGGTATCCGGGTCGATTCATCCAAAGCACGCCTTCAAAAGGAAGGCGAGGCGTTTGAGTTGTACGACCAGACAGCTACCGTAATGGCGCCGAAAGGTGGGGACGGTGCGTCCCGCTTTCAACCTGCCGGTAAAACCGGCACTTGAGAATAATAGCACAGGCAGAAGCCGCCCATGTCATTCCCACAAATCCGTGCATGCATGGTGCCCGAGGTGAGATTCGAACTCACACGCTGTCGCCAGCGGAGGATTTTGAGTCCCCTGCGTCTGCCGTTCCGCCACTCGGGCTCATAATGCAAAACACGCTGAGCTATGGTACCACAGCTCAGCGTGTTTTTTAGTCGCTATGAGAAATTATCGACAATTACGCCTTGTTGACGCTGCCGAACTCCTCCATGAGCTCCTTGGCGCGGGCGACGATGTTGTCGCGGCCGGGCTTGAGCACCTTGCGGGGATCGAAACCCTTGCCCTCGAGATCCTTGCCAGCCTCGATGTACTCGCGAACGCCCTTGGCGAAGGCGAGCTGCAGGTCGGTGTTGACGTTGATCTTGGAGACGCCCAGGGAGATGGCCTTCTGGATCTGGTCGACCGGGATGCCGGTGCCGCCGTGGAGCACGAGCGGGAGGTCACCGACGGCCTCCTTGATCTCGCTCAGGCGATCGAAGGACAGGCCGGCCCAATCCTCGGGGTACACGCCGTGGATGTTGCCGATGCCGCAGGCGAGGAAGTCGACGCCCAGGTCGGCGATCTGCTTGCACTCAGCGGGGTCGGCGAGCTCGCCGTTGGAGGCGACGCCGTCCTCAACGCCGCCGATGCCGCCGACCTCAGCCTCGATGGAGATGCCCTTGGAGTGGGCGAGCTCCACGAGCTCCTTGGTGCGGTCGAGGTTGATCTGGAAGGTCTCCTCATGGGAGCCGTCATACATGATGGAGGTAAAACCGGCCTCGATGCACTTGAAGCAGTCCTCATAGGAACCGTGATCGAGGTGGAGCGCCACGGGGACGGTCACGCCAGTAGCCTCAACGGCGGCCTTGACCATGTCGGCGCAGACCTTGAAGCCGCCCATCCACTTAGCGGCACCGGCGGTGCACTGCAGGATCAGCGGAGACTTGGCCTCCTCGGCAGCCTGAAGGACGGCGAGCGTCCACTCGAGGTTGTTGGTGTTGAAGGCACCGAGGGCGTAGTGACCGGCCTCAGCCTTCTTGAGCATCTCGGCAGCATTGACGAGCATATTGGACCTCCTGTTGTCCATACCCAAAACGGTAAACGTCTGCATTTTACCACGCGAACGGCATGGCGGCGCTATCGGTAATGGCGCAATCCACGGCGCATGAACAGATTCTGCTCAAGCTCCGCCGCAATGGTGGTCGTATCGTTGTGCCCGACGAGGCAAAGCGTGTCTTGCGGCAGATAGGTTCCCATCTTGCCGAGCGAATCGATGATCTGCTTCTCACTGCCGCCGTCCAAGTCCGTGCGGCCGTGTGCGCCGGGGAACAGCGTGTCACCCACAAACGCCACATTTCCCGTGGTGGCGGGGCAAAACAGTACGATGCCGCCGGGGGTGTGGCCGGGCGTTGCCATGACCTGCAAGGCAACGTCGCCGAACTCGACTACGTCATCCTCGTTGAGCAGGCGATCTGGCACGGGCGGGACCTCGTGGTCGAAGCCCCACATCTCCCGCATGTCGGCGATGGCGCGCTCCATAATGGCGGCGTCGGTCTCCGAGATGAGAAACGGCGCGTCGGCCCCCAGCGCACGCTTGAGACCCGCCACGCCGCCAATGTGGTCGGCGTGCCCGTGCGTGCAGATGATCGCCGCGACACGTGCACCCGGGCAGCGCTCGGCGAGCACCTCAGCAAGCTTTTCGCCATCCCAGGCGGGATCGACGATCACCGCCTCATTTCCGCTGACGGCAATGTACGTATTGGTCTGAATCGGCCCGTTCACCACGCAATGGACGGCAAGCGACCCGCGCTTTTCCAAGTTAAGATGCATAGTTCCAATCCCTTCGCGACGCGCGCAAAAGCAATCGAGGCGAGACTGCGAGTCCCGCCTCGACCTTCATTCAACTATCCTACGTCAACTCAAATCGAGCCAGACCCTCTGAACGAGCGCGAAACTAAATTCACACCCCTCGATAGCCGTGCGACGAATACCAGAAGCCCACGAGGTTGATGTAGCCCCTTATCCAAACACTCAATGCCTCAATCCACATTCCGAACTGGAAAAGCCATATCCCGCCGTCCAAGGCGTCGATATTGAACGAAGACCCCATACAGAGCAGTCCCGAAATGGCGAACACGCAGTGAATCGAGGTGCTTAGCGAGACCTTCGTTTCATGGTTTTGCTGCCTTCGCCGGGCATGAGGCGGCGGGCATCGTAAACGCTCTCGACGGCGCCGATCGCGGCGAGCAACGGGTCCAGGCGGCTCGCGTCGGAAATCTCGATGAGGAACCGAAGCGTTGCGATGCCCTCGCGATTGGTGGAGGTTGCGGCAGAGAGAATGTTGCCGCCCGCATCTCCGATGGCGATCGTGACGTCCTTGAGCAGGCCCATGCGGTCGATGCACTCCACCACGACTTCAACCTGGAAGAGGGCGTCGGCGCCGTTGTCCCAGCTCACGTGTATCATGCGCTCGGGATGGTCCATGAGGCCCTTGACGTTGGGACATGTGGCACGGTGGACCGACACGCCTCGGCCGCGCGTGATGAAGCCCACGATGTCGTCGCCAGTCACGGGGTTGCAGCAATGCGCGAGGCGCACGAGCATGTTGATGCCGTCCGCACCCTCGACGATAACGCCCGAATTGCCCTTTTTGGAGCGCTTGCCCGAGCCGTTGCCCGTACGCGGTGGCTGATGGACCACGCTGGCAATCGCCTCGGCCTTCGCGGCGGAGGCATCGATGGGCTTGGGGTCCAAAATCGCCTGAACCTTGTTGCCGACTGCGCGGGGCTGCACTTTTCCGGCTCCCACCGCGGCGAACAGGTCCTCCAGCGCCCGGTAGTTCAGATCGCCCGCCACGGTATTCAAGGCACGCGTGGAACGCGGCGTGGAGATCCCGTACCCGCGCTTGCGCAAGTCGCGCGCGAGCATCTCGCGGCCGGCGATCGCGTCCTCGTCCTTGGTCGCGGCGGCGAAGTAGCGGCGGATCTTGGACTTGGCACTCGGCGTTTTGACGATCGTCAGCCAGTCGCGCGACGGCTTGGCGTTCTTATTCGTGAGAATCTCGATGCGGTCGCCCATGGCGAGCTCATGGGTGAGCGGCGCCACGACTCCGTTGATTTTGGCGCCCACGCAATGGTTGCCGACCTCGGTATGGACCGCGTAGGCGAAGTCCAGCGGAGTTGACCCCGCGCGCAGGCTCATGACCTCGCCCTTGGGAGTGAAGACGAAAATCTCCTGATCGTACAGGTCGACCTTGAGCGAGTGCAGGAACTCCTTGGGGTCGTCGATCTCGTCGCTCGCCACCCAGTCGAGACTCTTTTTGAGCCAGTTGACCTGATCGTCGAGGCGCTGCGCACTGGCATCCTTAGTGGCGCTCGACCCGCCGGAGCGCTTGTAGAGCCAGTGGGCGGCGATGCCGTACTCGGCCTGCTCGTGCATCTCGTACGTGCGAATTTGGATCTCGAGCGGGCGCGCCGTGGGGCCGATGACCGTGGTGTGCAGGCTCTGGTAGTTGTTGAACTTGGGCATGGACACGTAGTCCTTGAAGCGCCCCGGCATGGGATGCCACAGGGAGTGCACGGCTCCGAGGGCGGAGTAGCAATCGCCGACCGAATTGGTGATCACGCGCAGCGCCACCAGGTCGTAAATCTCGGAGAACTCCTTGCCCTTGCGCTTCATCTTCTGATAAATCGACCAGTAATGCTTGGAGCGGCCCGTGATCTGGTACCCGGTCAGGCCGGCGCCCTTGAGCTCGTCGTCCAGCGCCTTGATGGTCTCGGCCAGGAAGCGCTCGCGCGCCTCGCGGCTCTCGCTGACCATGCGTGCGATGCGCTGGTAGGCCTCGGGCTCCAAATAGAAGAACGACAGATCCTCAAGCTCCCACTTGATGGAGCTCATGCCGAGGCGATCGGCCAAGGGAGCGTAGACGTCCATCGTCTCACGCGCCTTGAACAGGCGGCGGTCCTCGCGCAGCGCGGCGAGCGTGCGCATGTTATGCAGGCGGTCGGCGAGCTTTACGATCACCACGCGGATATCTCGGCTCATGGCCAAAAACATCTTGCGCAGGTTGAGCGCCTGTTTTTCGTCCATCGTGTCGACGTCGATGTTCGTGAGCTTGGTCACACCGTCCACGAGCTCGGCCACGGTCTCGCCGAAGTACTCGGAGACCTCCGCCAAAGACGTGGTTGTGTCCTCGACCGTGTCGTGCAGCAGCGCCGCGCACACCACATCGCAATCCATCTTGAGCTCAGCCAAGATGATGGCAACCTCAACGGGATGGTTGATATAGGCCTCGCCGCTGCGGCGCTTTTGGGCGCAGTGCTTCTCGGCGGCGAAGCAATAAGCCAGCTCGATGAGGGAGCAGTCGTCCTCGCCCATGTACGTGCGAACGAGGTCGGCCAGCTTATCGAAGTTGTCGGCCATGAACTCGGAGGGCAGGTCGTCCGCATGGGCGTAGTGCACCATCTCTGCCGTTGGACGCAGGGGCTTTGAGTCCTTTTTCCACTCCAGGGCCTTGGTTTTTTTGTCGTTGGCAGCCGAATGTTTATCCATGCTACATACCTCCCTCGCACGCATGCGGGGTAATGGGGCGATTGATACGGGCAAGCATATCACTGGCCGACGCGCTCAGCGCCCAATCCCTGAATGCCTCGAACTCACAACGGGCGTGGATGCCCTCGAGATACCTGATGGAGCGGCCGAGATCAACGTGCCCGGGACGCTCCGCCATGGTGATCGACCATGTTTGCGGGCCATCATCTGCCGGAGCGCATTCCTCCACCCGGGCAAAGCCGAGCTCTTCGAAAATCGCCAGGCCACTCGGGACGGAGCGCTCGTCCACGGGCGTCCGGGCATCGACGGCAAGGCACATCTGCGCGATCGCGGCGCAGGTGGCGTTCATAGCAGGCGCGGATCCACCAGCGCGCTCGTGGCGCCACATGGTCTGCAGGGCGCGGTAGAGCGTTACGAGCTCCGTGCGCTCAGGGGCCGCCGCGTCGAGCAGGCGCTCGTTGATGCGCGCGTCGCGCTGCGAGTACAACAGGTGGATGCGTGCGGGATTCCCGTCCCGGCCCGCGCGGCCGCTCATCTGGTTGAACTCCACACCTCCAAAGGGCATGTGGTAGAGAACGACATGGCGGATGTCGGGGAGATTCACGCCTTCGCCAAACGCCGACGTGGACACGATGCACGTGAGCTCGCCCGCGCGAAACGCCTCCTCGACCGCAAGCCTGTCGTCGCGGGAAAGGCCCGCGTGGTAAAACGCGATGCGCGCGCCCAGCTCCGGCACGCGCCGGCGCAGCGTACGGCAGAGCGCCACGGCCTGGTCGCGCGAATTGACGTACACCACACTCTTTTGGCCAGTGGCCACGATGGAAACCAGGCGGTTCTCGCGGCTCGCCAGGTCGCGCTCGTCCTCAAGCTGGAGATTCTCACGCACGGCGGAATCCACGATCACCTCGTCGATCGATGCGAGATGCTCGATCTCGGCGGCAGTGGGCGCCGATGCGGTCGCCGTCACCGCGAGCACGCGCGGCGAGCCCAAAGCCGCCAGCACGCGCGGCATCTCCAAATAGGCACTACGGTCGCCGCCCTTGGCACCCGCCATATGATGCGCCTCGTCAATCACCACAAAGCCGATGCGGCCCGCGGCAAAGCGATCGCTGTGCAGGGCGAGAAACTCCGGCGTCGTGAGCAGGATGTCCATACGACCCGCGGCAAGCTGGGAGAATATACGGTCACGCGCGGAAGGGGCCGTATCGCCCGTGAGCACCCCGACGCGAACGCCAACGCGCGCGAGAGCCTGCGTGAGATGAAATGCCTGGTCGGCGATGAGCGCGCGCAGGGGATATACGAACACGCTCGCGCGCCCATTGGCGATGGCCTCGCGCGCGGCATGCACATGGAAGATGAGGGATTTACCGCGGCCCGTGCCCATGACCGCGAGAACGTTGCTCCCGCATCGGAGCGCCTCGAGCGCGCTTGCCTGCGCGCGGTGCGGCGCCGCCGTGCCGATGAACGCGTGGATGAGCGTGCGCGTGAGCTGGTCATACGGGAGGCGGGCAAGCGCGGCACGGCGCTCGGCATCCACAACGGCAACCACGCTGCTCGAATTTGCCGCGGCGGCAGTCGGGGCCGGCTCGGGAACATCGAAGGGCCCCGCGCCCTCGGGCGCATCGGAGGGTGCGCGTCGCAGAATGTCCTTCACCATGAGCTTGGGCTTGGTGCGCCCCTGCCAGCATTCGGCCACAGCCTCAAACACCAGGTCGACCACAGAGTCGCAATTGACGAGGTCGTCGATCTCCGGCACGCGGAACATGATGGCGGGGACGCTCGAGGAGCCGTCCGTCGCGATGAAGCGCATGTGGTCCCCCGTTTTTCCCACGACCGCGCGGTCGCACATCGTAACGCCGCGCGCGGCGAGCAGGGGAACCTTGTTGCCCTGGCCAAAGGGCTCGAGCATGGAAATCTGCTGGATGGCGTCGATGGTGAGCTCGGACAGGCCCACAGTCGCGGCAATCTCGCCCCGGTCCTCGAAGTCCTCCTCCGGCAGCCGCGACAGCACCTCGTTCAGGCGATCTCGAAGCGCGTCGAGGTTCTCCACCGCGCATGTCACACCTATGGCGCCGGAATGCCCGCCAAAGCGAATCAGCAAATCGGAGAACTGCTCGATGGCGTCGAAGAGATTGACCGACCCCACGGAGCGGCCCGACCCGCGCGCGATGCCGTCCTCAATGGAGAACAGGAGCGCAGGGACGTGATAGCGGTTGACCAGGCGGCTCGCGACGATGCCCTTGACGCCCTCGTGCCAACCCTCGCCGCCCACGACGATGACACGGCCCCCGTCGTAGGTCTTCTCGACGAGCGCCTGGGCACTTTCCGTGAGCTCGGCCTCAATCGACCGGCGCTCCTGGTTGATCTCCTCCAACCTCGATGCCAGGCGGGAGGCCTCGGATGCGTCGCGCGCCATGAGCAACTCGAGCGCAAGCGCGGGGTCCGCCATACGGCCGGCGGCGTTCAGACGGGGGATCAGCGAGAAAGAGAGCGCGTCGGCGGTGATCGTTGAGAGATCGGTCCGCGTGACCGCGGCAAGCGCCACGTAACCGGGGCGCGTGGTGGTTCGCATATGGGCGATGCCGTCGGCCACGAGCGCGCGGTTCTCGGGCGTGAGCAGCATCATATCGCTCACCGTACCGAGCGCCGCCACCTCGGTAAAACGGCGCCACAGCTCGGGCTTGCCCAAGCGCTCCCCCAGCACCTGCACGAGCTTGAGTGCAACGCCGACACCCGCGAGCTCGCGGCTCGGCCCAGTCGCGTTCAGCTTGGGGTCCGTCACGGGAACGCCCTGCGGCACCAAATCCGACGGCTCATGATGGTCGGTGACCACCAAATCGATACCGAGCTCGGCGAGATAACCCGCCTCGTTTCGAGCGGCGATGCCGTTATCGACCGTGATGACGAGCTGCGGCGCGCATGCCTCGACCACGCGGTCGAGCGCTTGCCGGGTCAGGCCGTAGCCCTCCTCAAAACGATGGGGAATGAAGGGGCGTGCTTTCGCACCCAGCTCGCGCAGGGCCTCGGTGAGCAGGCACGTCGAGGTGATGCCGTCGACGTCGAAGTCGCCGAACACCGCAATCGACTCATGCTCGCGAATCGCCCGCTCCACGCGCTCGGCAACCTGCGGCATGCCCGGGATGACAAGCGGGTCGGCCCAATCGCGCTCAAGCGAGGGCGTGAGGAACAGCCGGCCCTCCTCAACGCTGGCAATGCCATGGGCGACCATGATGCGCGCCACAAGGGGCGCGACGCCGAGGCCGGCAGACAGCTCCTGCTCAAGAGTTGGATTGGTGGCGGAAAGGCACCAGCGGTGCGTCGTGGCAAGCGAGGACATGCAATCAGATCCTTTTGGAGCGCCCGCTGCGGCAGGCGTGCGTGTTGAACAGGTCCAAGTATACACGCGCATCTGGACACAACGTCCGTTTCCGCCGAGCGGACAGCCCAACGGTCGATGGAAGCCGCCCGCCGGACCGCATGCCCCGAATTACGAAAGGCGCACGATCTTGGTGCCGTGAAGCTCACGAACGCCCAGGGCCTCTTGCACCTGCGCGGCGTTCTCAAAGGTGATGCCGCCGCCAGGCAGGATGACCAGCTTGTTTTGCGCACGCTCAATCAGGGCGCGCAGGTTATCGAAGTTCCCCTCGATGGGCGTGCCCGCCGCCCCGCCATGCGTGAGGATGCGGTCGACACCCAACTCAGCCAGAGCGTCGATCGCGTCGAGCTGGGATTCTCCGGCAAGTTCATCGAACGCCATGTGGAAGGTGATGCCCAAAGCACGGCCACGCATCTCGCCCACGCTTTGGGCGACCTTGATCAAGCGCGCCGTACGCTCGGTATCCAAAAGGAAGGCGCCGTCCTCGCCGCGCTTCAGGCAGCCGATCACGACGCCGTCCGCGCCGTTGGCGGCGGCGATGCGGATATCGGTCTCCATGGCGCGCAGCTCGAGGTCGCTGTACGCGAAATCACCGCCGCGCGGGCGAATAATCACCCGGACCTCGGCGCCTTCGTAGGCATGCACGAGATTGACCGCCTGCTCGATCACGCCAACCGACGGCGTGGTGCCGCCGACCGCCAGATTGTCGCACAGCTCGATACGACGAGCCCCCGCTTTGAGCGCGGCCTCGATGTCGGTCAGATTCTCGGCGCAAAACTCGTACAGCATGCCTGCCCCCAAACGACTCCGTGTATGGACACTCGGCATTATCCGCCGAGGTACGCCTTGCGCACGTCGTCGTTCGTCAGCAGCTCGGAACCGGTACCGGTAAGCGTCACACGGCCCGTCTCCATAACGTAGCCGCGCGTTGCCACCGAAAGGGCCTGCTGGGCGTTCTGCTCAACCAGCAGAATCGTGGTCCCCGCAGCATGGAGCTCGCGCACGATCTCGAAAATCTGATCGATCAGAATCGGCGCAAGGCCCATGGACGGCTCGTCGAGCATGAGCAGCTGAGGGCTGCTCATGAGCGCGCGGCCCATGGCGAGCATCTGCTGCTCGCCACCGGAAAGGGTGCCCGCCACCTGACGACGGCGCTCCTTAAGGCGTGGGAAATGATTGTACACGCGCTCAAGGCCGGGAGCCACCTCGGCATTCGGCCGCGTGTAGGCACCCATCTCGAGATTCTCCTCGACCGTCATCTGCGCGAACACGCGGCGGCCTTCGGGCACGTGCGCCAGGCCCTTTGCCACGAGCTTGTCGGGGGCGGCGTGCATGATGTCGGCGCCCATAAAGGAAATGGAACCGGACTGCGAGCGCAGCAGGCCCGAAATCGTTTTGAGCGTCGTGGACTTGCCGGCGCCGTTCGCGCCGATAAGCGCGACGATCTCGCCCGCCCCCACCATGAACGAGACGTCCTTGATGGCATGGATCGCGCCGTAATACACGTTGATACCCTCAACCGAGAGCACGGGGTCCGTATGCTCCATGCGCGCTTACGCCTCCTTCTGCTTGCCGAGATACGCCTCGATCACGGCGTCGTTTTGCTGAATCTGCTCGGGCGTGCCCTTGGCGATGATCTTGCCGAAGTTGAGCACGCAGATGCCCTCGCAGATGTTCATGACGAGGTTCATGTCGTGCTCGATGAGCATGATGGCGATGTTGAACGTGTCGCGGATCTTGACGATGTTCTCCATGAGCTCGACTGTCTCGGACGGGTTCATGCCCGCCGCGGGCTCGTCGAGCAGCAGCAGGCTCGGGTTCGTGGCCAGGGCACGCACGATCTCCAGGCGGCGCTGGGCGCCGTAGGGCAGGCTGCCCGCCTGATGCGCGGCGAGGTCCTGCATGTCGAAGATGGACAGCAGCTCCATGGCGCGCTCGTGCGCCTCCGCCTCGCGCTTCCAATACGACGGCAGGCGCAAGATGCCGGCCGCGGTGGAATAGGCCTTGGTGTTATGCAGGCCGATCTTGACGTTTTCCTCCACCGTCATGGTGTTGAACAGGCGGATGTTCTGGAAGGTGCGCGCGATGCCCATGCGGTTGGCTTGAAACACGGTTTTACCGCTCGTGTCCTGGCCGTTCAGCAGAATCGTGCCGCGTGTGGGCGCGTATACCTTGGTGAGCAGGTTGAACACCGTGGTCTTGCCGGCGCCGTTGGGGCCGATCAGGCCGCAGATCTCGGTTTTACCCACGGTGATGTTGAAGTCGTCGAGGGCTCGCAGGCCGCCGAAGTCGATGCCCAGGTGCAGGGCCTCGAGAACCGGGGTGGAGTCGATGTCGCGCTCCGGCATGATGGAATGGCTTGGCGCGGGGACCATCTTGCCCCGCTCGAACTCGAACTTAGGCATCGGCGCTCACCTCCTTCTTCCCGCTTTTCCGGGAGGGCACGATGCGGGCGACAAAGTCCTTGATGGTGCTGTTGTTCGAGATGATCATGACCAAGATGAGCACGATGGCGTACACCAGCATGCGGTAGTCGGAGAACTGGCGCAGGGCCTCGGGCAGGATGGTGAGAACCGTTGCCGCCACAATGGACCCGCGCATGTTCCCCAGGCCGCCGAGCACCACGAACACCAGGATGAGAATGGACGTGTTGAAGTCGAATTTGGTGGCGGAGAGCTGGGAGAAGCTGTTGCCGAACAGGGCTCCCGCGGCACCGGCGAGCGCCGCGGAGACCACGAAGGCGATCATGCGATAGCGCGTGGTGGAGATGCCCACCGATTCAGCGGCGATGCGGTTGTCGCGCACCGCGAGGATGGCGCGGCCCGTACGGCTGCGCACGAGGTTCAGCACGATCACGAGCGCGACCATGACGAGCACGAAGCCCATGAAGAAGGTCGAGATGGTATCGGTGCCCGAGGCGCCCTGGGCGCCCTTGATGATGGCCGTCCCCGCCTCGGTAAGGCCCAGGTCGTCGACGGTGAGCTTGCCCGTGAGATTGAACAGCACATGCAGGCCGTTCTCATCCACGCCCACGATCAGGCAGGTGACGATCTCCTTGATGATCTCGCCGAATGCGAGCGTGACGATGGCGAGATAGTCTCCCGACAGGCGCAGAACCGGGATGCCGATGAGGAAACCCGCGAGCGCAGCGGAGGCGGCGCCCACCATAAGGGCGATGACCAGTCGCACGGAGTCGTTGGGCACGGCCTCGGAAAGGCTCATGGCGGCGACGATGCCCGTGTAGGCGCCCACGCTCATGAAGCCCGCGTGCCCTAAGCTGAGGTCGCCCGCCACGCCCACAACGAGATTGAGCGAGATCGCCATGACCACGTACGCGCAGATGGGAACGAGCTGGCCGGCGATCATGCGCGGGATCATATGGTTCGCCTGCATAAAGCTCACCACGAGAAACGCCAGCACCACCAAGCCGTAGGTGACCAGGTCGTGACGCGTCTTTTTTGATTTGAGAACCTGAAGCATCGCGATCACCTACACCTTTTCCGGCACGTACTTGCCGAACAGGCCGGCGGGTTTAACGAGCAGCACCACGATGAGCACGGCGAACACGATGGAGTTTGCGAGGCTCGTGGAGATGTAGGCCTGCGCCATGGCCTCGATGATGCCGAGCAGGATGCCGCCCACGAATGCACCGGGAATGGAACCGATGCCGCCGAAGACGGCCGCGGTGAATGCCTTGATGCCCGGCATGGCGCCCGTGGTGGGCTGCAGCACCGGGCTGTAGGAGCACAGCAGCACGCCGGCGATGGCGGCGAGCGCCGAGCCGATGGCGAAGGTCATCGAGATAGTGCGGTTGACGTTGATGCCCATGAGCTGCGCTGCGGCCTTGTCTTCCGAAACCGCGCGCATGGCCTTGCCCATCTTGGTCTTGCCGGTAAACCACATGAGGGCCGCCATGATGACGAGGCACGCCACGACGGTCACGATCGAAACGGCCGACACGTTATAGGCCGCGAGCGCCGGCGGCACCTCGAACGTGACGATGGACGTGAAGTTCTTGGGCGTGGCGCCCCAGATGAGCTGAGCGGCGTTCTGCAGGAAATAGGACACGCCGATGGCGGTGATGAGCACCGCCAGCGGCCCCGCCTGACGCAGAGGCTTGTACGCGAGGCCCTCGATGAGAATGCCCAGTACCGTGCAGACCGCGACGGCGGCCAGCACGGACACGACCGCGGGCAGGCCCAGATATGCCGTCACGCAAAACGAGATGTAGGCGCCGATCATAATGACGTCGCCGTGGGCAAAGTTCAGCATTTTGGCAATGCCGTAAACCATGGTGTAGCCGAGCGCGATGATGGCGTACACGCTTCCCATCGACAGGCCGTTCACCAGGAACTGCAAAAAGACCGTCATGCCACCCCTCCCCCTTTCATGGTTGGCGCGCGATGCGCACGAAAAGGAGGCGCGCCCAAGCTGCCAAGGCCCGCCCCCTCTTCTTCTTAATTACGGTGCGGGCCCGTGATGCCCGCATGATAGCAATGGGATCGGACGCTTAGGCGGCTACGTACTTTCCGTCCTGAATGACGTAGACCATCGGGTCCTTCTCAACCTCGCCCTTGTCGTTCCAGGTCAGGGTTCCCGTGAGGCCCTCGACCGTGATCTTGGTCATGGCCTCGGGCAGCGCCTCGGCGACCTCGGTGGGATCGGCGTCGGCTGCCAGACCCGCCTCGGCGAGCGCGAGGGCGACCGCGTGGACCGAGTCGTAGGCGTCGGCCGCGAACTGGTCGGGCGTCTCGCCGTACGCGTCTTTGTAGGCCGTGACGAACTCCTCGTTCTTGGGATCGTCGGCCGAGAACGGCGTCATGAGGTACAGGCCCTCGGCGAGGCTCGTGTCGAAGCCCTCAACGCCCAGGATGCCGTCCATGCCGTCACAGCCCATCATCTTGACGTCGTAGCCCATGTCCTTGGCGTTGGCGAGCAACACCGACGCCGGCGTGTAGTAGATGGGGGCGAAGATCATGGTCGCGCCCTTGTCCTTGGCTTTGGTGAGCTGCGTGGTAAAGCTCGTCTGGGAGTCGTCCTTGAAGGTTTCCTCGTCCACGATCTCGAGCTTGAGCTCCTCGGCCTTCTCCATGAAGGCATCGCGGATTCCGGAGGAGTACGTGTCGCCGGAGTTGTAGAACACGACGAACTTCTCGTCGCCGAACATCTCGGCGAGCTTTTTGGCGGCATTGGCGCCCTGGTTGGGATCGTTGAAGCACGCCTGGAACACGCAGGTCTTATCCGCCGTGACATCCGGCGCCGAAGCGGACGGGGTGATCATGAAGATCTGGGGATCTGAGTTGGCGACCTCCGCGACCGCGATCGACGCGCCGGTGGTGGTGGGGCCGACGAGCGCCTGCATGCCCCAGTCGGCCAGGCTGTTGAAGGCGTTGACGGACTTCTCGCCGTCGGCCACATCGTCCTCCGACTTAAAGGCGAAGGCGAGCTCATCGGTCGAGAAGTCCTTGCAGCCGAGCTCCGCGCCATTGCACACCGACGTGCCGTACGATGCGTTTGCGCCGGTCAGGGGCCCGATGGTTCCGATCTTGAACGCCGCGGCGTCACCGGAGCCGCTGCCGGCGGGCGCGCCCTCATCCGAGCAGCCGGCGAGAAGGCCCATGACTCCCATACCCGCAAGGCCGGCAATAACGCCCCTGCGATTCACAACAGGATTGAATGACTTACCGGTGAGGCACGACATACGGCTCTCCTCTCATCTGCGGCCGCATATGCACGGCGGTGAACGGACCGGCAGGGGGTTCTTCCCTGCGGATGAGATTAGCTTACATGCTTTAGCACGCAAAAGTGCGATTGCGGCGTCACGTAACGTTCGCGAAACAAAAGGGAGTTCATGCACGCCGGCCGGGCATGTATGCGTTACAGGCTAGAATGCGTAGATGTATATCGTTACGAAGAGAGGGAGCGCGCCATGTGTGAGCAGATTCGCACGGTCAACGTGGGAGTTATCGGCCTGGGAACCGTGGGCGGCGGCACCGTGCGCCTGCTGAACAAGCAGCGTGAGGAGTATAAGCGCGCCTACGGCATGGACGCTCGCGTTGCGCGTGGATGCTCGCTGGACGAAGCCGCTGCCGCCGAACTCGGCCTTACGGGAGACGCGTTCACGAGCGATTGGCACGACATCACGTCCGACCCCAGCATCGACATCGTGGTGGAGCTCATCGGCGGGGAGCATCCCGCAACCGAGATCATGCTCGACGCCTTTGCCCACGGCAAGCACGTGGTGAGCGCCAACAAGGCCTTGCTGGGCAAGGAGATGGAGCGTCTTGCGGGCGAGGCTCGCGCCGCGGGCGTGCAGCTGCGCTGCGAGGCCTCGTGCGGCGGTGGCATCCCCATCATCGACGCGCTTGAGCGCGGGCTTGCCGGCAACGACATGCTCGCGCTCGCGGGCATTGTGAACGGCACGACCAACTACATCCTCTCACGCATGGACGCGGAAGGCCTGGGCTTTGATGAGGTGCTGGCCGACGCGCAGCGCTTGGGCTATGCCGAGGCCGATCCCACGGCGGACGTCGACGGCCTCGACGCCGCCGCCAAGATCGCCATCCTGTCCTCCATCGCCTTTCACACGCGCGTGATGAGCGCCGACGTGGACTGCCAGGGCATTCGCGCGGTGAGCGCGGGCGACATTTCTTGGGCGCGCGAGCACGACATGGCCGTCAAGCTGCTCGCCGTGGGCCGCAAGACGAACGGCCGCGTTGAGGCCCGCGTGCAGCCCGCCATGATCCCCGCAGGCCACATGCTCGCCAGCGTGAACGGGGCTATGAACGCGGTGTTTGCCGTGGGTGACGCCGTGGGCGAGACCATGTTCTACGGCGCGGGCGCAGGCTCCTTCCCCACCGCGAGCGCCGTGGTGAGCGACGTTCTCGCCATTGCCCGCCCACTCTCCCAGGGGCGCGTGGTCGAGGAGGAGGCCGAGCCGTACGCCAAGACGCTTCCGGTTGCCACGACAGAAGACATGACCGGTCGTTATTACGTGCGCGTACCGCTGCACGGCGATGCCGACGCGGATGTCCAGAGTGCCGTGCGCGCCGCCTTTGAGGAGCACGGTGTTGGGATCGAGTCGATCCAGCAGGGCAGCGCGGGCGATTTGGTCATCCTCACTGAGCAGACAAGTCCCTCGAAGCTCCGCTTGCTCTGCGATGTCCTGAGGGGGCGCGAGATGGCGGCGAGTGCCGTAAGCATTATCCGCATCGAGGACACCGCCGCCTGGAGTGAGGGCGCAGAGAAGAACTAACTGCTAGCCGCAAGGCTCGGATTTCAAACGCGCGGTATTGCGTAAGCGCCTCGCACCGTTGTTGGTGCGAGGCGCCTTTTATTTCCGCGTCTTCGGCAGCCCGCCCACCCAAGGCGAGGGCCGAACGAAAAAAAGGCCGGACCCCGCGATGGGACCCGGCCTTGATGTTAAGCGATAACGCTTAGCAGCCTGCAGGTGATGCACCTGCGAGAAGACTACTTGAGGGTGACAGCAGCGCCAGCAGCCTCGAGCTTCTCCTTGGCAGCCTCGGCGTCCTCCTTCTTGGCACCCTCGATGACGGCCTTAGGAGCGTTCTCGACGACCTCCTTGGCCTCCTTGAGGCCGAGGGAGGTGAGCTCACGGACGACCTTGATGACCTGGATCTTGTTGTCGCCGAAGCCCTCGAGCACGACGTCAAACTCGGTCTTCTCCTCAGCCTCGGCAGCGCCAGCAGCAGGAGCGGCCACGACGGCAGCAGGAGCAGCGGCGGACACGCCGAAGGTGTCCTCGATGGCCTTAACGAGCTCGGAAGCCTCGAGCAGGGTCATTTCCTTCAGGGCCTCGATGATCTCATCGGTGGTAAGCTTAGCCATTTCTAAGTCCTTTCGGTTTCCCCGCAGCTATGCGGGGAGATCTGTGTAACGTGACGCATGCGCGTCGGGGTGCGCGGCGCGAACCGCGCGTGAAGGCCGCGATTAGGCAGCCTTCTGCTCGGAGATCTGCTGGATCGTACGGGCGAGGCCGCTGGCAACACCGTTGGTGCAGACAGCGATATCGCGAGCGAAACCAGAGATGAGACCGGCGATCTGGCCGAGGAGCTGATCCTTGGTGGGAAGCTCGGCAATAGCCTTGACCTCGTCAGCGGAGACGGCAGCGCCGTCGGAGATGCCGCCCTTGATCTCGAGCACGCCCTTGGTCTTCTCGGAGAAGGTCTTAAGGGCCTTGGCAGCCTCAACGGGCTCGTTCTCGTAGAACACGTAAGCGCAGGGGCCGACGAGGAGATCGTCGATCTCGGGCTGCTCCTGGTTCTTGAGGGCAAGACGGACGAGGTTGTTCTTGTAAACCTTCATCTCGGCGCCAGCCTCACGAAGCTGAGCGCGCAGCTGCTGAGCCTGGAGAACGGTAAGGCCGTTGTAGTTCACGACGAACACACCGGCGTTGTTCTCGACCTTGGACTCGATCTCGGCAACGGCATCGATCTTGTACTGCTGTGGCATGTGGTAGTACACCTCCTTCTTGTTCTTTTCCGGGCACATCCGCCTGAGAGGGGCGGGGGTGTGTCTCGAAAAAGAAACCCCCGCGCTGCAAAGAGCGACGGGGGCGAGAAGACATATCTACTCGACCACCTCGGCTGGCGGGTTACCCCTTTACTCCGTTGCGTGATGCGCGGGAACCGGCTGTCTCTGGCAGCGAATGTGCGTGTGCGTTCCATAGTATGCCTGCACTCGGCGCGCGAGTCAACTCATCACGGTTTTACCACATGGACGATGGCCTACGCCAAGCCGAGCGCCATGCCGATAAGGCGAACGGCAAAGGCGGCGAGCCAGGCAACGGCGCACTGGAGGGCGAATACGGCAATCGCCCATTTGGGGCCGAGTTCGCTCTTAACAGCGCCGATCGCCGCAACGCAGGGCGGGTAGAGCAGGGTAAAGACCAGGAACGCGTAGGCGGTGAGCGGGGTGAACAGCGTGGTGAGAGCGCCGGGTGCCGCGCTGCCAAGCAGGATGGCAAGCGTGGTGATGACGCTCTCCTTCGCCATGAGGCCCGTCACCAGCGCGGTGCTGGCGCGCCAATCGCCAAAGCCCAGCGGCGCGAGCACCGGGCTCAGCAAGCCGCCCAAGCCCGCAAGCAGGCTCTCGGATTGATCTGCCACCACGTTGAGCTGGCCGTCGAAGGTCTGCAGGAACCAGATCACGATGCTCGCGGCAAAAATAATGGTAAAGGCGCGCTGGATGAAGTCCTTGGCCTTGTCCCACGCCAGCAGCACGGTGGTCTTCGCGCTCGGCATGCGATAGTTCGGCAGCTCCATAATGAACGGAACGGGCTCACCTTGAAACAGCGTACGCTTGAACACGAGGGCGACCAGGGCCGCCACCGCAACACCCAGCACGTACAGCGACACCATCACCATGGCGCGGCCGTGCGCAAAGAACGCCGCGGCGAACAGGCCGTACACCGGCAGCTTTGCCGAGCAGCTCATGAACGGCGTGAGCATGACGGTCATCTTGCGGTCATGCTCGGACGGCAGGGTGCGGGTCGCCATGATGGCCGGCACCGAGCAGCCAAATCCCAGCAGCATGGGAACGAAGCTGCGGCCCGACAATCCGAACTTACGCAGGACCTTGTCCATGACGAACGCCACACGCGCCATGTAGCCCGAATCCTCGAGCATGGAGAGCATGAGGAACAGCACCACGATGAGCGGCAAAAACGACAGCATGGAGCCCACGCCCGCAAAGATGCCGTCGATCACCAGCGATTGCACGACCGGATTCACACCCAGGTTTGCAAGCGCCTCCGCCGTCATGCCGGTGAGTAACGCGACGCCCTCCTCCATAAGGCCCTGCAGCCAGGCGCCCAGTGAATCGAATGACAGCCAGAACACCAACGCCATAATGGCGATGAACGCGGGAAAGGCGGTGAAGCGGCCGGTGAGGATGCGGTCGATGGCCACGGAACGTTTGTGCTCGCGGCTCTCGCGCGGCTTGACAACGCAGGCGCGGCACACGGCCCCAATGAAGGTGAAGCGCATGTCCGCGAGGGCGGACAGCCGATCGGAGCCGGACTCCTCCTCCATCTGCGCAATGATGTGCTCGAGGGCATCCAGCTCGTTTGCATCCAGCTCAAGCGCCTCGCGCACCAGTGCGTCGCCCTCGATGAGCTTGGTCGCGGCAAAGCGCGCGGGAATGCCGGCGCGGCGCGCATGGTCTTCGATGAGGTGAATGACCGCATGGATGCAGCGGTGCAGGGCGCCGTGGTCGGGCCCATCGGGCAGGCAGAAGTCGAGCCTGCCGGGCCGCTCGCCGCGACGGGCCACCGAGAACGCATGCTCGACGAGCTCCGCCGTACCCTCGTTTTTCGCCGCAGAAATCGGCACCACGGGAATGCCGAGCTGGCGCTCGAGCAGGTTCACGTCGATGGTGCCGCCGTTCGCCGCCACCTCATCCATCATGTTGAGCGCGAGCACCATGGGGCGGTCGAGTTCGATGAGCTGCATGGTGAGATAGAGATTGCGCTCGATGTTCGTCGCGTCCACGATGTTGATAAGGGCGTCCGGGTGCTCCTCGAGGATGAAGCGGCGGCTCACCACCTCCTCGCTCGTGTACGGCGACAGGGAGTAGATCCCTGGAAGGTCAGTGATCGTCGCCTCAGCATGGCCCTTGATCTGACCGCTCTTCCTGTCGACCGTGACGCCCGGAAAGTTGCCCACATGCTGGTTCGAGCCGGTGAGCTGGTTGAACAGGGTCGTTTTGCCGCAGTTCTGATTGCCCGCGAGCGCAAAGGAGATGGGCTGGCCGTCCGCGATAGCGCGGTCCCCCGAACGGGGCCGGTACTCGCGCGCGCCCTGCTCGCCCAAAGCCGGGTGCTCGGTGGCTGCCGCCAGAATAGGGTTCTCGCGCGGCGTGTTGTGCGCGTCATGGACATCGGTCAGCTCGATGCGCGCGGCGTCGGCGCGGCGCAGTGTGAGCTCGTAGTCGCGCAGGCGGATCTCGATGGGGTCTCCCATGGGGGCGTACTTCATCATGGTGACTTCGGTGCCGGGAGTGAGTCCCATGTCGAGAATATGCTGGCGCAGGGCCGCGTCGTCCGAATCAACCGATGCGACGATCGCGTCCTTGCCAATCTCCAGCGCGTCCAGCCTCATGCGCGTCCTTTCCGTAAGGATATGGGCACAGCGCGGTAACATGCGAGCGACTGCGCAGTTTTCGCGGTATATATTAGCCTCGGCTAACCGTTAATGTCAATGCTGGATAACTTTTTCGCGCGGGTGGGCCTGGCGCCTGCGGGCCGCGGCGTGGGGGGCCTACGGGAGGTGGTGCGGGCGGCGGCGAGTTGCGGCGTGGGCACCCTGTGCGGCGTGGGCGCCTGTGGGTTGCGGCGCGGGTGCCTACGGGTTGCGGCGTGGGCACCCTATGCAGCGCGGGTGCCTACGGGTTGCGGCGTGGGCACCCTATGCAGCGCGGGTGCCCTAAATGGGAAGGCCCTCCCCACCCAGATGACCCGCCGGATCAGCCGCCTCGAGAAGCTCAAAGTGCTCGCCATCGTAGGCGTACACCAGGATGCAGCAGTTGGGAAAAGGGCTCGGTACCTGCACGTTTGATGCGGCGCGATGCGCATGCGCGAATGCCTTGCACGCGGCCCCATGGCTCACCACCAGCACGCTCCCGCCGTCGTCCCGCGCGCTCTCCTGCGCGCGCAGGGCACAGGGCTCGACCGGCTCATCGGTTCGTCCCGGGACACCTCCCGCGCGCCCGCGCATGATGGCGTGCATGGTCTGGGTAAGCCGAGCCTCCAGCGCATCCTGGGGCTCTCCCCCAAACTGCGCGGGGTAATCCCCCATCGGCTTGGGCAGTGCCAAGACGTCGGTACCCTCAAGGTCACCGAAGGAGCGCTCCCGCAAACCCGCCAACCGCGTATACGGCTCCGCCCAGAGCAGCTCCGTTGTTCCGCACGCGCGCTCTGCCGGCGATGAGAACGCCGCCTGGATGTGAACATTGTGCTCGCGAAGCCAAGACGCCGCCGCTCGGGCCTGCTCGCGGCCGAGCTCGGTGAGCGGAGAGTCGCATCGCCCTTGGATGAGTAAGCGCGTGTTGAACACCGTTTGACCGTGCCGCACGAGATAGAGCTTTGTGAACATGGGGCTCCTTTGGTCATGCGACCGCGCGGTCGCCTGGGTTGCGCCGATTTGTCCGAGTTTCGTTGACGCATACACTCTATCGCATGCCAAGTTCGCGCACAAAGCGGGTACAGTTAAGGCCAGGTATGGGAATCAACCGGAGGCGATCGTGACTGGGGCAGCTTTGACATGCACGCACGCGGCGCATGAGGCCGGGAACGGCGAAGCAGTCGTCCATCTCGTGCTCGTGAACTGCGATGGATGCGATGCGGCACTTGAACTTTTGGCGGATGATCTTGAAGAGGCCCTGGGGGTATACGAGCGCTTCGCCGCCGATGACCCCTCGAAGGTAAGGAAGTTTCAAATCTTGCGCTTTGAGCCCTCGCATATCGACGGCGTGCAGCCCGGCAGCAGGGTATATGCGATTGCATGCACCAGCGATTGCCGAGCCGAGCGTGCGACATACGGCCTGCTTGAACTTGAGCGGCTGTGCGAGCGCCGCGAGCTCGTGTGGAGTGGCGGCGTTGCCGTAGGCGGTGGACGGCTGGTGCGGCCTTGCGCCCAGGGGCCGCGCATGGGGCGCATGCGGCGCTCCCGTTCGGAGGCGATTGACCAGCTCATTTTGGCCATGCGATCGAACTGCTCCGTCTGCGCGCTGCCCAATGCTCCCGCCAATGGCGTTATCGTCGCCCGAAGCCCCGTCCCCTCGTTCGCCTACGATTGGGCCGTGGAGCTATTCGAAAACATGCACCGCCGTCAGCTTGACGCGTAGCGCGGCGCGCATCACCTGCCCGAACACCCTGTGGCTCCCAAGGGGCGTGCCCCGCATCACGCGCGGCGACGCCTCGCAACGCTTCCGGCAGCCTCACGCCGCGCGCGAACTCCCCGCAACACACGTAGGACCCCCGCGCCGCTCGCCGCAGCGCCCATTACAGTTGAGCCGTCCGTAAGGGAGGCCCTTTCGCCTTCAAGGCATTAC
>JAUNDT010000017.1 GCA_030525945.1 Coriobacteriaceae bacterium | reverse complement strand
TCGCGTTTCGGGGCCCACCTCGATCGACCCGCCCGTCGCCCGGCCCGCATGGGCGTTCCGAGCCGGCGTCCCCTGGGCGCCTCTGCGGCCCAGGGACGGGGCTCCGGCGCGCGGTGTCCCGCGGGCGATCGCTGCCTCATTATGTGCCGTGGGCGTCTCTTGCTCAGTTGCATCGCCCCCATGGGGAGTGCTTGGGACGTATATGCCGCCCCTATGGCCGATCCATCCGCCGTCTGAGCTTGCTAGGGTTCCGTCTCGGTCGCCGTGGGCATCCGGGTGGGGTATCGCGGGATTTGCTTGGTGGTGGCGGAGTTGCCGTGGTCTTTTACAGCCATTTCATCTAGCGATGTATACTATGGGCTCGTTTTAATTGCGTTCGGGGGAGCCTTACGTGTTCACCGTTTTTATTATTGGAAATATCGCTTCTGGCAAGTCGACGGCTGCGCGCTATTTGGAACAGCGCGGTGCGCAGCGAATCGACCTTGATGAGTTGGCTAAGGACCAGTACATTCCGGGCTCTCCGCTTGTGCAGCAAATTGCGGATGAATTTGGATGGGATATCCTCGATGCCTCGGGTGCCATTCGTCTGCCCGTCTTGGCACAGCGGGCGTTTGCCGACCCTGAGGCCACGTCGCGCCTGAATGGCTTGGTGCATCCGGTCGTTTCTGAACAGCTTTCACTGCGCTTACTGCCCGTCAATTGCTGTTCGACTGTCGTTCCGCAATTCGCGTTGACTGTTGTCGAGGTATCTGCCCCGATGTCATTTTTGGATGCATTTGGGTTGGCTGATCACGTTATAGCCGTTACGGCACCTCGCGATGTTCGCCGTGGCCGCGCAATTGGGCGAGGCATGTGTCCGGATGACTTCGACAGCCGTGCAGATGTCCAGCCCTCCGAAGACGAGCTTTGCGCGCTGGCAGATACAGTCATCGACAATACGGTCCCCGATGATGGGCTCTTTGGCGCCTTGGATGCTTGGCTTGTCGATCAGGGGCTTGATCGGGTTCTCGGGGAGCGGGCGGATGCGTAGGCGCGGCGGCCTGCTTGCAGGGTATCGAATCATTCCGCTGCTCATTGTTTGCCTGTTCGGCGTCATCGCCTTCGTCTATTCGTTTGGTCCATCACTGTTGTTCGGCAGTTTGTATCCCTTGGAGTACGAGGAGCAGGTTTCCGCTTCGAGTGCGGCGCATGGGGTCGATCCGTATCTAGTCGCAGCGGTCATCAAGACTGAATCGGATTGGGATGAGGATGCCGCCTCGCCACGAGGGGCTCAGGGGCTTATGCAGCTCATGCCCGCAACTGCAGAGGATATGATTGCGAAAGGCCGTGTCGATGGTACTCGCTATGATGCAGCGAACCTTTCAGACCCCGAGACGAACATTGAATTTGGCTGCGCGTACCTCGCATATCTCTTGGATTATTTCCACGGGGCGACGGACAAGGCGGTCGCGGCGTACAACGCGGGCATGGGAAGTGTTGACGCGTGGGTGCAGGATGACGAGCTCCCGCATCATGTGATCGAGTTTCCGGAGACGCAGGCGTATGTGGTGCGCGTCAATGTCGCCCTCGCGCGCTACCGCGATTTGTATCGGGATGCCTTTGCGTAGCCTGGCCTCGCCGCAGTTTGTCCGGCTACATGGGTATGATGAGGGATAGCTGCTAGTTGGAGTGGGGAGAGGTCTCATGGCTGAGTTCGAGGTCGAGCGCGTTGGCGGAGAGCTGCGCAGGTTTGGCGTCGCGGGTAAAGACGCCGAGTTCAAGGTCGTCTCGCCGTTCGAGCCCTCGGGTGATCAGCCCCAGGCCATCCAGTCTCTCGTCGATGGGATCAACGCGGGCGACCGTTATCAAGTTCTTCTCGGCGTCACTGGTTCGGGTAAAACCTTCACGATGGCCAAGACCATCGAGGCGCTTGGCAAGCCGACGCTGGTCATGGCTCCGAACAAGACGCTCGCCGCCCAGCTCGCCAGCGAGCTCAAGGAGTTCTTCCCGAACAACGCCGTCGTGTACTTCGTCTCCTACTACGACTACTATCAGCCCGAGGCATACGTGCCTTCGAGTGATACCTATATCGAGAAAGATTCCTCCATCAATGAGGAGGTCGAGAAGCTCCGCCATCAGGCGACGGCCTCACTGCTGTCCCGTCGCGATGTGATCGTGGTTGCGAGCGTGTCGTGCATCTACGGTATCGGCTCGCCGGAGGATTATGCCGGCTTGGCGCCCAATATCGACAAGAAGGTTCCGCTTGAGCGCGATGAGTTCATCCATGCGCTCATCGACATCCAGTACGACCGAAACGACTACGATTTGGCACGCGGCACGTTCCGCGTGCGGGGCGATGTGGTGGACGTGTATCCGCCCTATGCCGAGCATCCGCTCAGGTTCGAGTTTTTTGGCGATGAGGTCGAGCTGATCGCCGAGATCGATGAGGTGACCGGAGAGATCCTGCGGGAGTACGACGCCATCCCCGTGTGGCCCGCCTCGCATTACGTGACCGAGAAGCCGAAGGTGACCGCCGCACTCAAGACCATCGAGGACGAATGCGAGCATCGCGTGGCGGAGCTCAAGGCGTCCGACAAGCTGCTCGAGGCGCAGCGCTTGCAGCAGCGCACGGACTACGACCTCGAGATGCTCGAGACGATGGGTTTTTGCACGGGCATCGAGAACTACTCGCGGCATCTGGACGGGCGCAAGCCCGGCGAACCCCCATTCACGCTCATCGATTACTTCCCCAAGGATATGCTCTGCATCATCGATGAGAGCCACGTGACGGTGCCGCAGATTCGCGGCATGCACGAGGGCGACCGCTCGCGCAAGGTGACGCTGGTGGAGCACGGGTTCCGACTGCCTTCCGCGCTCGACAACCGCCCGCTGCGATTCGATGAGTTCGAGGCGCGCATTCCGCAGTTCATCTACGTGAGTGCGACGCCCGGCGATTACGAGCTGCGCGTGAGCCAGAACAACGTGGAGCAGATCATCCGCCCGACGGGCCTGCTTGATCCCAAGATCGATGTGCGTCCCGTGCGCGGGCAGATCGATGACCTGCTGGACGAGATTCGCGAGCGCGTGGCGCGTCATGAGCGCGTGCTGGTGACGACGCTCACCAAGCGCATGGCCGAGGACCTGACCGACCATCTGCTCGATGCCGGCATCCGGGTGAACTACATGCACTCCGACACGGCGACCATGGACCGCGTCGAGATCCTGCGCGATTTGCGCCAGGGCAAGATCGACGTGCTGGTGGGCATCAACCTGCTGCGCGAGGGTCTCGACCTGCCTGAGGTGTCGCTCGTGGCCATCCTGGATGCCGATAAGGAGGGCTTCCTGCGCAACCGCCGCTCGCTCATCCAGACGATCGGGCGCGCGGCGCGCAATGCCGACGGCGAGGTCATCATGTACGCTGACCGCGTGACGGACTCCATGCGCGAGGCAATCGACGAGACGAGCCGCCGCCGTGCCATCCAGACGCAGTTCAACGAGGAACACGGCATCGTGCCGCGGACTGTGCATAAGGCGATCAACGATATCTCGAGCTTCATCGCCGAGGCTGAGGAGACGGTGGGGAGCAAGGACCGCTCGCGCGGGGATTCCCTGGGTCACGGAGCCTTCTTCACGCCCGCCGAGGGTGCGGAGGCAGACGGAACGACGCCCGGTGCCAAGCTGGCCGAGGAGTTGGCGTCGCTGCCTGCAAACGAGTTGCGCGAGCTGGTGGATTCCATGGAGGAGCAGATGCGCGCGGCAAGCGAGGCGATGGACTTCGAGGAGGCCGCGCGCCTGCGCGACACGCTGGTGCACGTGCGCGCAGTGATCGAGGGAACGAGCGAGGATGAGGTCATCGAGCTGCTGCGGCGCGATGCGCGCAAGGGCTCGGCGTTTGGCGGCGGGCGCAAGAGGACGGGTGCCCGTTTTGGACGATGACGGCGCGGTGGTATAATGACCAGCATTGTCATATGGAAGGGGAGGTCCTGATGAAGGAAGCCGTGATCAAGCGGTTGTGGAGCGTCAAGTGGAATCTCGTCGTGATGGCGGCGTTCTGCTTCCTGTTCAGCGTGTATATGTATGTGACGCCTGTCGAGGGTGGTCTGGGTATGTTCATGATCACGCCGCACGACGGTCTCGCCGGGTTGTTGGGCATGCTGCCGTGGATCGGCGTGTTCCTGGGCGCCATCACGTTCATTTGCTCGTTTGTATCCACCTCGACTTGGGTGCTTGGCTGGACGGAGCCGGCCCTGGGCGCCGTGATGTTCGTCGCGGGCTTTTGGGAGCTGTTCTTCCCCTACGACATCAAGGTGTTCTCGTTCACCTGGGCGGTGCTCGGCATCTTCCTGGCATTTTACGTGATGTTCATCGCGCTCGAGATGATGCGTAAGGAGCGCGGTCACTGGTTCGTCGAGCTGGTGCTCGCGGCGGTGATTTGGGCCGTCTCCTTCTTCAACATGATGAACTTCGCCGGCGAGGGCGCGCAGGTTGCCCTTTCTTGCTTGGAGCTGTTCCTGGCTGGCTGGGGCTTCGTGTATGGCGCCATCGTGCTGACGGGCGTCGCGCCCGCGTATGGCGACAACTGCGTGTGCCCGTGCAAGCGCCGCAAGGCGGTTGCGGCTGAGTAGACGCGCCGGCGGCGTAGCGCCGTCGTGATTAGATGCCTGATGTATAACGTGCCCGCATGGCGTGAGGAGCGTCGTGCGGGCACGTTTGTCTTTGGATGGGCTGCAGGGAGGAGTGTGGCTGGACGCGGGACGCTACGCGGTCGGGTGCCGCAGTCCCATGCTACGAGGGCAAAAGGGCTTGTGGGAGTAGGCGGACTTGCGGCGAATGGACATCGGGGGCCTTGCGGATGGTGTTGCCCGGCGAATGGATATCATGAGCCGGGCGAACGGTGCTGCCTGCCGGGTGGGCGTCGGCTGCCCGGCAGGCATGCTCACTGATGGGTGTTAACGGCCCTGTAGCTCGTTGATCAGCGCTTGGGCGCAGCGGATGCCGTCGGTCGCGGCGGACATGATGCCGCCGGCGTAACCGGCGCCCTCGCCGCAAGGGTAGAGGCCGGGTGCGCTCATCGAGATGCACGTCGCGCGGTCGCGCGTGATGGTGATGGGGGAGCTGGAGCGGGTTTCCACGCCCGTGAGTACCGCCTCGGGGTCGTTGTAGCCACGAAGCTTGCGGTCGAGCAGCGGGATGCCCGCGCGCAGGGTCTCGATGATGTGGGCGGGTAAGGCCTCGTCCAGGGCGGTCCAGGTGACGCCGCGGGGATAGGTGGGTTTGATGCGGCCGCCGCGGGTGCTGGGGCGCTGGGCGAGGAAGTCGCCCACAAGCTGCGCGGGCGCGCGGTAGGAACCGCCTCCCAGTTGGTAGGCCCGTTTCTCGCAGGCGCGCTGGAGGCGTAGGGCCTCGAGCGGGTCGGTGCCGGGCAGGTCCTCGGGTGTGACGTTGACGAGCAGCGCGGCGTTGGCGTTGGCTCCGGCGCGGGCATGCAGGCTCGCGCCGTTGGTGACCACGCCGCCCTCCTCGCTCGCCGCCGCCACGACCTGGCCGCCGGGACACATGCAGAAGCTGAAGAGGCTGCGTCCGTTGGGCAGGTGCGCCACAAGGCTGTAGGGGGCGGCCCCGAGCGCGGGATGGCCTGCGGCGGTTCCATAGAGCACGCGGTCGATGTCGGCTTGCAGGTGCTCGATGCGCACGCCCATGGCGAATGTCTTGCGCTCGAGTGTGATGCCCCGCCGCGCCAGGAGCTCGAATACGGGGCGTGCGGAGTGCCCGCAGGCAAGGATGAGCTGTTGGGCCTCGATGCGCTCCTCGCGGCCGTTCTGCTCGATATGGAGGGCCTTGACCGAGCCGTCTGTGTTCCGTTCGAGGTCGATCAGGCGCGTGCGGAAGCGGACCTCGCCTCCGAGGCGTTCGATGCGCGCGACGATGGCGGTCACGACGGTGGGGAGGATGTCCGAGCCGATGTGGGGCTTGGCATCCCAGAGGATGTCGCGCGGCGCACCCGCCTCGACGAGCGTTCGGAGCACGAGGCGGTGGAGCGGGTTTTTCGTGCCCGTGTTGAGCTTGCCGTCGGAGAAGGTTCCGGCGCCGCCGAGGCCGAACTGGATGTTGCTCATGCTGTCGAGTTCGCCTGTGCTGTTGAAGCGCTCGACCGCCTCCGTGCGCCGTGTGGCGTCATCGCCCTGTTCGATAAGGAGCGGCTCGAGTCCGGCTTCGGCGAGGGTGAGCGCGGCGAACAGGCCGGCGCATCCCGCGCCGACGACGACGGGGCGCGACGCCATGCGTGCCCTGGTGGAGGGGCAGGGTTCAGCTACGGGTGGGAGCATGCTTGCAGCCGGGGCTTTGGTTGCGTGTGGGGAGCGCGCGGGCGATGGTTCCGATCCAGACGGGGTGCGGTCGGGTTCTACCCCTCGCGTGAGCGGTGACGGGAAGTGCGGCTCTTCGGGGTCGACGGCGCGGACGCGGCGGCATGTGCGCGGGTCGAGCCGGTCGAGGAGGGAGAGCTCATCGATGCCCGGTGCCAGATCGACGCGGATGCTCAGCATGAAATGAACGTCGGATTTCTTGCGGGCGTCGATGGATTTGCGCCTCAGCGTGGCCTGCGCGATGTCTCCTTTCGCGATCCCGAGGAGTTTGCAAGCGACGCGCGTGCCCGCCTCGACGCATCCGCTCTCGGTGGCGCCGTGTTTGAGGGTGCAGGGGATCTCGGTTATCTCAAGCATGGTGCCTCCGGTTGGCGTGCGGGTTTGGCGATGACGGTACATCATGATATATCGGCGTCACATGCAGTAAATCGGCGGAAAGCGGGCGAAAAATCATGGTGTATCGTTTCTGGGTGAGTGTTCGTGGGAGCGACGTTAGCACGCTGCGCCGATGCTCTGGGCCGCGGCTGTACCCGCCCGCATGCCGGTGAGCCATGCCCAGGCGAGATTGTAACCGCCGCAGTCGGCATCCATGTCGAGGGCTTCGCCGCAGGCGTAAAGCGTGTGGTCACACAGGGGCGCTCCGTCAGTGCGGCGCCCGACCGCCAGCGTATCGAGGTCGATGGCATCGAGGGGGATGCCCCCGCGGCACACCTGGGCTTGCGCGTGCTCGGTAGTGGAATAGACGCGCAGCCGCAGGCGGTGAAGGAGGGCGGCGATGTCGTGCAGCGGTTGGTTGCTGGCGCGGACGGCGAGTGTGGTGAGCTCGGCGAGGGGGCGGGCGAGTAAGCCATCGAACCAGTTCGGATCGCCCGCGAACGGGCCGAGGGCGCCTTTCCTCTTACTGAGCAGAGCGACAAGGTCGGTCTCGCTCATGTGAGGGAAGAGGTCGAGCTCGATGACGTCGCCCGCCAGGATGCGCCGGGACATGTTGAATGCAGCGATGCCCGAGATGCCATAGGGGCGGAAAAGGACCTCGCCCTGTTCGAAGGCGATGGTAGCGCCATCGCGCACCAGCGAGAGCATCGTCTCGATGCGCAGGCCGTCGAGGTGCTCGAGCGCTGCCTCCCGGGAGCTTACGGCGCTGCGGGAAAGTTCGAGGCGGCAGGCGATGGGGCATAAGACCGGCTCTTCCGTGCGGTGAGGCAGACCGAAGATACGGCAGGGGCCTTCTGAGGAGCCCCCGCAGGCGAGGACGATGCGGCGCGCAGTGAGCATGCGGACCGTGCTCTCGGCCGCCGCGAGGGCTTTGCGCGCATTGCGGACCTCGGATTTCGCATCGCGCCCGCGCTTGTACGCCAAGCGCACGGCGGGCACGCTGAGTTCAAGTTCGTAGCAGCCCCGCTCGGTGTGATGGGCCGCGGTAGTGAGTTCTGCGCAGGTGACGATTTGGACGCCTTCGCGCTCGCAGGCATTGAGCAGTGTGTCGCGGACGGACTCGGCGCGGCGGGTGATGGGGTAGAGGCGCCCTTCAACCTCTTCGGCGAATAGGACGCCGATGCTCTCGAAAAACGTTGCGATGTCTTGCTCGGGATGGGTGCCGAAAACGGCGTGCACGATGTCGGGATGGCGGTAGCGCCGTGGGTCGAGGCGCGTGTTGGAGACGTTGCAGCGGCCGTTGCCCGTGGCCAGGATGGAGAGGCCGGCCTGGACGTCGCGCTCGATGATGCAGGTGCGCGCACCTGCCCGCGCGGATGAAATCGCGGCGGCGAGCCCGGAGGCGCCGCCGCCGATCACAGCGACGTCATAGGCGCGCACGTCGCCGCCTTGAGAGAAGGGTGACGTGCGCGTGACGTTTTGGCTATGGGTTACGGTGCCCACGGACGCTACTCGCCGGCGCCGTCGGCCGCGGCTACCTCAGGCTCGACGTGCTCGGGCACGCCGGCGACCTTGGCTACGGCGTCGGCGAGAAGGCCGCTCGGCAGGTCGGTCTCGATGGAGCCCGCATCGCACGCGGCGGCGAAGGCGGGGTTGATGGGCAGGCGGCCCAGGATGTCGAGGCCATACTCGGCGGCGACATCCTCGAGCTTGCTCGCGCCGAAGACCTCGAGCCTCTTGCCGCAATCGGGGCACTCGACGTAGCTCATGTTCTCGACGATGCCCAGCACGGGAATGCCCATCTTCTCGGCCATGTTGACGGCCTTTGCCACGATCATGGATACGAGGTCCTGCGGACTCGTGACGATCACGATGCCGTCGACGGGCAGCGACTGGAAGACGGTGAGGGCGACGTCGGCCGTGCCCGGGGGCATGTCGACCAGCAGGTAGTCGAGCGGGCCCCAGGAAGTCTCGCTCCAGAACTGACGGATGGCGCCGGCGATGACGGGGCCGCGCCACAGGACCGGGTCGGTCTCGTTTTTGAGCAGCAGGTTGCTCGACATGACCTTGACGCCCTGCTCGGAGATCTCGGGCAGCAGAAGGTTGCCGAGGCCCATGGCGTGACGGCCGCTCATGCCGAACATCTTGGGGATGGAGGGACCGGTGATGTCGGCGTCGAGGACGCCCACCTTGTGGCCCGCACGGGAAAGCTCGACCGCGAGGCCGCCCGTGACGAGGGACTTGCCCACACCGCCCTTACCGGACAACACGGCGATGACGCGCTTGACCTCGGAAAGGTTGTTCTCCTCAAACTCCTGCGGGGCAGTGGCGCCACCCGCGGCGGTTGCGTGCTCGCAGCTCATACGCGCGTCCTTTCGACAGCGCCCGCGGATGCGCCGCGGGCGGGGAAGATTCAACATATTCCATTGTACCCCGATGCCCGGAATCAATCCCGTCACCGCGACGAGGTGCGCCTCGCTCGCGGACGCACTCCGGTGGGCTCCGGGCCGCTTATCGACTGACGGGGTGCCGCTGGCCGGAGCGAGGGTGTGAGAGGGCGGCCGCTTGGGTATCCTACGAAAAGATGGGCGCGCACGGGCGCGCCGACTTGAGCTGAAAGGGGCACATATGCTGCTCGAAGGTAAGAAGGCCATCATCACCGGCGGTACGCGTGGCATCGGGTATGCCATCGCCGCCCGCTTCATCGAGGAGGGCGCCGCCGTCACCGTGTTCGGTTCGCGCCAGGAGACTGCCGACGCCGCTGTGGAGAAGCTGCTCGCCAGCTATCCCGAGGCCAAGGTGTGGGGCCGCACCTGCGACCTCGCCTCGCTCGAGGCCGTGACTGAGGCCTTCAAGGCCGCGGCGGAGGACATGGGCGGCGTGGACACCATCGTCAACAACGCGGGTATCTCCCAGTCCACCCCGCTGCTCGACTATACCGCCGATGAGTGGCAGAAGGTCATGGACCTGAATGTCACCGCCGTGTTCAACGGCTGCCGTGCCGGTGCCCAGCTTATGATCGAGGCGGGCCATGGCGGCACCATCACCACCACGAGCTCCATGGTGTCCAAGTACGGCCAGCCCAGCGGCTGCGGCTACCCCACGTCCAAGTATGCGGTCAACGGCCTGACCCAGTGCCTGTCGCGCGAGCTCGCCCCCAAGGGCATTCGCGTGAACGCCGTCGCCCCGGGCATCACCAAGACCGACATGGTCGCCGCGCTGCCCGAGAAGATGATCCAGCCCCTGATCGCCACCATTCCGTTGGGCCGCATCGGCGAGCCCGAGGACGTGGCCAACGCCTTCGTGTACCTGGCGAGCGACATGAGCTCCTACGTCACCGGCGCGGTCATCCCCGTGGACGGCGCCGCCCGCAGCTAAGCGCGCGCATACAACCTTATGCGACTCAGCGGCCCGGGATTCGTCTCGGGCCGCTTTTCTATGCCTGTTGCCCGGATGCGGACATAATCTCTTCGGGCGTGGTTTCGCTTCGCTCCACAAAACGCCCTGCGAGAATATGTCCGCGCCCGGGCTACGGGGATCGAATCCGGGGAAAAGGTTTCGCAGCCAGCGCCCGGCATCTCCGCAAGGCGTTTCGTGAAGCGCAGCGGAACCACGCCTGGAGGAAATATGCCGGGCACTAGCGGACGGCAGTTAGTTGGTAGGTGTTCTGTCGGGAAAGTCAGAATCATGTGTGCGTAAAAACATGAAAGATATGCACGTAAAATCGGGAATAGAAATCACGTAAAATCGGGAATGATTCGCTCGTTTCAGTTTGACAAAGGCTCTGGAACCAGAGTGGGGGGGGTATCGATATGGTCGAGGCCAAGACCCTAAGGCAGCGTGGCTATAAGCCCAGGCTGATAGAACCGCGCCTTGATGCGCTGATGCAATCATTTGGATGTGTGGAGATAAACGGTCCAAAATGGTGCGGAAAGACATGGACGGCACTTTCTCGTTCCCAGAGCGTCACAAAGCTCGATGAACCCGCCGAGCGCGCAGCCGCCGAAATCGACCCGCAGCTTGCTTTGGTGGGCGAAGCCCCTCATCTCGTTGACGAATGGCAGGAGGTGCCGGAGGTGTGGGATGCTGCGCGTCGCTTCGTCGATGATTCGGGAAACCGGCGCGGGATACTGCTGCTCACGGGATCAACCGCGCTGAAAGAAAGCGAGCGTGGCAGAGTGCGCCATACGGGGACAGGGCGCATCGCGCGATTGACCATGCGTCCCATGGCGTTGTGTGAGTCGGGGGATGGGGAGCCGCGCGTTTCGCTTGCAGGGCTCTTCGAGAGACTTCCCCTGCTGCCCACACGAAGGGAAGCTGAAATTAGCGACGTAAGCCGCTGGTGCTGTCGCGGCGGGTGGCCTGCGAACATGGAGCTATCCGATGAGGCGGCGATAGAGACGGCGGCTCAATATATCCAGGCGGTGCTCGACATCAACGTGATTGATGAGGCCAAGTCGCCAGAGACGGCGCTTGCGCTCATGCGCGCCCTTGCGATGAATGAGAGCCAGGCGGTTACGTACAAGACGCTCGCTCGGGATATGTCGCTTGGCGAGAGGCTGCCCGATGAGGGAACCATCAAAAGTTACCTAGAGCTTTTTGATCGTTTGAAACTTACGGAGGAGCTGTATGGCTGGGAGCCTCCCATGCGGTCAAAAGCGCGCGTGCGGGTAAAGCCCAAGCGCTATTTTGTCGATCCGTCTCTGGCGGCTGCGCTTCTCGGGGCGACGCCCGCCTCCCTTTTGGGGGATACGCAGACTCTTGGCATGCTATTCGAGAACTTGGTCATTCGCGACCTGCGCGTGTTCCTGTCAACATATGGGGGCATTGGGAATGCCGTTCGGTATTATCGCGATGAGGCGGGACTCGAGGTCGATGCCATTGTAGAACGAGAAGGCTCATGGGCGGCAATCGAGGTCAAATTGAGCGATTCGAAGGTTGATGAGGCCGCGAAAAACCTGAACGCCTTGCGCAGAAAGGTTGTGTCAAATCCTGCGGCGCGAAATGCGGAACCGGCTTTTATGGCTGTAATCGTTGGAAGGGGCAGCCTGGCATACACGCGCCCCGACGGCGTGCACGTGATTCCCGCCGCGTTGCTTGGGGCATGACGACCTTGCCGCCCGGACGCGGACATAATCTCTTCGGGCGTGGTTCCGCTGCGCTCCACAAAACGCCCTACGAGAATATGTCCGCGTCTGAATTGCGGGTGCTTGGGTTGCGACTGGGAACCGAACATGCCGTGCAGGAACCGTGATACCGGCAAAGCGAACACGCGTGCGCATGGCAAGGCGGTACACTAAAGGGCTGGGTGCAAACGCGCCTGCAAAACGTATCCGATTGCTCGTCAGATAAGGGCCCTCCATGTCTGATTCCAACATCGCCATCAAGGGCGCGCGCGAGCACAACCTCAAGGACATCGACGTCAGCATCCCGCGCGACAAGCTTTTTGTCCCATAACCCTTATATGGGGACTGTCTTGAGAAGTGCCTAGGCGGGCGCGTGATTGTTGGGAAGGGCGATCTGGCTGCGCGCGTTCTGACAGCATACGCGCCATCCCGACCACATTGTTTGGGGCGTCAGGTCGATTTAAGCGACATGCGACGAATCGTTACCTGCATGCAGGCGAAAGAATTTGAGGTCAAGGATGCTGTCGGGGAGGACCAGGGGGCCATTGTCATGCACATAAATAATGCCGCTTGGCCCACTCAGTGATTTTTCGAGTCTAGTAATGGTTGATTCGACTATATCGAAGTCAGATGTGGGAGTTAGATCCTCCAACACAATCCATGTTTCAATGGGTTTGCGCCTGTCCTCGCTTATAAGATAGGGACGAATCACAGGGCCGTATTGAGATGATTTGATGTTCTTGCTATGGAGTGCCCTTGCAATGCTTTCCGCTAGATTTCGCGTGCAGAACGTAATGCCGTTTTCTTGAATCCAGATTTCGAGGTCAGGGCAATTTGGATGCTCCTCTAAAGGCTTCCCCTTCAACCCGCGCTGCAAAGTCGTTCCATGGCATTTGCCGTTCTTGAGAATGGGATCTGAAGCATCAACACGGCAGAAATCGATCGCAACGACGCACTGATCCCCAACAAGCACTGCGTCGGGAAAGCAGTCAAGGCCTTCCTTCTCAGGGAGAAGGAAGGCCTGATAAGCGAAGAATCGGTCTTCTAAATACTTCGGAGTAATGCCATTGGATACGGCGAGGATGGCATTCGGATCATGAGTCGCAGCTTCGATTATTCCAAAAACATGGAGAAGCCTTTGCCACTCGTCACCATTTGCGGCAGATGGAACGGTATTGGAACCGGGGCCAAATCTTGAGGTTGTTCCGTTGCTGACGAACTTAATCATTCTGGGTCTGCTTCCATGACTGCAATGGTCAGCTGGATAAGATTTTTTGTTTGGCGGACAAGAATTCCTCAGCAGTGAGAGCGCCCTTATCACGCAGGGTGGCGAGCCGTTCGAGTTGGTCTGCAAGAGTATTGGATCGGGACAAAGAAGATGGAACGGGGGAACGATAAACGTATTCAAGAGGTAATGCCAAATTGCCCGCGGCACTTTCTCTCACAGAGTCTGATTTATCGGTTAGGAGCAGCTTGACGATGTCTCTAGGCGAGGGGTAATCCATTGCGATAAGTAATTTTGACTCCTCTCTAATATCACACCAGAGCTTATCAAGTAGGTCTGGTGGGCATAGGGGGTTGGTGACGACTGCATTGCGTACGCCGGGGTCTAAATCGGTTACAAGCCGTCTTAAAACATTGGGCGGGCAGGAGGGGTTCTTCGCAACACTTTCCCTGACGCACGAATCGGAATCACTTGCGAGCCGCTTCAGAACTGGTGCGGGGCAGGAGGGGTTCTTCGCAACGCATCCCCTGACGACCGGGAGGGAGTCATTCGAAAGAAGGTCTAAGACATGAGCAGAACACAGTGAATTCTCAGCGATCGTCGAACGCATATCTATATTTTTATTTGACGCGAGCTGCTCATGAATTCGTGGAAAGTATGTCTGGTTTTGGGCTATTCCACGTGCCTCGGGTGAGTAGCAACCTAAATATGAAGCACTTCTTAAGAACTTTGGAATAAGGCTTTCTGGACAATGGGGGTTCTTTGCGACATTTTCACGCAATTCCTCATTTGTGCCCGCGCTGTTTGCAAGCTTTTGGAGGATATCCGTGGGACAGGATGGGTTTGCGGCGACCGATGCGCGCACAAAATCACACGTGTCTCCCGCAAGCCGTTCGAGGACGCTCGCGGGGCACGAGGGATTCTCGGCGACCGATTCGCGGACATTAGAATTCCTGTCTCCCGCAAGCCGCTCGAGGATGCTCACGGGGCACGAGGGGTTCTTGGCGACCGATTCGCGGAAACGAGCATCCCCGTCTTCCGCAAATTGCTCGAGAACGCTCGCGGGGCACGAGGGGTTCTTGGGGACCGATTCGCGGGCACAATCATAATCGTCTCCCGCAAGCCGCTCGAGGATGCTCGCGGGGCATGAGGGGTTTCGGGCAGCTAGCGTTCTCACCCAGTTGTCTGGGTCTACAGCAAGGTCCGAAAATGCTTTATTTGGGAGATCGATTCGGCTCGCAACCCCTATCCGAAGCCAAGGGTCTGATGGAAAGCCGTTGCTGAGGAATTCGATAAATGGCATTTGCGCACCACCTGTAAAACTCGAGAAACCCTTTCACATTATATCAGGCATCGAACAAACCGTGCAGGAACCGTGGGCTCAGCGTGAGCGAACACGCGTGCGAGCGCAAGGCGGTACACTAAAGGGTCGGATACGTTTGTGTCCGTGAATCATATCCGATTGCACGTCAGATAAGGACCTTCCATGTCTGATTCCTCCATCGTTATCAAGGGCGCCCGCGAGCACAATTTGCAGGATATCGACGTTGAGATCCCGCGCGACGAGCTCGTGGTGATTACCGGTCTCTCCGGTTCGGGTAAGTCGAGTTTGGCATTTGACACCATCTACGCTGAGGGTCAGCGCCGCTACGTCGAGAGCCTCTCCAGCTACGCCCGCCAGTTCCTGGGCCAGATGGACAAGCCCGACCTCGACTCCATCGACGGCCTCTCCCCGGCCGTTTCCATCGACCAGAAGACGACGTCCAAAAACCCGCGCTCCACGGTGGGCACGGTCACCGAGATCTACGATTACCTGCGCCTTCTTTACGCGCGCATCGGCGTGCCGCACTGCCCTGAGTGCGGTCGCGAGATCGAGCGTCAGACCACCGACCAGGTGGCCGACAAGATCATCGAGGCGGGCCAGGGCCGTCGAGCCTTCGTGCTCGCTCCGGTGGTACAGGGTCGCAAGGGCGAGTTCACCAAGCTCATGGACGACTTGCGTGCCGAGGGTTTCTCGCGCGTGCGCATCGACGGCGAGGTGCGCAGCCTGGACGAGACCATCGAGCTCGACAAGAAGTTCAAGCACAACATCGAGGTTGTGGTCGACCGTATCGTGATCCGCGATACGAGCCTGGGCCGCATCGCCGAGTCGGTTGAGCAGGCAACCAAGCTCGCCCATGGCAACGTGAGCGTGTACCTGCTGCCCGACCGTGACGCGCCGGAAGGCTCCGAGGGCGATCTGCTCACCTACTCGCTCGCGCTGGCATGCCCCGAGCACGGGCATTCCATCGACGACCTGCAGCCGCGCGACTTCTCCTTCAACGCTCCTTACGGCGCCTGCCCCGAGTGCGACGGCCTGGGCTTCAAGAAGGTCGTGGACGCCGAGGCGCTCATCGAGGATCCGAATCTCTCCATCGAGGAGGGCGTATTTGGCAGCTTCTTCGGCAAATCCAACTACTACCCGCAGATCTTCCGCGCGCTGTGCATCCACCTCAAGGTCGATCCAGCTACGCCCTGGAAGGACCTGCCCGCACGCGTGCGCAAGGTCTTCCTCGATGGTTTGGGTGAGAAGAAAATGCGCGTGGACTATAAGACCCAGGACGGTCGTGACACGCATTGGTTCACCAAGTACGCCGGTGTGCGCAACATCCTGTACGAGCGCTATGTCGAGACGACCAACGAGAATACGAAGGCAAAGCTCGAGCGCTACATTCGCGAGGAGCCGTGTTCTACATGCAAGGGCGCGCGCCTGCGTCCCGAGATGCTGGCGGTCACGGTCGGCGGCAAGTCCATTTACGAGATCTGCTGCATGAGCTGCCGAGAGTCTCTGGCGTTTTTCCAGGGTCTCGAGCTCACGGAGCGTGAGGCGTTCATCGGCCAGGCCATCGTCAAGGAGATCGGCGAGCGCCTGCGCTTTTTGGTGGACGTCGGTCTCGATTACCTGACGCTTGACCGCGCTTCGGCGACGCTCTCCGGCGGCGAGGCTCAGCGCATCCGCCTGGCCACCCAGATCGGCGCCGGCCTCATGGGCGTGCTCTATATTCTCGATGAGCCCTCCATCGGCCTGCATCAGCGCGACAACGAGCGGCTCATCGCCACGCTCGAGCGCCTGCGTGACCTGGGCAACACGGTAATTGTGGTCGAGCACGACGAGGATACGATTCGCGCCGCCGATTACGTGGTCGATATGGGCCCGGGCGCGGGAGAGCACGGCGGCAAGGTGGTGTGCGCCGGCACCCCTGAGCAGATCATGGCCTGCCCTGATTCGATGACGGGCGCCTATCTCACGGGTCGCGCGATGGTGCGCCTGCCGCAAGAGCGCCGCAACCCCGGCCGCGGTGCGCTCAAGATCACGGATGCCAAGGCCAATAACCTGCACAACGTCTCCGCCGAGATCGAGTTCGGCACGCTGACAGTGGTGACCGGCGTGTCCGGTTCGGGCAAGAGCTCGTTGGTGACCGACACCATCGCCCCTGCGCTCACCAATGCGGTCCATAACTCCACTCGTGTGGTGGGCCCCTACAAAACGATCGAGGGAATCGACCAGATCGACAAGGTCATCGACATCGACCAGAGCCCCATCGGCCGCACGCCGCGCTCCAATCCCGCGACCTATATCGGCCTATGGGACGACCTGCGCGCGCTGTTCGCCAGCGTGCCGGAGTCCAAGGCGCGCGGCTACTCGCCCGGTCGCTTCAGCTTCAACGTGCCCGGCGGCCGTTGCGAGGCATGCAAGGGCGACGGTCAGATCAAGATCGAGATGCACTTCCTGCCCGACATCTACGTGCCGTGCGAGGTGTGCGGCGGCAAGCGCTACAACCGCGAGACGCTCGAGGTCCGTTACCGCAACAAGACCATCTCCGACGTGCTCGAGATGTCCGTCACCGAGGCGCTGGCGTTCTTCGGCAACATTCCGCAGATCAAACGCAAACTCCAGACGCTCTACGACGTGGGCCTGGGCTACGTGCGTCTGGGTCAGCCCGCCACCACGCTGTCCGGCGGCGAGGCGCAGCGCGTGAAGCTCGCCAAGGAGCTCCACCGCCGCCAGACCGGCAAGACGTTCTACATCCTGGACGAGCCCACGACGGGCCTGCATTTCGAGGATGTGCGTCAGCTGCTCGACGTGCTGCAGCGCTTGGTGGACGCCGGCAACACGGTGCTCGTGATCGAGCACAACCTCGACGTGATCAAGGTCGCCGACCGCATCATCGACCTGGGCCCCGAGGGCGGTACCGGCGGCGGCCGTATCGTGGTGGCGGGTACGCCGGAAGAGGTGGCCAAGTGCGAGAAGAGCTACACGGGCCGCTTCCTGGCGCCGCTGCTCGAGCGTGACCGCGCACGCATGGCCGCCGCGCAGGAGGCGGGGGAGTAGGGTCGTGCGCGGTCTCTCCTTCACGTTAATCGTGGGTACTTAGAAAGGCTGTGCTGAGATGCGGTTGCTGGGGCGCCGCGTGCAAGGCGCGGCGACCGTTTTGTTCGCGCCGGGCCGGTTTGCGATGTCTGAGAAGGCCGCAGGCCGGCGCGCGCTGTGGCCGCATGATGGGGGATGGACGTATGGTAAAGGCATCGAAGCTGCAGAAGACCAATGCGATGCGGGAGCTCGAGCGGGCGGGTATCGCGTTTGAGGTGCGTGAATATGAGGACGATGGCGAGCATGCGCGCGGTTTGGGCGTGGCGATCGCCGAGCAGCTGGGCGAAGATCCGCATCAGGGGTTTAAGACGCTCGTGACCGTGTCGCCTGCGGGAAACCACGTGGTGTGCTGCATTCCCGTCGCCGATGAGCTCGACTTCAAGGCTGCCGCCCGTGCGGTCGGGGAGAAGTCGCTGGCCATGCTGCCTACCAAGGAGCTCACGGCGGTTACGGGGTACGTGCGCGGCGGTTGCTCGCCCGTTGGCATGCGCAAACGTTTTCCCACGGTGATCGACGAGACCTGCCTGCTGTTCGACCAGATCCACATCTCCGGTGGTCGCTGCGGGCTGAGCATCACCTTGGCGCCCGGCGACCTCGTAGCGCACACGGGTGCAGTTGTGGCACCCATCGTGCGCAAGGGCTGATGCTCAATTCTGGCCGCTTTTTCTGCGCGCCCGGGCCACCGCCCGCTCGGTAGCCTCATTTTGAGCGGCGGGGAGAGTGGCCCATAAGAGTGAAGATGGTATATCTGCCGCCCTTGGGTTAATAGCAGTGGGCTGTGATGATCTGCGGCGTGAATATGGATGGTCGGAATGACCGTCCTTGTGATACTCTAAAGAAGTTCTTACTAAATATAGGAAGAATCGAGGTATAAGATGCCGAAGATCATCTCCAGTTCGACTTTGCGCAACGGGTACAACGAGGTTTCGACATGGTGCCGGGAAAAGCAGGAGCCGGTATTTGTGACCAAGAATGGCGCAGGTGATCTTGCGGTTATGAATATAGAGTCCTACGAACAACTTATGGCGCGGTTGGAACTGCTTAAAAGCCTGGCGGAAGGCCATCGCGATGTGCTTGAGGGAAGAACACATCCCGCTCGCGAGGGCGTCTCTCGCTTGCGCGAAGAATTTGGTTTGTAATTATGTTTTCCGTGGTGGAGACCGATGCGGCGATGGAGGATATGCGGGAGACCCTCGCTTATCTCAAGTATCGAACGGGCGGAAAACAGGCCGGAGCCAATTTGTTGGATGCATACGAGAAGCTCATCGAGGTGCTCGAGAATACTCCGCTTGCCTTTCCAGTTGTCGCCGATCAAATCGTTTCGTCTTTGGGATATCGTTGGGCGCGCATCAGATCTTATATCGTTTTATATACGGTGAGTGAGTCTGAGGGCGTGGTGTTCATCGAGCGCATCGAACATGAATCGAGAAATTGGCGCGCATTGCTTGGCTAGACGGAGGTTGGCCGGCAGGACTCTACGGTGCGTAGGTTGGCGCTTGGGTGATCGATGAACATAATGAGAGCGTGCACTTCATTGCGCTGCCTGATTCCATCGCGTGCTCGGGGTCAGACAGTCTCGCTTGTTCTCGTTACTGAAAGGAATCCGCCATGAGCTCCTACCTCACCTCCGATACTATCCGCCGTTTGCGCGAAGAGCGCGGTCTTACGCAGAGGCAGCTTGCCGATCGTATCGGTGTGACCGATAAAGCGGTTTCCAAGTGGGAATCGGCGCGTGGCCTGCCGGATATTTCGCTTGTTGAGGATTTGGCTGCCGCGCTTGGCGTGTCGGTGGCTGAGCTCCTTACCGGCGACGTGCGCGAGAACGCCAACCGTGCGGGCAACATGCTGCGCTCCAAGTTTTATGTGTGCCCCATCTGCGGCAACGTGGTTCACGCCATGGGCGAGGGCTCGTTTTCCTGTTGCGGGGTGCAGCTGACGCCCCAAGAGCCCGAGGAGGCGAGCGGGGACGCCGAGCACGCGTTTAAGATCGACCGCGCCGAAAACGACTGGTACGTGACGCTCGACCACCCCATGACTAAGGAACACTACGTGAGCTTCATCGCGTATGTGACGTCGGATACGGTTCGGCTTAAGAAACTCTATCCCGAACAGGCCACCGAGGCACGCTTCACCATGCGCGGCAGTGGCTGGATGTATCTGTACTGCAACCGCCATGGTCTGTTCAAGATGAAAACGCCGCGCGTCGAGCGCCCTCGTGCGCCGCGCTTGCCCTTCTGATGCGCCCACTTACCAAAATGGTGGTTGCCGAGGTGTTCGTGTGGTGGTTCGTATGGTGGATTCAGATCGGCCTGCTCAAGCGCGACTTCAACCGCGCCGTCGAGTACGGGCATCCCAGCTGACTGGTTGTCTCCCCCAATGGGGAAAGCTTGTCGGGTGCCTCCTGCGTAACGACGAATGCCAGCCTGTTAAACTTGTTAAACTTTGTTAAAGTTGCTAAAGTTTGTTTAACTTGTTAAAATCGCAGAGTAATGGGGTGCGGCAAGATGGCACGTATCAATCCGTTTAAACCGACTGCTGGAATGAATCCTCCAGAGCTCATTGGGCGCGATGAGATTCTTGATGACTTTATCGAGGCACTTGAGAACGGCCCGGGCGCCCCCGACCGCTTGCTGCGCGTCTCCGGTGTGCGTGGAGTGGGTAAGACGGTGCTACTTAATGCGCTTGGAGACATGGCTCGCGAGCGCGGTTTCCACGTGGTCGACGTCGCGGCGAATGCGGGTTTTTGCGACCGGATACTCGGCGCCCTTTCACGCGAGCGCGAGGTTTCCTCGCTGTCGATATCGCCATCGGTTCTCGGTGTGAGTCTAGGTGCTGTTGAGATTTCAAAATCCGCCACGCGGCTTGGGGAGGCGATGCACCAGGCCTCTCGCAGTGGCGGCCTATTCATTACACTCGATGAGATTCAAGATGCCCCGCTCGACGAGATGCGGGAGCTGGGAAATGAGATTCAGCTGCTGGTTCGTCAAGGTGCGAACGTCGCGTTTGCATTTGCTGGGCTCCCCGCATCGGTCGACGGGATCGTGGTGGATGAGGCCCTGACGTTCTTGCAGCGTGCGAAGCATATCGGGCTCAGTCGCCTTGCAGACTTCGAGGTCGAAGATTCGTTCGAGGAGACGATGATGCGGGCTGGCAAGAACGCGGCGCCCGGGGTGTCTGATCTTCTGACCTCATCCTCGATGGGGTATCCCTTCATGGTCCAGCTCGTCGGTTACTATACGTGGCAAGCCGCTTCGCGCCGCGGTTCCGATGCAGTTGAGCTGTGCGATGCGCAAAAGGGTATCGCTACGGCTCGTAAGAGTTTCGACAGCATGGTGATTGAGCCGGCGCTTAGGCGTGTCTCGGGCAAACAGTTCGAGTATCTTGTCGCTATGGCGCGCTGTGGTTCTGACGCTGTTTCGACAGGTGATATTGCTCGTGAGATGGGATCCGATCCCGCCTCGGTGGGTTCATACCGCAGGCGCCTTGTGGATGCTGCGCTCATTGAAGCCCCCTCATATGGCATGGTCAGTTTTGCGATTCCCTATATGCGCGAGTACCTACTGGAACATGCGAGGGAATAGGGATCAGATTGAGTCTGCTCGCCTGGGCGCGCTTCGCGGCGGGTGCTGTGCGCCCCGCCGCGATGGGATTTTGGGGTCATGGCGAGGCGTCAGCTGCGTGCTGCATACAGGGCGAGGGCGGCGGTGCCGGTAATGGCGGAGAAGGCTATGGCTGGAACCGTGAGGGCGGAGAGGTCCGTCATGCTGCAGGCGTGCATGAGAAAGCTTGCGTGGGTTGGCAGGACGGCATCGGGAAACGAGAGCTGAGCCACGCATGTGGCGATGAAGCCGACCGCCATGATGCCGAATGCCGCGGGGCGGTTGGGCACGATGCGGAAAACAGCGAGTGCGCAGGCGACGAGCGATGCCCCAACGGTGAGGATGATCGCCAGCCTCGGCACGACCAACGCTAGGACGCTCGGCATGATATCCAAACGCCCTGCTTGCAGGCAGCGCACGGCGGTTAGTCCGAGCGTTGTGAGCGCGAAGAGCGCGAGCGTAGGGATGGAGGCGCATGTAAGGTCAATGATCCCCAGCCGCCACAGGGAGGCGCCGCGTGCCCGTGATACGGTTCGGGCGCCGGTTGCGTGTGCGATGCCGTCAAGCCGACCGCACATTGCCAGCGCAATAAATGGCAGGAACACGCTCCCCGCAAGGCCAGCGCACGCGAGCGCCTGGCTGGTGGGAACGCCCACGGTTTCCATCCAGTACGTGGGGTCGGGGGCAAAGCCGATTCCGCCGTGTTCGGTGAGGGCGAACATCCACGCCCCATCGCCCGTTACGAGGTAGACGAGGCACGAGAGCGCCGTGCAGGCAAGGGCGAGCAGGTCGAGGTGCGACTTGGCGCATACGAATGCCATCGCCTGGAATGGACGGGGACGGTGTGTCGGGGTGTGCGACGTCCGGCCGCTTCGCGAGGGATTGAAGTTCAACTTTCCGTTCATCGACAAACCTCCTGGTGGTTGCAGGCGAAGTACATGAGCGCGCAGCATATGCCGATCGCGAGCACGCCGATTATGGAGATTGCGCCCAGCGGCATGGACTGCGTGTTCAGTGAGCAGGTGTGCATGAGACATACGGCGGGATTCACCCATGCGATTGCCGGAGCCTCTCCCGCGATGTATGCGTTGGGATACGCAAGCAGTGCCCCCACATGAAACACGAGCGTGAGGAACGCGGAAAGCAGGGGAGCCCGCAACAGCGCGGCGATGCTCGCCGATATGAAGTAGATCGCACTGAGCAGTAGGCAGTTGGTTGCAATCGCCGCGAACGCCATGTCCCAGGGCGCCACGGCAAAAGACGTCCCGCTGGCAAGCAGGTGAAATAGGAAGCTCGCGAAACACGACAGGGCGTACGCGAGCGATAGCGCGCCCGTCTCCGGCAGGGCGCGCGACAGGACCGTGGCGCCGCCGGGGATGCCGCGCGCCTGCGAGATGCGCGCGGTCTCGGCAGAGACGCCCTTTCCCGTGGTGGCGACGGCCAGAATCGCTGCCACGGGAATCCAGGCAATCGTATAGACGAGCGCGCCGCGTAAGGCGGACTCGGCGACCATGCCGGGCACTGTGACGTTTCCGACAAATCCGATGCTGGCGCCAACGACTTCGCTCGGGTCGCCCGCGACCATGAACAGCGGCCCGCCCTGTTCGGCGAAGACGGTCGCGGCGCAGGTCAGCAGGGCCATGGCCGCGAGAAGGGCGAGACGCCCCGTATGCCGGGTGAGAAAGAAACCTGACGCGAGGGTGTTGCGCATGGTTCTGAAGGTGGCGTCTCTAGAGCCCGTTGCTGAGGGTGCATGAGGCTCGTTAGCGCGCATAATGGCTCCCTCCCCGCGCTGTTTCGACTTCGCGCACAACGGCACTTGGGGTTTCCGCATGGGCGTCACACTGGAGATATTCCATTCCGTGCGTTTGTCCTTGCGCGCGCCGCTCGCCCCCACGGAATCGACCCAAGACGATATCCATATATAGCTCCTCCAGGTTTCCTCCGCTCAGCTTATCGATGTCGAGAGCGCTCATCTCCGCGATCAGGCGGCCGTGGCTCAGCATCAGGAAGTCGGTCGCGGTCTGGTGGAGCTCGGACAGGTTGTGGCTCGAGATGAGTATGGTGGTCGCGCGCTCCTCGTTGAGCCGCCTGAGCAGCTGGCGGATTTCGACGGTTCCCAGTGGGTCGAGCCCGTTGGTCGGCTCGTCGAGCACGAGCATGCGAGGATTGCCGAGCAGCGCGATGGCGAGATCCAGGCGCCTGCGCATGCCGAGTGAGAAGCTCCGGACCTTCTTCTTGCCTGTGTCGGCGAGCCCCACCATGTCCAGCAGGTGGGGGGCCTGCCTTTGGTCAAGCCCCCACTCGAGGCAGCGCGCCTTGAGGTTGTCCGTCGCGCTGAGCTGGGGATAGCTGGCGCCCGTGTCGGGAACATAGCCAACGCTCGCCCGCGCTCTTCTCAAGCCCGCAGCGTCACGCTCTCCCCATAGCTCAACCGTGCCCGCGCTCGGCTTGCTCAGCCCCATGAGTATGCGGATGAGCGTCGACTTGCCCGCACCATTCTCGCCGATGAGCCCGTAGATGCGGCCCGCTTCGAGCTCGAGGTCCACGGGTCCTAAAACAACGTTCGAGTGGTAGCGCTTAGTGACACCAGCAAGGCGTGCTGCCGGAAGTGACATGGGTGCCTCCAAAAGGATGCGGGTGGATGGGGTTGTGATGATTCGGGCTGCCTATCGACTGCCGGTAAAGCCGATCTGGATGCTGCCGTTGATGGCCTCGACGTGGACGATGCGCGATGCGTCGAAGTTGCCGCGCGGTGTGTCGACATCGCCGGCCTCGCTGTAGGCGTCGATGCGGTAGTCATTCTCGCTGCCCAAGTAGGACAGGCTTACATCACCGTTTTCGCTCTCGACTTCGGTCTCCGCGGCATCGAGATTCTGCGCGGTGATTTCACCGTTCTCGCTTTCGCAGGTGAGGGTCTCGCTTGCAGTTACGTTTGCCAAGATGATGGATCCGTTTGTGCTTGCGACCTCGGCGGTTCGGGTCGAGATGCCGCTGAGGGAGACCTCGCCGTTTTCATTGGAGACGGTGAGCTCATCTGTCGTGACGTTCGAAAGCATGGCGTCGCTGCTCTGGTGGTCCGCGCTTAGCTTCTTGGCGGAAACATCGTTCAGCACCGTGTCGCCGTTGAGGTTGGAGATGGAAACCTCGGCGAGTTCATGCAGGTCTTCGATAAAGACTTCTCCCGCGTCGGATTCGATCTCGATGGCTCCGGCGAACGTCGACGGCACGCGCACCACGGTGGTCGTGTCCTGCACACCGCCCGCCTCAGCGGGGGAGAGGTCGAGCATGACGCCGTCCACGGGCTTGCTGGTGACGTTGAGCGTCAGCACACCGTTTTCGCCTTCGATATCGATGTCCTGCGCGTTTCCCGTCCAGTATTCGATCTCGATGGCGTCGCCGGCTGCCTGTTCAAAGCGCACGTTCTCGAAGTCGGAGCGAACTACGATGCGCCCATGCGGGGCGCTCTCCTCGCTCTCAAGTGTGCGTTCGTTTCGTTTCCAGTCATAATCGACGGTAGAGAGCTTAGCGAGGTCGAACCCCGCGCTCGCCCATGCGCCGCCCATGAGGAGCGTGCCTGCGCAGATGAACGCGGCAGCGGTGACGAGCACGACTTTTGACGATTTACGCATGGTGATCACCTGAATTCGAATGGGGCGTGGGGTCGTTGGTAGAGCCTGTTTGGGATTCAGCGCTGACGAGGGAATCGGTTTGGCGGCAGCTGCTGCTAACGCCGCTGCGTTGCTGTGCGTGCTCGGCTGCGCCGTGGCCATTTTGATGGGCGCTGGCGCTCAGAGTGCCGCCATACTGTTGAGCGAAGTCACTCGCCGCGTCTACGTCCGCCGTGTTCTCCTTGTGCCCGACTTTCCCAACGCGCACGAACAGCCCGGCAATCCAGCGGGCAAAGGACTTCGTCACACGGAACAACAGCTTGCTCACCCACAGGACGGCGAATGAGGCGACAAGTCCCAGGCCGGCAGCGATGAGCGTGCCGCCCAACACGAAGATGCCCGACTGCACCGCGCCGTCTGCGGTAAACGTTACGAGTGCGTAGAGCCCCACAACGGGCATGAGCACCAAGATGGCGTCGACCAGCACGAGTGACGCGATCACCGCCCATATGCTCGCGTAGATGGCGAGTGAGGCGATCGCCAGCGCCAGGATGATCGGCACCCAAATGGGGGAGAACAGCGCGAGCAGGACGATGTTCAGCGTGCGACTGCCCGTGTTCGCTCGCGCGATGGCGCGGGGGACGGGTGGTAGCTCGGCAGTGATCTGCGCCGCGATGTCGCTTACGGGCCCAAGGCTCGCCACCGCCTCGTCTTCGGAAAGGCCGTCCTCCATGCGGTCGCTGATGGCCTCGTCGTAGAACGCGAGCGCCTGCTCGATATCCGCGCGCGGGAGCTTGCCCAGCGCGTGTTCGAGCTCGGCAAGAAATGCCTGCTTGGTCATTGTGATGCACCTCGTTTCACGAAATCGTAGATCGACATGATGTCTGCTTGTTCTGATAGGAATTCCGCGATGCGTTCGCTGCCGGCGGGCGTGAGTCGGTAGTATTTGCGCAGGCGGCCGTTGTGCTCCACGGAGTACGCGGTGAGGCATTCGGCCTTCTCGAGGCGTTTGAGCAGCGGGTAGAGCGTCGACTCGGTGAGCCCCAGGATGTCGGGGACGTCCTTGACGATCTGGTAGCCGTAGGAGTCGTGCGCCTTGAGCGACGCGAGCACGCATATCTCCAGGAAGCCTCGCTTCATCTGAGCATCCATGATACCTCCCTTCAACCGATACTATACGGCGCATAGTATAAGACGTCAACGGGGTTTGTGAAATGAGCGGGGCAAGGCAGCATCCCTCCGGTGCCTGTTGCCCTTGTGGAGGCGCGCGGCGGCGGTTCCGATGGCTGCTTCTTCCGTTTGCCGACTTCGTTGCCGCTCACCGACACGTGGGGGGTGAGCGGCACCGTATGATAGGTTTTGAAGATGCCATAACGTGCGACACCTGCCCGCGTCTATCCAGAGGAGCTGGTCATGCCCCGTTCCGCCAAAGCAAAACACCTCGCGCAGGTGGCGCTTATCGTCGGTTGTGTGGTCCTTTTTGCGGGCTTCGGCCTGCTCGTCTATAGCCGGTTTTGCACGAGCATTGGGATGGCGGGACTGTACAACCGTGCGGCTCCCGGTATCGGGTTCATCCTGTTCGGCATCGCGATGCTGATCTTCACGCCCTGCCTGTACCTGCAGAGCATGCACCGCAAGCGCATCGATGTCCGTGCGCTCGCCTGTGAGCTCAAGGGGATCCTGCTGGGGTTCTGCTGTTACGCACTTCCGTTCTTGCTGGCAATGGGGGCGCTGGCCTCTGCGGAGGACACCGGCGCGTTCGGCCTGGTGCTCGCGGTCGCCTTCGGAGCGATTCCCTTTGCGTATCGGCGCCACCGCAAGAAGAATCCCATCAGCTACGAGCATACGGGCGCGGTGGCGATGGTGGCGCTGTGCGGGGCCCTTCCCCTTGGGTCGCTCGCAGGCGGCTCATTTTCCTGCAGCGAAATGCTCGACGATCTGAATGGCGGCTGGAAGCAGGAGACGTTCGCGTTCTACTCGATGGACGTCAACCGTCCGAACGGCCGTGGCGCCATGCTCACGCCGACTACGATGGAGGTCGATCTGTATCGCGACGGCGAGTCGGTTGCGAGGCGGCGGGCGGATGCGCACCTCACGGTGAATGCCCAAGACTGGCCCGAGATCGAGCGCATGCTCGATGAGCCGTTGGTCGAGATTCGCTGGTATCCCAAGACCCGCACGCTCGTGGGCGCGCGCGTTGTCGGCGGTTCCGTGACGGTGGGTGATGCGCTTGATTAACGGGACAAGTGAGATACGCGGCATGAATGGGGGCGAGACGCTGCGCCGTGTACTACGCGCTTCCGTGCGATTGGACGCGGTTGGCTCCGAGCGACGGGACTCGATCGACCCTAGATGGTGGAGTGCGGGCCGTGGGACGACGGCGGGTCGTATGTACAGCCCAGGCGGTTGCGGATGCGCGTTACTCTTGGCACCCGTCATGGCGGCGGCCGTGGGCATCGCCGCACTTTCGCTCGGGTTGGCCGCTCTGGCGATTATTCTGCTCATCGTCGCCCTTGTGCTCAGTGCGCGCGAGATTAAGCGCGTCCGAGCGGGTGGAAGCGTCCGCACGGGCATCATTGCGGCCGCGACCGTTCTCTACATACTGAGCCTCCCGTACCTGGGGCTGTTCATCTGGTTTTGGTTTTTCGACTAGACACTCCGCGCTGACAAGCTGCTGTTCGGAGCGTTGTATCTGTCCCGCATGTGTTTGGAGTTCGCAGAGCTGACCTACTCGATGAGCTGTCGGGTGGTTCAAAATCGCTAGTTTCCGATAAATCATGAATTATCGTCATTAAAACCGCTCTTTTTCGTTTCGAGCTTCGATATATCATGATTTACCGTTATTTTGAAGCAGTGCATCTCGACAATGCATCTATCTGCGGTTTGCAACCGCAGGGTGCCTCTAGGTTGCGTAAAATGAAGCCTCAGGTTGGTGGTTCGGGCTGTGTGGCTACCGTAGCGTGTGAGTCGCCGGCAAGGAACCGCCCATACCGGGAAGCCGCCTTCGCGCCATCG
>JAUNDT010000006.1 GCA_030525945.1 Coriobacteriaceae bacterium | reverse complement strand
CGTAATGCCTTGAAGGCGAAAGGGCCTCCCTTACGGACGGCTCAACTGTAATGGGTCGGCTCCAGGTAACATCGACGAACGGCTCGTCTGCTGAGTACCACGCCGTTCGCATCGCCGACCCCGACGGTCTGCCCATCAACACGTCGTTCGACTGGCCGGCGCTCTCGGGCGCCCAGGCCCCTGGCCACAAGCCCTATCCCACCTACGACCCCAACGGACCCCTCGCAGCGGCGCACGGCCGCGCGCTGGTGGAGCGCGTGAGCGCCGACCTCACCAAGGACGAGGACGGCTCCCTCGCGCAGTGGCTCTCCGTCAAACTCCAGCCCAAGGCCCCGTACACCGCGGTCGTTACCGATGCCGGCCCCGTTGAGGTTGAAAACGGCTGGTACATCCTCACGGCCACGGGCCGCCGCCCCCTGTTCGCATGGGTCAAGGGCGACCTGGTAACCCTGGGCGACAAGTCCGACACCCCCGTGCTGGACAAGGAGATCAACGCGGGCGACGGCTGGGGCAGCGCTGCCCTGGGCGGCTCGGGCCGCGTGTTCAAGTACCGCACGACCATCACGGTCCCCCATACCTTCGACCTGTACTCCACCTACAAGCTCACGCTCCACGACGAGCACGACCAGCGCCTCGTACTGGACGCTCAGAGCCTCAAGGTCGAGCTCCTGCGCCTCGCGGGCGATACGGACGACCAGGGCAACGCGATGGACGTCATCGCCAACCTCACCAAGGATGCCGAGCTCGCAACGGCCGGAAGCACCTTCACGGTGACCATCCCCAACCTTAAAAACACGCCGGCGCGCGTGGGCGACGTGATCCGCGTCTCGTACAGCATGACGGCGGACCCGTTGGTGACCCCTGGCGCGGACGGCCTGGTAAACGACGCATACGCAACCTTCCCTGCTATGGGCGGGGAGGGTCAAACGCCGCACGACGCAACGCGGGCGTATCTGATGCACGCGCGCGTACACAAGGTGAACGAGAAGGGTGCCAACTTGGTTGGCGCCCGTTTTGGCATTCAGAACGACCAGGATGCCTGGCTGTTGCCTAACGGCACCTTTGGCAAGATGGCCCAGCGTGCCGAGTTCGAGTCGAACAAAGACGGCATGATCGAGCAGGTCCCCGCACTCGCGCCGGGTCGCTACAAGCTGGTCGAGCTCGAGGCGCCCGCCGGGTACGCGCTGCCCAAGCAGCCGGCATTCGCCTTTGAGGTGTCGGCCGCCTGCACGCAGGACAACATCGAGCTTGAAGTTGAGGCTACGCAGCCGCTGACGGTTGAGGATGTGAGTGGCGAGCAAGCCTCGTTCACGCTCAAGCTGGTCAACGATCCCAAGGGCACCTCGGGCGGGTTCATACCCCAAACGGGCGACGCCCCCTGGCTGCTCGCCGCAGGCGCGCTCGCGTGCGCGGGCGGGCTCGTACTCGCAGCTGGCATGCGCTACAAGCGCAGCCGCACCCAGTAACACCTGGTAATCCAATATGGCGCCTCGCGATGAATTCATCGCAGGAGATAGCACATCCACGCGCAGCAATGCGCATAGAGAGGAAGGAACAAAGGATGGCAAACTCGTATTCTGGCATGAGCTGGCGTAAGCGCACCGCGGCTCTCATTGCAACGGCGGCGCTCGGCGGCGCGATGGCCGTTGGCGCGGTGGCGCCTGCTTCCGCATGGGCAGAGACCGGCACCGTCACGATTGTGCCGCAGGCCAATCCCGATGCGACGTATCAGGCCTTCCAGCTGTTCAAGGCGGACATCACTCCCGAGGGTAATGCTCAGACCGTTGCGTGGGGCACGGGCATCGCGACCGGGCAACAGAATGCAATCGCGACCCAGCTCGATGCACTCACCGAGAACGGCTACACGGCGTGGCTCAAGGACAAGGGCCTCACCAGCGCTAACGACAAGGTGAACCCCCAGAACGCGCTCGACTTCATCAGCTTGAAGATCAGCGAGAGCGGCGGCGATGCCACGCCTACGAAGATCGTCAACGCCAACAGCTTCGCGCAGAAGTTTGCCAAGTGGCTGCAGACCGAGAGCAAGATTACGTTCGGCACTGCGACCGCCAACACTGCGTTCACCGCTGATGAGGGCTACTACCTCTTCGTGACCGACCCTAAGTCCCTCAGCGAGGGCGACGTGGCAACGGCTCCTATCTGGTTCGCGCTCGGTAGCAGCACCAAGACCATCCAGGAGAAGGCAACCGCCCCGACGGTCGACAAGGATGTCAACGAGCAGGGCGGCCAGGAGGCTGGCGACCTTGAGATCGGCGACGTGCTTCCCTTTAAGGTCACCGCCACGCTGCCCTCCAACTACGGCACCTACGACACCTACAAGATGGTCCTGACGGATACCCCCACCAACCTTGCCATCAAGGAGGGCGTTGTCGTTAAGGCGGACGGCCAGGACATCACGAAGGCCGAAGGCGTGACGGTCCAAATCGCTCAGGGCGGCACCAAGCTGACTGTGACCATCAACGACCTCAAGGTGGCATACAAGAACGCCACGGCCGCCACTACGGTGACCGTCGAGTACAAGGCCGAGCTCCTTCCGGGCGCTTCCACCAACCCTGGCGGCAACAAGAACGAGGTCAAGTACGAGTTCTCCAACAACCCGAACGGTACGGACCTGGGCGAGGTTACGGACAAGCCGGTACCCGTGTACACCTTCCTGCTCGACATGCTCAAGGTTGACGAGAAGACCAACGAGGCGCTCCAGGGTGCGGGCTTTAGCATCAAGAACGCCAACGACAAGTACTACAACAAGGACACCAAGAAGTGGGACCTCGATAAGGCCACTGCCGAGCAGGATGCAAACCTCCTGACCACGGATGAGAGCGGCAAGATCGCGGTCACGGGCCTTGCCAGCGGCACCTACACCCTCACCGAGGTCAAGGCGCCCAAGGGCTACGAGGCTCAGGAGGGCCAGACTCTCACCTTCACCGTCAACGTTGAGTACAACCAGGACGGTACGATCAAAGATGGTGCCTTCACGGTAACCGACGCCTCAGGCCTCAAGAACGAGTTCAAGCTCAACGCCAACACGGGCACCATCACCGCTACGGTCAAGAACAACAAGCAGCTCACGCTTGCCATGACCGGTGCCGAGGGCGTCGGCCTCGCGGGCGTTGCCGTACTTGGCCTCGGCATGGCCTGGTATCTGGCCGGCAAGCGCCGCAAGAACTCCGACCAGGCGTAATCGCGCGCATTCGGTAAGGTAGCGCAGAGCATGGCAGGACGGGACGCTCACAACGCAACGAGCAAGAACGGGAGACGGCGCAGGCTGTCTCCCCCCGTCCTGCTTATCGCGCTGGGCATCATCATGTGCATGGCGCCCATCGCAACCGACCTGTTCTTCCGCATTGCCTCGCGCAACGAGGTGAACTCGATGTCGAGCACGGCGGAGGCGGTCGATTCCGCCGAAAAGCAGCAGCTGCTGGCACAGGCGCGCGCATACAACGCCCGCCTGGGCGGCTACGAGGACCCAGAGGCGGCCGGCGTAACGGAGATCTTGCCGTACAACAGCCAGCTCTCCGTGGACGGCAGCGAGATCATGGGTTGGATCGAGATCCCCCGCGCCGACGTGGTCATGAAGGTGTACCACGGCATCGGCGAGCCGGCGCTTTCCGCCGGCGTGGGCCATCAACCCGAGACCTCCCTGCCCGTGGGTGGCGCCCGCTCGCATTGCTACCTCACCGGACACTCCGGCCTGCAGCAGCACCGCATCTTCGACGGCATCCGCGCGCTGGAGGAGGGCGACGTGTTCGCCATCCACATCCTGGGCGACGCCTATGCGTACCGCGTGACCAGCTGGGAGATCGTCGACCCCACCGAGGTCGACGTCACGCCGCAGGACGGGGACATGTGTACGCTGGTGACCTGCACCACCACGCCGGACAAGTGGAATCCCAAGGGCCGCATTGGCATCAACGACAAGCGCCTGCTCGTGCACGGCGTTCGCTGCGAATACGACCCCGAGGAGTTCGAGCAGACCAAGCCGGACGTTTCGGCATACGTGAATGACAACACCAGGCCCGCGCTGATTGGCACGGGTCTGCTGGTGGCATTTGCCGCCATCCTTGCCTTGGGCAAGTACGTGCACACCAAGCGCCGCGCCCCGCTGGGGCACCACGGCGCTCAGCGATAACACGAAGGGGCCGTCATGGCTAGAAGCGACGAGGAAAAGAAGGGCATCACGATGGAGAAGGGCAGCTTCCGCAAGATCATGCACGCAGCGCGTCGCACGTTCAGGCCGGCGCTGAGCGTCATTTTGACGTTTGCGATGGTGACCAGCTCGATTCCCGCTCCGGCGTATGCCGAGATGCTCGACGAGGCGGCGCACACGGTCGCGCTCATGCAGCACGAGGCCGAGCTCGCCAAGGAATCCTCCGCACCCGAGGGCAACGGCTCCGAGGGCAGCGCCGCTGGCAAGTCGAACGATGCCGCGGGTGGCACGGCGGGCGCGGACAACACCGGCGCGGACAACGCCCCTTCAGCTGACCAGGACCCCGCCGCCAAGGACGACGCCTCCGCAAAGGCCGACCAGCCCGCCCCCGAGGGCGAGCAGGCCCTGGCCGAGCCGCAGAACTCTGCAGCCAAAGACCCCGCCGCCAAGGACCCTGCCACGCCGCAGGACGCCGGCGAGCAGGACACCGAAGACCCCACAAAGGACGCGCAGTACTGCAAGTCCAACGACCTGGCAGCCGTGACGCTCGGCACCTCCGCCCTGAGCTCCCGCGACGCCGCCATCAAGGCCCTCGAGGCCCAGGGCGCTACCCCCGAGGATGCCGCTGCCGCCGTTGACGTGCTCCTCGCGCCGCAGCCATTCGCTGCCGCCGCGAACACCGCCGCGCAGGACGACACGAAGATCGAGAGCCTCACCGCCACCTGGGTAACCAAGAGCGACGGCGCGCCCGAGGATATGAAGGACGAAGAGGGCCAGATCACCGTTCGCCCCAAGGGCGATGGTGAGCAGACGGTTCGCCTGCGCGTGAACTACGCGCTTTCGGGCGAGAGCGACTATGAGCCGGGCGACATCTCCATCACGGTACCTGGGTCCATCTTCAAGGACCGCGACGGCAATCCCGAGGGCAAGCTTGTGCTGCCCGTTCCCGCTGAGCCCGCGACCGCGGCTGGCTGGAATTACCGCCATGTGGTGAGCGGGGGCAAGGACGAGTACATCATCACCAATACGCACCGCATGCCCGCGGCCTCCCAGGGCTTCATGGAGTTCGCCTACATGGAGCTCACGCCGCATAAGCTCAAGGACATGCAGCTGAGCGATGCCTTTACTGCCAAGATGGAGATCGTGACCCATAACGACAACCTGCTCACCGCCACGAGCAACGAGATCGCCGCGCGCTTTGACACGCACGCCAGGGTTACGAGAGCAACCAAGCGGCTCGATCGCGCCCCGTACAACGTTGTGGCCGATGACCCCGCGGTCGCCGAGGCGCAGGCGAAGTACCCCGAGGAGAAGTTCTTCGTGGTGGTCGACTGGTACGCCAACTGCTATGTTGAGGGCAACCAGGCCTTTACGCTCGCCTACACAGACCAGGTGGGTGACAAGATGGGCGGCGTGATCTTGGACGAGCGCGCCAACAACGAGGGCACGGATACGGATCCGTCGCTGACGGTCAAGGGCGATCCCAAGTACTTTAGCGGCTCGTCCAGTTACACGCACATCAAGGTTGCCTACCCCGCCTCGCGTTTTGAGGACGGCAAGAGCTACACCTTTAAAAACAAGATGACCTACACCCTCACCGAGCAGGACGCCGCGGTTGGGACGGACGAGCAGGCCACGAACGAAGAATACGACGAGGCAACCAACAAGTGGACCTACTACGCCCCGCGCTTCATCAAGCCTGAGGGCCACTTCAACATTTACAAGTACGGCAACGACAACGAGCCGTATTACGCCGGCGGGGCCGCCTTCACCACGCACCACCCGGCGACTAACAGCTCCACTGCAGACGTGGCCCCGTCGGGCATCACCGGGTACGACGGCTACACGGGCATGTACGGCACGGCGCTCAACGACCTGCGCAAGGGCAAGGACGTGCCGGTTTCCTACACGATCAACACGGTGGGCTACACCCTGCCCTGGACCTACGAGGCTCCCAAGGAGTCCGTTGCGGGCAACCCCCAGGGCAACCTGGACAACTACGGCAAGCGCCCCGTCAAGATGGTCTCCGAGGACAAGGGCCTGCGCCTCGTGGACGACACCCTTGAGGCCACGAAGGACTACGATTACACGAGCGTGACCTTCCCTCAAAAGCCGGTCATCAAAAAGGCCGTCGCCATCAACCTCAAACCCGATGGATCGCCTGACTTCTCCTCGTTCGACAATGGCACGGTCGATTACGAGACCGATACTGAGGTGAAGAACATCCCCCAGATTGACGTGGAGATCAAGACCACCGACAACCAGGAATGGCATAAGTACGCCACCGCGGACTGGACCACCGGTTCGCTGGTTGTTACCAAGGACGGGCAGCAGTCCCAGCCCTCGAACGGCACCGTTGACCTGCCCGCCAACACCACGCAGGTACGCACGAGCTCCAATTCCACGGTGGCAGGCCTGTTGTACTTTACGCGCGTGAACATCTCGCTCAAGGGGAACGGCAAGATGCGCAAGGTTGCCGACAAGTCCTTTGAGGGCTCGCAGGCGCCCACGGTGCTGCTGTACAACGACGCCGAGCTCAACGTGACGCGCGGGGATGACGGTGAGAAGCTCCTCAAGGAGAAGAAGTCCGCCGTCGACAAGCTCATGGGCTACACCACGGGTGTGCGCGCGACCATGAGCAAGCGCGTTGACCGGTTTGACATGGACCAGGATGTCGATACCGAGCACAAGCGAGTAAAGCTGCATTACACCGTCAATGTTGACAAACGCAGCTTTATCACGAACAAGGAGGCCTACGAGAAGGCCCTGGCGGCGGACGAGCTGCTCACGGAGCGCGAGGGCACCTTCTACGACCTGCTGCCCAAGGGCGCCACGCCCGACCTGAGCACGGTGAAGCTCCGTGATCACGATGCCATTACCTCGCTGTACACGATCGAGAACTACCGCGGCACCGGCCGCACGATGCTCGTGGTGAGGGGCAAGTTCGAGCCCCAGGCAATTAAGTACGAAGAGGATCGCATTAGCTACTACAAGGACATGCTCACGTTGTCCTTCGATGCCTGGTACGGATTTGACGACATTACCGATTATGGCTCTGAGCTGCATAACGTTGCGGCATACCAGTCTGCCAACGAGCGCGTCGGCACGGTTAAGGGCTACGAGGGCGAGCCTGACAACCCGCGTGGTTCCAATGGCGCGTACAACAATCTGGGTACGGAGGATGCCTTTAAGGGCGAAGAGAACGTCGAGTCCGCACTCGACGCCATGACCGACCTGGACGGCGTGGACTCCAACAACGAGAACGTGCTGTACGCGGGCGCTCCGGTGACCGTCGATTACCTCAGCGAGGGCGCGGCAGGCCTGAGCAAGACCGTCGAGGTCAACGGCGATGGCTATTTTGGCACGGGCACGGGTGAGGAAGAGCCCGACCTGAACGTGTACGCTGGTGGTACGTACACCTACCGTTTGAGCACGCGCGCTAAGGTGGGCACGAAGCTCAAGAACGTTGTGCTGTATGACTCGCTCGAGAACTACAAGCCCGTTGAGGGCAACGACCCCGAAGATATCGGTGCCCCCACGTGGCGCGGTACGCTGCGGAGTGTGGACGTGTCGCCGCTGGTCAAGCTCGGCTGCGACCCGGTTGTGTATTACAGCACCGTGAAGGACCTGAAGCTCTACGAGCCCAGCGAGACGGATCCTCAGCAGGGGTCGGAGATCGAGAAGAACACCGACCTTTCCAATACCAAGATTTGGACCAAGACCACGCCTGAGGCGCTCGCCGCCATGCCGCAGGAGGAGCGCGCAAAGATCAGCGCGATCGCGATCGACACCAGCCGCGCCAAGGGCGGCGGCGAGTTCACGCTGGACCAGGAACAGGCGGCAACGGCCCTGATCAACATGAGCGCCCCGCGCTTTGAGGACGCGCAGGACATCATTGCCAAGAAGGCCCATGCGTTCAATAACGTGTGCATGAAGAGTCAATCCCAGGGTTCGTTCGATGGCGAATGGCAGAAGAGCCAGTTCATCCACGACGACTACACCAAGGTTGGTCTGGAACCGTACAGTCTCAAGGTGCGCAAGACGTGGGACGACGGCGACAACCGCGACGGCATTCGCCCCGAGCAGGTAACGGTTCAGTTGGTGGAGAACGGCACGCCGGTCGAGGGCAAGACCCTCACGCTGAGCGACGCCAACAAGTGGCAGGGGAGCTTTGACAACCTCAACCGCACCGACTCCAAGGGCAACGTGATTGAGTACACGCTGCAGGAGCAGAGCGCCCCGGGCTACCACGCCAGCATCTCCTTCGACGACCAGACAGCAACCTATGTACTCGAGAACAGGCACGACCCCGAGCGCACGAGCGTGAGCGGCGTTAAGACCTGGAAGGGCGACTCTGCCGACGTGCGCCCGGATCGCATTGTGGTCAAGCTGCTCGCGAACGGCAAGGTGGTGCAGTCCCAGACGGTGCGCCCCAACGCGAGCAACGAGTGGTCGTACTCCTTCGACAACCTGTATAAGAACGAGAACGGCCAGCCGATTGAGTACAAGGTTAAGGAGGACCTGCAGGGCAATTCCTCGTATATCCCCGAGGTCGACGGCACGAACATCGTGAATACCTATCATCCGTACGGCGATTTGCTGCTGAGCAAGACCACCACGGGCGACACCACTCTGGAGTCGAAGAACAACGAGTTTACCTTTGAGTTCACGTTCCTTAAGAACGACGCGCCCCTGTTCGACGAGTTCGAATATGTTGTTACGCCCATTGGCGGCGGTGATGTGCTGCACTCGGGCACAGTGTCCACGAACGGCACCATCAAGCTCAGGGGCGGTGAGCAGGCGCTCATCAAGGAGCTGCCCGAAAACACCAAGTACACCGTGACCGAGGCTGAGCGCCCTGGCTTTACGGCCGAGGGCTCCGTTAAGCTCCAGGGCGAGGTTGAGCCCAACAAGACGGTCGAGGCCGCGTTCACTAACGTGTACCGTGCGACCGCCGAGGTGAACCTGCACGCGCGCAAGCACCTGACGGGCCATAGCTTGCCTGCGCATCGCTTTATGTTCGAGCTGCTCGACAGCGAGGGCAAGGTGCTGAGGACCACCTCCAACGACCGCCCCGAGGGCAAGCCCAGCACGGATGCCCAGGGGAATATCCAGCAAGAGGCCGACGTGGTGTTCGGCGCGCTGACGTATACCCAGGCAGACAGCGGCAAGACCTTTACGTATGCCATGCGTGAGACCACCAAGGACGGCGGCGGTTACACCTGCAGCAAGGACGTGTACCGCGTTGAGGTGATGCCGCAGGACAACGGCAACGGCACCATGTTCGTGGACGTGAAGTACTTTGACGCATCGAGCGATCCCGCGGCTCAGCTGCCCGAGGGCAGCGTGCCGGTGTTCAATAACGTGTACACCGCGACGGGCGACGTGGAGCTTCAGGTGCATAAGACCCTGAAGGGCGGCGACCTTTCCGCGAACCAGTTCACCTTTGAGATGGGCGAGGTCGTGGAGAAGGACGGCGTTGCCACGTTCGAGCCCATCCAGAGCGATGCGAAAAACGCCGTGGACGGCACGGTGAAGTTCAACAAGATCGCGTACGACCAGACCGATGTGGACTCCGAGCATATCTATGCGATTCGCGAGGTGATTCCTGCCGACGCCGCCAGCGGCAAGGTGGAATACGACGGCCACGTGGCACTCGTGAAGGTCAAGGTGACCGACAACCACAACGGCACGCTGGGCGTCGAGACCGTGATGGACAACGTGTCCTGCGCATGCTTTGTGTGCGGCGGTGACGGCAAGCTCGACGGCGGTGAGGCGTGCGCCGTGTGCAAGAACGGCACGATTACCTCCAAGACCGCCGATCTTGAGTTTGTGAACCAGTACAAAAAGGCCGGCCTGGACATCAAGAAGGGGCTTGCTCCTGGCACGCAGACCGACGACCCGAACCACAAGTTCACGTTCGAGCTCGAGCTCACGAATCCTCGTGGCGAAAAGGTCGAGGGCCTCAATCTGACCGAGGGCGCTGTGCTCGAGCCTCTTACCGGTGCTGACGCTGGGCAGGGTAGCGCTGCCGATACTCAGGGTGCGGATGCTACCTCCCAGGTGGCTGCTGGCTCTGAGGGCAAGTCGGCCGCGAACGATGATGCTGACGAGTCCAACAAGAAGGATGCTGAGAGCGCCAACCCCATTGCCGCATTCGGCTCGTGGGCGATGAACGCCCTCGGTTCCCTGTTCGCCCCCGAGACGGCCCACGCCGCCGAGCCCGAGCCTCGTGAGTACGGCGGAGATTTGGGTACTTGGCACTGGAAGTACGATAAAGCCACTCGCGAGCTGGTTATTGGTGGTACGGGAATCACAGCGGTCGATTATGGCGGCACCACTCCTTCATGGCCTTGGCATAGGTACGCTCCTGGCATTATCGAGCCTGTCACAGTACGTTTCGAGTCTGGTTCCACTGCTGGCGAAGAGCTGTCCGGCATGTTCAAGGAATTCAACGAAGCTACAGTAATTGATTTGAGCAACTTTGATACGAGCGTTGCCGTCGACATGGAACAGATGTTTCGGAATTGCTCTAGTCTGACCACGCTCGATGTCTCTAGTCTTAAAACTGGGAACGTAAACAATATGACTAGCATGTTCTCAGGCTGCTCTAAACTGGGTAAGTTGGACCTATCTAGTTTTGATACATCTCAGGTAAAGTGGATGGGCAATATGTTTGCCAGCTGTACCACTTTGCAATCGCTGGACCTCACGAGTTTCGATACTTCGTCTGTAGAGCACATGCACTACATGTTTTATGAGTGTGAGAAGCTTGCTGATGTAGACCTGAGTTCATTTGACACATCGCACGTGACGGCCATGGAGTATATGTTTAATAAGTGCAAAGCGCTTATTAGCTTAAACATTGAGCACTTCAACATGGCTCGACTGCAGACGGCTGATCGAATGTTTAAAATGTGCTCATCTTTGAAAGAGGTGCAGCTTCCAGATTTCAGCAATGCTCCGCTAACCATGGTGGAGGAGATGTTCTATGGATGTAATGCGGTCAAAAAGCTGGGCCCTTTGACGATCGATGCTAAAAAAATTGAAAGCTTCTATGGCATGTTTACGTATTGCAGGGCGGTAACAAGCCTTCAAGTTACGTTCAAAAATACTTCCAACGTTAATAATATGGCAGCAATGTTTTTAGGGTGCCACGAATTGCTGGAACTCGACGTCTCCAGCCTTGATACGAGTAGCGTTGAAAACATGTCCCAGATGTTTAGCTATTGCCGAAAGCTGTCAAAGCTTGATGTAAGTAACTTTAATACAGGAAAAGTTACAAACATGTACGAAATGTTCAGAGATTGTGCGGCTCTAACAAGCTTGGATCTAAGAGGGTTCGATACTAAAAATGTTACGTCTATGAGTGGCATGTTTGGTGGTTGCAGTGGCTTGAACATAATTGATGTCTCCAATTTCGATACATCCAAAGTGACGGCAATGAACTCCATGTTTAATGGATGCCAAGTGGCCGAGCTTGATGTGTCTGGATTTAAGACCCCCGCACTCGAAAATATGGACTATATGTTCAATAAATGCTCCAAGCTGGAGAAGCTCGATCTTTCGGGATTCTCTACGACGGGTGCCACGAAGATGACCGACGCCTTCCTTGAATGCGATAATCTGAGCGCGTTGCACCTGCCTGGGACGTTTGAATTCAACAAGGGTGGTGCCGGCTCCTCTGCGGAACTTCCGAGCAAATACAAGTGGGTAAACGTTGGCAGCAACCCCGCGAACGCCCCTGCGGATGACGCTCCGCGCTACACGGCCAAGGAGCTGGAGGCGAAGTTCCCCGCTACGGGTTCTGGCTGGTATGTGTGGGACACCTTTGCTGTGTTCGAGTTCGATGCGAGCGGCGGCGTTGGCCAGGCCGCTCCGCAAAAGGCGAATGTTATGCAGGACGTCTACCTTGATGCGCCGAAATTCGTGAGATTTGGTTATGAGCTTACTGGCTGGAAAGCTGGGTCGAATTTTGAATTCCACAAGGACAGCAACGGCAAGATCAAGATTGATCAGTGGGCGGCAAAGACGCTCTTTGACAGCTCCGGCGGCAAGCCCATTGTCCTTACGGCCCAATGGGAAAAGTCCGACGGCGTTACCGAGGATAACGGTACGTATCGCTTTGAGATTCCCGCTGGGTATGTGCTGCACCTGCCCGATGTCATTCCGTCTGGCACCAGCTATCGCGTGCGCGAGCTGGACGAGGACGGATGGAAGCTCGTGTCTTCTTCGGGCGAGAGCGGCGTGATCTCCTCGCAGAATGCCGAGACGCCGATTGCCGCCTTTGTAAACGGTCTCGAAATGCCTGAGAACCAGACGGTTCGCGTGGAGCTGCGCGCTGCCAAGATGCTCGACGGCGCCTGGGCACAGGCCTCCGATGGCTTTGCGTTCACGATGGCGGGCTATGACCCCGCCAAGGGCAATCCGGGCACTTGGAGCGGTACGCTGCACGATGGCGGCGCAGTATCCTTCCCGGCGCTTGAATTCCCGCAGTCTGTTCTGGGTAGCGAGAAGACCAAGACCTTCGACTACACGATCCAGGAGACCACGGGCAGCGACTCCACAATCGCATACGACAACACGGTCTTTACGGCGCGCGTTACCATCTCCCTTGATGCCAAGGGCAACCTGACGCAGAGCGTGATGTACCAGAACGACGCTGGCCCTGTGCCCTCTGCCGAGGCTCCGGTGTTCCGCAACACCACCAAGCCTGGCTCGCTGCGCATTACCAAGCGGGTCCAGGGCGGCGGCTCGTCCGTAACCAGCCAGGAGTTCTCGTTCAAGCTTGCCCTTGACGGCAAGCCGTACGAGGGCGCGTACACCGTGGACAGCCAGGAGCTCACGGCTGTGAACGGCGTGCTCAAGATCGCGGGCGGCAAAACTGCCACGATTGCGGGCATCAAGGCCGGCAGCCAGTATGCCGTCAGCGAGATCGACATCCCCAGCGGCTGGTCGCCCGTTGGCGGCTCGAGCTTTACGGGTTCGATCGTTGCTGGTGGCACTGTGCCTGTGAAGTGCACGAACGAGTACGCCGCCCAGGGTGCCGCTCAGCTCATGGCGTACAAGGACTTCCCGAACGGCGACCTCAAGGAGGCACAGTTCACCTTTGACCTGTACGAGGGCGAGAGCGTTGGGGGCAAGCCTTTGAGCACGGTAGTCAACGGCCCCGTGGATACGAACGAGACGATCCCGGGTCCGAATGGCACCGAGGTTCCCAACCCGCACAAGGGCATGGCCCCTGCGGACTTTGACGAGATTGCCTACGGTGTTGCGGGCACGTACCAGTACACGATCGTCGAGCGCGTGCCCAATGACGCCGCCAACGCCAGCGGTACGACGTGGGCGGAGGCCAGCGCCGAAGAGCGCGCCAAGGGTGGCTTTGCTCTTAACGGCGTGGTGTACGATTCCACCCTGCGCCATGCCACCGTTGAGGTGACCGACAAGGGTAACGGCACGCTGAGCACCGCGGTTACGTACACGGACGCGGACGGCACCGAACTCAAGGACGGCGCCGTGTTCACTAACGAGCTGCAAAACGTTGGCATGAGCATCAAAAAGGTTGTGACCAACACCTTTGCCGAGAATGATCTCAACCGCAACGCTGAGTTCCAGTTCAAGGTCGCGTTCGAAGGCGCCTCGGGCGAGGTGCTGGCGGGCCAGGAGTTCACGGTGACAGACGCGAGTGGCGCTGTTGGCGAGCCTCAGCAGGTGCCCGCCGATGGCGTTATCAAGCTGCGTGCCAATGAGATCGCGAAGTTCGACAAGCTGCCCTATGGCGCGCGCTACACGGTTGAGGAGCTGCCCAAGGCCGGTTGGACCATGGATGCCACAGCAAGCACGGGCGCGCTCGAGGGCACGCTCACCGACGCGGCCAAGCCCGCTGAGATCGTTGTTGCCAACACCTACAATGCCACGGGCGAGCTCAAGCTCACCGCGCGCAAGGACTTCGACGGCAAGCTCGAGGACGGCATGTTCTCCTTCAGCCTGTTCGAGAAGCTGCCGGGCGGCGAGCAGCAGCTGCGCGAGACCGTGACGAACAAGGGTGAAACCATTACGTTCGGCACCATTACCTATGGTCTCGAGGATGCCGGTAAGACCTTCACCTATACGGTGCTCGAGGAGAAGGGCAACCTTGAGGGCGTTGCCTACGACGATACGGTCTACACGGTTGATGTGAAGGTCACGGACAAGTGCGACGGCACGCTTAAGGTCGAAGCGACGATCCGCGACGACGCACTTATGGACGTTGGGTCTGATGGCATGGTCTTTACCAACCGCCGTACCTTCGAGCTGCCCTTTACCGGTGGATCGGGCGTGGGCATGGCAGGCGTTGCCCTGCTAGCCCTGGGATGTGTTGCGTACCTGTTCGACCGCCGTCGCAAGACCCGCGCGTAACGCCTGTGTGGTGCTGTGTCGCGCCCCTTGGGACTCTGCCAGGGGCGCGGCGCGCGCGGCGGGGCTGAGGACGCGGGGCGGTGCCGCCTGGGTGTCAGTGCCTCCGTCGCGCGTCCGGGGCCCTGCTGGTGATTGCGTGCCAAGGCGCACATTTGGGATCGGCAGGGGCCACGATATCCCACGCATCGCTCGAGGTGTCGGGGCGGCAGCTCGTGCTTCCAACGTTCGGCTGGGTTCGGCGTTCAGATAGATGTCTGAAATGTACTCGGGCGCTCGGCTCAGGCCGGGCGCCCGATTTGTTTGTCGTTTCGCGGCGCGGCAAACTTGGAGCCGCAACCCCTCGTTCAGGGCCTCAGCCCGTCCCTCAGCGCGGCCCGTCCCTCGGCCCGGCCCGTCCCTCAGCACTGCCCGTCCCTCAGTATGGCGACTTACTCACCCGAATCACCCCGCGCCCCCTCTTATCTCGCCAATGTGTGCACTCGCAACCTCGAGGTGCCGATTTCGCCACATGGGGCTTCCAATGTGTACATTCGCGTCTTCAAACAGCCGATTCCGTCCCTTGGGAGATCCGAGTGTGTACACTCGCGACGTTAAATTCGGGATTTGGCCCCTTTGAGGCCCCCAATGTGTACACTCGCGAGCTCAAGATGCCGATTTCGCCACTTTGGGGCCGCGAATGTGTACACTCGCGGCTTTGGGGCGACGGGGGAGGCCCGCGCCTGCTGCGGTCCCGGATGGCGCGAGCAGTGGGGCCGCTTGGCGCTCGCCGCCACGTTTGTACGCACCAGCGTCATGGGAACGCGATTTCGCCCTTCCGGTGACGCTGGTGTATCCAAAGTGCAACAGCGGGACGACTGTTCCTTGCAAAGGCCTCGCATCCGTCCCGCCCACAGCGCCCCCGCCGGCCCGCCACGCCCGCGACCCCATGCCTCTCGCAGCCGTGCGCGCCCCGCGCCCGCCTGCGCCCCGCGCCCCGTTCTCGCCTGCTTCGCACCTACCCGCAGCCCCGTGCCCGCCCGTGCCCCGCCCCACCCAAAACGTTAATGAACACATTACCGTCTCTTGTCCAATTGCCGCCCACGGCCCGCCCGAAGAGGGCGTATCATTACCCAGAATGTGTCTCGCGAGCATGAATGGAAGGCGCAGATGGCACTCAAGTACACCAAGATGGAGCGCAACTGGGTCATGTACGACGTGGGCAACTCCGCGCTCGTGCTGCTCAACACCTCGATCGTCCCCATCTACTTCAACGCGATCAACACCGGCGCGTCCTCGCACGAAATGGTAACGGCGTGGGCGAACGCCCAGACCATCGCGTCACTCGTGGTGGCGCTGCTCATGCCCATCCTGGGGTCGCTGGCCGACTACGCCGGCAACAAGATCAAGTTCTTCACCGGCTTTTTCCTCACGGGCCTGGTGCTGTGCCTCGCACAGGCGATCCCCATGGCGGCCCTGCCGTTCCTGATCGTCTACGTCCTGTGCACCATCGGCCTCAACTCGTCCATGACGTTCTACGACGCCATGCTCACCGACGTCACCACCGACGAGCGCATGGACGCCGTGTCGAGCTCCGGCTACGCCTGGGGCTACGTGGGCTCCACGCTGCCGTTCATCCTGTGCATCGCGCTCATCTTCGGCGGCCCCAGCCTGCTGGGCCTGGACATGATGTTCTGCACGCGCATGACCTTTGTGATCACGGGTCTCTGGTGGCTCGCGTTCACCATCCCGCTTCTGCGCACCTACCAGCAGCGATTCGGCAAAACGCGCGAAGGCGGCGCCGCGGGAGTGCTGCACAACATCCAAAAGACGTGCAAGGGCCTGTGGGACACCATGCGTCGCATCGCCGCCGACCGCGTTCTGCTGGTGTTCATGATTGCCTTCTTCTTCTACATCGACGGCGTGCACACGGTCATCTCCATGGCAACGAGCTACGGCGCCTCGCTCGGCATCGACTCAACGCAGCTGGTGCTGGCGCTGCTCGTCACGCAGTTCGTGGCCTTCCCCTCGGCGATCGCGTACGGCAAGCTCGCCGGACGCCACGGCACCCTGCGCATGATCATCGTCGCCGTGGCCGCGTACGTGGGCATCGTGCTGTTCGCCGCGTTCTTCCTCAAATCTGCCGTTGAGTTTTGGATCCTCGCGGTGCTCGTGGGCATGTTCCAAGGCGGCGTCCAAGCGCTTTCGCGCAGCTACTTTGGCCGCCTGATCCCCAAGGAGCGCGCCAACGAGTACTACGGCTTCTTCGATATCTTTGGCCGTTACGCCTCCGTCATGGGAACTCTGCTAGTATCTATCGTGACCTCGCTCACGCACGATCCTTCTTTAGGAGTGCTTTCCATCGGGATCTTGCTGGTAGTGGGCCTAGGTTTACTAGTAAAGCTCTCCCGCATGCAGACGGCGAACGTCTAGCCCAAAGGCGCGCCTGTTGGGCTCATGTTCGAAGTGTGCCGGGCGGCTTGCATGCGCCCGGACGTGCGGTTGGGCAGCGTGCGGGTTCGCCGCGACATAGTCACCTTGCGGAGGGTTTTGCTGGTTGCAGTAAAGCCCTCCGATTTTTTGAAGGTGAAGAAGATGAAGAAAACCGCATCCCAAGCAACCACCCAGCCCGCGTCTGCGCCCGCGACGGCGAACGCGCCCGCCACGGGAACGACGCCCGTCTCTGCGCCCGAGACGGCGAACGCGCCCGCCACGGGAACGACGCCCGCCCCCGCGTCCGCCACGGCCCCCGCATCCCGCGCACACGACCCGCGCTACATCTCCCGCGTGGGCATGATCGCCGCAGCGTACGCGGCGGCAACCCTCATGACCATGCTGTTCTTGGGCAGCCTTGCCTGGGGGCCCATCCAATTCCGCGTGAGTGAGGCGCTGTGCGTGCTCGCGCTCTTCACGCCCGCCGCGGTGCCCGGACTCACGCTCGGCTGCGCCATCGCCAACATCGCCAACATCGCCATTTCGGGCACGGGCATGCTCGGCATGCTCGACGTGGTGTTCGGCTCCATCGCCACGTTCGCGGGCGCGCTGTTCACCTGGAAGATGCGCCGCCGCCCCGTGCTCGCGCTTGCCGGCCCGGTGCTCGCCAACGCGCTCATCGTTCCGGCGTATTTGCCGCTGCTGCTGCAGGGGATCGGCTTTTACACCATCCCGTTCACGTCCATCTCGCTCGACGGCGCCTACCCGCTCATGTATGTGTTCGGGTTGGTGACCACGGGCCTGGGCGAAGCGGTTATCATGTACGTATTGGGGTATCCGCTGTCGCGTTCTCTGGCAAAAACGCCGTTCATCAAGCGCGAGGCAGCGCAAATGGGTACAACGGAGTAATACCACGCAGGGGCTGGTCGCCGGGCGGCGCATGTGTCGCACATGCGGCTCGCAGCTCCTGCAATCGCGGGCCCACGTGCGGGCGCGCGCGTAAGCGGGGGAGGGGGACGCATGAATCCGGTTATCGTGATTCCGAGCTACTGGGCGGGGAACACCGCCGAGCTCAACGCTCCGGGGGCATATGACCATGCCTCCGATTTGGGCAGCCTGCGCCCCGAGCTCGACCGCTGCCTGGCGTCGCTCGAGCAGGTCCGCGCCCTGCCCCGCGTGATCGTGCTGCTGGTCTGCCCGCAGCAGCTCACCGAGCGCATCTCCGAGCGCGTGCGGGGCATCCTCGACGAGCACCCCGCCATCGAGACCACGCTCGTGACCAACCGCGAGGCTTCGCTCATCATGGACCATGTGTCGCGCATCGCCCCGGGCGTGCGCGGGGAGGCCGTGAGCCTGCGCGGCTACGGCGCCATCCGCAACATGGGTCTCGCCTGCGCGGCCATTCTGGGCCACGACGCCGTGGTGTTCCTCGACGACGACGAGGTCGTGATTGCGCCCGACTTTATGGAAAAGGCCCTCTACGGCCTGGGGCACGAGACGCGCCAGCGCCTGCCCATCCTCGCCAAGAGCGGCTACTTTTACAACAAGGCCGGCTCTCCTTTGGCCGACACAACCAAGAAGAACGGCATCACCACGCGTTGGTGGACCAAGCGCATCGAGTTCAACCGCTGGATGGAGAAGGCGCTCACCAGTACGCGCATCTCGCGTTCGAATTACGTGTGCGGCGGCTGCTTTGCCGTGCATGCGCGCGCATTCAGGCGCGTGGCGTTCGACCCGTACATCACGCGCGGCGAGGACCTGGACTACCTGTTCAACATGCGCCTGGCGGGCATGGACGTGTGGTTCGACAACGCCTGGGTGGTCAAGCACCTGCCTCCGGAGCAAACCGAGGAGGCGCCGCGCTTTATGCAGAACGTCTACCGCTGGTTCTACGAGCGCGCCAAGCTCGCGGCGGCTTCGCGCCGTCCCGACATCAACACGGTCACGGCGGCGTCGCTCATGCCGTACCCGGGCCCGTGGATCGGCCCCGGGCTGGATGAGCGCGTGCGCAAGACGGCGCTCGTGCGGGCTATGTGCAGCCGCGAGCGCGCGGCGTACTGGCACATTTACCGCCACGGCATCGAGGACGCGCGCGAGTACGCCTCGGCGCACGAGAACGATTACCTGCGGTTCGCGAGTTTTTGGCCGAGCATCGTGTCGGGCCTTGCGCGTGATGAGCAGCTTGCGGCCCTGCTGGAGCGCGCATGAGCGAAGACATTAAGTTCCCGCCCGAGGAAGGCCCGGGCGTTGAGCCGCCGCACAGGCTGAGCTCGGTCAACTTCTCCGGCGCGCTCAAGCTCGTGTTCGCCATCGCGGTACTCGCGTTCCTTTGCCTCTTTGGGTACGCGATCTTCATCGGCGTGGAGGCGGTCACTACGCTCGCCGCCATGATCTTGCTGGCCATCGTGCTCATCGCGTTTTTGTACGCGGTCACGAACCCCGACACGCTGCGCTCCCAATACACCGAGCAGACGCTCGCCGTGGCGTCGTCCATGCTCGAGAGCATCGCCTGCGGCCTCACACCCGAGAGCGCCGAGGAGATCTGCCGCCGCCTGCTGCCCGAGACGCGCGCCACGACCATCGCCGTGACCGACCGCGACTCGGTGCTCGCCTGCGTGGGCGCCCTGGCCGACGACTTCCCCTCCGGCTCCGCCATCCACACGCCCACCACGCGCTATGTGATCGAGCACGGCATCGCGCAGTCGTTCACCAGTGTGATCGACGTGCGGGGCGAGCAGGGCGACCGCCGCCATATCCCCGCCGGCATCATCACGCCGCTCAAGGTGCGCGGCCGCGCGGTGGGCACGCTCAAGTTCTACTACTCGTCCCCGCGCCACGTGAACCGCACGCAGTACGCGCTGGCGTCGGGTTTTGCCGAGCTGCTCTCCACGCAGCTCACCGTGCACGAGCTCGAGCGCCAGGCGGAGCTCACCGCCCGCGCCGAGGTACGCGCGCTGCAGGCGCAGATCAACCCGCACTTCCTGTTCAACACGCTCAACACCATCGCGGCGTTCACCCGCATCGAGCCGCTGCGTGCACGTGAGCTCCTGCGCGAGTTCTCCCAGTTCTACCGCGCTACGCTCGAGAATTCCGGCCAGCTCATCCCCGTTAAACGCGAGCTGGAGCAAACGCTGCGTTACCTCAAGTTCGAAAAGGCGCGCTTTGGCGAGGACCGCATCGTGGTGAGCGTGGACGTGGACATCGACGCCGAGGAGGTCCTGGTCCCCGCGTTCGTGATCCAGCCGCTGGTGGAAAACGCGGTGCGCCATGCCATGCCCGACGAGGGCGCGCTCAACATCCGCATCGAGGTGGGCCGCTCCGACGAGGACGCGGTGGACATCCTGGTGGCCGACGACGGTGTGGGTATGGATAAGCAGACCGCCATGCGCCTATTCGACCGCTCGATCACCCCGCCCGACCCGAATGCCCCGCAGGGCGGCGGCGCGGGCGTGGCCATGCACAACATCTCCGAGCGCATCAAGCGCTTTTACGGGCCCAAGTCGCGCACGAGCGTGGAGTCGGCGCCGGGCCGCGGAACGTCGATATCGCTGCATCTCGACCTCGAGGGCAGCATGTACGACAAAGAGTAGAGTAAGATAGACCGTACGGACGGCGTGCAGCGCCGGGTCTTAAGCACAGATAAGTGAGGTTTCGGTTTAATGCTACGCGCGATGATCGTCGATGACGAGGCACCAGCTCGTTCTGAATTGCGGTTCCTGCTTGAGCAGACGGGGAAGATCGGCTCCATTATCGAGGCGTCGAGCGTGCGCTCCGCTATCGAGACGCTCATGGAAGTCCGCGTTGACGTGGTGTTTCTCGACATTTCCATGCCGGGGGCATCGGGCCTGCAGCTGGCCGAGGCGCTCTCCAAGCTCAAGAACCCGCCGTCGATCGTGTTCGTGACGGCCTACAGCGACCACGCCGTGGAGGCGTTCGAGGTGGACGCGGTCGATTACCTGCTCAAGCCCGTTGAGGAGGAGCGCCTGGACCGTGCCATTGAGCGCGTGATCGCCCGCAGCAAGCCGGCCGCCGAGGAGGAGCCGCCCACGCCGCCCATGCCGGTGAAGCAGCCCACCAACATCGAGCGCATCCCCGTGGAAAAGGGCGGCCGCAAGGTGCTTATCCCGGTGGATCAGATCCGCTTCATCATGGCCAAGGACGACTACTCCTGCATCTTCACGGACGACGACCGCTTCCTGTCCACCACGTCGCTCGCGCAGTTCGAGTCCAAGCTCAGCGAGTTCGGGTTCTTCCGCGTGCATCGCCGCTATATTGTGAACCTCGCGCACGTTGAGGACGTGGAGTCGGGTGCCGCCGGCGCCATTCAGCTGGGCGTGAAGGGCATCGACGAGCGCATCCCCGTGAGCCGCCGCCGCGTGGTGCCGCTCAAGAAGGCGTTGAATCTGTAATGGCAAAGCGAATCGACATTGTTTCGGACACGCACGGGTATTTGGATCCGCGCCTGCTGGCGGCGATCGACGGATGCGATTTGCTCATCCACGCCGGCGACATCACGTCTGAGTCCGATTATGCGGAGCTCGAGGCGAGTGTGCCGGCGATCCGCGCGGTGCAGGGCAATAACGACGGCTGGTACAACTACGGTCCCGGTGTGCCGCGCCTGAACGAGTTTGAGTTCGAGGGCGTGCGGTTCGCCGTGGCGCATTTCCGTGAGAGCCTGCCGCGCGAGGGCGTGGATGTGGGCGTGTGCGGGCATACGCACCGGGCGGTCATCGATCGCGTGGACGGTCGGATGGTTGTGAACCCCGGGTCCGCGTCACTGCCGCGAGGGGGCGCCAAGCCGAGTATCGCCCGCCTGTTTGTTGAGGACGGTGCGGTGCTCTCCGCCGAAATCATCAAGCTGTAAATAAGAAACCGCAGGTAAAGCCGCATGTATGTGCGGCTTTTTGCATGGGTGGGGCGCTCGCTCGGCGGCTCGAAAAAATTTTTAAAAAAGTTCTTGCACCCGCGGAGCAAACCTGTGTATACTAGTCCTCGCAGCAAGGAGCACAAGCGAATTGCCGCCTGGGGAGTTAGCTCAGTTTGGTTAGAGCGCCGGCCTGTCACGTCGGAGGTCGCGGGTTCGAGCCCCGTACTTCCCGCCAACGCAATTAAAGCCTCGTCGCAAGACGGGGCTTTTTGCGTTAGAGGGGCAGGGTTTGTTTGCGGGCGATTCTGCTTCGCACTGAAAGTCTGTCCGTCTGAGGGCTTGGTTGTCGGAGGGCTTGCGCGCCGAGGGGTTGGCCGTCTGGACGTCTGGGAGTCTGTGAGTCTGGCTGTCTGAGGGCTTGGAGGTCTGGGAGTCTGGTGATCTGGCCGTTTGGGAGTTTGCTCGTCTGCCGAATTCGTCCAGCCGTCTGCCGAATCCGCTCCGCGCCGATATCGATCTCTGTGCTGCCCCGGCCGTGGCGATTCTTCCGTAATTGCTACGTAGCTGCAACATTTCTCTGCACCACTCGCAAAACAACGGTATAGTACTACCCTGCATATATCATTTTCCCGCCGTCTGCCGCGGCCCAGACGTGCCGCGCTGCCCACATAACGTTTTCCAAGGAGCCGAGATGAACATTTCCCGCAAGACCGATTACGCCCTGCGTATGCTGTCCATGCTCGCCGAGGACGAGAGCGGCCTGCTGTCCGTGCGTACGGCGGCCGAGGCGGTGGACGTTCCGTATTCCTTCGCGCGCTCCATTCAGCACGGACTCGTTCAGGCGGGCATTATCGAGAGCCTGCGCGGCGTGCGCGGCGGCATGCGCCTCAAGGCCGATCCGCGCGACGTCACCATGCGCCAGATCGTGGAGGCCGTTCAGGGTCCGCTCGTCATGAACGATTGCACGGGCGGGGAGTGCGCCTGCGCTCGCATGGACGGCTGCTGCTATCACCCCATTTGGGCCGGCGCCCAGGCGCTGCTGCGCGACTATCTGGATTCCGTGACGCTGCACGACGTGGTCACCCACAGCCAGTTCCCCGCCGTTGACCTCAAGTTCGCCGATCGCTCGCGCTTTGTTGAATACGCGACGTGCTCGGGCTCGTGCGACCGGGCGGAGTAGGGTGAGCTCCTCCAATCTGGACGCCTTCCGCTCGCTGGTACGTACGGAGGGCGCGCGGCTCTACCGCGATTTGCCTTGGCGGCAGACGCGTGACGCGTACGAGATCTGGCTTTCCGAGGTCATGCTGCAGCAAACGCAGGTGGCGCGCGTGCAAACGCGCTGGCAGGAGTGGCTCGACCGCTTTCCCAGCGTGTTTTCCCTGGCCGAGGCGAGCACGGCCGATGTACTCGCGGCTTGGCAGGGGATGGGGTACAACCGCCGCGCCCTGGCGCTCAAGGCCACTGCGGAGGAGGTCGTGCGCGCGTACGACGGCGTGTTCCCTGCGGGCACCAAGGAGCTCGTAGCGCTGCCGGGCATTGGGCCGGCAACCGCGCAGGGTATCCGGGCGTTCGCCTACGATTTGCCGGGCGTGTACCTCGAAACGAATGTGCGCACGGTGGTTCTACATCATCTGTTCCCCGATGTGCCCAGCGTGCCCGACAAGGAGCTCGTGCCGCTCGTGCAGGCAACGTGCCCAGCGGGCGAGGGCGGGTGCGCGGACGCGAACACGGGCACGCCGTTCGCGGAGCCTCAGGACGAGGCCGATACCCCGCGTTCCTGGTATTACGCCATGTTGGATTACGGCGCGTATCTTAAAAAGACCGTGCCCAACCCGTCGCGCCGCGCCAAGGCGTACACGCGTCAGTCCAAGTTCGAGGGCTCGCGCAGGCAAAAGCGCGCCGAGGTGGTGCGTATGTTGCTGACGGCCCAGGCGGCGGGGGAGGCGCTCGATGCTGGGGCGATTCTGCAGGGGCTGAATCGCGTGGAACGCGAGGCGGGACGTCCCGCGGTTGAGCTGGAATTCGTGCAGTCCCTGCTGGATGATTTGCAGCGCGAGGGCTTTTGCCGCGAGGCGGACGGAGTCTGGCGCATCGCGTGAGGGTTGCGCGATGGGCGGCGCTCGTCGCGTTCGGCGGGCGTGTTCCGGTACGGGTCCCACAGCGTGAGGCTTCCGTGCAGCCTGATCCCGGCGCGGCCAATTTGGGTATAAGAAGCATTCGAGGCGCCCGCGCGGCGGGTTGCCGAGGTAAAGGCCCTGGTTGTGTGGTGCACGGCCCGGGCGCGTATCGGTTTACACCATGAAGGAGGCCCCATGGATTTCGAGAACTCTCAGACTAAGAAGAACCTCGAGACCGCGTTTGCCGGCGAGTCCCAGGCTCACACCAAGTACCGCTACTATGCGTCCAAGGCCAAGAAGGACGGCTTCGTGCAGATCTCCAACATCTTCATGGAGACGGCTCAGAACGAGTCCGAGCACGCCAAACTGTGGTTCAAGGCGCTGCATGGCGGCGAGATCCCGGGCACGCTCGACAACCTGCTCGACGCCGCTGCAGGCGAGAATTACGAGTGGACCACCATGTACGACGAGTTCGCCAAGACCGCCGAGGAGGAGGGCTTTGTTGAGCTCGCCGCCAAGTTCCGCGGCGTGGGCGCCGTCGAGAAGGCCCACGAGGAGCGCTACAACAAGCTCGCCGAGCGCGTGAAGAACGGCGAGGTATTCGCACGCGAGGGCGTCAAGGTGTGGAAGTGCCTCAACTGCGGCCATCTGCACGTTGGCCCGAGTGCCCCCGAGCTCTGCCCGGTGTGCGCTCACCCGCAGGCCCACTTTGAGGAGCACGTGGTCAACTACTAGGTAGTTGCCTGAGGACGGCCCAGTTGGCGATCGCGCCGGCTGGGCCGTTTTTTGTGCGGGTGCTCGCGGCGCAGCAAGGGGTTGACGGGCCTCGCGATGTGGAGCATGCTGTAAGGGCGTTTTCCATGTGTGCCTCCTTTCGAGGGAGGATGTTTGCATGGACCTTTTCTTGGGACAACCGAATACCCGGACGGTGGAGGCCTTTCCGCAGGCGGACAACAAGCAGGAGCCGTATTTGGTCGCCGGCGACGCGTACCATGCGGAGCGCGCCTACGATGCGCGGCGCACCCGGCGGCGCAAGGCCTGGGCGGTCCTTCGGCTGCTGCTGATAGCGCTTGCGGTTCCCTGCGCGGTGGTGCTGATGTTTTTGGCGGCGTTCTGCGCGACCTATATCGTTCGCGGGGCAACGCCGGAGGAGCTCATGCGCGCACTTGGGGATTTGGCCCTGCGGGTGGAATCGTTTGCTGCCGAGGTTCTGCGACTATGAGGGCGTTTGCGCACGGGCGCGGCATGATTTGCGATAATGTTTGCACGCTAATATCAATAAGGCCATGTTTGGTGAAGCTACAGGTTCGGAGCTGTGTATGACAGGTATGGAGATAGGTGCAATGTTGCTGCCGTGGGTGGTGGCGCTGGCGGCATGTGCTGTTGCGTGGAATCTCGCGCGCGGTCAGCGCGGCCATGCTTCGCAGGAGGATGCGCGTGAGCTCTTCGCCGAGGACTTCAAGCAGGTGTACGAGGACCTTGACGCCGCCAACAGGTCGCTTGCCAGTATGGCGGCAACGCTCAACGCGCTGCATACGCAAACGTCGGGGCTCGCGATTGTGGAGCAGCAGCATTTCGAGTCGGTGCAGCGCTCGTTCGACCAGGCGGCTCTGCGGGTGGATGGCGTTCGCCACGAGGTCTCGCAGCGCCTGGATGCCAACCGCGATTCGGTCGAGCAGCGCTTGGATAAGGTACGCGAGACGGTTGACGTGCAGCTCGGTGCGATTCGCACCGATAACGAGCGCAAGCTCGAGTCGATTCGCATGACGGTGGACGAGAAGCTCGCCGCCACGCTCAATGACCGCCTGGGAGCGTCGTTCAAGCAGGTGAGCGACCAGCTCGAGGCCGTGTACCGCGGCCTGGGCGACATGCAGAACATCGCTGCCGGCGTGGGCGATCTCAAGCGCGTGCTCAGCAACGTGAAGACGCGCGGCATTTTGGGCGAGGTGCAGCTGGGCGCGATCCTGGCGGATATCCTCACGCCCGATCAGTACGCGGAGAACATCGCGACCAAGCCCGGCAGCGCCGAGCGCGTGGAGTTCGCCGTCAAGCTGCCGGTGGAGGCGGGCGAGCCCGTGCTGCTTCCGATCGATTCCAAATTCCCGGGCGACACCTACGAGCATCTGCGCGACGCGATGGACGCGGGCGATGCGGAGGGGGTCGCCGCGGCGCGCCGCGATTTGGAGCGCGTGATCAAGCTCGAGGCCAAGGACATTTCGAGCAAGTATCTGAGCGTGCCCGAGACCACGAACTTCGGCATCATGTTCCTGCCCTTTGAGGGCCTGTACGCCGAGGTGGTTGATCGTCCGGGGCTTATCGAGTGCCTGCAGCGCGATTACCAGGTAAACGTGGCGGGCCCGTCGACTATGGCGGTTATTCTGAACAGCCTGCAGATGAGCTACCAAACGTTCGCGTTCCAGCGCCGGGCGGATGAGATTCAAAAGGTGCTGTCGGCGGTTAAGGCGGAGTTCCCCAAATATCAGGCGGAGCTGCGCCGCGCGCTCAAGCAGATCGAGACGGCGGGCAAGACGGTGGACGGCATCATCAACACGCGTACGAACGTGATTGAGCGCAAGCTCAAAAGTGTGACGGCCCTGGAGGATGAGGCCCAGGCCGCGGAGCTGCTCGGCATCGAGGACATCGATTCCGAGTAGAGAAGGGCTGCCGGGCGGGTGAAGTGCGTCAGGATTTCCGCTGGATGGAGTTGAGTGAGGGCTCTGTTGGGGCCATCAAGGAGGAAGGGGCACCACGTGCCACGGGAGACGAATGCCGCAAAGCGCGAGCGCGCGATAGAGACGTGTCGCAGGCTGAATGAGCGCTACGGCCCGGTTGAGTGCTTTTTGGACCACGAGACGCCGTTCAGGCTGGTTATCGCCGTGCTGCTCTCGGCGCAAACGACCGATGCGCAGGTCAACAAGGTAACTCCCGAGCTGTTCCGCCGCTGGCCTACGCCCGAGGCCATGGCGGGGGCGACGTATGAGGAGCTCTCGAGCGTGATCAAGTCGCTCGGCTTCTACAAAACCAAGGCCAAGCACTGCATCGAGTGCGCGCAGATGATCGTGGCGGACTACGATGGCGTGGTGCCCGCCAGCATGAAGGAGCTCGTCAAGCTGCCCGGCGTGGGGCGCAAGACGGCGAACATCGTGCTGAACGTCGGCTACGGCATTGTGGACGGCATCGCGGTAGACACGCATGTGAACCGAATCGCGCACCGCCTCAAACTCTCGCCCAAAACGCATGAGAAGGAGCCGCTCAAAACGGAGCAGGACCTGCTCAAGATCTTGCCGCGCGAGTATTGGAACGACGTGAACCACCAGTGGATCATGCTCGGCCGCGAGATCTGCGACGCACGCAAGCCTTTGTGTGGTGAGTGCCCGCTCGCGGATATTTGCCCCAGCGTGCGTGTAAACTAGGGGTTCGCATAACGGCGTCCAAGACGCGGGCAGCGCTTCTTTGCGAAAGGAAGTGATGCCTATGGACCTTGTCCAGGAAATCCTGAGCATCGTTGCGGTGCTCTTGCTCGTAGCGCAACGTCTTGTTGCGCTATGGGAGGACTATAAGCGTTTGAGGAAGGAGCGGGGTAAGAAATAGGGGGCTAGTAGCCGCTAGCCCCCTCAACCATACACCGCGCTGCCCGCCAACGTTCTAAGAGACGCGGGCGCCGCTGTGCACTTTGAGTATACCCCCTTTCGGGCTGTTTGATAGGTGCCTTATGCTCATTCACCGAATTGCTGCCCAGCTTTACACCGACGAATCCGTGCAGGCTGTCGAGGCCGCGCTGGCCGCGGGGGAGGACGCCACGCTGGCGGTTTCCCAGTCGGCGCGCACGCTCATGGTAGCGGCGCAGTTCGCCCGTCGCCCGCGTCCGACGGTCTATATCGTTTCGGGTGAGGACGCCGCCGACCGCGCGGCTCGCTCGATTGCGGCGTATGTGGGCGCGGATCACGTGGCGCGGTTCCCCGAGCGCAAAGATTACCCGTGGAAGAACGCCGAGCCCGACGATGCGGTCGTGGCCGCCCGTTGCTCGGCGCTGTCCCGCATCGCTGCAGGTGATCTGTGCGTTATGGTGGCCTCGGCGCGTTCGCTGCTGCGCTGCGTGCCTCCGGCGTCGAGCCGGTATTGGGCATCGACCTCGTTTGAAGTGGGGCAGGAGATCGCCTTTGAGCACGTGCCCGAGCTGCTCGTGGGCATGGGTTACACCCGCTCGGACGCCGCCGACGTGCCGGGGCTGTTCCGTGTGCAGGGCGACACGGTTGAGGTGTGGGCCGCTCAGGCGACCGCTCCCGTGCGCATCGAGTTCTTCGGCGACGAGATCGACCGCATTCGCCTGATGGTGGCCTCTACGGGGCAGACCATCGGCGACGAGGAGCGCGTCGAGATTGCTCCGGTGCGCGAGCTCGCCCTCACCGACGAGGCGGTTAAGCGCCTCTCCGCCGCGCTGTATTTGCCGGCTCAAAACGACACCGAGCTCGCCGCCCTGCTCGAGTTGGTGCAGGCGCGCGTGGTCACGCCGGAGCTCGAGCGCTTTTTGCCCCTCATGTACGAGGGCACGGTGAGCCCGCTCGCCCATATTCACAAGGATGCGCTGGTCATTCTGTCCGAACCGCGGTCGCTGTTCGACGATTGCTCGCGTGCGTACGAGGATTTGGAGCGCCGTGCCGGCGAGGCGAAGATTGCGCGCCTGGACGGGCTGTACGTGCGTCCGCAGGAGCTCGACTTTGGGGCGCAGCAGCGGCTGAACTACGTGAGCCTCATCCGTGCAGGCGGCCGCGTGACCGCTGAGCTCAAGATCGAGCAGCCGGCGCTTGCAGGGTCGGACAACCGCTTCATCAGCCGTATTCAAGAGGTGGTGAACAACCGGTTCGCCTGCGTGTTCGCCATTCCCGATCGCGGTGCGCGCGAGTCCATGGAGCTCTCCTTCACCGACGTGAACATCCCCTTTGAGGAGTCCTTGCAGACGGCGCCCGAGAACGCGGGCGCGGTGGGCGCCGCCCGCGTGAACGTGACGCTGCTCAAGCGCGATGCGGACAAGATCAACGAGCGGGGCATCGAGGATGGCGCCGCTGTTACCGTGCCCACCATCACGCGCGGGCGGGTGACGTTCGTGGACGCGCCCGTGCCCTCGGGTGTGGTCATTCCCAGCGCGCATCTGGCGGTGTTCAGCCTCGCCGACCTCAACAGCCGTATGGACGGCCGCCGTGGCCGTCCGCGTCGCCGCGTGGACATCACCGAGGTCACGTTCCCGTTCAAACCGGGCGATTACGTGGTCCACAGCACGCACGGCGTGGCCCTGTTCGCCGAGATCGTCCGCCAGGAGGTGGCGGGCAAGGAGCGCGACTACTTCCTGCTGGAATACGCCGGCGGCGACAAGCTGTTCGTGCCGCTCGAGCAGGTCGATCGCATTACGCGCTACGTGGGCCCCGACGGCGATAACCCGCGCCTCACGCGGCTGAACACCGCCGATTGGAGCCGCGCCACCGCCAAGGCGCGCAAGAGCGCCAAAAAACTCGCCTTCGACCTGGTCGACCTGTATACGCGCCGCAGCTCGATCACGGGCTTTGCCTTTGGGCCGGACAGCGCCGCGCAGATCGAGATGGAGGAGAGCTTTCCTTACGACGAGACGCACGACCAGCTCGACGCGATTGCCGATATCAAGGCCGACATGGAGTCGACCAAGCCCATGGACCGCCTGCTGTGCGGCGACGTGGGCTTTGGCAAGACCGAGGTGGCCCTGCGCGCGGCGTTCAAGTGCGTGGACGGCGGCCGGCAGGTCATGGTGCTGTGTCCCACCACCATTCTGGCGCAGCAGCATTACGAGACGTTTTTCGAGCGCTTCGCCCCGTTCGGCGTGGAGGTCGAGGTGCTTTCGCGCTTCCGCACGGCCGGTCAGCAGCGCCGGGCGCTCGCCGCGTTCGCGGAAGGCAAGGTCGACGTGCTCATTGGCACGCACCGCCTGCTCTCGGCCGACGTGAACCCGCATGAGCTGGGCCTGGTGATTATCGATGAGGAGCAGCGCTTTGGCGTGCAGCACAAAGAGCAGCTCAAGAACATGCGCGAGCAGATCGACGTGCTCACGCTTTCGGCGACGCCCATTCCGCGCACCATGCAGATGGCTATGAGCGGCGTGCGCGACATGAGCCTCATCACTACGCCGCCCACGGGCAGGCGGCCGGTGTCGGTGCATGTGGGCGAGTACGACCCGGATGTGGTGAGCGCCGCGATTCGCCTGGAAATCGGGCGCGGCGGGCAGGTGTATTACGTGTCGAACCGCGTGAAGACCATCGATGACGCCGTGGAGCGCGTGCTCGAGGCCGCGCCCGAGGCGCGCATCGGCGTGGCGCACGGCAAAATGAGCCCGCGTGAGGTCGAGGACGTGATGGTGCAGTTCGCCACCAAGAAGATCGACGTGCTCATCGCTACCACGATCGTGGAGAGCGGTATCGACAACGCGAGTGCGAACACGCTCATTATCGAGGACTCGCAGCGCTTGGGTTTGGCGCAGCTCTACCAGCTCAAGGGTCGCGTGGGGCGTTCTGCCACGCAGGCGTACGCGTACTTCATGTTCCCTGGCGAGCTGCCGCTCACCGAGGAGGCCATGGCGCGCCTGACCGCCCTTTCCGAGTTCCAGGACCTGGGCAGCGGCATGCGCATCGCCATGCGCGACCTCGAGATCCGCGGCGCTGGTTCGCTCGTGGGCGCCGAGCAGCACGGCAATTTGTCGAGCGTGGGTTTTGACCTGTTCACGCAGATGCTGGGGCAGGCCGTGGCGGAAGCCCGCGGCGAGAGCGGCGGGGCGGATGTGGAGCAGGCCGGCGTGGGCATCAACCTGCCGGCGGACTTCTTCTTGGCCGAGGAGTACGTGCCCGCGGTCGATCGTCGCGTGCTGGTGTACCGCAAGCTGGCGGCCGCCGACATGCTGGAGCAGGTCGATGCGCTGCAGGAGGAGTGCGAGGAGACCTTCGGCGTCCTGCCCGAGGCGGCGCAGAACCTGTTCGACCGCACGCGCATCCGCATTCGCGCGGACCGTCTGGGGCTCGAGAGCGTGGTACTCACCGGCGGCAAGCTCACCTACCAGGGCGTTGACGTTCCCAAGGACGTTGCGTTCGAGCTGCGTACCAAGCTGGGTGCGATCGCGTTCCCCAAGACGCGCAAGTTCACGGTGCCCTACAAGACGGGCGCCGGTGCGGGCAGCGGCATCGGTCGCGGTATCAACGCCGACGTCGCATCGGGCGGCGTGGGCCCCGTCCAGGCTGCGTTGGCAATCCTCACCCAGCTCGGCCCCTCCGGCGACGACGACTAAGTGCGGGCGGGCAGGCGGCATACGCGTGGTCGCGCGGCTGCGCTGCGATGGTGCGGCGGCCGAGGCTGGCGTCGTGAAACTTGGCGGCCTTCATGAGGGGGTCCTCGTCGTGCTTGTACCTCAGGTCGGTCCTCATATAAGTAGCTTCCCGTTTTAGGACTATCGTTTTCGTGTCCAAGAAATGGGGGATGGTTTACGGCTGAATGGTTCCTTTCGTCTACAGCCCGCCTGAGGGTAGCCCGTACGCGTGTATAAAAAAGCCCGGCCTCCTTTCGGAGACCGGGCTTTGCGGTTTCGCTGGAAGCGAATCGAGTTCGCGACTAGTCCTCGGCGATCTCGGTGATTGCGCCGGCGGGGCAGGCGTCCTGGCAAGCGCCACAGGCCACGCAGGAATCCTCGTCGGACACGGTGGCGACGTCGTTCAGCTCGAGAACGCCAGCGGGGCAGGCGTCAACGCAAACGCCGCAAGCGATGCACTCGTCAGCATCAATAATCGGATGAGCCATGATGTACCTCCTCAGTTATGCCCGGCGCCAAAGCCGAAGAGGCGGCGGGTCTTGTACTGAAAGTAACTTACCACGCGCACCCGGCATTGCAAGACTTCCCGGCCGGAAATATCGACCGTTCGCCGAGTCAGCTCTGGGTAACTCATGCACCTCTTTGCAGTTTGTCCTGTTCGCAAGGGCTGTCCCCATTGTTCGCAAGTGCGGCCTGTGGGGGCAGCCCGTTCAGTTCGCAAGGATGATCCGTACCGCCAGCAAGGGCCGCCTGTTCAGTTCCAGGTCGCTACGTTCGAGCCACGCCACCGCTCGCCGGGCGACCACCACCCGACGGCCGCTGCTCTACCGCCCAACTCAACCGCCTTTGCGCGACCAGGAGCGGTCCAAGGCCTGCCGCAAAACCTGGGGCCGGCCATGCCCATCGGCGGCCCAATTCTCGCGCGTGGCCCTTTTCAATGCAGGTTGAACTGGGCTGCTCTACATCAAGAATTGCAAATGTGGGGATAAAAACGTGATTCTCGAGTATAGGGGCCCCTATGCCAATAAAAAGCGCAGGTAGATGACCTGTCAAAAAAATGGATACTTGGCTAAATCAAGTTTTATCCCCACAATTGCAGAGCTGAACGCGTGACGTGGCCGTTTTGGTTCATGCTTCCTGGCCTGGTTATTACATCGAGGAGCTTTACCCGCCGTTTCTGCCGTTCCGCGCGTCGCTAATTGGGAAAACCGCCGGCAGCCCTTCGCTTTTTATTCAAAAGCTTCCGTCTGAGCAACTCCGTTTCCGTCGGTTCATTTTGCAAGAAAAGCCAGTCGGAAAAGATATCTGCTCTGAGGTTGTTTTCAGCCAGTATTTCCCTTCCGGTTTTATCCGCCCAGCTAATCCCGAGATTATCCGAGAGCATACCGAGAAGCACCTCGAACTTTTGCGGATCTCTGATCTGATCGCTGGTCAACATGGTCACCTGATGCCCCATCGCCTGCAGCGCGGTTACGCGCTGCGCGTCCTTGGTGCCCGCCCCAATTCGGTCGTGAACAATCTTTCCCTGGCATTCGAGCATCCACTCACGCTGCCCCTCCGGCGACGTTACGCGTATGTCAACCTCGGCATGATGGGAGTCAGCCAGGACTTTTGAGCGCCTATCGTATGTAACGGAAACGTTGCTTTCGATATTTCGGTACCCCCATCCTCCAAGAGCTGGATCCATCCACAGCAACATGGCAGCTTGCGCCTCAAAGGGGGATGCGGTTATTCCACTCACGCAACTTACTGCCTTCAAAAAGAGTTTGGCACCTCGCATATCCCCAAGCGCCGCTCCAAAAGCCTGCAGCGAGTGGACGCTCGTGAGGGGCTGCCTATTCCACAGTGAGGTTTGCGCGCCCGCTTCGTTTGCAACGCAAGACCACCCATCAGCCAGATGGTCGCAACCTCGGATGTGAAGTTCGGACGCAAGGGAATCCGACGGAGCGAATATCGAGAACCTGCCGCACATTTCATACATCGCCATGACGAGTTGATTGAACGTGAGCGTTCTCGAAAGTGTGAAAAGCGTGAGCTCAGGTGAGGCGATTGAGAAACCGTGAGGCGTTTCTCTTGTAGAGCCGGGAGGCAGCTCACGACTGATTACGTGATAGCGAAGAGTCCTGCCTTGAGACCGGGCATTTGGGTTTGCAGTGAGTATGTGAATGGGGAGCCCCAGCACCTCGGTAACCAGAGGGGCGCTGCGAAGATCGCTGTAATGCAAGCGCGGATTGCAGCCGGGAAGCTTGGGACACGCTCCAAGATACCGAGGGGGCGTCCGGTAATACTTAAAGGCGGTTTTGTCGCAAATAACGCTACGTTCGGTAAAGGTTTCGATAGGCATAGCCCCTCCAAGTTGCTCGTTTGAGGTTCGATTTGGATGCTGAGATGCCCCGATATACATGCGGAGAAAAACAAGGGAAGTGCTGTTACGCAAATGTGGGGATAAAAACGGCGTTCGAGAAGTACGAAAAAACGATCACGCTATCTACCTGCGCTTATGCTCGCCGTGTTTCCGTTATACCCAGGGGTATCCAAAAGTGTCCCCACATTTGCGAATTCATGTGATAAATCGGCGCCCCAGAACGCGGAATTGCCCTGGGTGGTGCAGTTCGGAATGGCAATTTGGGCGCGGAGAATAGGGAAAATGGTCCGCTGCGGCTGAGTTGAGTTGTGGAGGATAGGAAATCTTATATGAATTGACTTAGATTTTGTATAAGTCAGCGCATAAGGGGATACACTATGCCTTGAACAAACACGCGACGCGCCTCGGGCAACCGCCTCTGAGCGCAACGCACCAACAGAAAGGGATTTACCATGGGCAAGATTCTCGGTATCGACCTGGGTACTACCAACTCCGCGATGGCTGTGCTCGAGGGCGGCGCCCCCACCACCATCGTCAATGCCGAGGGCGACCGCACCACCCCCTCCGTCGTGGGCTTCCGCGCCGAGGGCAACCGCATCGTGGGCAAGGCCGCTAAGAACCAGGCCGTGACCAACCCCAAGAACACCGTGTTCTCCATCAAGCGCTTCATGGGCCGCAAGTTCTCCGAGGTCAAAGACGAGCTCAAGACCGTGCCTTACGAGGTCAAGGAGGGCAGCAACGGCCGTTGCGTCGTCGTGATCGACGGCGAGGAGTTCACCCCCGAGCAGATCAGCGCCATGACGCTCTCCAAGATGAAGGCCGACGCCGAGAAGTACCTGGGCGAGACCATCACCGAGGCCGTCATCACCGTCCCGGCCTACTTCAACGACGCCCAGCGTCAGGCCACCAAGGACGCCGGCCGCATTGCGGGCCTCGACGTCAAGCGCATCGTGAACGAGCCCACCGCCTCCGCGCTGGCATACGGCCTGGACAAGCAGGACAAGGAGCAGAAGGTCCTCGTCTTCGACCTCGGCGGCGGCACCTTCGACGTCTCCCTGCTCGACCTCGCCGACGGCGTGTTCGAGGTTCTGGCCACCAACGGCGACAACCACCTGGGCGGCGACGACTGGGATCAGCGCGTCATCGACTGGATGGCCGACAAGTTCCAGTCCGAGAACGGCGTTGACCTGCGCAACGACGCCATGGCGCTCCAGCGCCTCAAGGAGGCCGCCGAGAACGCCAAGAAGGAGCTCTCCGCTGCTCAGCAGGCCGTCATCAACCTGCCGTTCATCACCATGAACCAGTCCGGCCCGCTGCACCTCAACTACACCCTCACCCGTGCCGAGTTCGAGAAGATCACCCGCGATCTGCTCGAGCGCTGCAAGGCCCCGGTCACCAAGGCCCTGAACGACGCCAACGTGTCCCTCTCCGAGGTCGACGAGGTCATCCTCGTGGGCGGCTCCACCCGCATGCCCGCCGTGCAGGAGCTCGTCAAGGCCATGACCGGCAAGCAGCCGAACATGTCCGTGAACCCCGACGAGGTCGTTGCCAACGGCGCGGCCGTCCAGGGCGGCGTGCTCACTGGCGACGTTGAGGGAATTCTGCTGCTCGACGTGACCCCGCTGTCGCTGGGCGTTGAGACCATGGGCGGCATCATGACCAAGATGATCGACCGCAACACCACGATCCCGACCTCCAAGACCGAGGTGTACTCCACCGCCGCCGACAACCAGACCTCCGTTGAGATCAACGTGCTCCAGGGCGAGCGCGAGCTGGCTCGCGACAACAAGTCCCTCGGCAAGTTCCAGCTCTCCGGCATCCCGGCCGCTCGCCGCGGCGTGCCGCAGATCGAGGTCACCTTCGACATCGACGCCAACGGCATCGTGAAGGTCTCCGCCAAGGACAAGGGCACCGGCAAGGAGCAGTCCATCACCATCTCCGGCTCCACCGCGCTTTCCGACGAGGAAGTCGATCGCATGGTCAAGGACGCCGAGTCCCATGCCGAGGAGGACAAGAAGCAGAAGGAGGAGGTCGAGGCCCGCAACCAGACCGACTCCCTGTGCTACTCCACCGAGCAGACCCTGAACGAGCTGGGCGACAAGGTCTCCGCCGACCTCAAGTCCAAGGCCGAGTCCGCCATCGCCGACGCCAAGAAGGCGCTTGAGGGCTCTGACATCGATGCTATCAAGTCCGCCGGCGAGAGCCTGCAGTCCGTGGCCTACGAGCTCGCGCAGATCGTGTACGCCGACGCCCAGGCCGTTTCTGGTGCCGAGGGCGCTGCCCCCGCGAGCGACGACGTGGTCGACGCCGACTACGAGGTCGTTGACGACGAGGAGTAAGTCCGTGCATGTGCGCACGGCGCCCGAGCGCGCCATTGCACGTAGCTAAGAGTTCGGGGCGGCGGGTTTGCCAGCTGGCAGGCCGGTCGCCCCTTTGTATAAAGGAGAGACGGACGTGAAGATACCCGTAGAGGATGTCGTTGAGGCATCCGAGCAGGCACCTGAGCCCGCCGAGACCGCGCACGCGGACGTTGCAGAAAAGGAGGCAGCAGCCATGGCCGACACCGCTGAGGGCATGACCGAGGAGGAGATGGTCGAGGCCGCCATTCGCGCGGGCGAGGAAGCCGCCGACAACGATTTCAAGCTCAAGTACGACAAGGCGGCCGAGGAGCTCGCCGAGGTTCGCGCTGAGCTCACCCAGGCCCAGGAGGCCAAGGACGCCGCCGAGGCCAAGGCCGCGGATGCCGTGAACCGCCACGCGCGCCTGCAGGCCGATTGGGAGAACTACCGCCGCCGCACGGCGCAGGAGCGCCTGGATGAGCGCGCCCGTGCAACCGAGAAGCTCGTCGAGGCGCTGCTCCCCGTGGTGGACGACATGGAGCGTGCGCTCGACCATGCACGCGGCCAGGAGCTCGCCGACGACTTCAAGCAGTTCGTGGACGGTGTGGATGCCGTGCGCGCCAAGCTCATGGGCGTGTTCGACCATGAGGGCGTTGAGGCAATCGACCCCAAGGGCGAGGCGTTTGACCCCAACATCCACCAGGCCGTGGGCCGTGTGGAGGATGCCGAGCAGTACGACGAGACCGTGAACGACGTGTACCAGAAGGGCTACCGCATGGGCGGCAAGATCCTGCGCCCGGCCATGGTCACGGTTACGTACGGCGGGTCCAAGCGCCCCGCGCCCGAGCCTGAGGCCGGCAGCGAGGCGGAGTCCGCGGACACCGAGACCACTGCCGAGTAGCTTTCGGGCATCTACACTGCACAAGCGGGGCCCTGGGACAACGCTCCCGGGGCCTCATTTGAGAAAGGAGGGTTCATATGCCTTCTGCAAAGAACTTCTATGACGTCTTGGGCGTGAGCAAGAACGCCTCCGACAAGGACATCAAGTCGGCATTCCGCAAGCTTGCGCAAAAGTACCATCCGGATCGCGGCGGCGACGAGGCCAAGTTCAAGGAGATCTCGGAGGCGTATGACACGCTGTCGAACCCGGAGAAGCGCAAAGAGTACGACATGATGCTGCAGTTCGGCGGCATCCCGGGTGCGGGCGGCGGCTATGGGTACGCCGGCGGCGCGGGCGGTCCATCCATGGCGGATATCTTTGGCAGCATGTTCCGCGGAGAGGGCGTGAGCGGTGCGTACGGCGCCGACCCCACGACCTTTGATTTTGGCGACATGTTCGGCGGCGGGCGCGCGAGGGCTCGCAAGGGAAGCGACCTCAAGGCCACGATCGACGTGACCTTCGACGAGGCCCTGCGCGGTGCCAAGCGCAACGTGACGCATCGCATCCCGTCCACGGGCGAGACCGATTCCATCGAGGTGACCATCCCCGCGGGCTGCTACGACGGCATGAAGGTGCGCTTTAAAAACCACGGCGAGTACGGCGTGAACGGCGGTCCGCGCGGCAATATGCTCATCGAGTTCCGCGTTGCCGAGCACCCCGTGTTCAAGCGTCGCGGCAAGACGGGCGACGTCGCGCTCGACGTGCCGATCTCCATGTATGAAGCGGCGCTCGGATGCACCGTGGATGTGCCCACGCCCGCCGGCAAGACCTTGCGCCTCAAGGTTCCCGCGGGGACGCAGTCGGGCAAGAGCTTCCGCTTTAAGGAGATGGGCATGCCCGACGCCAAGCGCCCGGGGCACACCGGCGCGCTGCTGGCAAGCGTGACGGTGCAGGTTCCCACGAGCCTCACCGACAAAGAGCGCGCCGCGCTGGAAAAGCTGGTGGAGGCAGATGAGCGCCAGTATCGGTCCCGCCTCTAAGGCAAAGGCGTAAAAGAGGAGCGGGCCCGCATGCGCACATCCCGTAGTAAGCTATAGAAACGCAAGTACGAAGAGGGGTTTTCCAAGCGCTGTGGACCGGGGTGAACGGGAAGGGCGCGCTTTGCGTGCGGCGCCCGCAGATCAGGGCCTCAGTCTGCGGTGCTTGGGAAAGCCCAGAGGATAGGGGAGACAAGGCATGACCGAGGAGAGCAGAAACAAACCGCTGTACATGATTTCCGTTGCGGCGGAACTCACGGGCATGCATCCCCAGACCCTGCGCGTCTACGAGTCCAAGGGCCTGGTGCAGCCCAAGCGCTCGGGCGGCAACACACGCCTGTACTCGCAGGCGGATATCGAGCGCCTGGAGCTCATCAACCAGCTCACCGACGAGGGCATCAACCTCGCCGGCGTGGTGCGCATTCTCGACATGAAGGAGCGCGCCGAGGAGCGCGAGCGTGAGGCTGAGAAGCTCCGCGCCCGCGTGCGCGTGCTCGAGGACGAGCTCCACGAGCTCAAGATGCAAAAGCGCATTACGGCTCTGGCGCCTCGCGATGGCAGCGCCGATCCCGAGAAGGTCCTGCGCGGCCTGTTGGGCGGCGGCGACCTGTAGCGCGTCGAAGCCGCGCCCGGGGCGGCGGTGCTGTTCGGCGCGGAGGCGCACCGGGCGGCGCGGGCGCTGCGCCTCGCAATCGGCGCACGCAGACATCTCGCTCGGCACGCGCTGGGCGCCCGACGCCCGAGGCGGGAGCGCCGGCACGTCCGCAGGGCGCCATTTTTGGAATCGGTCTGGAACCGATATTCAAACCGTATCAGCGGCGCATGCCCTATGGGTACCATAGATACATACGAGTTCGATAACGGAGGCGGTTCGTAACACGCGAGGTGGTACGAACCGTTTTTTGATGAAGCCCGCGCGGCTTGCCATGTCAGTTACACGGCGTGGCTGAGCGCGTGCGGGGCTGCGATGAATGGAAGGGGCCGCCATGGACAAGAACAACGAGCAGCTGTTTACCGAGACCCAGCGCAAGCGCATTGCACGTCACGACGTCATAGAGCGCATCACCGAGAACGGCACGGTCGCCGCCGCGGTGATGGTGCTCGCCGCAATCGCCGCAGTTGTGTGCGCCAACACCGACGCATACGAGGCCATCCACCATTTCCTGCTCGAGCCCATCTCCATCGGCATCGGCAGCTTCACCGCCTCGATGACAGTCGAGCTGTTCGTGAACGATTTCCTGATGGCGATCTTCTTTTTGCTGGTGGGCATCGAGCTCAAGTACGAGATGACGGTGGGCGAGCTCAGGCGCCCGCGCCAGGCGCTGCTGCCCATGCTCGCGGCGGTGGGCGGCGTGGTCGTTCCCGCCTGCATCTACGCGTTCCTCAACAAAGACGGCGCGCTCAACGGCTGGGCGATCCCCATGGCAACCGACATCGCCTTTGCCCTAGGCGTGCTCTCGCTGCTGGGCAACAGGGTGCCGGCGGGCGTGCGCGTGTTCTTCTCCACGCTCGCCATCGCCGACGACCTCATCTCGATCGCCGCGATCGCCATCTTCTACGGCCATGCGCCCGACGTGCGCTGGCTCGTGTGCGCGGGACTCGTGACCGCGGTCCTGTTCATGCTGAACAAAACGCAGCATTTCCATCTGCGGCCCTATATCGTGGGCGGCCTGGTGCTGTGGTTCTGCCTGTACCAGTCGGGCGTGCACGCAACGCTCGCCGGCGTGATCCTGGCGTTTGCCGTGCCCGCCAAGTCCGGCATTCACCTGAACCACCTGAGTGAGTGGCTGCACGGCTATATGCCCGATATGGTCGACCGCTATGACGACGACGCGCATATCCTCGGCCAGCACGACTTTACGCACGCCACGTTGGGCGCCGAGCGCGTCATGCACCGCGTAACGCCTCCGCTGATCCGCTTGGAGCGCATGATCTCCACGCCGGTGAACTTTATCATCCTGCCCATCTTTGCATTCGTGAACGCGCAGGTGCGCCTGGTGGGCGTTGACCCGATGGCGTTGGCGCTCGATCCGGTCGCCTTGGGCACGTACTTTGGCATGGTGCTCGGCAAGCCTATCGGCATTGCGGGCATGACCTTCCTCATGGTCAAGTTCGGCATCTGCGAGCTTCCGCGCCGCGTGAGCTGGGGCCACATTATGGGCGTTGGCATTCTGGGCGGCATCGGCTTTACCATGTCGATCCTCATTTCGGGTCTGGCGTTCCCCGCGGAGCCTTTCGAGCTGCTGGCGGCCAAGGCGGCCATCCTGCTGGGTTCCGTTACCGCGGCCGTGGTGGGCATGGTGTTCATGCACTTTGTCTGCAAGAAAAAGCCCGCTAAGAGCGACGCGGTGAAGGCCGCGTAGCGCAGCAGAGGGCGTGGTCTCGCAGCGTGCGAGCTTGCATTTCGAGGGGGCGGGCAACTGCCCCCTTTTTTCATAGCGCGGCGGCAAACGATAGCACCGCATGGCCATGAACATGGTCAACCCAAGAACGCGCACCAAAAAAGAGGGCCCGGATACCCGGACCCTCTTTTTTCAGGCGGTTATACAGCGCGAAAGCGTCTTAGCGGACCTGAGCGACGTAGGCGAGGTTGGTCGAGGAGATCTTGCCCTCGAGCTCAACGGAGAGGCGAGCGTCGCCGGCGGTGGCAACCGTCAGGTCGCCCTTCTGGACGAAGCCGCACTCCTTGGCCGTCTCGACAGCCTTGACGATGGTGCCGTTGACGGTGCCCTGGGTGATCTCGGCCTTGCGCGGGATAACGCCCCAGTACATGATCATCTGCTGAACGGCCCAGTCGTGGCGGGAGAACGCCAGGATAGGCATGTTCGGGCGGAAGTGGGAGATGAGGCGAGCGGTGCGGCCGGTGGTGGTGGGCACGGTGAGGCACTTGGCGCCGACCGTGGTGGCCATCTGAACGGCGGACATGCCCACGACGTTGTTGACCACGCGGGTGCCGGTAGCGCCCTCGGGAACCTTGAGCGGGGCGTGAGCCGGGAGGTGCTTCTCGGTCTCGATGGCGATCTGGGCCTGCATGCGCACGGCCTCGACCGGGTACTTGCCGGCAGCGGTCTCGCCGGAGAGCATCACGGCGTCGGTGCCGTCGTAGATGGCGTTCGCGACGTCGGTGACCTCAGCGCGGGTCGGGCGCGGGTTCTGCTGCATGGAGTCGAGCATCTGCGTGGCGGTGATGACGGGCTTGTAGGCCTCGTTGCACTTGCGGATGATCTCCTTCTGCACGTGGGGAACGAGCTCAGGGGCGATCTCGATGCCCAGGTCGCCGCGGGCGACCATGATGCCGTCGGAAGCCTCGAGGATCTCGTCGAACTTCTCAACGCCCAGAGCGCACTCGATCTTGGGGAAGATGGTGACGTGCTCGCCGCCGTTGGCACGGCACAGCTCGCGGATCTCCTCGACGGCCTTGCCGTTGCGGATGAAGGACGCGGCGATGTAGTCGATGTTCTGGGTGAGGCCGAACAGGATGTCCTGACGGTCGCGCTCGGTGACGGCGGGCAGGGAGATGTCGACGTTGGGGATGTTGACGCCCTTGCGCTCGCCGATCAGGCCGTTGTTCATGACGACGCAGTGCATGTCCTGGCCGTCGATGGACTCGACCTCGAGGCCGACCAGGCCGTCGTCGATCAGGATGATGGAGCCGGGCTCAGCCTCGGAGGGAAGCTCGAGGTAGTCCAGGGAGATGTGGGAGGCGTTGCCGAGCCAGTCCTCGGAGGTGGGCTGGGCGGTAACGGTGATCTTGTCGCCGGCGTGGACCTCGACCTTGGCGTGGCCCTCGAGCAGGCCGGTGCGGACCTCGGGGCCCTTGGTGTCGAGCAGGATGCCGACGGGCTTGCCGACCTTCTCGGCGCAGCGGCGGACGCGCTCGATGCGGCCCTGGTGCTCCTCATAAGAGCCGTGGGAGAAATTGAAACGGGCGACGTTCATGCCCGCCTTGAGCATTTCGCAAATCGTCTCGTCGTTGTCACAGGCAGGGCCCATGGTACAAACGATTTTCGTGCGCTTCTGCTTCTGCTGCATTCAGACCTCCATCTGATTGTGGATGAGCGCTTCAAACATGGGAACATTATAGGAAAAGGAGCGCCGCTTATCGACACAAATCGACCGCGTGCCGATTCATTACACATTGCTCTTGCATTTCGGCCCCGAGCGTAGGAGCGGTTGTGGACATTGCGCCCGATTGAGGTGGGCAGCCGTATAAAGACCCTCCGCTTGGGTACCATGATGCCCTATGACAAGCCCTTGCCCCTCCGCTGGGAATTATAATCGGGTGTCAGACTGTAGGATTGGGGCGTGGCCAAACGCCTGCGTCCCGCTTGGCATACTCCGGGAGGGGTCAGATTGAAAGAGTACTTGGCTTCGGCTGAGGACATGCTCGAGGAGCAATCCACGAGCGCCGATTCGGGTCTGACTGCCGCCGAGGCGCAGGCGCGCCTGGCGAGCGTCGGTCCGAACAAACTGGATGAAGAAGAGAAGACGCCCATGTGGAAGCGCTTCTTCGAGCAGATGGCCGACCCCATGGTCATCATGCTGCTCGTTGCGGCCGCGATCTCCGTTATCACGGGCTTCATCCAGGGCGAGCCCGAGTGGGCAGACGCCGCCATTATTCTGTCCGTCGTTATTTTGAACTCCGTGCTCGGCGTGGTCCAGGAGGCCAAGTCCGAGCAGGCGCTCGAGGCGCTGCAGGAGATGAGCGCCGCCCAGTCCAAGGTGATTCGCGACGGCAAGCTGCTGCACCTCGCCAGCTCCGAGCTCGTGCCCGGTGACGTGGTCCTGCTCGAGGCCGGCGACTCCGTCCCGGCCGACTGCCGCGTGATCGAGAGCGCGTCCATGAAGATCGAGGAGGCCGCCCTCACCGGCGAGTCCGTCCCGGTCGAGAAGCACGCCAACGTGATCGAGCTCGCCGAGGGCACCGACGACGTGCCGCTGGGCGACCGCAAGAACATGTGCTACATGGGCTCCACCGTGGTGTACGGCCGCGGCCGCGCCGTCGTGGTGGGCACCGGCATGAACACCGAGATGGGCAAGATCGCCTCTGCGCTCACGCAGGCCAAGAAGGAGCTCACGCCGCTTCAGATGAAGCTCAACGAGCTCTCCGGCATCCTGACCAAGCTCGTGCTGGCCATCTGCGTGATCATCTTCGCCGTCGACATCGTGCGCCACTTCGGCGAGCTGGGCTCCAACCCGGCCATGATGCTCGACACCTTCATGGTCGCCGTGTCCCTGGCCGTCGCCGCCATCCCCGAGGGCCTCGTGGCCGTCGTGACCATCGTGCTGTCCATGGGCGTCACCAAGATGTCCAAGCGCCAGGCCATCATCCGCAAGATGACCGCCGTCGAGACCCTCGGCTGCACCCAGATCATCTGCTCCGATAAGACCGGCACCCTCACCCAGAACAAGATGACCGTCGTTAAGCATGAGCTCGCCGCGCCTGAGGACAAGTTCCTCGCCGGCATGGCGCTGTGCTCCGACGCCGAGTGGGACGAGGAGAAGGGCGAGGCCGTGGGCGAGCCCACCGAGTGCGCCCTCGTGAACGACGCCGCCAAGGCCGGCATGAAGACCGTCAAGGCCGAGCGCCCGCGTGTGGGCGAAGCCCCGTTCGACTCCGGCCGCAAGATGATGTCCGTCGTGGTCAAGGACGTTGACGGTGACTTCGAGCAGTCCACCAAGGGTGCTCCCGACGTCGTCATCGGCCTGTGCACCCATGTGTACGAGAACGGTGAGGTCGTCGAGCTCACCGAGGCCCGCCGCAACGAGATCCTGGCCGCCAACAAGGCCATGGCCGACCAGGCCCTGCGCGTGCTGGCGCTCGCCAACCGCACCTACGCTGAGGCCCCTGCGGACTTCTCGCCTGAGGCCCTCGAGCACGACCTCGTGTTCTGCGGCCTGTCCGGCATGATCGACCCGGTTCGCCCTGAGGTCATCGCGGCCATCGTCGAGGCCAAGGAGGCCGGCATCCGCCCGGTCATGATCACCGGCGACCACATCGACACCGCCGTCGCCATCGCCAAGGACCTCGGCATCGTGACCGACGCGTCCCAGGCCATCACCGGCGCCGACCTGGACAAGATCTCCGACGAGGACTTCAAGACCCGCGTGACCGAGATCTCCGTCTACGCGCGCGTTCAGCCCGAGCACAAGGCCCGCATCGTTGACGCCTGGAAGAGCCTGGGCAACATCGTCGCCATGACCGGCGACGGCGTGAACGACGCCCCGTCCATCAAGCGCGCCGACATCGGCGTGGGCATGGGCATCACCGGCACCGACGTCACCAAGAACGTCGCCGACATGGTGCTCGCCGACGACAACTTCGCCACCATCATCCACGCGGTGGAGGAAGGCCGTCGTATTTACGACAACATCCGCAAGGTCATCCAGTTCCTGCTGTCTGCGAACATCGCCGAGGTGCTCTCGGTGTTCGTGTCCACGCTGATCGGCTTCACCATCTTCCAGCCGGTTCAGCTGCTGTGGATCAACCTCATTACCGACTCCCTGCCGGCCCTCGCGCTCGGCATGGAGGAGGCCGAGGGCGACGTTATGAAGCGCAAGCCCCGCAAGGCCTCTGACGGCGTGTTCGCCGGCGGCATGGGCCTCGACATCGCGTTCCAGGGCGTCATCATCACCGTGCTCGTGCTCGCCTCGTTCTTTACGGGCATGTACTTCCACAACGGCGCCATCGACATGGGCATGCTGCTCGACGGCGTGCCGGATGCCGAGGGCGTGACCATGGCCTTCATCACCCTGTCCATGGTTGAGATCTTCCACTCCTTCAACATGCGCAGCCGCCGCGCCTCCATCTTCACCATGAAGAAGCAGAACAAGTGGCTGTGGGGCGCTGCCGTCCTGGCGCTCGTGCTGACGGTCGTGCCGGTTGAGGTCGACTTCCTCGCCAACGTCTTCGGCTTCATGACCCTGAAGCCCGAGGCGCTGCTCGCCGCGCTCGGCCTGGCGTTCCTGATCATCCCGATCATGGAGGTCTACAAGGCCGTCATGCGCCGTGTGGAGAAGAACCAGGATTAAGTGCTAGGAGAAGGCTTTCGTGGCTGACATCTTGGAACATATTCCGAGTTTTGGGGACCTGCGTGCTTCCGGCGCGCAGGTCTCTGCGTTTGAGACGGCTCGGGAAGAGATTGCCGCGGCGGGAGACGTACCCGCTGCCGAGATTGAGCTGGGCGCGGTGGTGCGCCTGGACCGCGGGTTCCCCATGATCGCAACGGCTGCGGGCGAGCTGCTTCGCGCCGAGCATGCGGTGGAGTTCGCCAAGGGCAAGGGGAAGAAGCGCGGCGGAGCCGGCCGTGGCGGAGCCGCTGGTAGGGGTGCTGCTGCGGGCCGTGCGGGGCGCGCCGACCGGCATGCCAAGCGCGGAGGTGCCGCGGTGCCCGATGCGGAAGTGGCCACGGCCGCGGGCGTGGACGGCCTTTTGCCCTCGGTGGGCGACTTTGTGGCGGTGCGGGTGTCTCCCAGCCATGACATGGGCGTGATTTTGCGCGTGCTGCCGCGCGAGACGGCGTTTGAGCGCTGGCGCGGCAAGAACCGCGGGGAGCGCCAAGTGCTGGCGGCCAACGTGGACGTGATCTTTATCGTGCAGCCCATGGGTGCCGAGCGCGATACGCTGCAGCTCATGCGCGATCGCGTTGCCCGCTCGCTCGTGCTCGCGCATGATTGCGGGGCCGAGCCTGTGGTGGTGCTGACCAAGGTGGACCGCTGCGACGCCGCGGAGGTCGCCGAGGCCGCGGATGATTTGCGCTGCCTGGCGGGCGAGGGCGTGCGGGTGATTGCGACGTCGTCGCGTACGGGCGAAGGCCTGGACGAGGTTCGCGCCTGTATCCCGCAAGGAAGCGTGGGCATGATTTTGGGCGAGTCGGGCGCGGGCAAGTCTACGCTGCTTAACACGCTGTTGGGTGCGGATGCGCTGGAGACGAGTGCCGTGCGCGAGCGCGACGACGCGGGCAGGCACACGACGGTGGCACGCATCATGGTTGCCCTGCCCGAGCCCTGCGGCGTCATCGCGGATTGCCCGGGCTTGCGCTCCTTGCCGCTCGTGGGCCATGAGCGCGGGCTGGCGCGGTCGTTTCCCGAGGTGGTCGAGGCGTCGCACGCTTGCCGGTTCAACGACTGCACGCATACGCACGAACCCGGCTGCGCGGTGCGCGAAGGAGTGGAGTCGGGCGAGATCGCGCAGGTAAGGCTCGACGCGTTCTTGGCGCTCGCAAGCGAGATGCGCGTGAGCGCGCAGAGCCTGGACCCGGATATCCATATGTAAAACCGAAGAGATCATATGAGCTGTTTGAGCCGTTCGCACGTGGTGCGGGCGGCTTCTTTGTTTTGAGGGCGGCGTTTTGGCAGGTAAGCGTGGGTGTATGGCTGTGGGAAGGGGGCTGGGTGGTTTTTGCTGTGCGCCGGCGTGGGGCGGGCAGTGGCGCGGGAGGGTCCGTTATGGCTGTGGAAAACCCCATGCCGTCTTTCCCTGCGGTGGGTGTTTTCTGGCCGGGTTCTTCCTGTGCCGGTCAGATACCGGACAGGAAGCCGTACAGATGCGCAAGCGCTTTCTTTAATCGACCCCGAGCTTTGATCTGCACGCTCGCACAATCGAGATGACACGAAAGAGTGCGTGAAGGGCGGTGCTTTTGTGAAGCAAAGAACACGGCTGCTGGCGAGCGCGGCCATGGGTATCGCGGCTGCGGTATTGGCTTGGACGGCGATACAGGGGGCGCGTGCGGACGCTGAGGCTGCCAAGCGCGAGGCGGCTGCTCGATACGGTGGAGACTTGGTTGGCGTGTGCGTGGCGCGGCGGGCGATTGAACCGGGCGAGAAGATCGACGAGGGAAACACCGAGGTGCTCGAATGGGTTTCGACCATGCTGCCCGAGGATGCCATGACGAGCCTGTCGCAGGTATCAGGCCGTGTTGCCACCTCTCACATACCTGCCCACACGCCTCTTTCGGAAGCGTACTTCGAGCGCGCGGACAGTGCGCTGGAGGTGCCGCGCGGCAAGGTCGCGGTCAGCGTGGCCAGCGACGCAGAGCATGCGGTGGGCGGCGTTTTGGCGCGCGGCCAGGAGGTGGATGTGTACGCATCCAAAGACAGCGTTGCCGACAAGCTCATGAGTGCCGAGGTGGTCGACACCAGCACCTTGGCTGAGAACGGCGGGGATTTAACGTGGGTCACGCTAGCCGTCCGCCCCAGTGCGGTGCGCGAGCTGCTCGCCGCCACTTCACGCGGGATGGTGACGCTGGCGGTTTCCAATGAGTCGGCACCGCGCGCGGATGACAGCAAGGAAGATGCACCTGCCAATAAGAAGGACGCAAAGAAGGCTGGAGCGGAAGGCTCGGAAAAGCCTGCCGAGGATAATGCGAAAAAGGAGCGCTCATGAGTGGTTGCTGGGTGGTTTGCTGCAATGACGGCGCGTACGCGTGGGCACGCGGCCAAATCGCGATGCGCGGTGAGCATGCGGCCGTTGTACGGGCCGAGCTTGATGAGCTCGATGGCGTTGCCGGGCTGTTGGGCGGCGGCGATGTGCGCCTGATGGTGGACGCTGTGGGCGATGAGGGCGCTCGAGCTGCTGCCGAGGCAATCGGGAGGCTGGGGTGCACCGCAATGCTCGCCGCTTGCGTTGTGCGCGTGACGGGTGCGAATCCGTCGTGCGTGCAATGGCTGCTTGCGGCGGGAGCCAGCGAGGTTATCGCAGTGGGCGGGTGCGAACGCGTCGGCCTCGATGAAGGTCGTGACACCGCTTGTGAGGCACATAGGGAAAACGCTTGCGACGGTGCGGTGGACCATTCGCTTCCGCCTTGCTGCGATGACCTCACACCGATTGAAGAGCTGTGGACTCCGCTTGATGAACCAGACGATGAGATTTCGCCTCCTGTCTGCCCGGATCCGTCGCAGACGGGGGAGATCCGGATCGGCGCTGCGGGATACGCGCGGAGCGATTTGGATGGCGGAAGCGGACGGGCGTGCTGTTCAGGTCGCCAGGGGGATGGGTTGCGTATGGCCGATTCCTCGGCGTTCTGTGAGGGCTCAGGGGGAGAGGCGTTGCATGGGGCCAGCGCTTCGATGCCCCGTTCCCTGGAGGTCACGATGGCCGCCGCTCGGGAGCACGCTGAGCAGGTGGCGGCCACGGCGCCGCATGCCCCTTTGATTACCGTGGTGTCCGGCCGTGGCGGCGTTGGAAAAACGACGCTCGTGGCATCAATGGCGAGTGCGGCTGCCCGTGCGGGCTTACGCGCCGCCGTGCTCGATCTTGACTTGATGTTCGGCGACTTGCCGTCCCTGTTGGGCGTCGATGCGCCGAAAGGGCTCGAGAGGCTGGTTGGTCATGAGCTGGGCGATGAGCTGGTTGAACGCAATGTCGAGGGGTCCGCCATGCGCGTTGGCCCGGGGCTGACCTTATGGGGGCCGCTGTCTCACGCGGAGCGCGCGGAGTTTTACGGAGCGCCCGTGGAACAGCTCATCGGTTTGCTGCGCGGGGCAGCCGACGTGATCTTTGCCGATACGTCCGGGTTTTGGGGAGACGCGGTCGCGGTTGCGGTCGCGCTTTGCGATCGATGCCTCGTGGTGGGAAGCGGTGGACAGACCTCTGGGGAATCCGCAACGCGCGCTGTTGCCCTTGCCACACGGCTCGGAGTTCCCGCAACGCGGATGACAAGCGTGTTCAACCGATTCGGCGCCGCCGGTTGCGGCGAGGAAGAGGCCATGCGCTTTGAGATGGGGGCATCCCTGCACTCACGGCTGCGCATATCGGACGGTGGGCGCGACGTACAGAACATGGTTTCGTTCGGGCACCTGGACGCGCTCATGGCGGGCGACGGGGCATTTGCCAGCAGCGTTCGCTCGTGCACCGCCAAGGTGCTGGAAGAGCTGGGCTGCCGCTTTGACGCACGGCTCATGGAGGCTGCTCCGCCGCCGGACGAGTCGCGTGCCAAGTTCCGCTTGCCCTGGCATCGAGGATCGGAGGAGGGCTCATGAGCTTGTATGAACGAGTGGAGCAGGTTTCCAGCCAGGAGGATGACGACGACTCGAGCGTGTACGCGTGGCTGTCCGATGGGCGCCTGCGTGCCCTAAGAGGGGATGCCAAGCGCGCTGTGATGGAGCGCGTGGGCTTTGACGAAGTGGCGCGTATGGCGCGCATGGGCGATGGCGCCCGGGCGCGCCGCGAGCTGCGGCCCGCGCTCGAGGCCGTGCTGAACGCGAACGGGTCTGTGGACCTGGCAGACCAGGAGCGCGAGCGGGTGATACGCGATGTGCTGAATGACGTGGTGGGGTTAGGGCCGCTGCAACCGCTGCTCGAGGACGATTCCATAACGGAAGTCATGGTCAACGGGCGCGACAGCACGTTTATCGAGCGCGATGGCATGCTTCGTCCGCTGGGGAGGCTCTTTGAAACCGACGAGCAAATCCGCATCCTTATCGACCGCATTATCTCGCCTTTGGGCAGGCGCGTGGATGAGCGGAGCCCTATGGTGAATGCGCGCCTACCTAACGGCTTTCGCGTGAACGCGGTGATCCCGCCCGTTTCCATCGACGGCCCGTTGGTGACGATTCGCAAGTTCTCCGACCGTATCAGCACGCTCGAGCATTTGGTGTCCTTGGGTTCGCTTCCAGATTGGTATGCCCAGCTGCTGTCGTTTGCCGTGCGCCTGAGGGAGGACCTGGCGGTTGCCGGGGGCACGGGATCGGGGAAAACGACCCTGCTCAACGCGCTTTCGTGTGAGATTCCGCAGGAGGAGCGCATCGTCACCATCGAGGATTCCGCGGAGCTCAAGTTCTCCAGCCACCCGCATGTGGTGCGCCTCGAGGCGCGCGATGCATCGATTGAGGGAGAAGGCGAGGTATCCATCCATGACTTGCTGGTGAATGCGCTGCGTATGAGGCCAGACCGAATCGTGGTGGGCGAGGTGCGCAACCGTGAGGCGATCGACATGCTCGAGGCGATGAATACCGGGCACGACGGCTCGCTCACCACGCTCCATGCCGGCAGCGCGCCCGAGGCCATTGTGCGCCTGACGCTGCTGGCCCGGTACGGCGTTGATTTGTCGAGCGAGTTGATTGAGGAGCAGATCGCCATGGCGCTCGATGGCGTGGTGATGTCTATGAGAACCGCTTCGGGAAGCAGGTACGTGTCGTCGTACACAGGTGTGTCGCGCGCGTCGGGAGGCGGGGTTGAGCTGCAGGAATACGTGTCCTTCGATGAGGCGGAGCACTCGTGGACGCTCGTGCGCGAACCTGCGTTCATTGAGCGGGCGGTGCATTCCGGTGCATTGGATCGAGAGGAGGTACAGAGATGGAGGTCGTCGTGCCCTGCGTAGTCGGGATGTTGGCGGGCGGGTCATCGGCGTTGCTGCTCGGTGCGGGCCGCCTGGGGTCGCCTGACGGGGCACCTGGCGTTGCCCCGTGGGATGCGCGCCGTTTGCGTTTGGAGGCGGAGCGGCTTGTGTGCTGGGTGGCGGCAGGCTTCGAGCGTGCGGAGGCACAGCTGGAGGCGCGCGGCATTCTCACCCCGCGCAAACGTGCAGAGCGCTCGCGCGTTGAGGCCCAGATGCCCGAGGCGTTTGGGGCGTTGGCCCTCTCGCTCGCCTCGGGACTGTCGCTTCCGCAGGCAATGCGATACGTGGGCGGACATGCTCCTGAGCCCGTTCGAGGTGAGTTTTTGCGTGCATCGGCGCTGATGTCGTGCGGCGTGTCTGCGCATGAGGCCCTCGATGAGCTTACGGCGCGGTTGCGGGCCCCGGGTTTGGGGCTGGTCACGCTGGCGCTTAAAGTCTCCCAGCGAACGGGGGCGCCGCTCGCGGGCTTGCTGTCCGAGGCGGCGGGCCTGGTGGGGGACCGCATTGAGCTTGCACGGCGCCTGGATGTCAAAACCGCGCAGGTGCGTATGTCGGCTCGGCTCGTCGCGGGGATGCCCCTGATTATGGTCGGGTTCCTGACGCTGTGCTCCGAGGATTTTCGAGCCGGTGTTGCCACGATGCCAGGCTTGCTTTCGGTGGTAGGCGCTTTGCTGCTCAATGCGGTTGCGTGGGCGATTATCCGTTCGATTATGAAAGTGGGTCTGTGATGCGCGGCGCGACTCTTACGGGTGCAGTCGAGCTCGAAGCTTTGCTGATCTCAATCCTGGTGTGCGCGGCAAGTTGGATCTTTTTGGGATGGGATCAAAAGGAGCGGGACCGAGCGCTGCTCGCCGCCGCACGTGCCGTGTGCGCGGAATGCAGGCTACTTATGCGGGCGCTCATGCACGTGGGCGAGCGCATGGGTGCGCTACTTGGCTCCGGCGCTCGAGCCTCGCCGAGTGTGAGCTTGGGAACGGTGTCCGAGATGATCGACATCGTTCGCCTGGGGCTTTCGGCGGGATTGTCATTCGACGCTGCCTTGGGGATGTATTGCGATGGCGACGACGGTCCGTTGGCATTGCGGCTCAAGCGCGCTCAGTTGATGTGGCAAACGGGGGTTTCAACGCGCGAACGCGAGTTGCTCGCCGTTGCCGACGACATGGGAGTTCGAGCGCTGGAGTCATTTGCGGTTGCGGTGGGGCAGGCCCTTGAGCTGGGAGCGCCTCTCGCCGAGACGCTTGACGGCCAGAGCCGCGAGATCCGCGCGGCGCACCGGGCCGAGGTGGAGCGTCTGATTGAGCGTGCACCCGTCAAGCTGCTTATCCCTACGGGCACGTTGATTCTTCCCGCGCTGTTGTTATCCATATTGGGCCCGCTGCTTGCTGCTGGCGGGATGTTGTAAGGAGGCGGTATGACCGCGTTGAGCGTTTATCTGAGCAAGGCCTACGAGGACGCGCGTGAGCGAGCGTGCGAGCTGGGGCTTCGGGCGAGAGCCGAGCTTGCGCGCATGGCAAAGGAGGAGCGCGCGCAAGGAACGACCGAGTACGCCATTTTGGTCGGCGTTCTCGTTGTGATCGCAATTGTTGCCATCATCGCGTTCAGGGACAAGGTGAGCGAGCTGTGGGATTCGATTTCAAGCGGTATCAACAGCCTGTAGCGCGAACTCGCGTTCAGGAGAGTGCGGCACGTGGCGGTTGGCTGGTGTATGCCATTCCCCTCGTATGCGCCACGGTTGCGCTTGTGGCGGTGCTGGCTCCCCGGCGTGCTCCTTCGGTTCATGTCCCGAGCGCGGAAGATGCTGCTGGCCACGACGGCGAGCGCGCACTGAGCGATGCTGGCGGGCAAGGTGCCTGGGAGGACGGGTCCGCCCTCGATGCCCTGCGTGGCCTTATGTCCCAAAGTCCGCATGCAAGCTCGCCGAAAGCGTTTCTGTCTGATTTGAACGCTGCGAAAAAAGGTTCGAGCAGCACATGGGCGGTCGAGTGGGAAACGGATGCGTCGTTGCCCGCTGCTGCCAAGGGTGCGCTCGACCGGTACGTTGCGGCGGGCGGGGCATCGCTTGTCATGAGCGGGTACGTGGATTTGGCGGGCGACGTGTGGTGCGCGCTGGTGCAGGGAACGCCTGACTGGTGCGATTTGGTCATCACGAGCGCGAGGGAAGGTGATCGAAGCGCCGTTCGGGTGGTGCGCATGTGGGCCGAAAGCGAGTTTTGAAAGACGGGAGGAGGTAGGCGTGCTTGGTGAGGCAACGGAATCCGCGACGAGCGCACCGTGGAAAGAATGGCGTGCTGCCTTTTTATCTGGTTTGCGCAGGTTGTCTTTGGACGGGCGAGCGAGGCGGCCGGGCGGGAATGCACGCGGGAAGCACGCGTCGTTTAAGGAGGATAGCGCCCAGGCGACGTTGGAGTACGCCCTGGTCCTGGTGGCGTTCATGGCGATGGTCATTGGGTTTGCCGCGGTGTGGCGGGCGTCGTCAGACGGCTCGTTCGCGCACTTGGTCCAGCAGGCCGCGTCTCACGCGCTCGATGCCGAGGGGGCGGTGGACATCGCTTTGTACTGAGGTGCGGGATTGCTCCGCGCAGGCGACGGTCGAGGCGGCGTTTCTGCTGCCGACGTTCCTGCTCTTGCTGCTCTTGGCGCTGCAGCCGGTGTGCTTGCTCTACACCAGGGCGGTTATGGAATCGACGGCTGCCGAGACGGCGCGCCTCATGGTGACGGCCTCCTCTGAGGGCGAGGATGCATACCGCGCCTTCGCCCTCAGGCGCCTTGCCGCCGTGCCGGATGTCTCGATCTTCCATGCGGGAGGTTCGCAGTCATGGGACATCTCTTTCTCGCGGGCCACTGACACGGGTGGCGCTGTGAGTGTGTCGATTGAGGGGTACGTGCGGCCTTTGCCGGTGCTGGGGGCGTTCGCAAAGAGCTTTGGAGATGTGAATGCGCGAGGGGACGTGCGCATGAGCGTTGAGGCGTCGTATGAGGGGAGGCCGACGTGGTTGGAGGGCGACTATGTATCCTGGGTTGAGGCGTGGTGATCGCATGCGGTGCGGGCACCGGCAGCGGAGTGGTCGTTCGGGCGCTGCGTTCCGCGCTGGCATAGACCTTTTCATAGAAGACGGGGCATACACCACCGTAGCGGCAGCGACGGCGATGCTCATGGTTCTTGCCCTGCTGTTTTCGGCGGCGATTGCGGTGTGGTCGGCAGGACGCGCGAGCGACGTGCAGGTGAGTGCGGACGCTTCTGCAATGGCGGGGGCAAACGTGGTCTCCTCCTATCACACGGCGGCGACCGTGGTGGATGCGAGCGTCTTGAGCCTGGGTTTGACGGGGTTTGCGATGGCGGGCGTGGGGCTGGTGGGAACGCTGGTCCCGGGTGCGCAAGCGATGTCCGCGAAGACGATCGACAGCGCCATCAAGATACTCAAGATGCGCAATTCCTTTGCCCGGTCTGCCTCCCGTGGCCTCAATACGCTCGAGAAGTCATTGCCCTATTTGGTGGCGGCAAATGCTACGCGTGCGTGCGCCGCTCAATCGACGGATAGGAGCGCATATACGGGAACGGCCCTTGCTGTTCCCGCGGCCTCGGCCTCGGAGTTTCCGGCGATTGATGGGGATCAGATTGATGTTGACGGTCTTGAGGGAGCTGCGGGCGAGCTCGAGGAGGTGGCCGCCGATCTTGCGCGGGCATCTGAGGAGACCGCCCGCGCCAAGGAGCAGGCATGGCTTGCCGACTGCGGAAGCGATGGGCGCAACATGCAGGAGCGCGTGGGTAAGCTGTCTGGCCTGCCGGAGAGCCTCAATCCGGACTTCGCCTCGAGCCTTACGTGGGAGCCGAACGTGGCACTCGATCGGGCACGGGCGTATTACCAATGGAGGTACGACAACGACGCGCCCGAGGGGTCGGGTGTTGAAGCCCGTGCCGATGCGGCGGCTCGCCACGCGTTTTACGAGTTCGCAATGAGCGAGCTAAAAGACGCGCGCGTGTCTGAGAAAGGGGGAAAGGTCACCTCAACACTTGAACTGCTGCCCAAGAACACCGAGGAAATGCGCGCAACGCCGCTCTACACCGATGCCTCTTGGCCGTCGAGCTCGGAGGCAGGTGGCCTGACGCTGCACTTTTCCGCCTCGTGCCCGGGCGCCACGGGGCCATCGGGCCCTCTGCTGCCGCTCTCGGCAATCGATTCGGGAGGCGCGCGAGAATGCGAAACATGCCGCTTCAGCATCGGGGATGTGGGCAAGGTGCCTGCGGCGTCGACGTCGATTGACAACGGATTCGAGTACCATCTCCGCGCGTTCACCAAAGCGCTCGATTCGTATGTCGCAGCTCGGCAACAGGAGCTCGACCTCGAGGCGAAGGCAAAGGAGCAGGCCGGCAAGGCGGGCGATGCGTTCGCGGAGGCATTGTCGGCGCTCAGCGGCAAGCGCCCCCGAATTGCTCCGCCCGGACGATATGGCTGCGTTGCGGTGGTTGCCGCGTCGGGTTCGGAGACGCCGGAGGAGATCGATTCGGAGTTCGCGAAAGCGGCACTTGTCCCTGAGCGCGGGGCGGTGTCCGCGGCTGTTCTCGCTCCCGACGAGGCAACGCGGGAGAACAACGTGCTTTCCGCCTTCTTCAGCTCTCTTGAGGAGCGCGCGGGGGCGGACGGCCCTGTGGGGCTTATCGATGGGGTCATGGATCTATGGGGCAAGCTTCTGGTTGGGTATGGCGATGCTGCCGATGGCCTCGACAGCGCGTTCGCCGACTTGACGGCAGGCCTGGAGAGTTGGGGCTTGGGGCCTGTTGCCTCGTGGCTGCGCGACGTATTAAGCGGGGCGGTCTCGGCGCTTGATATCCAGCCGGTCGACATGCGGCAGAAAAAACCGGTGCTCACCGATAGCTCCCAGGTGATCGCCCGCTCAGACGTGCCCGCCCTCGGGGATGTGCAGGCGCTTGTGCGCAGCCTGCCCGTGGGCGCGACCGACCCTGCCGCGCTGCTTCAGGCGCTTGGGTATGAGGCGGGTGAATACATTGCCTCCATGGAATTCACCATCGCTGAGATCCCGTTGCCCGGTGGTGGAACGATTCCCCTCACGATTCGGCTGAGAGATATCGTGGGGGCGCTGGGAAAGGAGGGCTCGCCATGATGGGCGGGTTGTTGGGAGAGCAGCGGGCTCAAGCAACGGTCGAAATGGCGATCGTCGTACCCGTTTTGCTTGTTCTCGCACTCATCACCTTCAACTTGATGCTGTTCCTTGCGGCAACGGCCCGTTTCGACCGCATCGCACCTGATGTTGTCCTGGCGCATGGCGTGTCGCCTGCAGGCGTGGAGGGGCAGAGCTCAGGGGCACAGGGATGCGAGGAGATAGAACGGCAACTATCGGCGGCAATGGAGGGGTATGGCGTTGAAGTTGAAGTGACCTGCGAAGAGGGATCGTTCGGAGAAGGGGAGGAGTCTATGTTGAGTTTGGTGGGCGCATTGCGGACATATCGATGCTCGTTCACCTACAAACCGTGGCCTCAGGGTTTTTCCATCGCGGGTGTTGACCTCGGTGCGCCGTTTGAGCTGAAGCACGAGCGGCCCGTAACGGTCGATCCCTGGAAACCCGGGGTGATCGTATGAGGGGAGGTGTGCTGCTCGACAGGAGCGCGGGTGCCGGCGATTGCGCCCGGGCAGATGAGGCAGCCCGCCACGCTTGCGCCGAGCTGGGATGGTTCGGAAGTGTTCGGATGATGGATACGTTTTGGAAGCGCTTAACGGGTTTTCTTGTTATGCCTCCAGCTGATGAGGTGGGATCGGCGCACGTACTTGTGTTTCCCCTGTGCTGCAGCGTCCACACGTTCGGCATGTCATATCCGCTTGACATTGCGTTCGCCGATCGCGCAGGTCGGGTGATTACCTTGCACGAGGCGGTTGTCCCGCACCGTGTTGTTGCCTGCAGGGAGGCCTTTATGGCGCTCGAGCGTCCGGCGTTGGATGTTCGATGTGGGCATACGCGAGAGGTCGGTTTGGGGTCGCGAGTAGCGAGCCCGTCTATCCGCAGCGTCGTGCCACCTGTGATTCGAGCGGGCGCTACGTGCGCAAATGCCCTCATCTCGCCTGGAAGTGCTGTTCGCGTATCGCCATCGTGAGGGGGTCGTCGTCCGGGAGGGAGGTCCGCTCATCATCGCCTCGAGCAAATAATTTCAACAAAGTTGAAAAACTCGCTTGCCATGACTTAAATCTTTGGTATATTAATCCCCGCGCTTAACCACAGCGCAACATAGTGGCTCGGTAGCTCAGTTGGTAGAGCAGAGGACTGAAAATCCTCGTGTCAGGGGTTCGACTCCCTTCCGCGCCACCATTTGAATTGAGAACCCTCCAGAAATGGAGGGTTTTTCTTTGCGTCGAAGCCTCTCGCACAGTTTGCGCTTTGCAAGAACGGTATCCTTGGAGGATACGAGTAATGCGGGAGTTTGCGGGAGGCTCTCATGATCGACAGGATTCGCGGCGTCAATTTGTCTGGCTGGTTCATCCTCGAGCCGTGGGTCACGCCGTCGCTGTTCGCCGCAACGGGTGCTTCCAACGATGCGGAGCTTCAGGAGATACTGGGGTCCGCGGCTTATAACGAGCGCATTCGCGAGCATTACGAGACGTTTATCTCGGAGGCGGATTTCAAGCGCATGTCGGCTATGGGGCTCAATGCCGTGCGCATCCCCCTGCCATGGTACGCCTTTGGCGTGCAAAACGAGCACGCGACGTATATCTCCTGCATCGATTATGTCGACCGCGCCATGGAGTGGGCATCCAAATATGACATGTTCGTGCTGCTTGACCTGGCGACCGTTCCCGGTGGGCAGGGGGATTCGAATAGCTCTCCCACCACGCCCGACGTCGCCGACTGGCACTCGTCGGAGAGCGGGCGCGCGGCGGCCCTCGCCACGCTTGAGCGCCTGGCGGAGCGCTATGGAGAGCAGGACGCGCTTCTCGGCATCGAGTTGCTCGATTCTCCCGTTATGAGCGTGCGCAAGAGCCTTTTCGCCATGACTGAGGGAATCCCCAGCCACTACCTGCGAAACTTTTACCGTGATGCATACGAGGTCATTCGCCGTCACATGCCCGCGCGCAAGATGGTCGTGTTTTCCGACTCCGGCCACCCCGGCGCGTGGAAGCGCTTTATGGCGGGCGACCAGTATCAAAACATCGTGATGGACATGCACCTGTATCACTATCGCGACGAGACCGCCCAGGACATCACCACGCCCAAGGGGCTTTCGTCTGCGCTCAATCGCAACAAGGAGCTCATTCGCGAGGCGAAGAAGCTCGGCTTTTCAGTGCTGGTGGGCGAGTGGTCCGGAGCTGCGGTGCTCGCCGGGTCATCCGTGACGCCCGAGGGGCGTCGCGCCTATGAGCGCGTGTTCGTGTCCAATCAGCTGGCGACGTTTGACGCCGCGGACGGCTGGTTCTTCCAAACGTGGAAAACCGAGCGCCGCCTTCCGGCATGGGATGCGCGCGTTGCGCTCGCCCCGCTCGAGCGCGCGATGATGGAGTAGGCTCGCATGGGAGAAACTGTATTAGAGAACATTTCGAGCGTCGTGAGCTGCCAAGAGGGCGCTTCTGCTGGCAATCGATCCGGCGTCCTCTGCAAGGGACTCGCGCCGCAACGTGGTCAGGACGGCATGCTCTCTTTGGTGGGCACGCCTATCGGAAACCTCGGTGATCTGTCGGCCCGAGCTGCGGAAACCTTCCGTGCCGCGGACGCTGTTTGCTGCGAGGACACGCGCGTGACCGGCAAGCTGCTCGCGCACCTCGGCATCTCAAAGCCGCTCATTCGCTGTGACGAGAACGTGATCGATCGCCGCGCGCCTGAGCTTGTGAGCCGCGTGTTGGAGGGCGAGCGCATCGCCTTCGCCTCCGATGCGGGTATGCCGAGCGTTTCCGACCCTGGTCAGGTGCTCGTGGAGCTGGCGCGCTGCGAGGGCGCACCGGTCGAGGTCATACCTGGGCCTTCGGCGTGCGTAACGGCACTCGTGCTCTCGGGAATCCCTAGTGACCAGTTCTTCTTCGAGGGCTTTTTGCCGCGCAAGCATGGCGAGCGCGTGCGTCGCCTGCAGCGCCTCGCACCTGTTCCCGGGGCTCTGATTTTCTACGAGTCCCCGCATCGCATCGAGGCCTCGCTCAAGGCAATTGCCGAGGTATTTCCCCAGCGTACCGTTGCTTTGTGCCGTGAGCTCACCAAGCTCCACGAGGAAGTTTTGCGCTCAACCGCCTCTGATCTCTACGAGCAGGTCCAGGCTCGAGGCGAGATCAAGGGGGAGATGGTCATCGTGGTGGCGCCGCCCACTCAGGCGGAACTCGACCGTTATGCTGCCGCCCTGACGTCGGGCATGCACCCGAATGACGATGCCAACCCCGATGACCTGCTGCGCGCCGACATCGCGGATGCCCTGGCAGCCGGGGAGCCGGCCAACGCCCTGGCAAAGCGCCTCGCCCAAAAGTATTCGCGCAAGAAACGAGACGTCTACGCCATGGTGCTCGACCTGCAGCAATAAGCGCCAGCAACGCGCCCTCCCTCGCCACAAAATGCGTCATTTAGGGTCTGACCCTAAATGACGCATTTCAGCAATAAGTCTCGATCGCACGTCGCTCCTTGCTGGAACGTGCCCGCTGAAGCTGCGCCGACATATTTCCGTAGGGTGTTTTTGTGGAGCGAAGCGGAGCCACACCCGAGGGAATTATGTCGGCGCAGCCGCACGCCCGCTACGACCACGAGCCCCATGCGATCAAAGCCCATTCGGCATGACGTTCCTGCTAGAATGAAGAGTTGCATGAACATCTAGCAGGAAGGAAGCCGCGCGTCATGAGCACGAAGCCGTCCTATTACATCACCACGCCCATCTACTACGTCAACGCCGACCCGCACCTGGGTACCGCGTACTCCACCATCATCGCCGACGTTCAGGCGCGTTACCGCCGCGCCGCCGGCTACAGCGTCAAGTTCCTCACCGGCATGGACGAGCACGGCCAGAAGGTCGCCGAGGCTGCCGAGAAGCACGGCCTCACCCCGCAGGAGTGGTGCGATTCCCAGGCCCCGCACTTCCACGAGCTGTGGGAGGAGCTGGAGATCTCGAACGACGACTTCATCCGCACCACCGAGGAGCGCCAGCACCGCGCCGTTCAGTACCTGTGGGAGCGCATGCAGGAGTCCGGCTACATCTACAAGGGCAGCTACGACGGCTGGTACTGCGTGCCGGACGAGACATTTTTCACCGAGACCCAGGTTGAGAAGGCAGACGAGGCCCGCGGTACCGAGGGACAGCACCTGTGCCCCGATTGCGACCGTCCGCTCGAGCGCGTCAAGGAGGAGAGCTGGTTCTTTAGGCTTTCCGCGTTCCAGGACAAGCTGCTCAAGCTCTATGACGAGCACCCGGACTTCGTCCAGCCCGACTTCCGCATGAACGAGGTACGCTCCTTCGTCGAGGGCGGCCTGAACGACCTGTCCGTGTCCCGCACCTCCTTCGACTGGGGCATCGAGGTGCCCTTCGACGGCGATCACGTGACCTACGTGTGGTTCGATGCGCTCACCAACTACATGACTGCCGTGGGCTACGGTGCCGAGGGCGACGAGGCCGCGGCAGACTTCGCCTATCGCTGGCCTGCGCAGACTCACATCGTTGGCAAGGACATCATCCGCTTCCACTGCGTGATCTGGCCCGCCATGCTCATGGCGCTGGGCGAGGCCCTGCCGGAGCACGTGTTCGCGCACGGTTTCCTTACCGTTAAGAACGAGGAGACCGGCAAGGCCGAGAAGATGTCCAAGTCCCGCGGTAACGCCATCGCTCCGCGCGAGGTTATCGAAAAGCTCGGCGTCGAGGGCTACCGTTACTACTTCATGACCGACGTCACCCCCGGTACGGACGGCGCCATCAGCTTCGGCCGCATGGAGCAGGTCTACAACGCCGACCTCGCCAACAGCTGGGGCAACCTGATCTCGCGCTCCACCAATATGTGCATCAAGTACTTCGAGGGCGCCACGCCCGAGCGCGACGCGAACGCGGCCGGTTGCGCCGAGAACCCGCTGGCCACCGTGGCCGGGGGTCTGTTCGACCGCTACGCCGCCAAGATGGAGGCCTTCGCCTACGGCGACGCCGCCAAGGAGGTCATGGAGCTCGTGCACGCCGCGAACCTCTACATCGAGGAGTCCGCGCCCTGGACGCTCTCCAAGGATCCCGCCAAGGCCGGCGAGCTTGCCAACGTGATTTGGAATCTGCTCGAGTGCATCCGCATCACCGCGCACCTGCTCATGCCACTCATGCCGTCCACCAGCGCCGAGGCCCTGCGCCGCATTGGCTGCGAGGCCGAGGCCGCCACGGACGACATGGCTTCCGCCTGCACCTGGGGCCAGCTCGCCGCTGGCCTGCCGGTCGAGAAGGGCGAGGCGCTTTTCCCGCGTCTGCAGTAGCTCGGAATTGCGGGTTCGCCCAAACTTATAGCGCATTGGGGGAGGTTTGAGGGGTCGCTGGAAAAACCTCCCCTACATTGGGGGTGAAATCCGAGGGCATTCGGTGTGAATCGACTTTTTGCTCTTTTGCCAACAGGCATTTTGTTGAAAAAATGTTCGGCGATGCGTTGAATTGCTCGTAAACCACCCCCAATACAGCATAGGTTTATTTCGGAACCCCCTAATTCACCCCCAATGCGGGGTAGGTTTGTGCGCGGCGCCCCTTGCGGCGCCGACGGCCCGCTTGTTCACACGTCACAAAGGAGATTCGCGCATGACAACCTCTCCGCTTGCAAATCCGACCGCCACGCGTGAGATGCTCGAGGCCTTTGGCCTGGCAACGAAGCATCGTTTGGGCCAGAATTTCCTCATCGACAACCATGTTATTGAGCGCATCATGGACCTGGCCGAGCTTACGGGGTCCGAGCGCGTGCTCGAGGTCGGCCCGGGCATCGGCACGCTCACGCTCGCACTCGTGCAAGACGCGGGCCGCGTGACCTCGATTGAGATGGATACGGAGCTCGAGCCGGTGCTCTGTGCACATGCGGTTGACCATGCGAACTTCAACTTTATTATGGACGACGCGCTTGCGGTGCCGCCTGCGCAGATCGCCGAGGCTCTCGGCGGCGAACCGGAGGTGCTCGTAGCCAACCTGCCCTATAACGTCGCGGCAACGATCATCCTACAGTTCTTCCAAACCATGCCGAGCCTGCGTCGAGCGGTGGTTATGGTGCAAAAGGAGGTTGCCGACCGCATCGCGGCCGTGCCCGCCACCAAGGCCTACGGTGCCTACACGGTCAAGCTTTCCCTGTACGGCGAGGTCACGGGGCGTTTTGAGGTTCCGCCGCGCTGCTTCATGCCAGCGCCGCACGTGGACTCCGCGGTGGTGCGCATCGACCGCGTGGGGGCATCTTCTGCCTACAGGGGGCCTCGTGTGGGGGAGAAGGCCGCCCCGGCGCCGAACGCCCCCGCCGTGGGCGCTTCCGAGTCCGGCGCTGACTGCCCTGAGCTCGCATCGGCAGCATGTGAGGGTGCTAACCCCTTGACCTCGGAGGATATCGCCCGCGTGGTCGATGCCGCCTTTGCCCAGCGACGCAAGACCATCCGTAATTCCATGAGCTCGAACGGCTTTGACAAGGCGGCGCTCGACGCGGCGTTCGAGCAGTGCGGCATCGCGCCGACCGCTCGAGCCGAGACCCTCTCAACCAGCGAATTCGTTCAGCTCGCCGGCGCGTTGAGCGCTGATAGGGCAAGCGCGTAGGCACGCTGCGCGAAAGGATGATCCTTATGACAGATAACGCTGACGTGCGCGCCAGTCTTGTCCATGCGGATCCGCAGACGACAGGTACGGTGTGCCCGGAGCCGGATGCTCTTACGGGAACTGCGGTGCTGGACGATCTTGCGGACTGGGAGCCCCTGACGTTTGCCAAGAAAAAGAAGGTGCTCGAGCTGCCGCGCCCACAAGCGCTTCTGTTCGACACCCATGCGCACCTGCGCTCCTTTTGGGGCGAGGACAAGAATCCCGTCGACGTACTGGTGCGGGCGTACCAGGCGGGCGTCCGCGGCTTGGTGACGCTCTACGACCCCATCGCCGACAAAAGCGAGGAGACGCCGGATGCCGCGGCGTTCTCCGCGTGGCTACAGGGCGTGGCAGGCGCCGCTGCCGCGCGCGGGGCGATAATTCCCGTGCGTTACCTGGTGGGCGTGCATCCTTATGGTGCCCCCGACTACACGGACGCCATTCACGCGCAGGTCGAGGACGCCCTGGCAGATCCGCTGTGCGCCGGCGTGGGCGAAATCGGCTTGGACTACCACTTCGATGCGGACGACAACATCGAGGCGGCTCCGCACGACCTTCAAATGCACGCCATGGCTCGCCAACTCGAGCTTGCAGTCCGTCACAATGTGCCCGTTGAGTTGCATTTGCGCAACGACAACGGCGACGACGCACGCGAGGCTCATGCGGATGCTGCGCGCGTGCTCGAGCAGGTCGGCGTGCCCGCGGCGGGCTGCGTGCTTCACTGTTTTGGCGAAGACCATGCCACCATGGAGCGGTTCGTGCGCCTCGGCTGCCATATCGCCTTCGGCGGTGCGGCAACGTTCAAGCGCAACGATGACGTGCGTGAGGCCTTTGCCGCATGCCCGCTCGATCGTCTGCTGCTCGAGACGGACTGCCCCTACATGGCGCCCGAGCCCATCCGCGGCCTCGAATGCGAGCCCGCCATGATCGCCCAGACGGCAGACGTGCTCATTTATGACCGCGCGGACCGCACGGGCGAGCTGCCGCGCGATATCGCCCAAGCGATTTGGCGGTCTTCGATCGCGCTCTTTGGGTAGAAGGTCAAGCAGGCATCGGCGGGGCATTCCCCACACCACGCAAGGAGTTTTTGGTGAGCAAGAAAACGAACAAGCAGCTCAAGCAGGATAAGGTCGCCAAGGCGGAGGAAGACGCGCGCGCCATGGAGGCGGCTCGTGAGCTACGCGAGCGTCGCAAGGCGGCTGCCGGTCCCGCGCCCATCGACAACGAACTGCATCGCAGCCTGCCTCTTACGCGCGTTTTCGGCGTGCTCATTGTTATCACATTCGCGATGTTCTTGCTTGCGCAGCTGTTTACCAGCCAAAACAACCTGCAGCTCGCGCAGGTATGCAGCATCGCGTTCACGGTTCTGTTCTTGACGTCATTCGTGGTGTGGTTCGCCTCCCGCCATCAGGCGAAGAAGCTCACCAAAGAGCGCCGCGGCGAGTAAAATGCGTCATTTAGGGTCTGACCCTAAATGACGCATTTGTTGAGCACGCGGGTCTCGGCGACCCCGGGCTCACCGGTGAAGAAGCGGATCAGGCGGTCGAACTGCACCATGGCCCACTCGAGCGGACTGGGCGCGGGGACGTTCTCGGCGGCGACCAGGTCCGCCTCGCTCACGACCTCGCCATCTTGCAGGTAGGAGATGGTGCCGACCTTCTGCCCCTTTTCAACCGCGCCGCTCAGCTCATCGAGCGAAACCTTCTGCTCGAGCTCTTCGCCCAAGTTGAACACGTGCATCGTTGCGTCGGGATCGCTAAGTGTGACGTCGGCAGTTCTGTCGGTCCAGCTGGTGCAGGGCGCCTCTGCGATTACCGGCGCTCCTCCGCGCTCGCGCGGCGAATTCGCCATCGGCACGGTGGAAATATGCCCGTAGTACCAGCTCGAAAGCGCAAGGCTATCGGCCCAGCGCGCCTCGTTGTCCTCGCAGCCGAATACCGCGATGGTGACCTCGCCGCCGGCGTCCTGCACATACGTGCCAATGAAGCAGTTGCCCGCCTCGTACGTGGTGCCCGTTTTGCCGCCGATGTTGCCGCTCTTGCCGCGGATCTCGTTGCGCACGGCCAAATCGATCGTGCGGGCGGAGCCGTCGGCGGACGTCACCTCAATTGACGTGCGGTCCGTGGTGTTGATGGCACGAAACTCGTCATTTTCCATGGCCGCGTTGTAAATCTTTGCCATGTCGCTCGCGGTGGAGTGCATATCGCCCACCCAGGCGTCGAAGTCCAGGCCATGAGGGTTCTCGAACACCGTGTCCGTGCAGCCGAGCTCAGCTGCCTTGGCGTTCATCGCGTCGATGAACACGCCGTAGGGGTCGTCGCTCGAGGGATCGATTTTGGCGCCGGCGGTCGTCGCGATTGCCGTGGCCGCGTCATTACCGCTCATGACCATGAGGCCGGTGAGCGCCTCTTCCATGGTGAGGGTGTCGCCTTCGAGCAGGCCCACGCAGGATTCGCCCACCGTCGCCGCAGCGTGGTCGACGGTGACGATGTCGGAAAGCTCGCAGTGCTCGAGGGCAACAAGCGTGGTCATCACCTTGGTGGTCGAGGCGATCTTGATGGGATCGCTGGCGTTTCGCTCGTAGTACACGCGTCCGTCCGGCCCAACGACGATGGCGTGCGGGGCGGAAATGTCGGGCAGCTCAGAGGCGTCGATGCCGCGCTCGATGGCGGAGGTTCCCAAGATGAGGTCGCCGGTGCGAACCTCGGCATGCGCGCCTTCGGGGGCGAGGAGCGCGAGGGCAAAAGACGCGGCGGCTATAACGGGAACACGCTTTTTCATACGGGCCTTTCATGGGATTCGGAAAGATTAGCCAGAGTGTACCACCTGGTGCGGACGTTGCCGCACGTGGGGAGTTGCCAGCGCTCGGGGCACGTGCGGTGTGCGGTGCTGTGCTGCGACGGAGCGCGAGACGCGGGGCAGAGGGCGTGGGCTGCGCCGCTGCGGGGTCGAAGGGTTGTAGATGCGGTGCCGAGGGATCGGGTGCGCTGGACCGAGGGACGCGAGATTCGGTCGATTTCGCGAGCCGCTGTGCACCGACGCCCATGCGCTCCCACCGCCGCCCCCGCGACCCCGCCGACACCCCGTGCTCCTTAGCATTTGCTTAATGCCCGTGCAAAAGCTGCGGAGCACGGGCGTCTTCGCCATAATGGAGAGGGGCGAAAGGAGCGTTTTGTGGACACGCCGCGCATTTTAGTTGTGGATGACGAAAAGACCATCACGGACCTCGTGGGTATCTACCTGCGCAACGAGGGCTTCGACGTGACGCTCGCCTATACGGGCGCCGACGCCGCACGCCTCATCTTGGAGCGCGAATTCGACCTGGCCGTGCTCGACATCATGCTGCCCGACGTGGACGGCTTTGAGCTTTTGCGCACGATCCGCACGGAGCGCACCTACCCGGTCATCATGCTCACGGCGCGCGACAGCCAGGCCGATAAGATCCAGGGGCTTTCGCTCGGCGCGGACGACTACATGGTCAAGCCGTTCCGACCGCTCGAGCTGGTGGCGCGCTGCAAGGCGCAGCTGCGCAGGTACACGAGTTACGGCAGCCGCGAGCAGGCCGCCGAGGCGGAGGTCGCGGGCCCGATTATCTCGTTCAATGGTCTTGTAATTAACAAGGACGCGCGCACAGTCACGGTGGACGAAAAGGCGGTGCGCTGCACGCCGCTGGAGTATGCGATTCTGCTGTATTTGGCGGAGCACCGCGGACACGTCGTCCCGGTCGAGGAGCTGTTCCGCGCCGTGTGGGACGAGGAGTTCATGGCGGGGTCGAACAACACCGTCATGGTGCATATCCGCCACCTGCGCGAGAAGCTCGGCGACGACGCGCAGAATCCGCGCTTCATCAAGAACATCTGGGGCGTGGGGTACACGATCGAGAAGTAGCAGGTAGAAGGGCATATTCTGCCTCTTTGCAGCCGCGGTGTTGCACCGAACAGGGCAGCGCGTGCAGTTCGCCATGATTTACCAGCTTGCTGGCGTATCAGAACCCCGCCGCCACCGGCTTTCCATACCCGTCCCGACCGTGCTCCGGGCACCCGCGCAAGCAGGCGCGCCTCGGCGCGAATAAGTGAGTACAATGCTGTTGCCAGGAGTTTTGGCAGCGGCATTGTTCATTTGACGAGAGGGAGTTTTCGATGGATTCGATCATTGAGCTCGTACCCGATTTCAAGGGCAAGATCTGGGGTGGACGTCGTCTCGAGACCGAGTTCGGCTATGAGATTCCCGCAGGTCCCGTGGGCGAGTGCTGGGCGATTTCGGCGCACGAGAACGGCGACGACGTCATTGCGAGCGGAGCGTACGCCGGCAAGACGCTTTCGTGGCTGTGGGCCGAGCATCGCGAGCTGTTCGGCAACTGCGAGGGCGACGTGTTCCCGCTGCTCGTCAAGATCATCGACGCCGACGACGACCTTTCCATCCAGGTGCACCCCGACGACGCCTACGCGGGCGAGCATGAGAACGGCAGCCTGGGCAAGAAGGAGTGCTGGTACGTGCTTTCCGCCGAGGAGGGTGGCACCATCGTGGTGGGTCAGAACGCCTCCTCGCGTGAGGAGTTCGCGCAGATGGTGGAGGAGGGCCGTTGGGATGAGCTGCTCAACGTGATTCCCATTCACACGGGCGACTTCTTCCAGATCGACCCCGGCTGCGTGCATGCCATCAAGGGCGGCACGGTTATTTTGGAGACCCAGCAATCCAGCGACGTGACGTACCGCGTGTACGACTACGACCGCCCGGGCGATGACGGCCAGCTGCGCCCGCTGCACCTGGCGCAGTCGCTCGACGTGATCGACTACGGCATGGCCGCGCCCGAGTCCGGCGCTGTGACCGCGCCCGAGGTCGACGGCGTGACCACCCTCGTGACCACCGACTGCTACACGGTTGAGCGCCTGAGCGTGGCGGGCGAGCTCACCTTCCCGACGCCGTACCCCTTCACCTGCGTGAGCGTGATCGAGGGCGAGGGCACCGTGAACGGCAAGCCCGTGAAGAAGGGCTCTCACCTGCTGGCTCTTTCCGCTTGCGATGCGCTCGAGCTCACCGGCACCATGACGGTCATCACTTCGCATCTGTAAAATGCGTCATTGAGGGTCAGACCCTAAATGACGCATTTTGGGCCTATTGGGAGCGATCTTGATGGGCCTTTTTTCTTGGGCGCGCTGCCGTTTGGCAGGTAACTCGCGCTATACTCGTGAACGAGACAACGGGGAGCTGGCGGAGGCCGGCTGAGAGGAAGCCCGCTGCGCGCTCGGCTGTGCGAGCGCGGCGCAGCACCGCTTCGACCCGCAACCTGATCCGGGTAATGCCGGCGTAGGGATACCGAAAACCTTGCTTGTTTGCATGCGCTCCAAGCGGGCCCCTACGGTTACGGGGCCCGCTTTTTGGGCCCAGAAAGGAACGGCCATGGAAGCAAGCGTGGCAATCCAGGTCCTGCCGCAGCATGTGGACGGGAACGACGAGGTGATCCGCATCGTCGACGAGGCGATCGCTTACATCCAATCGAAGTTCCCCGACGCCTACGTGGGGCCTTTTGAGACGACCATCCAGGGTGATTACGACCAGTGCATGGAGGTCGTGGCGGGCGTGAATCGCATTTGCGTCGAGGCGGGCGCCCCCGAGGTCGCGACGTACGTCAAGATCTTCTTCGCCCCCGAGATAGGCGTCCTCACCACGGAGGAAAAAATCACCAAGTACCACGAGAACGATGCGTAACACGGGCTCCCCTGAGCGCGCGGCTCATACGGAGGCCGCGGGCTGCGATGACCGCCCCGACCGCGGAGAGCGCCCCCAGCGCCATTCGGATACATGCGCGTCATCGCAATGCCGGATTCGCCATTCTCATGGCGGAGATGCGTCCAAATCGGCAACGTGCGCGCGCGAGTCGGCCCGCGCGGCTCGCGAGTTGACCCGGAACGTGCGTCAGGCATCCCAAGGCACGTCTCACGCGGCTCGCGTGGCGCTGCGCCTTGCCGCCCCGGTCGCCATCGTGGCAATGCTCGCCACCTGGCAGCTCGTGTGCAGCGCCGGCTTGGTACCCAGCTTTATGCTACCGAGCCCCGCGGCGGTGGTGCAGGCGCTGGTGTCCGACTGGCCGCTGCTCGCCGCCCATGCCGCCACTTCGCTTGCCGAGGCGGGGCTGGGACTTGGCGCGGGCGTTGCGCTCGGGTTCATCGCCGCCGTGCTGATGGACCGCTTTGAGCTGCTATACCGCGCGTTCTACCCGATCGTGGTGCTCACGCAGACCATACCGACGGTGGCGATCGCGCCGCTTTTGGTGCTGTGGTTCGGCTACGGCATGCTGCCCAAAGTCGTGCTCATCGTGGTGGCCACGTTCTTCCCCATTACGGTCGGCCTGCTCGAGGGCCTGCGCTCCGTCGACCCTGACGAGATGGACCTCATGCGGGCCATGGGGGCGACGCGCTGGCAGATCATGCGTCACGTCAAGCTGCCCGCCGCGTTGCCGCAGCTCTTCGGCGGCCTCAAGATCTCGGCTGCATACGCCATCGTGGGCGCCGTGATCGCGGAGTGGCTCGGCGGGTTCTCCGGCCTGGGCGTGTATATGACGCGCGTTCGTAAGGCGTATTCGTTCGACAAGATGTTCGCGGTGATCTTCCTGATTTCCGCGTTGAGCCTGGCGCTTATGTGGGCGGTTGATGCGTTGAGGCGCGTCGCCATACCGTGGGAGCGCTGCTCGCGGACGAGCAAGGGATAGACGCGCAGCAAGAGTGCGCCACACGGACGCCAACCGTCCGCAATTCGATTCTTCGATATCCATGATCCGTCGTGCAGGGCAATCTACCTGCGGCGGAAGTTCAAAAGGAAGTGTTTTCATGTTTGCAAACAACAGTCATTATTCGGTTTCCCGTCGCTCCGTACTGTGCGCCGGTGCGGCCGGCCTGGGCCTTGCCGGCGCGGGCGCTCTTGCGGGCTGCGGCGCGGGCGATGGCAACGGCTCCGCTGGCAGCGCCTCGGGCGCCAAGGGCCTTCGTAAGGTCACGTTTGCGCTGGACTGGACACCCAACACCAACCACACGGGCATTTACGTTGCGGCGGAGCGCGGCTACTACAAAGAGGCCGGTCTCGAGGTCGAGATCGTCCAGGCGCCCGAGAACGGCGCCGACGCGCTGGTGGCCGCGGGCGACGCCGAGTTCGGCGTGAGCTTTCAGGACACCATGGCGTCGTACGTGTCGGGCAAGGACAGCCTGCCCGTCACGGCCATTGCCGCGATTATCCAGCACAACACGTCGGGCATCATCAGCATGAAGGAGAAGGGCATCGACAGCCCGGCCGACATGGCGGGCCACACGTACGCAACGTGGGAGATGCCCATTGAGCAGGGCGTTATCGAGCGCTGCGTGGAGGCCGATGGCGGCGACTTCTCCCAGGTCGAGATGATTCCCTCCACCGTGACAGATGAGGTCACGGCGCTTTCCACTAACCAGGTTGACTCCATTTGGATTTACTGGGCATGGGCGGGCGAGAAGTGCAAGCTCGCGGGGCTCGACACGAACTACTTCGCCTTTGCCGATATCGACCCCGTCTTTGACTTCTATACGCCGGTTATCATTGCGAACAACGATGTGATCGCCGATGACGCCAAGATGGTCCAGGCGTTTATGGATGCAACACGTCGCGGTTACGAGGACTGCATCAAGGATCCGCAGGGTGCGGCGGAGGTCTTGCTCAAGGCCGCTCCGGAGCTCGAACCTGAGCTCGTGCAGGCAAGTCAGCGCTACTTGGCCGAGCAATATCAGGCGGATGCCGAGGCTTGGGGCGTCATTGACCGGGACCGTTGGGATGCCTTCTTTGAATGGGTGGGCGACCAGGGGTTTGCGCCTAAGATCGAGCCCGGCGCCGGTATGACCGAAGAGTTCGTGGCATAGGAAGCGATTTGGCGTCTTGGGCTGCGAGGCGGTCTGCACGCCAGAGGAATGCAGTTTTGCGTGCAGCCGTATGCGTCTCTCGTGTCGCGCACGGCGATTTTGCGCGTGCGCCCCAAACCTCCCCTGCATTGGGGCTGGTTTGGGGCCTCGCTCAGAAAACCTCCCCTATATTGGGGGTGGTTTTGAGTAACTCGGGGGCTCACTGGCGATTTCGTGCAACGGAATCCTGCGGTTTTGTTGATTCTTATTCGGGGTATCTCGTTTGCGTGCCTCAAACCTCCCCCAATGAAGGGGAGGTTTAAAATGCGATGCCCTAAACCACCCCCAATGCGGGGGAGGTTTGTGGAAGGATGGAAAACGGCCTCTATTGCTAGGCTGTTTGCGGGTGGCGGCTGCGGTAGAGAGGGGCGCCTGATGGCGTGTTTGAAAGTCGAATCGGTTTCGCAGCAGTTTGGAACCGAGAAAATCCTCGATCGCGTGAGTCTTACGGTCGAGTCGGGGCGCATCGCGTGCCTGCTCGGACCTTCGGGCTGCGGCAAAACAACGCTGTTCCACGTGATCGCCGGGCTTGCCGCGCCAAGCGAGGGCCGCGTCCTCTTGGACGGCGAGGACATCACCGGATGCCCGGGCCACCTGTCCTATATGCTGCAAAAAGACCTGCTCCTGCAGCATAAGCGCATTGTGGACAACGTCGCGCTGCCTTTGGTGCTGCGCGGAGTCCCCGCACAGGAAGCCCGCGCCCAGGCGCTCGAGCTCTTCGGGATCTTCGGGCTTGAGGGAATCGCCATGCGCTGGCCGAGCGAGCTCTCGGGCGGCATGCGCCAGCGCGCCGCCCTTTTGCGCAGTTACCTGTTTTCCCATGAATTCATGCTGCTCGACGAGCCGTTCTCGGCGTTGGACGCCTTTACCAAGGCGGACATGCACACTTGGTTTCTCGACGTGGTCGAACGCATGGGCACAACTGCGCTCGTGGTCACGCACGACATCGACGAGGCCCTCATGCTTGCCGATGCGGTGTATGTCATGCGCGGCAACCCGCAGCGCGGCGAGCCAACGTGCATCGCGGGGCGCGAGCGCATCATGCGTGCACGCGGCGAGCGAGCGGGCTTTGAGCTTACCGAGGAGTTCCTGGTGCACAAGCGTCGGGTGCTCGATATGTTGAGTAGGTAAGCGAGCTCGCCGTTTCATGCCTGTTGCCGGACGGGATGGATGAAGGCGAGCGATGAGGGACCTGAGCTGATCCGGGTCGGTGACGGGCGCGCCCGAGGCGGGCTCTTCCCGCCTCGGACGCGCCCCGCCCACACAAGACGAATGCCATGGTCATCCCGGATGCCCCAGGTGCACCCTACGTTCGAGTTGCCAGCCAGATCGTCCGCCGCCCTGATATTCGTGCAAAAAGTAAATAAAGGCGAACTTCTCAATCGCCAAGCACTTTTCCTGTGGTAGTTTACTCTGGTGAACATTCCACAGGAGGTGCTTTTCATGCAGAACATGGGTCAGGTCCTGCCGCTGTCGCTGGTTCGAGCCGGCGACACCGTCACGGTTCGCCGCGTACGCGGCAACGAGGACATGAAGCGTCACTTGCAGGAAATCGGCTTTGTTGACGGCGCCGAGGTGCACGTGGTCTCCTCGTCGAGCGCGAACATCATCGTGCTTGTCAAGGGCGCGCGCTTTGGGCTGGACGCCAAGGTCGCGCAGCACATCATGGCAGCCTAGCCGGGTACTGCGCGTGGAATGCACGCCAATCGAGCACAGAGGGGAGGAAGCATGAAATCGCTGGCAGACGTGAAGGTGGGGGAGAGCGCCACCATCGTCAAGCTCCACGGCGAGGGCGCGCTGCGCCGTCACCTCATGGACTTGGGTCTCATTAAGGGAACGCCGTTCAAGGTCGTGAAGGTGGCGCCGCTGGGCGATCCGGTCGAAATCACCGTGCGCGGCTACGAACTGTCCATCCGAAAGGAGGAGGCCGCGATCGTTGAGGTCGCGTAATGCGCTACAACGAGCATAGTTCTATCGGTAGAGTTAGCCATGTCTAACAAATGATACGCGCGCGGAAGCAATTCGGGCACGGGCCAACTCAGCAACGAATACGTTTCAAAGCCAAGAGAAAAGAAGGTTCGCATGGCGGATCAAACACTGCACATCGCCCTTGCCGGCAATCCCAATTGCGGCAAGACCACCCTGTTCAACCTTATAACCGGCGCCAATGGCTACGTGGGCAACTGGCCCGGCGTTACAGTCGAGAAAAAGGAAGCGCTCCTGTCGCGCGACAAGGGCGTGGTCGTCACCGACCTGCCCGGCATCTACTCGCTGTCTCCGTACAGCCCCGAGGAGCGCGTGTCGCGCGATTACCTCATGAGCGGCGAGCCGGACGTGGTGATCCAGGTGCTCGACGCCACGAACCTCGAGCGCAATCTGTATCTCGCGCTGCAGGTCATCGAGACAGGCCTGCCGGTTGTCGTGGCGTTGAACATGGCTGACCTGCTGGCAAAAAGCGGGGACGCCATCGATGTGCCCGCCCTGCAGAAGCGCTTGGGATGCCCGGTCGTGTCGATCTCGGCGCTCAAGAACAGCGGTGTGGACGAGTTGATCGAGGTTGCGAGGAAGACGGCCGCCTCCAGCGCCGCTGCGAATGCTGACGCCCGTCCCGCCATGGCCGCCGCCGCAGCCGCGAACGTCGCCGCGACCTCCACCCGACCCATGGCCGCCGCAACCCGCCCCGCCGCCCCTTGCCAGACATTCGACCGCGCCATTGAGGACGTCCTCGCCCAGGTCGAGGCGCTGCTCCCCAAAACCATCGACGCGCGCAAGCGCCGCTACTACGCCGTCAAGCTGTTCGAGCACGACGCCGCCATCATGGCCGAGCTCGCACTGCCCGCCAGCGCCGCCGAGAGCCTGGAGAGCCTCATCGCGGCATGCGAGCGCGACTGCGACGACGACGCCGAGTCCATCATCACGGGCGAGCGCTACGGCGTAATCGCGCACATCGTGGACGAGTGTCTCACCAAGGCGCCCGCCAAAATGAGCACGTCCGAGAAGATCGACCGCATCGTGACCAACCGCTGGCTTGGCCTGCCGATCTTCGCCGTCATCATGTTCGGCGTGTACTACCTGGCCATTTCGACCTTCGGCACCGCCATGACCGACTGGGTGAACGACAGTCTCTTCGGCGAGGGCTGGGAGTTCTTCGGAACCGCGATGCCAAGCGTGCCGGCGATGTTCGAGGGCTGGCTTGCCGCCGCGGGCGCGAGCGACATGGTCATCAGCCTCGTGTGCGACGGCATCGTGGCGGGCGTGGGCGCGGTGCTCGGCTTTATCCCGCAGATGCTCGTGCTGTTCATCCTCCTGTCCTTCCTCGAGGACTGCGGCTACATGGCGCGCGTCGCATTCGTGATGGACCGCGTGTTTCGCCGCTTCGGCCTTTCGGGCAAGTCGTTCATCCCCATGCTCGTGTCCACGGGCTGCGGCGTGCCCGGCGTGCTCGCCACCAAGACCATCGAGAACGAGAAAGACCGCCGCATGACGGTTATGACCACCACGTTCATCCCCTGCGGCGCCAAGCTGCCGGTCATCGCGCTCGTTATGGGCGCCCTCATCGGCGACGCGGAGTCCAGCTGGATCGCGCCGCTCTTCTACTTCCTGGGCGTGTTCGCGGTGATCGTCTCGGGCATCATGCTCAAAAAGACGCGCCTGTTCGCCGGCCGCCCCACCCCGTTCGTCATGGAACTGCCCGCCTACCACATGCCGAGCGCGCGCAGCTGGGCCCTGCACGTATGGGAGCGCGTGAGCGCATACGTTAAAAAGGCGTTCACGATCATCTTCGCGTCCACCATCGTGGTGTGGTTCCTGTCGAGCTTCGGCGTGTTCGAGGGTGCGTTCGGCTACCTGCCCTCCATGGCCGGTGTGCCCGAGGAGTACACGGACTTCTCCCTGCTTGCGGCCATTGCCGGCGCGGTGAGCTGGATCTTTGCCCCGCTCGGATTTGACACCTGGCAGGCCACGGCCATGTCCGTCACGGGGCTCGTTGCCAAGGAGAACGTGATGGCCACGGCGGCCTCCCTGCTGCACCTGGCCGACGCCACCGAGACCGACCCGAGCCTGTGGTCCGCGTTTGCGGCGCTGTTCCCCAGCGCGGGCGCCATTGCGGCGTTCGGCGCCTTCAACCTGCTGTGCGCCCCGTGCTTCGCGGCCATGGGAACGATCCGCGCTCAGATGAACTCCGCCAAGTGGACGGCGATCGCATTGGGTTACGAGTGCGGGTTCGCGTGGGTGATCGGCCTTATGATCAACCAGTTCTACCTGGCAGCCACCGGCGTGTTCAGCGTGTGGACCGTTGTTGCCGTGGCGTTTGCCGCACTCATGTTGTTCCAGCTCTTCCGCCCCATGCCGGCCTACGCGTGGGACGAGAGCGCGGCACCGGCCTCGGGCGCGCCTGCGCCGGCGGCTTCACGCAAGGCGTAAGGTGCTGCACAATTAAGCTGGCCCTATAGAGAGGAGTCCCATGTCGATAATCGACGTTGTGATACTGGTGCTGATCGCCGTGGCGTTCGCGGCTGTGGTGCTGCGCGTGCGCAAAAAAGGCACGTGCGGGGACTGCGCGCAGGCCGGCTCGTGCGGAGGCGCGTGCTCGAGCTGCACGCCGTCCAAGCGCACGAGCTGCCCCGCGTGCGAGGGCCTGGACCGCACGGCCGAGAAACTCGGGCGCAACGTCGGCGCCCGGTCGTGAAACCGCACCGAAACACAGGTGTGAGAAAATAGGCGAGCATATATGAATTCCTGCCGCGAAGGAGCTCGTCATGGATCGTCAGCAGAACATCGACTTCGTTCTTCGGAGCGTTGAGGAGCGCGACATCCGCTTCATCCGCCTGTGGTTCACCGACGTGCTGGGCCGCCTCAAGAGCTTCGCGATTTCGCCCGAGGATCTTGAGGTCGCCTTTGAGGAGGGCATCGGGTTCGACGGCTCGGCCATCGAGGGCTTCACCACGCCCGACGAGGCCGATATGCTGGCGTTTCCCGATGCCTCCACGTTCCAGATCCTGCCCTGGCGCCCCAAGCAAGACGGCGCCGCGCGCATCTTCTGCGACGTGTGCACGCCCGACCGCCAGCACTTCGCCGGCGATTCCCGCGAGGCGCTGCGCCGCATGTTCACCCGTGCCGAAAAGCTCGGCTATATCATGAACGTGGGCGCTGAGCTGGAGTTCTACTACTTCAAGGACGAGCATACGCCCGAGCCGCTCGACCAGGTGGGCTACTTTGACCTCACGCCGTCCGATTCCGCGCGCGACCTGCGCCGCTCGACCGTCCTCATGCTGGAAAAGATGAGCATTCCGGTCGAGTACTCGTTCCACAGCTCCGGTCATTCGCAAAACGGCATCTCGATGCGCCATGCCGAGGCGCTGACTATGTCCGACGCGATCATGACGGCCAAGCACGTGATCCGCACGACTGCCTACGAGGCCGGGATCCACGCGTCGTTCATGCCAAAGCCGCTGGCCAAGGGCTCGTCGTCGGCCATGCTGCTGCACCAGTCGCTGTTCGACCGCGAGGGCAACAACGTGTTTTGGGGCGAGGACGCCGACTACCATCTGTCGCCGATCGCCAAGAGCTACATGGCGGGCATCCTAGCGCATGCCTCTGAGATCAGCGCCATCACCAACCCCACAGTCAATTCGTACAAGCGCCTGAGCGCCGGCGTGGGCAACGGCCCGCGCTACGCCACCTGGGGCCTGCGTAACCGCTCCGCCATGATCCGTGTGCCCATCTACAAGCCCGGCAAGCAGCTGGCGGCCCGCATCGAGCTGCGCAGCCCCGACCCCATGGCCAACCCATACTTGGTGAACACCGTGACGCTCGCCGCCGGCCTCGACGGCATCCAGCGCGGCCTGGAACTGCCCGAGGAGGCGACTTCCGACCTGCTGCGCCTGCCCGAGCGCGAGCTGCGCGCCCGCGGCATCGACCCGCTGCCGCGCAACCTCGACGAGGCGCTCGACGTGTTCGAGAGCTCCGACTTCATGAAGGACGCGCTGGGCGAGCACATCCACGCCTTCTTCCTCAAAAAGAAACGCGACGAATGGGATCGCTTCAACTCGACGGTTACCGAGTGGGAACTCAAGCGGTACCTGGCAAATTCCTAGTTGTGATCGCTGCGCTTTTGGAGGTTGGGTATGTCTGCTCCGTCCATTTTGTTCATGGCTCGCACCACGCGGCTGCGTGAGTTTGTAGGTACGCTGAATACCACGTTGGGGATCGAGGTCGATTCCGCCACGCCCGATTCGCCGGGCGCGGCGCGCGATTTTGCGCTGCTCGTGCTCGACGCCGACGGCGTTCGACCCGACCGCATCGACGCGATGGCGTCGTGGCTGAATGCCCGCGGTGATATTCCGATGCTGCTCATCGTGGATGAGATCAGCCTGTCCGACCTGCACTTGCCCGAGGCAGTGCGCGCGGACTTCATCTGCTCCGACGCCAGCCCCTCCGAGCTCGAGGCACGCGTGCGCCTGCTGCTGGGCCCCGATGAGGAAGAGGTCTCGGGCGAGATTCTCACGGTGGATAACCTCACGATCAATCTGGCCACGTACCAGGTGTCCCTCGACGGCGAGCCGGTCGACCTGACGCTTATGGAGTATTCGTTGCTGAGCTTTTTGGCCACCCATCCCAACCGCGCGTACAGCCGCGAGGTGCTGCTGCACAACGTGTGGGGCTTCGAGTACTGCGGCGGCACGCGCACCGTTGACGTGCACATTCGTCGCATTCGCAGCAAGGTGGGCCCGCAGATCGCCGCGCATATTGATACGGTGCGTGGCGTAGGCTACCTCTTCAAAAAGTAGCGGGCTGATCCAGGCACCGCACCTTGCCCCTCAATCGTCGGGCGCCGCATGTGAGGCGCGGTACCCTCCTCTTTCACGCCGATCTGCGGCACTTGGACGACCCGCTTAGCATGGGGGCTGATCCAGGCACCGCACGTAAGGCGCGGGAAGGCTTAACGAAATCCCAAGGAAGCCTTACGACTTGTTTAAGGTCTTTGGTCTGCGGTGCAGCCGCGGGGTTGGTTGGGGTACAACGTAGGGGATTGAAACCGTTGAAAGGACCAACCGATGAGCGATTCGAAGACTCCTCAGCGCCCCGACGGGCTGCCCGACGACCAGCAGCGCACGAGTTCGCAGCCGCGCGTTGAGGTCGAGCCCACGCCCGTTGAGCCGGGGGATTACTCGTATTCCTACACGTACAAGAACGAGGCGGGCTCCGACCCCGCCGCAACGTCCTCGGCGCCCACGAGCTCGATGCCCGCGGTGCACACCGAGACGCGAACCGTGGTCAAGACCAAGAGCAAGAAGCTGCCGATCTTTTTGGCGTCGCTGCTCGGCCTGGTGGCGGGCGGCGTGCTGGTGATCGCGCTGGTCATGACCGGCGCGTTCCGCATCACCGACACCGACGTCGAGGCGACGGGTGCCTCCTCGCAAAAAATCGAGATCGACCCCGAGGACACCTCACTTTCCGAGGCGGTCGCCGCCAAGAGCCTGCCGTCGGTGGTGTCGATTACCGCGCAGGGCGGTGCGGACGGCCAGGGCGGCATCGGCAGCGGCGTGATTCTGGACGAGGACGGCAATATCCTCACCAACCACCATGTGATCGAGAACGCCGATACGCTCGTGGTGAACACCGACGCCGGCGAGAGCTACGAGGCCGAGCTGGTGGGCGCCGATCCGTCGAGCGACCTCGCCGTCATTCGCATCAAGGACGCCGACAAGGCCGAGCTCGCCCCCATCGAGGTGGGCGACTCCGACGAGATCGCCGTCGGCGAGTGGGTCATGGCGATCGGCAGCCCGTTCGGCAACGAGCAGTCCGTGTCCACGGGCATCGTGTCGGCGCTCTACCGCTCCACCGCGCTGCCGAGCGCGAGCGGCACCTCCATTTACGCGAACATGATCCAGACCGACGCCGCCATCAACCCCGGTAACTCCGGCGGCGCCCTGGTGAACGACCGCGGCGAGCTCATCGGCATCAACTCGGTTATCGAGTCCTACTCCGGCTCGAGCTCGGGCGTGGGCTTCGCCATCCCCGTGAACTACGCGATCGATATCGCCAACCAGATCATCGACGGTAAGACGCCGGTTCACCCGTACCTGGGCGTGTCCCTCACGAGCGTGAATGCCTACGTTGCCCGCCAGAACAACCTCGCGGTCGATCACGGTGCGTATGTTGCCGAGGTCACGCCAGGTGGCCCCGCCGACAAGGCCGGTATCAAGAAGGGCGACATCGTGATCGATGTGGAGGGCACGCAGATCGCCTCCGCGGACGGCCTGATTATCGCGCTGCGCGAGCACGAGGTGGGTGATACAGTTAAGCTCACCGTGGTGCGCGGCACCAAGGATAAGGAGATCGAGGTCGAGCTCGGGTCCGACGAGGCTCTGCAGGCGGAGCAGGAGGACACGAGCGACGGCAACGGCTCCGGCAGTGGCATGACCGAGGAAGAGTTCCTGCGCTATCTCGAGGAGTTCTTGGGTAACGGTGGTTTCTAACCAAGAGTCGGCCTCCGCGCGCGAGGCCCTGAGGCAAAAGTACATCGATCGGCACCGGCGGCGCCATGGAGAGCGGCCGCCGGTGCAACGGGCCCTGCGCGATGCGCAGGGTCTCCTGCGTCGAACGTTCAACATCCGCGAGGGCCGCGCGCCGTACCACGTGATCCGCAAGCGCTTTGTGAACGGCGCGCGCCTGACCGGCACGCATCTGTGCATTCTGGTCGTGGCGATGCTCATCGCCTGCATCGGCTTGGATACGGATTCCGACATCGCCATCGTGGGCGCGATGCTCATCTGCCCCATCATGGGGTCGGTGCTGGCGATCGCGTACAGCGTGGCCACAATGGATCGCTCGCTTACGGTGAGCGCGGTGGGCGGTCTGCTGCTGCAGATGGCGTTTTGCCTGGTCACGTCAACGTTGTACTTTGTGTTCACGCCCATGGCGGGCACTACGCCGGCGATTTTGGACAATTCGAGTGCCACGGTGTGGGATTTGCTGCTGGCGCTGGTGGGCGGTTTCGCCGGCGGATTGGGGAACTCGCGTGACCAGGAGCCCGCCACGGTAATCGCGGGCGTTGCGGTGGCAACGGCGCTCATGCCGCCGTTGTGCGCGGCGGGGTACGGCCTGGCCTCGGCGAGCGGGGCGCTGTTTTTGTCGGCGCTCTACGAGTTCGGCATCAACGTGGTGTTCATCGCGCTTTCGGCCACGCTCGTGCTGATTTTGCTGCGTGTGCCGCTCGACCGCGACTTGAACGACGACGGCGTGGTGACGCAGGAGGAAGAGATCATCGCGGCTGCGCTTTCGCACAAGATCAGGCGCCGGATTTTTATGGGCACGGTCGTGTTCGCGATTCCGTGCGTGATCTTTACCGTGCAGTCGGTGCGCGAGGCCACGGCGGAGGCGCCGAGCACGGTTGACCGCTACGGCGTTGCCGAGACGAGCGAGGAGCTTGCGGTGACGTGCCCCGGGTTTGTGGGGTACGAGGTCGGCGTGCAGGTTGCGGGCGAGGCAAGCGACGCGAATGGCGATGCGGGGGCTGCGGCTGGCGAGGCGGAGGTCGGCGGTGGCGCGGACGCGGACGCTGCGGAGGCCGCCGGTGACGGTTCGGGCGACGCGGACGCTGCCGGAGCTGCAGGCTCGGGTGTCTCACGCGAGCACGGCGAGCCCGACGTCCTCATGCGCGAGCAGCTCGTAGCGACCGTGACCACGAGCGAGAAGCTCGCCGCCGAGGAGCGCTGCGAGGCCGAGGCTCTCATTCGCCTGGACGTCCCCAAGCTCGACCGCGTCGACTTCGAGGTGGCGTAGGGCTGAGGGCTAGTAGAACAGCTCAATCTCATCGAGAAGAAAATCCTCGACGGCGCATGCTCCGGCGGATGATCCACCCACGACTATGCGCTTGGCTTCGGGATGCTTGGCCAGGAACGTGGCCATTCCGCTCTGCGCGCTTTCGTGTCCGCTCTTCACCTCAATGGCTGTCAGTGCGGTACCCTTTTGAAGGACGAAGTCCACCTCTTCATTGGCTTCTCGCCACCAAAGGACGTCAAAGCCCTCCGCGCTGGATCGCGCAAGCAAGCGCGCGCCTACGGCGGATTCCACGATGTGGCCGCGCTGCTCGGGGTCGTCGATGAGCCGTTCGCGTCCTTTGGCCGAAAGGGCTGTTATGAGCGAGGTGTCGAACACCATGAGCCGCGGGCTGCTTCGCCGGCGGACGAGCTCCTTGTTGTCAAACTTGGGGAGCGCGCAGATCATGCCGGCTTTGCCCAAAAGGTCGAGGTAGTGGGCCACGGTGACCGTGTTTCCGGCATCCTGCAGCTGGCCAACCATTTTTGTGTACGAGAGCTCTTGGCCGGAGTACGCTGCCCCCAGGCGGAAGAGCGCGCGCATGAGGGCGGGCTTGCGAACGTCTTCCAGCGCAAGGACGTCTTGCGAAATCGTCGGCTCGACAACGGCATCGCGGATATAAGATCCCCAGCGCTGGGGGTCTTCTGTAAAGCGAGCTGCTCCCGGGTAACCACCGAAATACAGATAATCATCGAGTGAGTACCCAAAGGCGTCCCTGCATTCGGAATACGACCAGTGCGGCGACCGTATGAGTTCAAAGCGGCCCATCAGGGAGTCTTCGAGCCCATGGTGGAGAAGCAGAGAGGAGGATCCGCTTAGAAAGACCTTGAGGGTGGAGGCAGAGCGCCGGTCTGCATCCCAAAGAGATTTGACGGTATTGGACCATTGCTGGACCTTTTGAATCTCATCGACAATGAGCGCGGCGGGGCGGGTGTTTCCCCGTGTGAGATTGCGTGCTTGCTGCCATTCTGTTCTGAGCCACTCGGCGGTGGGGACGAGGGGATCGTCGGCACTGACGAAGTGACAGTCAAGCCCCGCGTTGCCGACTGCCTGCGAGAGCATGGTGCTTTTGCCGGTCTGGCGAGGTCCAACCACGACCTGGATAAGGGGATTGCGGCTCTCGAGCATCCTTTGAGTGATAGTCTCAACTTGTTTACGCTGGTACATATGCCTTCAGCTCCTATTGAGTATTTTTACTCATTGTACTGAGTATTTTTACTCAGTACAATGAGTAAAAATACTCAGTACGGGAAATCCGCAGGTAGTTGCGGGTATGTGAGTTGCGTTCACATTCGTGCTTTAATACAAGGACTCGGGCAGCTTTCCTTTTGTGCGCGCCTGTTTAGGCAAGAGCTTCTAAATACGGGTAAATCTAAGGCGGATCGCGAGTGCTTCCCATGATCCGCCTTATGCATAACTTTTTAGCAGTGAAGAACTACCTGGGTGTTTCGTCTTTGAAAATAGCCGAGACGATGTCGGAGATGATTTGACTTACATTGCTAGAGGTGCCACGTTCCGAGACTGCCTCAATTGCCTCGGTAGCCTTAGAAATGAAATTATCAGCAAGTCGGGACTCCAGTAATCTCTTTGCCCATTCCAAATCGGAAACAGATGCTTCGCCAAGATAAACTTTTTCGAAGATGAATCGCGAGCCTTCTCCAACAGCCATGACGATGCATGCGGCAATGGTTGCATTCAACACGCTTCCAGCAATATTGATACCCGGTATTAGCTTGAGAGCGCTAATGGCACTTTTTGCGGCAAGACTTACGGTGCCAACTTCAATAAGAGACTCGATCAGCCGAGAAGAATCATCGTTAGATTTGATTTCGTAAATAGCGGAGATGGCTTTAATCTCTGCTGTTTCAATTGCACAAAGAGGTGCAGCGTCGGCAAATGGAAGGGGAGCCGCTCCAACGGCGGCACCAAGAGTGCTGAAGGAGACGGAGGTTGCATGGGAAAGAGCTCTTTTACGCTTTAGCTTGAAGGAAGCAATGTCCCTGTCAGCGGCTTTCCTTCCCTCTGGAAGTAGCTCTACTGTGGTATCGATGAGCTCGATGATCCCCTGCGGAGGAACGGCGTAGTCATCTGTGATTTGATACGGCCATGCGACCACCGGGATAACTGCCTTTAGGTTCTTTGAGAACTTTTTCTGCCTTGCAAAAGCATTGTAGACAATCTGAGTGTTTTCTTTTCGTTCTGGTTCAGCGTAGGACTTGGTAATTACAACGATAACGGGGACTGACGCCCACATTTTTGTGGCACGAGAAAGAGATTCAATGGTTTGGGGAAATAGCTTGCCCGCAGTGCCATCGACGCAAAACCAAATAACATCGATTCGCTTTTCTGGCTCGTTGCCCTTGGCGCCCTCTTTAGACCATTTTTTAACGGCATTAATCGCTTGGGTGCGTTTGCGCCAAGACGGTTCAAAGCCAACGGAGTCTACAATATTGAAGGGAGCAGAGTCGCTACTGTAAATCTTGAGCTCCTTGGTGGTACCGCTGATTCCGCGGCTTGTTTCTGCTCTCTCTTCGCCGAGGACTGCATTGACGAGTGTCGACTTGCCAACGCCAGAATTACCAATGACGAGAATGTTTCCTTTGTCCATAATAAGTCCTTTCGAAAGACGATTCCCCCATCGAAGATACTGTCATCTTTGATGGGGGAATCGTTCTGCTTTTCGGTAAACGGATAGACGGTCTATGGGTAAGGTTTTTGCTTGGGCGTTTATTTAGCTAGGTTGTAGTAGTCGATCGACAGCTTAATCTGATCGGTATCGACCTCAGACGTAAACTCGAAGCGGACCTTTTCGCCGGATGCCCAGCCGCTGGTGAAAACGTACCTGTCGTCCAACTTCACTCCCTCGGCGTCATACAGGGCAACGTCAAAGGCGCAATCCCCAAAGTCAACGCCAGTCGTGTTTTCGACAACCGCCGAATATGTGGTGAAGCTATATTCCGTTACCTTCTCGAAAACGATCGCATCGAGAACGCCCTGAAGTGCCTCTTCGGTTTGGCTCTCCTTGGCGGCAGCCGCTCCATTTGCCAAGACCTCATCGAAGATGTCTTGATATTTCTCTTCAACCGTTAGGCCATATTCATCAGCGAATGTTTTGAGCAGGGTCGCACGGATGTCTGCTCGCTCATTCCATTCATCGAGGAACTCCGTACTGGTAACGGGATATTCCTCAAGGGTTTTAAGGGCGTTGTCAAGTGTGTTCAGGTACTTCAAAACGAGCTCTTGCATCTCGCTGTCTTCAAACACTCGCGTGCGGAGTTTATCGGCGACTTCAAGCTCGGCTTCAACATAGGAGCGCATGTTCTTCATTGATTGCGCGTTGCTGGGGTCCTTTTCTTCAACTTTGAAGATGACGTCTTGGCGAGCTTCAAATGCATCGGCGATGATTTCCATGGCCTCGTCATCAGCGTAGTCTGGACCGGGGTCTTTCGCCGGCTGGCCACATGCCGAGAGCGATAATGCGACGAGGCAGGAAAGCAGAGCTGCGGAAATACGTTTCATGTTTACTCCTAACGTTGAAATGCGACAGGACGCTGTTTAGTACCAGGACAGGACCAAGTTGTTGATGAGGAAGAAGCCGATTAGCAGGACGCCAATGGCAAGGGCGACAATCATGATGGGTTTCATTTCTTGTCTACCTCCGCGTTGTCAATCCATTCGACCTCAACCTTGTATTCGTTTTCTCCGAGGGCAATGTCGTACATTTGCTGGAGGTTGCACACGGTGGCTTCCTTGGCCGCCTTGAGCAGCCCGTTCTTTTCTGCCTCGTTGTTGCTCATGGCGATGCAGTCGCGCTGGAGCTCGTCGACATCGGAAACATGGATAGGATTCAGGAGGTTGTTTCGCTCCTCGAGCACGCCGGAAAGATCCATGTTGGGTTTGTTGCTAAGAACGGGCTCCGGCAAGGAGATTACCAAGGTGGTTTCGTTCTTTTTCACGAGCGAAGCGTCGCTCAAGTCGACGGTTGCCTCGATAGTTCCCGTGTACCGATACCAGAAACTGTTCTCAGTGAATGGAATGTCGACAATGTCGAAAAGCCTGTTTTTGTCGACGGCCTTTTCAACAAATGTGTAATCCTGTGATGCCGAAATCATCTTGTTTTGGTTGACGATGCGTCCGAAGATTGCAGAGACGCTTTCCTTGGGGCCTTCGGCAATAACGTCTTTTGGGTTGTAGGCCTGGAACGCGACGGTTCCCAGAGATCCAACAATCAGGCCGACTGCTAAGGCGATTGCAATGCGGCCTCCTGGGGAAATCTGTTTAACAAGGTTGAGCAGCTTCATTCAGTTCTCTCCTTAATCTGGCTGGCTCGTATTCCAAATTTCATCAACAAGGCGGTCGTAGCTTCCTGGGCCCGCCCAGAGGTCGATGGCTAAGTCAATGCCCGGTTTGTCTAGCTGGCTGATAAGGGACTGAATTATTTGCTGGCTTGGGCGCGGGGCGTTCTCTTTGAACAGGATGTCCCGAAGGGTCTCGATGACATCGTTCGGTAGCTGGTTCCGAAGGTGCTTTTCAGACGCGTCGACATGTTCTGAGCTGTCGTTTCGCAGCGTGGCGAGGAGCGCGACAACGCGATTGAGCTTGAGTTCTACCTCAATAAGTTCCTCTTCGAGTCTTGCCTTCCATATGGCTAGCTCCGCTTTGGTGCTGGCGTGCCCGTCGGGCCCATTGAGCAGATCGCGAATCTCCGGTAGGCAGTAGCCCTGATCCTTGTAGAGTTTGACCAGCATTAGCCGTGCGATGTCGCTCGCGCTGTAGAAACGCTTGCCCCATGTGCTGTTGGCGGGCTCCAGGATGCAGGCGCCGCCTTGCCCGTCGTAGCATGCGCGCTGGATATCGCGGCGCGGCAAATCAATCAGGCGCTCGACCTGAGAAATCTTCCAGCCTTGCGTTGTTTCGCAATCGCGCATTGCCACCCCCTTACAGCTCCTACCAAAGCTGTTCAAGCGTTGAACAGCAAGTGCGCGGGTGCGTGCGGCGGTGAGCGGATGGGTGGTGTCGGTGCTGTGCGCGCGTGCGTGACCCCGGCCTTTTGCCCGGGGCTTTGATTCCCTATTCGGTTGTTCATGGTTGGCCTCTCCTACGACGGATTTCCGTGACGAGCGGAATGCTTCGTCGTAAGAGGGGCTGCGTTTTTCGCGAGACCGTTCATGGGTTGAATGGCTGGACAACAGGTGTTGCGATTCTGACAGGATTGGGAAAATGGCTCGCACTTGAAACAGGGTTCGGGAGCTGTTGCTTTTTTGATTATGTTGGCAAGCGGAAGGGTGATGGTCTCAGCTAGTCGTTCTTTAAGTAGTTGTTCACAAATTCTGCCATGAAGTCCATGTCGGATATCGAGATTAGTCGGTATCTTGGGGTTGATGGTAGTTTCGTATTGAAAACCGTGAGGAGGTTTTTTACGAACGAGTATCTATTGATTTATGGCAACGTCCACGCGCTAATGGCTGCCTATTTCGGGTAAAACAGGAATACGGATGTTGACGAGTTGGAGGACTAATGGGAAGGCGTAAAAATAACCCAGAGTTGGTTCAGGAGCTGAAAGACAATCTTTGGAATTTGGGTTACGAAGGTTTTGACGAGAAGTACGATTCTCTGAGTTCATCTGATCGCAGCGAAGTGGCCGAGGCTATCGCCGATATGGATAAGGAGTATTTTTCGGACGATGATGATGAGGATTGGTAGGGATGGATAGATGTTTGGACTTGTGAGGAAGACCCGAAGTGATTGTACGGTGGGAACATACGAGAAGAAGCACGGCATGCCTAAAGGCACGCTGAGAAAAGCTAATGGCAGAAAGTTTCGCAAGGATAAGACTCTCAAAGCGCTTCGAAAAGAAACGGGATTTGAATTTCGATAATAATCGAGAGAGCCAATTAAGGCTCTCTCCTTTTTACCAGGTGGGGAACCGAAACCATACATGACCAGTTCGAGCCCGAGCTTTCAGAGCGCCTCTCTTCCAAGTTCGGCGTTGAGGTGTCGGGTTTTGACATTTCCGCCATTGAGCCCGACAAGCTGAGCGACGGCTACCGTCAGCTTATGGCCGTCACGCGCGATGTCGAGGCCCAGACGGTCCAGGCTCAGACCGAGGCGAGCGTCAAGGACATTCACGATCGCCAGCGCGTCAATATCGAGAACCTCGAGGAAACGCTGCGTAACCAGCGTGAGGAGGCTCAGCGAGCCCAGCGCATGGCGACTGAGACCACCAACATCGGTGCATTCCAGCTTGAAAAACAAGCCGAGGTTGGCGTTGCGGGCGCGGAGGCGCTCGGGCAGATGGGCGCCAATGGAGCCACCGAGGTGGGCAATCCCGGCGGTGGTGGTTCTGACGGCGGCGCAGGCGGCTGGTTCGATCCTGCGGCGATGATGGCGGGCATGGCCGTTGGCGGTGCCGTGGGCCAGAACATCGCCGGCATGATGAACGGCATGGTGGGCGGACTGGGTGGCCAGGTGCCTGCTGCTGGAATCCCTGTTCCACCGCCTGTGCCGCAGCCGATGTATCACGTTGCGGTTAATGGTGTGGCGACCGGTCCGTTTGACATGGCGGCGCTTGCCCAGATGGCTGCGGCTGGCCAGCTCACGCGTGGGTCCCTGGTGTGGAAACCGGGCATGAGCGAGTGGGCCTCTGCAGGAAGCGTTGCGGATCTCGCCGCTCTTTTTGCCGGCGGCACGTCAGACCCGGGAATGCCTCCGGTTCCTCCGACGTTACTCAATTCCCAATAGGGAAAACACCGGCAGATCATACTGACCAATGCCATCAAAGATGGCTAAGCTTAAATCCTGGGCTGGCAGCAAGGCCCTGGTCCACCCAAGGGCGGGGACTTTTCTCCGCCGTTTTTCTTTTCGGAGGCGTTGCGATGTCCGAATCCAGCATCCCCATCGATGAATCAGGCGATTTCGGACTATATGAGTCTCATGTTCCGCATTACATCATGACGCTCGTATTTCACGATGTGTTGCACACTCGAGCTGATTTCCGCCAAACGAAGTGATTCCAGCCTGAGCAAATCTGAGGTAGTTCTTTTTGAATGAGCGTTCGCTCAAAAAGAACTACCTCAAGCCACTCGAGAAGAAGCGGTTTGCCTGAGTGGATTTTTGATACCCCATATTCGCGGGCGATTACGGCAAGTTGTTTAGAGCATTTGACGCACTGCTATGACTGGTAATATTATTGATGTGACATAATTCTGTGACGTTATTGGAGGCCTGTTATGCCGGTCTGCGTTCCCGTTAGGGATGTGAAGGACACGACCAAGTTCATCGAGGTTCTCAATAATTCGGATGCTCCCGTCACGGTGACCAGGAACGGTTACGACGCTTTTGTTGCAATGTCAAACGAGGTGTATGAGGGAATCCGCCTCAATGCGGCCAAAGCAAAGCTTTACGAGCATCTCCAGGAGGCAGAGCGTGACATTGAAAGCGGCGATGTCATGGACTTTGATGCCTTCATTTCTGGATTGAGGTCCCAGAATGGCAACTAGGGTTGTCGTGACCAGAAAAGCCGCCATCGATATTGCTGGGATCTACGCCTACATCAAAGACACCCTTGCATCTCCAGTCGCTGCGGCAGATTTCCTCGATGAGCTGGAAAAGGGAGTAGATTTCCTTAGAGCATTCCCAAAAGGCCGCCCGCTGTGCAGCGATTTGTTTTTAGCTGCGCGAGGTTACAGGTCATTTAGAATCAAGGAATACATCGCCATTTATAGCATTAAGGACGAAACAGTTCATATCCTGCATGTATTCCATCGTTCGCAAGACTACGCCGCCGCGGTGTTGAGCGAGGAGCGCCGATAGGCGGGAAAGTACAACCCCCTCCGCCCCCGATAAATCCGCCCCCAGCGCCTATCGCACCTGCGCGCCGAACGGAAGCAGCGAGAGCTTCGCCATCTTGAACGCCTGCAGGCCAAAGGGGATGCCGATGATGGTGATGCAGTTGACCACGCCGGCGATCACGTACGAAATCGCCATGGGAAGACCCGCGCACAGCAGCCAAATGATATTGGCAATCAGCGACGGCGCGCCGCCGCCGTACTCGATGGTCTTGCCAAACGGCGCCAGCGTGAGCGATGCCATCTTGAAGGCCTGACGCCCCAGCGGAATCCCAATGATGGTGATGCAGAACAAACACCCCACCAAAAACCAGTAAACAGCAGTGATAATCCCACCAAAGAGCATCCAAATAATGTTGCCAATGAGTCGCATGACGCACCTCTCAGCCCGCGCGGTCTCCATGCGGCTATTCTACCCTCTTGCCCTTGAGCGCCGCGCGCCCTCACGCTCACCGATAAAAACAAACCACCTGTGGATTGAGCGTTCTGCTCGCGGATCCCGTGTAATGCAAGGCGATATGCTTTGCGCGTTCGTGTCCATCCTTGCGAAAGGAAACCCATGGAAATCAAGAACGTGGTTGTTGCCGGTGGCGGCGTGCTCGGAAGCCAGATCGCTTTTCAGACTGCCTACAGCGGCTACAACGTGACCATTTGGCTGCGTTCCGAGGGCTCCATCGGCCGCTGCCAGCCCAAGATCGACAACCTGCGCGAGACGTACCTGGCCACGCTCGAGGCCATGAAGACCGACAAGTCCGCCTATGCCTACGGCCTGCTGCCCGCAGAGGACGTCACCCCCGAGGCCTGCGAGGCCGCCAAGGCCAAGGTCGAGTCCGCCTACGAGAACCTGCGCCTCGTGGCCAGCTACGAGGAGGCCTTTAAGGACGCCGACCTGGTGATTGAGTCCATCGCCGAGAACCCCGAGGAGAAGGTCGCCTTCTACACCGAGATGGCAAAGCATCTGCCGGAGCACGCCGTGGTGCTCACCAATTCGTCGACGCTGCTGCCGTCCATGTTCGCTGAGCACACCGGCCGCCCCGAGAAGTACCTGGCGTTGCACTTTGCCAACACCATCTGGGCCCATCCGCTCACTGAGGTCATGCCGCACGCCGCCACGGACCCGGCAAACATCGACGTTGCCATGGGCTTCGCGCGCTCCATTCGCATGATTCCGATCCGCGTGAACAAGGAGCAGCCGGGCTACCTGCTCAACAGCCTGCTCGTGCCCTTCCTGTCCGCCGCTCAGGCACTGTGGGCTGCCGAGATCGGCTCCGTTGAGGATATCGACACCGCCTGGAAGCTCGGCACCGGCGCGCCGCTCGGCCCCTTCCAGATTCTCGACGTTGTTGGCCTTACCACTGCTTATAACATCACGCTCATGAAGCCGGGTGCGAAGGACCCGAACTCCATCGAGTCCAAGATCGCGGCTTTGCTCAAGGAGAAGATCGACGCGGGCGAGACCGGCGTTGCCGCTGGCAAGGGTTTCTACAGCTATAACAAGTAGGATTGTCCTGCGGGCAGCGTGGACTGCTGCGCTTTGATGGGGCTCGCTACGGCGAGCCCCATTTTTGTCCGCTGCGGTCATGCGGCCTGGCGATTGGGCCTCTTGAGATGAAATCAGGGCGCCGTGTAGCGCAGAGAGGCAGGGTGTGCGCGCAAATTTGACGGGGGTTGGTCAAATTACGCCGCGACTGGGCCCTTTGAGAAGGGTACGAGGCGCTGCATGGCTCTGGAGAGGCGAGGGTGACGGGTAAATTCAGCGTGAGTTGGTCAAACCGGGTCGTGACTGGGCCTTTTTGGTTGCAACGGGCTGGTCTAGCGGCTCGCCGCCGCGGCTCGAAGCACCCAGTCACGGGGTGATTTGACCAGCGAGCGCATTTTTTGTCGGATAATGCCTCCCAAAAAGGGTTGTCGGAAGGGGCAAGAGGCCCAGTCGTGGACCAATTTGACCAACCCGCCCGTTCGTTGCGGTGGATCCGCTTAAAGGGACCGCTTCAGGTGAACGCGAGGTCGGCCGCGAATCGCTTGACGCCGTGCCAGCCTGATGCGAGCGCCCTCAGCCTCCGCGCGCCCGCTCGCCGAAAGGGCGCAGCCCATGTCCGCACGTACTGGTAAGGTGTACTTCAATGGGGCGGAGTCGTCCTTGCGGCCCAAGGGCGGCTCCCAACGCAAGGGAGGTTGCTGCGCTATGAGCTACGGACACGATTACAACGATGCCGACCGCTATATAAAAACAAACCTTATTTGTTGGGCCTCATATCCAAACGACCCAGACGCGCGCGCATTTAGCTTGTATCCGCTGTACGCCGAGGAAAACGGCACGCTCGAACGCGTGGATGAAACCCTTTTCCCCGACGACGGTGCCTTTACCGCCATGCCCGTCAACCGTTGGGCATCGATTGGCATTGATGAAATCTCCCAGCGCTATGGCAATGTGGTTACGGCAACCGTCATGATGCCCTTCAATCCCAATAACAGATACGGCATGTCGGGCGTCGCCGATCGTCTCCTGGCGTTCTTCGATCCGGACATGCGCGGCGGCTCGCATTTGCGCATGGAACCCCTGATGGAGTCCCCAATCGCCGCCGGTCTCTATCAGATCTTCAAGCTGCCCGAGTCCGCCAAACTGGACTTCACCCGCCCGTTCAAGACGCCCATCCGCCTCGCCTCCGACGCTGGCGAGCTGCATTGCCCCCGCATCTTTTTGCAGGAGCAAACACCCAACGGCCCCGCCTACTACGGTCCGTTCACGTATCGCACCGACCAGCAGGGCTTCCTGCACCTGTCCGCGATTGACAACCTCGACTTCCGCGTATACCGCTTCACGAGCATCCCGGTGGCCGAGCGCCTCTCGCTCAACAAGGGCGCGGCGGGCGGCCACGCGCATATCGCCACGTTCCTGCGCCGCGACTACATCGACACGCTCATCGACAACACCGACAAAAACGAAAGCTACGACTGGCTGCCGGACGAGCGCATGAGCGAGCTGTTCCGTAGCATCATCAACGGCTCCGAAAAGCTGAAGACCTTCGACAAAACCCTGCTCAACTCCCTCAAAAGCGCTATTTACGACTACGCGCGGTCCGCGAACACCGCGAGCCTGGACGACAAGCGCCGCCAGCGCCTGGAGGACGCGGTGGACGGCATGGAGGACGCCGTCCTGTTCAACAAGGAGGTGCTCGAGCAGATCCTGACCCGCATCGACGACGAGCGCCTGGGCCACATCATGGCGAGCGACGAGGTGTATCCCAAGGTCAAGGATCGCCTGCTCAAAAGCGCCAGCGTCAAGGAGCGCCTGGACGAGGAGCGCTACGAGCTCGAGCGCGAGATGGAGGACATCCGTAAGCGGCGCGACGGCCTGCTCAAGGAAGAAGAGGCGGCCCGTGAGGCATGCCAGGCGGCGCACGAGGAGGAGGCCCAGGCGCGCGCCAACGCCGAGAAGACCATCGCCGACGCGCTTGCTAGCAAGCAGGGAGAAATCAAGCAGCTCGACGCCGAAATCAACGAGCGCCGCGCCGCGGTCGCCGAGGCGCAGACCCGCTACGAGCGCGCGGTCCACAGCAAGCTCGCCGTTGAGGAGCAGATCGACCATATCCTGAGCAACCTGAACAACGAGGCGACCACCACGGGCAAGATCTTGGAGAACGAGATCCTGCGCAAGGTCGTCCGCGCGGTGAACGACCTCGACCTGGAGGAGAAGCAAAGCGCGGCCGTGGCGCCCGTTGCCGTGCCCGTTCGCGACGACGCGGAGTCCATGACGCCCACCGAGCTGGTGGACGAGATCGCCTCGCGCGTGACGAACATGGGCGGCCGCTCGATCAGCCGCAACGAGGTGGTGAACATGGTCACGTGCCTCATGCAGGGCTATATCACCACGTTCGCCGGCATGCCCGGCACGGGCAAAACCAGCATGTGCCGCATTGTGGCCGGCGCCTTGGGCCTCACGAACACCAATCCCGACCTGTCCCGCTTCACCGAAATCGACGTGGAGAACGGCTGGACCTCGTACAAGGACTACATCGGCTACCACAACCCCATCGCCAAGACGTACGAAAAAACGATCCCGCAGGTCTTCGACGCGATGAAGCGCTTGGCGGGCGAGCGCACGGGCGAGGGCCCGGTGGCGCCCTACCTGTTCTTGCTCGACGAGGCGAACCTGTCGCCCATCGAGCATTACTGGGGGCCGTTCATGCACGCGTGCGACACGTTCCGCACGTGCGGCGGCAAGCTCGCCCTCGGCCGCGACGAGGACTGGCGCCTGCCCGGGCACATGCGCTTTATGGCAACGGTGAACTACGACCACACCACCGAGGCGCTCTCCCCGCGCTTCCTCGACCGAAGCTGGGTCATCACGCTGGGCGCCCCCGACCCCATGACCGAAATGGGCGCGCTCGACACCGACGCGGCCTTTGGCCAGGGCATTCCGTATTCCTACGGCAAGCTGCTCGAGGTCTTTGGCGGCACGGCGACCGATATGCGCGACGATGCGCTCGAGACCCTCTTCACCTCGCTGGCGAATGTGTGCAAGCGCAACGGCATGCCGATCTCGCATCGCTCGCTGCTCATGATGCGCCGCTACATTGCCTCCGCCGCCCCGCTCATGGCGGCAAACGAGGCCTCGGGCGCATACGCCGCCCTCGATTTTGCCTTTGCCCAAAAGGTCCTGCCCGCGATCGCTGGCCCGCGCGAGATCGTGGCGCCCTTGGTGGACGAGCTACTGCAGGAATGCCAGAGCCTCAAGGTGACCACGGATCTGCTGGAGAACATGAAGAAGTACGGTGAGGACAGTGGCTACTACCAGTACTTCATCTAAGGCGATGCGCATCTGCTTTGCGGGTGTGGGCCGCGACGAGCAGGAGCGGGCCGCCTTTGACCTGTTTCCTGTCGAGGACGTGCCCAACGCCATGCGGCTGGCGGAGGGCGGCAGCGTGCTCGATGCGGCCACATACGAGCTGTGCCTGCACTTGAGCTCTTCGCTTGCACCTACGCGCGCGTTCGTGGGCATCAACGGCGGCGAGCCGGTGGAGCTCGTGCACACCAAGACCTCCCTCGTGGAGGGGGAGGCCGACTGCGCGGCGTTTCGCATGTCGCTCGTGGACCATAAGCATCCCGGCGAGCACAAGCACGTTGCCCAGTACTTCAAAATGACGTACGGGTTCGCTCGCGTTGAGGTCGAGCTGTTCTTGGAGGGCGCGCCCGAGCCGCTCCTGCTCACCACGCGTGACATCCCGTGCCGTTCGCAAAACCCGGTGGACTCCGCCAACGTCGAGGGCATGCTGAGCGAGCTGCTCGACTCCGACGACGTGCCGTCGAGCTGGATGTTCGGCTGCGCTCGCGACGGCTCGGGCCCGTATTCCATCATGGACGGGCAGGCTGCCGAGCATTCCGCCAAGTCGATCACGTCGATGGTCGAGCTGATTGAGCGCTCGCTGGCGGAATACGAGCGGCACCGGAGCTTCTTTCGCTCGGGCGCGCATAGCCGCATTGTCCAGCAGCACCGCACGGTTCCGCTGGGGGCGGTGCGCAACGCGGGGCGCAACGAGCTCATGTGGCTGTCGCGCAACACGGGCGTGCTGGCCGAGTGCCCCGAGCGCGAGGGCGTGTACTACAACGGCAGATGGTACATGCCTCGCAAGGTGGAGACCTCCGTTCGCGTGAGGACGTACAACAGCTACGAGAACCAGCGGATCTTGGGATTTCTCACCCAAATCGCGCGCGTGTCCTCGCTGCTTCACACGGCGCTTGAGCGGGCGTCGCACGAGGTCCGCTCGATGGAGGACCGGCTGCAGGGCATCTCGAGCGACGCCTCCATGCTGCCGGCGCTCACCATCGTGCGCGCGTACGCCACGCGCGAGCGCGCGTTCTTAGATAGGCTCGATACATGCGCATCGCGTGCGCGCGAGCTGCGGCGCGTGTACGGGGCGTTCATGCCCGACGTGCAGGAGGCGTTTGGATACAGCGTTCGCCGCACCAAGATCTTCACCGAGGTGCACCCCTACATGCGCATATTCGGCTGCATGCAGGAATGGCTCGCGTTCGGCGACTTCTCCCTGGCAAAAGAGGGCCTCGCGCTTCAGGCCGCGAAGCTGGACAAGCTGTACGAGTACTTCGTGCTCCACCGTATGCTCGGCTGGCTCCACGCACGCGGGTTCGCGCCCGCAGGGCCCGTTGAGCGCGCGGTGCGCTGCGGTTCCTACCAGCCGGAAGGGTTCTTCAAGCCCGAGACGGGCGTGGCGAGCGTGTACGAGCTGGAGCGCTGCGGCAGCGACGGTGTGCTGGGAGTGAAGCTCTACTATCAGCCCATCTTCCGCTCGAATATGCTCGAGGAGGAGGGCGTTGTCCTGCACCGTCTGTCCTACAAAGAGGGCGTGCGCATGCAGAATTACTGGACGCCGGACTACCTCATTGAGGTGACGGATCCGGTGGGCGTGCGCACGTATCACGTGGTCGACGCGAAGTATCGCAAGTCCCACGAGTTGTTCATGGGGTACCCCAAGGGCGGTGAGTTTGCGGAGTGCACGCTCAAATACCGCATGGACGTGATGGGCTCGTCGGGCGAGCGTGTGTCGTCCGTGTGGCTGGTCGCCGGCAAGCAAAAGTACGCTCCCGTGCAATATGCCGAGTCGTCCCCGTGGGCGATGACGCGCGGGTTTGGCCCGCGATCGGGCGTGGCGGTGCTCAATGCGGAGACCGACTGCCTCGATGCGGTTTTTGCCGAGGTGTTTTGTGGCGTTGCCAGCATGCGGGCGCAGGACACCGATGATATGCGCGCGCAGGGCGCTGCTGTGGAGGCTGCAGAGCTGAGCGCGAAGGTTGCCGCTGCCGAGGTGGCGCCTGCTGAGGCAGCCACCGTTGGCGGAACGAGTTTAAGAACGCCTGCTGCCGAGATGTCCGCTGTTGAGGTGACGGCTTTGAGCGCGGTTGCCGTTGAGGCTGCTTCTGGGGCTGCGGCTGTCAAGGTCGCTGTCGCGGATGGCGCTGGCGGGAGAGGCGCAGTGCAGGTGCCCACGAACGAGGTTGGCGCCAAATTGACCCTGGGTGACCGTGCGGAGCTTGGCGCGGCGGGTGATCCGGCTGTGAAGGCTTCCGCTGCTGAGGTTGCCGCTGTTGTGGAGGTGTCGAGCGCGGCGGATCCGGTGGTACAGGTGGGTGTTGCGGTGCAGGCGGATGCGGCTGTTGCGCCGACAGGATTCGGGGCAGCTACTGCATTGATGGCGCATGGGGAGACATCTGCCAGCGCGATGGACATGTCGGATGTGTCTGCGGGCATGGCAGGCGCGCCGGTCGAGCGCGCGGTCTCGGCTGCACAGGTGAACGCTCCCGGCGATGTGGCGGTCTGGCTGGACGAGGGTTTGGCGGCGACAGCGCAGGAGGGGGCGCCGGTTGCCTCGACTGCCCAGGTGGACGCGCCGGTCGCTTCGACTGCCCAGCCGGGCGCCGCTTCACCGGAAGATACCGATGGCGCCCCTCAACCTCCAACATCGGCGCGAAAGTTCAAGCGAGGCCACAAGAAGAGGCTTGCCGCGGAACGGGAGCGTGCCGCGGAACGGAAGCGCGCCGCCGAGCAAGGGCGCGCCGCCGCGCTGGACAACGCTGCGGAGAAGGACATCCCTGCTCCCCAGGCACCAAAGCCGGTCAAAAAAGCGAGCCTTCCCAAGCAAAAGGCCGAGAAGAAGCGCAAGAAGTCGACGCTGTTCGACCTGGACGAGGCAACGCGCGCCAGCATCGATAACATCCTCAGCCACCTTGACGATATCGAGATGGCGTACAACATCAGGTGGGCGCAGAGATACCTGCGGCTCGATCGTCCGCTACTGCGCCGCCGCAAGCCCGAGGGTCGCGAAGCCGCGCACTACGAGCAGACGACCATCGCCGGCGAGGAGTGCTGGCTCTTCGCGCATTGGACACCCGCCCAAAAGAACCGGGCTAAGCTCTACGCAAAGACGCTTGAGCACAAGGAGGAAGAACGTGATGAACGCGGATAGCACGTCGGGCGGAACGGCTGAGGGCACGGGTTGCCAGTGCGCGGGAGGTCGAGGCGTAAACCGCTCGACCACACAGCGCAAAGGTGTGGGCGACCGCATCACGAGCACCCGAGGCGCAACCAGCCAAAACGCCGACTACATCGTTACCTCGACGCGTGTGTTCACCAGCTCGGCAGGCGAACGCGCGGCCAGTCCGTTGGCGTTTGCCGTGGCGCAGGACCGCATCGTCCTTGTGGGCTCGCGCGCAGATGTGGAGGCGGCCTGCCCCGCATCCACGTCGGTTTTCGACTACGGCGACGCCTTGATCTGCCCGGGTTTCCACGACGCCCATCTGCATTTCTTCCACACGGCGCTCGGCGAGTCTCCTTATCTGCTTATGCACATGGGCGCGAGCGAGGCGGAGCTGGTGGCGCGCACGCGCGAGTTCGCGGCGGGGCTGCCGAGCCATGCCTGGGTGGTTACCCAAGGTTGGCGCGACTATCGCTGGGACCCGTCCGTGCCGCCCACCAAGCGCTCGCTCGACGAGGCCTTCCCCGATCGTCCGTGCGTTATGTACTCGGGCGACGGCCATACCCTGTGGGTGAACTCGTGTGCGCTCGTGGCGCTGGGCGTGACGCGCGACTCGGTGCCTCCGCAGGGCGGCAGCTACGACCGCGATGAGAACGGCGAGCTCACGGGCATTATCCGCGAGGCGGCGGCGATGGAGCTGCTGCCCCGCTGCCTGGAGTGGCTCACCGAGGCCGACATCGCCCGCGCGTACGAGGTCCAGATGGCCCGCATGGCGGAGCAGGGCATCACGTCCATCTGCGACATGGCGCTCATGCCGCATCCGGGTTGCGACTTCATCCGCGACGACGTGTACGAGGCTCTTTCGCGCGCCGGCAAACTCACCCTGCGCGCCCACCTGTATCCCACGTTGCTGGACGATCAGTCGCGGCTGGAAGCGCTGCAGGCGCGCTACGCCGGCGCCGAGTTTCCCCTGTTGCGCGCGCCGGGCTTCAAGCAGTTCTTCGACGGCGTGAGCAGCCAGCACACGGCGTGGCTCACCGACCCGTATGCCAACGCGCGCACTCCCGGCGATTGCGGCCGCCCCACGGTGCCCGCTGACTGCATGCGCGCGCTCGTGCTCGCAGCCGCCGAGCGGGGCCATTCCGTGCGCATCCATGCAATTGGCGACCGCGCGATTCACGAGGCGCTCGGCATCTTTGAGGAGGCCCGCGCCCGGTTCGGCGCACCGCAGCAGGGCCGCAACACGCTGGAGCATTTGGAGAATCTCCTGCCCGGTGATATCGACCGTCTGCGTGAGCTGGACGTGCTGGCTAGCTCCCAGCCCGGGCACATCACGCTCGACCCGGGCGGTCCCGAGCGAGATTTGGGGCCGCAGCGCAGCCGCGTGATGTGGCCGTTCGCAACGTATGCGGCGCACGGTGTTGACCAGGCGTTCGGTACCGACTCGCCTATCACGGCGGTGAACAGCATGAACGTGATCTACTGCGCGGTTACACGACAGGATCCGTTCACGCACGAGCCGCGGGGTGGATGGCTGCCGAGCGAGCGCATTTCCGCTGCTGAGGCGTTGCGTATCTATACCGCGGGCAGTGCCGCCGCCGTTGGTCGCGAGCGGGAACTGGGACGTATCGCACCCGGTTACCTGGCGGACTTTACGGTGCTCGACCGAGACATTACGGCATGCGAGCCCGACGAGATTCAGGCGGCGCAGGTTCAGGCGACCTACGTGGCCGGCAAGCGCGTCTTCGAGCGGGGATAGCTCCGCGTGTCGGTGCATCCCCTCATTTTGAGTATGATGAAATGCGAACGAACGATGCGGTTGGAATCGGGAGGGGATCGCGTGGGCAAGCATAGGGGAATCGCGCCCAACAGCCTGCTGGCGCAGCTCGACACGCAGCCGCGCGTGCGCGACTACTTTGTGCGGGCGGTCGCGGGCGGTCGAACGAGCCACGCGTATCTGTTCCTCGGCATGCCGGGCTCGGGAAAGCTCGACGCCGCCTGGGCGCTCGCCCAAGCGCTGCTGTGTCCGAACGGCTCGGAGCCGCATGGGGCGTCCGACTCCGAAAAAGCGGTTCACAACCGAAGCAAAACCCCCTCAAATCCAAAAGTTTCTTTCGGTTGTGAACCGAAATCGGGCCCCGGCGCCGCGGGGGAGGCCGGCGGTTCCGTCAACGCCTCAAGTGACGTCGTTGTTGAAACGGGCACCGTTACCCCTGCGGCAACCCCGCTCGGCCCGGGCGCATGCACAGCCTGCGACGACTGCCGTCGCGTGGCCCGCCGCACGCATCCCGACGTGCACTATCTCGCCCCCGAGTCGGCGACTGGCTACCTCATCGCGCAGACGCGCGACCTGCTCGAGGACGTCGCGCTCTCACCCATCCGCGCCCGGGCGAAGGTCTACATCATCGACCGCGCCGAGCAGCTGCGCGCGAACACCGCGAACGCGCTGCTCAAAACACTCGAAGAGCCCCCGGCGAACGTGACGTTCATCCTGCTGGGCACGAGCGCCGAGGTCATGCTCCCCACCATCGTCTCCCGCTGCCAGTGCGTGCCGTTCCGCCCACTCTCGCTCGAGGAGTCCACCTCCGCGGTCGAGCATGCCACGGGCCAGCCGGCCGCGCGCTGCCGCATGGCGGTGTCGGTGGCGGGCAGCCCCGCGCGCGCCGTCGAGTTCCTCAAGTCCGCCGACCGTGTGGCGGCGCGTCGCGCTATGGTCCGCGCCATCGACGCTTTGGCCCATGCGGACGAGGCGGACATCCTCGCTTGCGCCAAGGAGCTCATGCTCGCCATCAAGGCCCCGCTTGCCGACGTCGAAAAAACCCAGCAGGCCGTCCTCGAGCAAAACCAGGACTACCTGTCCCGTGGTGCTTTAAAGCAGCTGGAAGACCGTAACAAGCGCGAGCTGAATGCCCGCGAGCGTTCGGGTATGATGGAAGCTCTGGCGAGCGTCCGCTCGTTGCTGCGTGACGTGCTCATGCAGCTCGAGGGCGCCGCCGAACCCGTCAACGAAGACGTTTCCGACGTGGTGGGCCGCCTTGCCGCGCGCGCCACGACCGCGGGCGTCCTGCGCGCGCTCGACGCCGTGTCATCGGCCGAGGAACGCATTGCCCGCAACGTCACTCCCCAGCTGGCCGTCGAGGTCATGCTCTTTGATATAAGGAAGGCGCTCAAATGCCCGTAGTCGTACCCGTCAAGTTCGCTTTTGCGGCTCGTGAGCTGTGGTTTGACCCGCAGTATCTCGACATCCTCGAGGGCGATCACGCCGTGTGCTCCACCGAGCGCGGCACCGAGATCGGTTTGGTTGTGGCCGATCCCTTTGAGGTCGAGCCCGAGGAGCTCGCCGCCCCGCTCAAGCCGGTCCTGCGCATTGCAACCGATGCCGACCTTGACCGCGCCGACGAGCTCGCCGACGCCGGCGAGGACGCCATGTTCGACTTCCGCCGCCTGGTGGAGAAGAACGACCTCGACATGAAGCCCGTGGGCGTCGAGTACCTGTTCGGTGGCGAGAAGGCCGTGTTCTACTTCGCCGCAGAGGACCGCGTGGACTTCCGCCAGCTCGTGAAGGATCTCTCCGCCCACTTCCACGTGCGCGTGGACATGCGCCAGATCGGCGTGCGCGACGAGACCCGTCTGCAGGGCGGTTACGCCACCTGCGGCCAGGAGCTGTGCTGCACGCGTTTTGGCGGGCAGTTCGAGCCCGTCTCCATCCGCATGGCCAAGGAGCAGGATCTGCCGCTCAATTCCGCCAAGATCTCGGGCGTGTGCGGCCGCCTCATGTGCTGTTTGCGCTACGAGTTCGAGGCCTATAAGGACTTTAAGAGCCGCGCTCCCAAAAAGAAGACGCTCATCGACACGCCGCTCGGCAAGGCGCGCATCGTGGAGTACAACACCCCGCGCGAGCAGCTGGTTTTGCGCCTCGAAAGCGGCAAGGTGTTCCGCGTGAACCTGTCGGACATGAGCTGCACCGACGAGAACAAGGAGCGCTGCGAGCAGCAGAAGTGCTCCTGCCGCCCGGACTGCGTGACGCGCGATGTGCTCGAGCGCCTCGACTCGCCCGACCTGCAGCTCGCCCTCATGGAGCTCGACCGCAAGAACGGCGTGGACGTGGGCGACGGCCTGTCCACCGCCGACCGCATCGTGGCGAGTGGCCCCACGCCGCGCCGCAAGCGCATGCGCGAGGAGGAGGCCGCCAAGTTCGAGGGCTCCGGCTCCAGCCGCGGTGGACGCTCGCGTAAAGCCGCAGCTCAGGCTGAGGACGATCAACCTGCCAACGCCCCGCGCCGTCGCCGTCGCCGCTCCGATGCGGAAGCCCCCGCACCTCAGGCCGAGGCCGCTTCCGAGCAGGCCCCGTCGCGCCGCCGTCGCCATCGCTCCGGTGCCTCGGCTACCGCAAAGCCCGCGGAGAGCACAGCGCGCGAGAACGCCGCCGCAGCTCCGAGCTCGAACGACGCCGCGCCCGGCCGCAGCCGTCGCCGCAGGCACACGTCTTCCGCGCAGGCGAACGAGCCGCAGGCGCCCAAGTCGCAGCCGCGCGCCCGTTCGCACAAGCCCGAGACGCCTTCGGTTGCCGATCAGCTGGCCGCCGGTGAGGTGAAGGTCCAGCGCCGCCGTCCGGGAGATGGCGGCGGTGCGCAGACGCGCCCGCACGACGGGCAGTCCCGCGCTGAGTCGGGCGCGAACGACGGCGAGCCCAAGAAGCGCCGTCGCCGCTCTCGTCGCAAGCCCAAGCAGGGCGGCGGCGAATCCGGTGCCCCGTCTGCCGAGTAACCGTGCGCGCCTTGTGCTCAGGCGCCCGCGAACATATCGCGTATGCGTCCTCCACCCGCACATGCAGGGGAGGGCGTTTTTCATGCCGGCAGATTTGGGGCAGATTATGAGCAGAACCAGGGCAGATGTGACCGCTACGGTGGAAACGGGTGAGAGCCGGTGGAAAACTCGCCTGGCCCGCGTGGCCACCCGCATGTGCGAGGAGGCGCTCGAGTTGATCTCACCCACGCGGTGCGCAAGCTGCGAGCGCGCAGGGGAGCTCATCTGCGAGCGGTGCCTTGCGGAGACGATGTTCATCGACCCCAAGGAGGCGTGTGCCCATTGCGGCGCTCCCTTTGGCCGCATGCTGTGCACCGAGTGCGATGGCACTTCCACCGTGCTCGACCGCTGCGTGGCCGCGGCGGTGTTCGACGGGCCGCCTTCGCGCATCGTGCGCGCGTACAAGGACGCGGGCGAGCGTCGGCTCGGCGCGCTCATCGCCCAGGCCATGGCGCATGCCGCCCGCAACGCCGAGGAGCGGGACCCGCAGCGCTTCTCGGGCCTGCTCTCCGCCGCCGATGCGGTGGTGTTCGTGCCAGCCACCGCCTCGGCGTATCGCCGCCGCGGCTTCGACCACATGGAACTCATCGCCCGCGCCTTTTGCGAGGAAACGGGCCTGCCTCTAGTCGACGCCCTCGCCAAGCGCGGCAGCGTTGACCAGCGCGAACTCGGCCGCGAGCAGCGCATCGAGCGCTCGCTCGACGTGTATGCCGTCGTGGCACCCGAGCTCGTCGAGGGCCGCCGCGTGCTGCTGCTCGACGACGTTATCACCACGGGCGCGACCCTCACGGCGGCGGCCCAGGCGCTCAAGGGCGCCGGCGCGCGCCGCGTGGACGGCGTGGCGTACGCGCGCGTGTGGGGCTGATAAACCGCCCAAACACGTGCGGTCTCCCTGCGCGCTACCCCTGCAACCTGCGGTATACTGTCCCGTTAGTTCCTTCCAGGCTGTGGTTGCGGACGTGCGGGCGCCCGGCGCCTTCGCGCGTCTTAGTCCAGGACAGACGCGGTCAAAGGGATCCACGTAAGCCAATGCGTGCGCGCAGAGGCGATCATGGCGCGTCCTAGAGGTCAGTCGCACCGTCCGTCTTATTCTTTTTGAGGCAATAGGTGTCTCGCGGGCGAGCGGGCTAGTCGTGAAGCCGTTGCGGCGGCGGAGCAAACGTCCCAGTGCGCAGGTGTGGGGTCAAAAACCAGGTCAGCTGGGGGAACGGCGAAATCGATCGCCCGCGTGCGCTGCATGAGCGCGGGCGTTGGGGGAGGGCGCGCTTTGTGTTGCCGCGCGCCTGTTGCGATTGTGGAGGCAAGACGATGCGTGGATGCACGGGTGCTGAGCTGCGGGCAAAAACCGTTCGCATGACGCTTTGCGCATGCATGATTGCGGGCACGTTGGGGCTCGGCGGCTGCGCGCTCACCACGCCCACGCGCGCCGAGGTCGAGCCCGAGCGCGTTCAGGGCGTGTTGACGGCGAACGACCTGGTGAGCGAGGGCACGCTGACCGTCGCGGTGGACGATTCGGACGCCCCGCAGGTCATGCAGGGCAACGAGGGCAATCACACCGGGTACTACATCGACGTCGCCCGGGCCATCGCCGAGCGCCAGGGCCTGGACATCACCGTGGTTTCCTCCACGGACGCCGAGGAGACCCTCGCCGAGGGCGAGGCGGATCTCTACATTGGCGAGAAGGCCGCCGGCGACGACGAGGAAGAGCTCGTTGCCACCAGCCCCATTTTGGAGAACGCGTGCGCCGTGTTCGGCCGCGTTGAGGGAGAGGCGCCCACTCTGAGCGTCGACGACCTCTCCGGCGCGACCGTGGCGGTTCAGTCGGGATCCGCCTCCCAGGACGCCCTGGCAAAGGCGGGGGTCGACGCCGAGCTCAAGACCTATTCGAACGTGAACCAGTGCTTCGATGCCCTTGAGGCGGGCGAGGCCGACTACGTTGCCTGCGATGCCACGGCGGGGTCCTACCTTGCCCGCGCGTACCCGGGCGTTGAGTTCGTGTCCACCGTCTCGGACGCCACGGCGTTTTCCATCGTGTTCTCGAGCGATGCCGGAAACGTCTCCTCGCAGGTGACCTCGACCCTCGAGGAGCTTCTCGACCAGGGCATCATCGACGCGCTGCACCGCCAGTGGTACGGCCGACTGCCCCTGTCTCTCTCCGATGCCCTGCTTGAGGGCGTCACGCTGTCCGAGGTGGGCGAGGACGACACCAAGGAGAGCGCGGGCACGGGTTCGAACACGTCTTCTTCATCTGAATCCGACGCCTCCGATGGCGAGTTGGCCATCTCGGGCGATCTGAACGCGCTCGACTAGCCGCTCGCACGCGCCTGTCAGCGCGTGTACCTGCGCCTTGGGCGCTCGTCGACCGTGCGGCGCTTTACTATCGCACAGTGACAACGCCAGCCACGACAATTCGGCGACTGGCGCACATTATTCAGCTAACGGGCATACGCAAACGACGCGTGTGCCCGTCGCATTCTTGGGTACAACTCCAGTAGAGTCCTATCCCCGGATAGATTGGAGTCACGTATGGAAATCAAGGTCACCGGTCGCAAGACCACCGTCACCGATGCTCTGCGTGCCCATGTCGACGAGAAGGTCGGCGAAGCCCTCAAAGTGTTCGACATCGAGCCCATGACCGCCGACGTCGTTCTGCGTTACGAGAAGAACCCCTCCAACCCCAATCCCGCCATCGTCGAGGTCACGGTCCACGCGCGCGGTTCGGTGATCCGCGTTGCCGAGCACGGCGCCGATATGTACGCCGCCATCGACCTTGCGGGCGAGAAGGTCACCCGCCAGCTGCGCAAGTTCAAGACGCGCGTGATCGACAACCGCCAGCAGGGCCTCTCCGCCGCCGAGGTCGCTCCGATCGAGCCCGTCGAGGACCTGGCCGACCTGCTCATCCCCGAGGAGGAGGACGACCAGCTCGTGCGCGTGAAGGAGATCGAGCTCACGCCCATGACCGAGGAGCAGGCGCTCGTCCAGACCGACCTGCTGGGGCACGACTTCTATGTGTTCGAGAACAGCGCGACCGGCCTCATCAATGTGGTGTATCACCGCAAGAATGGTGGATACGGCATCATCAAGCCCAAGTATGAGGTCGAAGGCGAGTAAAATAGCGTCCATCGCATGATTTTGGATGGCGGCCATCTCAGTGCGGATGGCCGCCTTTTGGCATGGAAGGGACGGTATGGCCAACGCCAGCAACACGATGGATGCACCCGGCATGTGCCGCATTGTGATCGACACATGCGCCGACCTCTCGCCCGAGATCGCGGCGACGCTCGACGTGGATATCCTGGGGTTCCCCTACATTCTCGATGGGGAGGAGTTCACCGACGATATCTGGAGCTCCATCACTCCCAAGGAGTTCTACGACAAGCTGCGCGCGGGCTCCAAGGCTTCGACCTCGGCGGTTTCGCTCGGCCGGTACCTGGAGTTCTTCACCCAATGCGCCGAGGAGGGCACGCCCACGGTCTACCTGTGCTTCACGAGCGCCCTGTCCTCGAGCTACAACTCCGCGTGTCGTGCCGCCGAAATGGTGCGCGAGGAGCACCCCGAGTTCGAGCTGTACGTGGTGGACAACGCGCTGCCGTGCTCATGCGGAGAGCTGCTTGCCATGGAGGCCGTGCGCCAGCGCGCCGCGGGCCTGTCCGCGCGCCAGCTGGCCGAATGGGCGAACGAGGCCAAGACGTACGTGCACGGCTACTTCACGCTTGAGAGCCTCGATGCCCTCGCCGCGGGCGGCCGCATCCCCCCGGCGGCGGCGTCGCTTTCGTCCAAGCTCGACATCAAGCCCGAGCTTTCCTTTGACCTGGCGGGTTCCTTGACGCTCATCGGCATGAACCGCGGGCGCAAGAAGGCGCTCAAGGCCCTGGTCAAGTCGTTCAAAGACAGCTACGAGCTGGACCCGGCGCTGCCCATTGCCATTGTGAGCACCGACGCCGAGAAGGACGCCGACTGGCTCGAGGCCGCGGTGCGCAAGGAGCCGGGCTGTGCGGATCTAACGATCCTGCGCGGGTCGGTGGGGCCGACCATCGGATCGCACGTGGGGCCGGGTATGGTCGCGCTGATCTTTTGGGGCAAGGACCGCTCGGAAAAGATCTCGCTCACCGACCGTATCGCCAACCGCGTGCGCGGGGAATAACAACCGTACCTGCTGTGAGCTCTCCCGGCGCTCGGGCAGGTCATTCACACGAGCCGGGCAACACGTCGTCAAACTCGATAAGGAGAAACGCATATGGCATCTAAGAAGCTGAACGTCGCGTTCATCGGCACCGGCATCATGGGCGCGCCCATCGCCGGCCACATTCTCGACGCGGGCTACCCGCTCACCGTGTTCAACCGCACCAAGGAGAAGGCCGAGGACCTCATTTCCAGGGGCGCCGTGTGGGCCGATTCCCCGTCTGCCGCCGCCGAGGGCGCCGATGTGGTCTTCACCATGGTGGGCTTCCCCACCGACGTTGAGGAGATCTACCTGTCCGGCACCGGCCTTCTGGCCACCGCCAAGGACGGCGCGTACCTCATCGACCTCACCACGAGCGCTCCCGAGCTCGCCCGCGACATCGCCGGTGCCGCCGAGGTGTGCGGCAAGCACGCGTTCGACTGCCCCGTGACGGGCGGCGAGGGCGGCGCGATCGCCGGCACGCTCACGGCCATCGTGGGCGCCACCGAGCGCGACATCGAGCCCGTCCGCGAGCTGCTCGAGACCTTCACCTCCAAGATCTGCTGCTTTGGCGGCGCGGGCAAGGGTCAGGCTGCCAAGCTCGCCAACCAGGTCGCGCTCGCCAGCTCCATGGTGGGCATGGCCGACGCGCTCTCCTTCGCTCAGCAAAACGACCTGGACCTCGAGCAGGTGCGTGAGATGATCTGCTCCGGCACCGGCTCCACCGGCGCTATGGCAACACTCGCGCCCAAGTCGATCGACGGCGACTTCAAGCCCGGCTTCTTGGTCGAGCATTTCCTCAAGGACCTGGGCCTGGCCCTGTCCGTGGCCGAGGAGAAGGAGTTCGCCCTGCCCGGTGCCGACACCGCCTTTGCCCTGTACGATATGCTCGAGGCCATCGGCGGTGCCCGCATGGGCACGCAGGCCATTACCCTGCTCTACCAGGAGGAGGGCGACGCCGTTGCCGCGGGTCTCGACTGGTCGCTCTACACGGCCGCCCATGCGCACGACGACGAGTGCGGCTGCGGCTGCGGCCATGACCACGATGAGCACGAGGGCTGCAGCTGCGGTCACGACCACGGCGAGGACCACGAGTGCTGCTGCGGCCACGATCACGAGGGCGAGCACGAGTGCCAGTGCGGCCATGAGCACGGCGAGGACCATGAGTGCTGCGGCGGTCACGGCCATGGCGAGGGCCACGAGTGCCGCTGCGGCCACCACGGGGAGTAGCGCATGCCGAGCGATTGGGCATTCGCCATCATCTACGTGATGGTGTTCGGCTTTGCCGTCTACATCGGGTTTTTGCTCGGCGACAACTGGGGCAAGCGCATCGTGACCGAGCGCGAGTACTGGCTGAGCAACGCCGCCGCCCTGGTGGGCGTGGTGGCACTCGTCACCCTGGTGCGCATCGCCTTGGTGCAGATCGTCGCGTTGGGCATGCTGACCGGCGGCATCGCCGGCATCAAGATGGGCTTTGGCGAGTCCGTGGGCCCGTGGAAGTGGCTCGATAAGTTCATGAACACCAACCGCCACCAGCGCAAGGTCGCGCAAAAGGGCACGGGCGAGGCGTATCGCCGCCGTCGCAAGACGGGCGAGGCCGGCCCCGACCTGATTTCCGTCGACGAGAAGGGCTCCTCGACGCACAAGCGCGGCTAGGTCGCGCGTTCGAGCCCCTTATTGAACCGTGTCATGGGCGCCGAGGCGCCTATGGCTAGAAAGATGCGAGGTACCAACATATGGCAGAAGCAACCGTCCAGGATCTGACCCCCGAGGAGGCCGCGCGCCTCGCGAGCGTCGAGGCGAGCACGGATGCGCTCACCGCGCTCGTGGAAGACCTTTCGAGCTCGAGCCGCCGCACGCGCCAGCTTGCCGCGCGCGTGATCAACTTGCTCGCCCAGCGCGAGCCCGAGCTGCTCGTCCCGTTTATCGCGCAGCTGATTGACGCCCTGTATCGCCCCGAGGCGCAGACGCGCTGGGAGATCCTCGATGCTCTGACGGTGCTCGCGCCCGAGCACGCCAAGGACTGCGGCGCCGCGTACGAGGGTGCCGAGGCGGCGCTCTTCGACGAGATCTCCGCTCCGCTGCGCCTTTCGGCGTTCAAGTTCCTCACGGTGTGGGGCGCCACCGAGCGCCGTCGCTCCGAGAAGGTGTGGCCCATCGTCGACGAGGCCATCCAGTGCTACCACGGCGACCTTGAGTACCGCGACATGCTCGCGCTGCTCTTCGCCTTCGCGCACGGTCAGATCGCCGGCAGCGTGGCCGCCGAGCTCGCCGGCCGCCTGCACTTCGACGCGGAGAACGGCAAGGGCAGCTACCTGCGCGTTCGCTCGCGCGAAATCTACGATGCGCTCGTTAAGCGCTTCAAGCTGGAGAGCCCGCAAAAGCGCGCCCGCGCCAAGAAGGACGATGCGGCCGACGAGGACGAGGAGTAGCCCCATGGCTCACGACGTCGTATTGATCCCGGGTGACGGCATCGGCCCCGAGATCTCCGAGGCCATGCGCCGCGTGGTGGATGCCACGGGCGTTGCCATCAACTGGAACGTGCAGAACGCCGGCGCGGGCGTGATGGACGAGTTCGGCACCCCGCTGCCCGAGCATGTGCTCGAGGCCGTGCGCGCCACCAAGGTCGCCATCAAGGGCCCCATCACCACGCCGGTGGGCACCGGTTTTCGCAGCGTGAACGTGGCGCTGCGCAAGGAGTTCGACCTGTACGCCTGCGTGCGCCCGTGCCTGTCGCAGCCCGGCGACGGCTCGCGCTACCGCGACGTCGATTTGGTGATCGTGCGCGAGAACACCGAGGACCTCTACGCCGGCATCGAGTTCGACGAGGGCGCCCCGCAGGTCGCCGAGCTGCGCGAGCTGGTGGAGCGCTCGGGCCAAAAGCCCTTTGCCGAGGACTCCGCCATCTCCATCAAGCCCATCTCCATTGCGCGCTCGCGCCGCATCGTGGAGTACGCGTTCGAGTACGCCCGCCGCTGCGGCCGCAAGAAGGTCACCTGCGTGCACAAGGCCAACATCATGAAGGCCACCGATGGCCTGTACCTGCGCATTGCGCGCGAGGTTGCCGAGCGCTACCCGGACATCGAGTTCAACGACCGCATCGTCGACGCCACCTGCATGGGGCTCGTTCAGAACCCGGACGACTTCGACGTGCTCGTGTGCCTCAACCTGTACGGCGATATCGTGAGCGATCTGTGCGCCGGCCTGGTGGGCGGCCTGGGCATGGCGCCGGGCGCGAACATCGGCGCGGACGCGGCGATCTTCGAGGCCACGCACGGCAGCGCGCCCGACATCGCGGGCAAGGGCATCGCCAACCCCACGGCGCAGATCCTCTCCGCCGCCATGATGCTCGACCACTTGGGCGAGGGCGAGGCCGCCGAGCGCATCCGTGCCGCGGTCCGCGCCACGCTGGCCGAGGGCACGCACGTGACGGGCGACGTGAAGCGCGCCCTGACCGGCAGCACCGAGGGCGCCGCGGGCACGCAGGAATTCGCCGACGCGATCATCGCGCATCTGCAGGCGTAATGAAGAAAATAAGCAATCCGTAAGAGGATACGCCGGGGCTATGGCGTATCCTCTTTATCTTGGGTGAATCCCATAGGACGTTTGAATGTAAGGAGACCCCATGGGTTTGATTCAGAAAAAGGACGAGGACAAGGACCTCGAGTTCGTTGACGGCGTCGAGGTCATCGGCCGTGGCGAGGGCCCCGAGCCCGATCAGGACGGTCTGGTCGTCGAGCTCCATGAGGGTCTGACCGCCGAGGACATCTCCGGCACGACCGCCGCGCGCGAGGCCGAGCGCGAGCTGACCGCCGATCCCGAGCTGCTCGAGGATGTCGAGGACGAGGGTGCTGAGGTTGAGGGCGCTGAGGTTGAGGCCGAGGCTGCCGAGGCCGAGGACGCCGCTGAGGACCTGGACGTTGTCGATGCGGACGCCGAGGCCGAGCCCGTGGCGCACGATGAGGCCCTTGCCGAGATCGAGGCCGCCGAGGAGGCCGAAGGGGCGGCTGAGTCCGCTGCCGCCCCTGAGGCCCCGCACGCCTCCGCCATGTCCAAGCGCCACACGCTTTACATCGCCGGCGCCGTCGTTGCCGTGGTCGCCGCGGGTGTTCTGGGCTTCTGCGCCGGCTCCGGCACGTTCACGCCCAAGGGCGTCGGCGCCACGAGCATGAGCGAGGAGCAGCTCGACACGCCCGTTGCCACCATGAAGTACGCCGGCGACACCATCGACATCACCGCGCGCCAGGCCATCGAGACCCAGTACAGCGTGAGCGCCGTTGAGCAGGACGACAAGTACCCGTCTCCCTCCGCCGACATGGTGCTCGGCTATGCCCGCAACCAGGTGCTGCTCAAGGAGGCCGCCAAGCAGGGCATCGAGCTGAGCGACAAGGAGCTCAAGAAGGCCGCCGAGAAGCAGCTCGGCACCTCCGATTTCAAGGCCATCGCCGAGCAGTATCAGGTGAGCGAGGACCAGGCCAAGCAGATCGTGCGCGAGCAGACGTTGATCCAGATGCTCTACGGCAAGGTCGTGAAGAACGCTCCTTCCGCCATGCCCGAGGCCCCGGTCGAGCCCGAGAACGGCGACGCCGCCGCTGCGTCCAAGGAGTACGCCGAGTACATCATCAAGCTCGCGGGCGACGAGTGGGATGCCGAGAAGAAGACCTGGGCGAGCGAGGACGGCCCGGTTGCCTTCGCGCTCTCCGGCCAGAAGTTCAACCCCGAGTCCGCTACGTATGACCAGGCCAAGCAGGCCTACACGGCAGTTGCTCAGGAGTACAGCGCCCAGGCCGCCAAGGCGAGCCAGCAGTGGACCGAGTACGTGAACGAGCTGTTCGCTCACGCCGATATCGAGATCTACGGCCTGTTCGCCTAAGGGATCGCGGGGACGCTTCGGCCGCACGGCATAGCTTTTCCGTTTGGGACGCCCGTCGTACCGCTCGCCAGTTTGCGGGTGCGTACGGCGGGCGTCTTGCTATGCTGGAAGGGCAAATGGCTGGGCGCAGGACCCCGCGGGCTCACGCACGCGGCGCGGCAGCAGCACGCACTGGGGTCCGGTCGCCTGTGGCAAGAAAGGAAGTTCACCATGGATCAGTCGTTTGAGGCCGTTGCGGCTCATTGCAAGCCCACGCTGGAGCACCCGCTCGCCATCGTGCTGGGCAGCGGCTTGGGCGCGCTCGCCGAGCGCGTGCGGGTCGTTCGCCATATTCCGTACGAGGATATCGAGGGGTTCCCGGCCGAGGCCATTCCGCCGGCGGGCCATCGCTACGAGGTGCTTGTGGGCGAGATCGACGACGTGCCGGTGGTCGTGTACCCTGGGCGCATCCACATGTACCAGGGCTATGACGCGCTGGAGATCACGGCGCTCGTTCGCCATGCCCATAAGCTCGGGTGCCGTTCCATCATGCTGAGCTGCGCGTCCGGCGCGGTGCGCGATGTCGAGCCCGGCACGGTGGGCCTCATCACCGACCAGGTGAACCTGACGGGTCGCAATCCGCTGGCGAGTGCGGAGGGCGCCGCCGCGGCTGAGCTCGACGTGCCGTTCGTGCCCATGGCCGGCGCGTACTCGGCGTATCTGTCGCAGCTCGCGCGCGATGCCGCGGCTGAGGTTGGTGTGGAGCTCGCCGAGGGCACCTACGTGGGTCTGCTCGGCCCCACCTACGAGACGGCCGCCGAGATCCGCATGCTCGCGAGCTTTGAGGCCGATTACGTGGGCATGTCCACCGTGTGCGAGACGATCATGGCCCGAGCGCTGGGCATGGAGGTGCTCGGCCTCACGCTCGTGACGAACAAGGCGGGCCGCGCGGACAACAACCACGCCGAGGTCCTGGAGGCTGCCGATGCGGCGGCCGAGGCCACGCAGAACGTCGCGCTCGGCGTGATTCACCGTTTGGGCGCGTAGGAAGCGAGGGCGTGGCGCTCGGAAATTTTTGCGATATGCACGTGCGGGCACTTGCATACGGGGGCGTTTCCACGTACTATAATCAATCGTCGGTGCAGCTGTTTGCCGTGCCGCCCATGGAGTCGCCAGCGTAGCTCAGATGGCAGAGCACCGCTCTCGTAAAGCGGGGGTCACCGGTTCGAGCCCGGTCGCTGG
>JAUNDT010000016.1 GCA_030525945.1 Coriobacteriaceae bacterium | reverse complement strand
ATGCCGAAAAACAGGGGGATACCAGGTTGACAAAACCATAGAGACACCCCCCGAAGCGAAAATCCGCTGGGGGACGCACGCGATCAGAAGCAAGGCAACTGCGATGGGTGCAACCACGGCTGTACGGCGGATTATCGCCCTCATCCTGTGCAACACAGTCCGCTCTGACATGCTATCTCTCCTCGCGTTCAACCCACTAGTTTTATGAGTAAAACTAACCCATCAATACGATTTTTACGATTCGGGAGGGCTCTTGTCAATAACATGGATTAAGCAGGACCCCCCCCCGAGGTTTTCTTGGGAAAGAACGCATTTTAGGGGGTGTTTTTTGGAGTGTTTTGCCCGCATGCGGGGCGGCGGCGGTGGGGAGCGGGTGGCGGCGGGGCGCTGGACAGCGCCGTGGGGCGGTGCGCGGGGACGTTGGTCGGCGGGGCCGCGGGGCAGGTGGCAACAGTGGGGCGGCGCCGGCTGCGGGCGCGACGTGGAGCGGCGCCGGCTTGGTTTCGCGAATGTGTACACTGGCGATCCCAAATGGGCGAAAACGGGCTTCCCGTGACGCGAGTGTACACACTCGAGAGCCCAATCGTCCCAAAATGCCCTCTTGACGCCGCGAGTGTACACATTAGTGAGCTGCAACGACCTCCGAAGAAGAAACACGGGCACGGTGACGCGGGTGCGGAGCGGGGGCGTGCGGGGCACGCGTTGGGACAAGGTCCGTGGGAGGAGCGACTGTCCCGTACTCTCGATTTGGATACACCAGCGTCACCAGACAGGCAAATTCACATTCCGATGGCGCTGGTGTATCCAAAAACGGCGACGAGGAGAAAAGCGACCCCGTAGCGCACCGTGACCATCCGGCCCCGCAGTGAAACAACGTGTCCGAGGGCCAAGATTGCGCACACCAAGGGAGCCGCAACGTGCCGCAGCGCACGAGCGCGGCCTGCAGCCGCCCGCGCCGACTTGGATTCGCGAGTGCACACACTCGGTAGCCCAATCAGGCATATATGGCCTCCCAAGGACGCGAGTGTACACACTGGCGAGCTGCAGCGACCTCTGAAGGAGAGGCACGGGCGGAAAGCAGGCGGTGTGCAGCGCGAAGGCGTGGCGTGCAGCTCCGGCAAGCCCGAGAGTGTGCTGCCAAGTTTGAACGGTGCGCAGGGCGAAGGTGTGGTGTGCAGCTCCGGCAGGCGCATCGACCTCGCCAGGCCCTCAACCCCGAGCGTTACCCTTGCGAGCCCCATTCGAACCATGCCCCACATGCCCCGGGCACCTCCATCCCCCCACCCTACTCGAGCCAGCTACGCACGCCCCAGGCACCTCGCCCCAGGCCCCGCACACCCCGGGCACCGCACGCCTCAGATGCCCCGCCCAGACGCCCTGGAACCGGCCCACTCGGACCAAACCCCACTCGCCCGGTTGCCCCCATCCCAGACGCTTCCCGTCAAGACACCGCGCGTCCCAAGTATCACTCGCCCCAAACGCCGCTCGCCCTACACACCGAACACGCGAGTCGAGCGCATCTCCGACCGCAGCTGGGCGTTCCTCTTGGCAAAACCTTCAACGTCCGGAGCGAAAGAGCGCCCCATGGCGTTACACAGCACGCGCGCCAGTCCCTCAAACTTGGCCTGACTTTTGAACTGAAGATTCGTGAGCGTCACAACGGTATAGCCGGCATCCTGAAGCGCCGTCCGCCTGTCGCTGTCGAGGCCGATCTTTTCGGCACCCACGTGGAACTCATCGCTGTCGTATTCGAGCACGAGCATCCACCGGCGCCAAAGCAGGTCCACATAGCGAGTGGCCGACGCTCCCCCGTCCACGCGAACCTCGACTGGCGCATTGGCCTCCGGCAACGGCAAGCCATATCCGCCCCAACAAGCAGGAAGGCACAGGATTGCGGCAACGCGGGCCTCCGCCGGCGAGGCAGTATTTTCGACCGCATATGTAAGCAGCGTTCTGATCTGCTTGGCACCACGCCGACCCCTGGCGGCGCACGTGTACGCGCGGAGCTCGTCCAGAGTTGCCAGCGGCTTGCGTCGCACAATCGCGCCTCCCTGAACGGCAAAACCACTCACAGCCTGATTGATGAGGAGCATGCGCTCGCCGCGCGTGAGCAGCGGAGCAGCACTCACAAGCGCCGCCGCGGGTGACTCTATATACATGTCCGTCGCGAGCTTGACGAACGAAAAGGGCGGAGGGGCCTCAAACACGTGCGCAGAAACGCCCGCGAGCCGGCATCGATCCTGCCTGCGCCGCACATCGATATGGATGTCGCCCGTGATCCCCAGGCGCTCGAGGCGCTTCCAGGGAATGTCCCTTTTGGAGAGGCGCGTGCGGTCGTATTCCGCAACGCGCTCCAGCGGGCGGACCGAGCGAATTGCGCGTTGTGTGCCGAACCAATATTTCAGCGCCGTGATACCGCCAAGGAAGATTGCGCGCGGGTGCTCTTTGCTCGTGCGCGAATCCCCGCGCGTGGCGACGCGGGCCCCCGCTTGCGTGCTTGGACAGGCTGGTCCGCTCGCGATATTGGGCGCTTCCGTGCTTGAGTCTCTGCGCGCCGCCGTACGCGAGCCCGTGCGCATTGGCCCGCGCGTGTTGCTGAGTGAGTCGGTACATAGGCCTCCGTGAACCCGCGTTTGCGCACTTGTATGGGCGAACCCATTTGCGTCGTCGGGCGTTTCCATGTGCATGTTTCCGTAGGGGCTCTCCTGTACATCGGCGATTGTCCTCGCGCGACGCGTCCCCTCGAGTGCGGCACGACCCGCCGTGTTGTGTGGGCGGGCGCGCGTCTCCTCCCGCGTGCCCATGCGGGCGCTGCTGCTGACGGGTGCGCATGTTTCGCCCTGCGTGCAGGTTCGCGTTTGACGTTGTTCACGCCCGCGTGACCCGCCGCGTCCATGGCCGCGTGCTCCGTCGTGTTCACGGACGCTTGTTCTATCGTGTCCGCAGCCGTGTGAACCGCCATGTTCGCTAGCGTTTGTTTCGCTGTTTTCCATAGCCACCCCCAAACCGTTGCCGATGCCCACTTTCAACCTACTCATATGCGAGGCCACTAGATGCGGCGAGGACAGATTTCCGCGAAGGGACCTGACGGCCTTCTGTACTGTTTCTGGTTTGAGCAGCTATAGGGTGCCGAATTACGCGGATTTCGCTTGAAAATAATGATGGAGAAACAGAGAACCCGCAGTTGACGCTTCATTTGCGCAAACGAGCGTGGGGCGTTTACTGCAGGAAAGCACGAGTTACGCGACACATGTCAGCTAGGAGCGTGTGCAGGTTGCACGGCAGTTCGGGAGGGGTGCGGCACTTCGAGGTCGTGCTCCCGAGCCGCGTCACGAATGTGTGCACTCGCGACCTCCGACGGGATGCAGTTTGTGCGAGAGGCTTGCGTCGTGCCGCGAATGTGTACACTCGCGGCACGAAAACGCGTTTTTTGGCCCTTTGAGGCGCCGAGTGTACACACTCGCGAAAGGGGTGGCGCGGGCTGAGGGCGCGGCGGGGCGGGGCGGCGGGGGCGCTGTGGGCGGGGCGCTGTGGGCGGGACGAATGCGAGGCCTTTGCATGGAACAGTCGTCCCGCTGTTGCACTTTGGATACACCAGCGTCACAGGAGGGGCGAATTCGCGTTCCCATGACGCTGGTGCGTACAAACGCAGCGGCACGCGCCAAGCGGCCCCACGGCTCGCGCCATACGGGGCGGCGGCGGGCAGCAGCATGGGACGCATCGGCGGGCCGAGGCCACCCGGGGAAGCGACAGCCCCGCGGGGAGCCGAGGGCCACCCGGGGCAGCGGCGGACAACAGCCACCCGGGGCCACGGCGACCCCACGGCGGGCCGAGGACCATCCGGTCCCAGGGCATCAGCGGGGAGTACAGGGTCGCGGGCGCTACTCGGTGGGGGCGAACTGACTGGCGTACAGTTCAGCGTAAAAACCGCCTTGGGCAAGCAGCTCATCGTGCGTGCCGCGCTCGCAAATCCGGCCATCGCGCATGACGAGAATGCAGTCGGCCTCGCGGATTGTGCTCAGGCGATGCGCCACCACAAAGCTCGTCCTACCCTGCATGAGCTCGTCAAACGCCGCTTGCACCTGGAGCTCGGTGCGTGTGTCGATGCTCGAGGTCGCCTCGTCGAGCAGCAGGATCTCGGGGTCGGTCAGCATCACGCGGGCGATGCACAGCAGCTGCCGCTGACCCTGCGACAAGGTGCCGCCGCCCTCGGGCAACACGGTGTCGTACCCCTGGGGCAGCGTGCGAATGAATGCGTCGGCATGGGCGCGGCGGGCGGCCTGCTCAACCTGCTCGCGTGTGGCGCACGGCCGGCCATAGGCGATGTTCTCGCGCACCGTGCCCTCAAACAGCCAGCTATCCTGCAAAACCATGCCGAACTTTCGGCGCAAGTCAGCGCGGGAAAGATCCTCGATAGGGCGCCCGTCGATGCGGATCTGGCCCTCGCACACGCTGTAAAAGCGCAGCATAAGGTTGATGAGAGTCGTTTTTCCGCAACCCGTCGGGCCCACGAGCGCCATGCGCATACCCGGGCGGGCATGCAAGCAGATGTCCTGCAGCAGCGGGCGCTCCGGCATGTAGGAGAAACTCACGTGGTCGAATTCCACATCGCCTGAGGTGGACGCGGTGGCAGAGGAGGACGCAGCCATATCCACAGCGGAGGCAGCGGGCACCATAGATGCAGACGCCTCGGCCGCGGGCTCCGTGAACGCAGGCACTCCTGCTGTGGGCTCGCCCCCCTCGGCAGCCGTATCCGCCTCTTCCTCCACATCAAGCAGTGCCAGCACGCGGCGGGCGGAGGCGAAAGCGCCCTGGATCTGCGTCACCACGCCCGAGATCTCGTTGAACGGCTTGGTGTACTGCGTGGCGTACGAGAGGAACATCTGCACCTCGCCCACCGTCAGCGCCGCGGGGAACCCCGTCACCACGCCCACGAAGCCCGCGACCGCCACCACGGCGTAGATCACGTTGTTCACAAAGCGTGTGCCCGGGTTGGCGAGCGAACTCAGGAACTGCGCGCGCTCACCCGCAACGTAAAGCTCGCGGTTGATGCGCCCAAAGCCCTCGCGCGCCTGGTCGCCAAAGGCGAACGCGCTCACCAGGCGCTGCGCGCCCACGTACTCCTCAACATAGGCCGAAAGCTCGCCTTGGATGGCCATCTGCCTGGTAAAACTCCTGCTCGAGAACCGTGCGATGGCGCCCGCCGCCAACGCGGAAAGCGGAGTGACCGCGATCACCACGAGCGCCATGGGAACCGACGCCGAGAGCATGAACGCGATGGTCGCCGCCAGCGTGACCACGCCGCCGAACAGCTGCGTGAACCCCTGGAGCAGGCCGTCACCCACCGCGTCCACGTCGTTCACCACGCGCGACATCAAATCGCCGTGCGCATGGCGGTCCACGAACGCCAGCGGCACGCGCGTAAGCTTGTCGTTCGCGGCAACGCGCAGGTCGCGCACGGTCCGGTACGAAAGCGCGCTCATGCACGCGCCCTGCACCCACTGCAGCGCCGCGGCGGCCACAACCACCGCCGCCAGGCATATGAGCAGTGGAGCCAGGCCGTCAAAGTCGACGCGGCCCTTGGCGATGATGAGGTCGATGGCGCGACCAATGAGCACGGGCACGGAGAGCTGCAGCGCAATCGAGGCGGCGGAGCTCACGAACGAGCCAATCAGCAGCCAGCGATACGGGCGCACGTAGCAGAAGAGGCGCCTGAGCACCTCCGAGGCCTTCATGGGAGCGGCGTGCCCGCGGCGCTCGGGGTCACCTGCATTGCGCTGGCCTCCGCCGGGGCCTTTGGATCCGTTGAGAACCGCGTTTCCCGAGACCGCCGCCGTGAGCGTGGCGGCGCTTCCCGTGGAGGAGTACGGATTAGGCATGGCGCACCTCCTCGTCTTGAGGGGTGAGGGCAAAATCCTCCCCTTTGAGCTGAGAGGCGCAGATCTCTCGGTACACCTCGCAGCTTTCGACCAGCTCGTCGTGCGTGCCCAGACCCACCGCGACCCCATGGCGCAGCACGCAAATCACGTTCGCGTCGCGCACACTGGCAACGCGCTGACTCACCGTGACAGTTGTAATGCCGAGTCGACGCACGGCCCGGCGCAGTTCGGCGTCGGTCTTGAAGTCCAGCGCCGACGCGGAGTCGTCCAAAACGAGCATGCGCGGGCTCCCCACCAGCGCGCGGGCGATGGTAAGGCGTTGGCGCTGCCCGCCGGAGAAGTTCTTGCCGCCAGCCTCCACGGGGGCATCGAGCCCCTGCGGAAGCGCCCGCACGAACTCCGCCGCCTGAGCTGCCTCGAGTGCTCGCCACAACTCGGCATCCGACGCGCTGGGGTTGCGCCAGCTCAGGTTCGTTTTGATGGTGCCGCTCACGAGCTCGGCTTTTTGCGGGACGAATCCCACGGCACGCCGCAGCTCGCGCAAGGGCCACGTGCGCACGTCGCGCCCAAAGACCTCGACGCCGCCGCTCGTTACATCGTATAGACGAATGATGAGGTTCACGAGGCTCGACTTGCCCGACCCGGTGCCGCCGATGATGCCGAGCGCGCCACCCTCCTCCAACTCGAGGGAAACGTCCGAAAGCGCGTTGCCCGCAGCCCCCGGATACGCGAACGACACATGGTCCATACGCAGGGCGGGGGCGTGAGATTGCAAGGCACCAGCCGCAACCGGTGCATCCACGATGCTCGGCACGCAATCGAGCACCTCCACGATGCGCCCGGCACTCGCGCTCGCGCGGGTGAACACCACCACGAGGTTCGCCACGTACACAATCGCCAGCAGCGCTTGCGTCATGTAGTTCACGAACGCCATGACCTCGCCCTGGGTGAGGTCCCCCACCTGAACCTGCACGCCGCCGGTCCACAGAATGGCGCACACGGCGAGGTTCATCACCAAGAATGTCGCGGGGTTGAGCACACTCGAAAGCATGCCAACACCAATAGCCGTCTGTGCCTGCTCGCCCGCCGCCTTACGCAGGCGGCCGCGTTCGTGCTCCTCGCGCACAAACGCCCGCACCACGCGGGCGCCTCCCAGCCCCTCGCGCACAATGCGGGCAATCGTGTCCAGCTGGCCCTGCATGCGCTTAAAAAACGGAACGCTTTTAGCCATGACGAGCCAAAAGATCAGCGAGATAACGGGGGTAGAAACCAGGAAGATCAGCCCGAGCTTCACGTCGATGAGCAGCGCGGCGATCATGGAGCCCACCGCGATCAAAGGAAAGCGGACGAGCTGCCGGATCGCCAGGGCAACCGCCAGCTGCACCTGGTTGACGTCGTTGGTAATGCGCGTGATGAGCGACGGGGTGCCAAAGCGGTCGAGCTCCGCCGAGGACAGCGCCATCACGTGGGAGAACAGGGCGTCTCGTACGCTTGTGCCAATGCCCTGCGACGCGCGCGCGGCCATTTTTTGGCACACGAGCGTGAAGACGAACCCGGCGCATGCCATGAGCGCCAGCAGCGCCCCGTAGCGCAGCAGGGTGCCCACGCTGCGCGTCGCGACGCCGCGGTCGATCATGAGCGCGATGACCAGCGGCGTGCACAAATCGAACCCGACCTCGACCAGTTTGGTGAGCGGGCCAGCGACAAAATACCGTGTATAGGGGCGCGCGAATCGCCTGAGCAGTTCAATCATGCGGAACAATCCAAAGGCAGGAGGACCAGAGCTTGGTTAGGTGCCTATTGTACCGCCGCACGAGCGGCGGCCCTGCGCCACGGCGGGCGGCGTGCGTTAGGGTCCGGTAAAGACACGGACACGCAACAAAAAAGGAGATGGACGCTCGCACGCCCATCTCCCCTGTTCAGGCTTGCACCGGCTCTCGGCGCTCACCTGGTATATATGCGCGAACTACTCGCTGCGCTTACGGCGCTGCACAGCAGCCCCGCCGAGTGCAACCGCACCCGCAAGGGCCATGCCGCCGGCCGCGATGAGGGTCGCGTCGCCCGTCTGCGGCAGCCCGCCGTTCGGCTTGCCGGCGTTTCCGCCGTTGCCCGGCTTGCTCGGGTCAACCGGCTTGTTGCCGCCGCCCGGGTTCTCGGGATCGACCGGCTTCTCCGGGTCGACCGGCTCGCTCGGGCCGATCGGCTTCCAGTCCTCGGCCTTCGTCCACTTGGCGTACAGCGAGATGTTGCCGTCGAGCTTCGTGGCGAAGTCGAACGCCTCGGTGCACTCAGCGTCGGTGAACCAGCCATCGAACACGTAGCCCTCGCGCGCCGGGTCGGCGGGCTTGGCAACGGTGCCGTCCTCGCCCACCTTCACGAGCCTATCCTCGGTCACGCCGTCGTTGTACTTGAACGTGACGAACATCTCGAGCGGCTTCCAATCCTCGACCTTGGTCCACTTGGCGTACAGGGTCATGCTGTCGGAAATAGCGGTCTCGAAGTTGTACGCGTTCGTGCACTCAGGCTCGGTGAACCAGCCGTCAAAGCGGTAGCCCTCGCGCACGGGAGCCTCGGGCTGCGCAATCGGCTTGCCGACCTGCGCGGTCTGGACGGCATCCGTGTCGCCCTCATAGTTGTGGTCGAAGGTCACCTGGACCTCGAGCGGCGTCAGGTCGCTCTCGAAGCCGTAGTGCGACAGCAGGTCATTGAGGGTGAAGCGCGCCTGGCGGATGTAGGAGAGGTCGGTCGTGACCGTACCCTTCCAGCTCTCGGAGTACTTCTTATCCCAGTGACCGTAGGAGTCCATCACAAAGAGGCCCGTCTCGGGGTTCACCGTCATGCCGGTGTAGCCCGTGTCGCCCTTGTAACGGTTCTGCACCCAGTCCTCGTCCAAGCGGAAGCGGTACTGGCCGTCCTCCTGATTCATGAGCTGCTCGTAGGTGCCGACCCACATGCCCCAGTCTTCACAAATCCAATCGTTGCCATTCTCCGCAACGTTGCCGTCGTGGTCGACGTCGAAGTTCATCTCGCGGAACGTGATGACCAAGCGACCGCTGATCGGATCGTAGAGGGCCTTGTGGCGCTCGCCGGACAGGGAGCCCGGGAGCTCAATCGGGTCGCTCCAGGTCTTACCCTCGTCGTCGGAGTAGATCATCGTGGAGAGGTGGGCGTGCGACTGGCTGCGCACCAGGCCCACAATGCGCTTGTTGTCGGGCGAGCGGAACATGCCGATCTCGCACATGTCGAGCGTGTCCTCCACAACCTGCTGCTCCTCCGTGAAGAGCGGCTCGGGCTTGGACCACTTCTCGACCGTCTTACCGTCCTTCTCCTCAAAGGTCAGGATGGTCTTGTAGTTCTTGAAGTGACCCTGGTGGTGGAAGATGCCCATCCACTTCTGTGCCGGCTTGCCGTTCTCGTACAGCTGCACGAGGCTTGCCATGCCGACGACCGCCGGGTTCTCGGGGCCGTTAGGCTTACCGTCCATCGTAGGCCAGTACGGCTCTCCGCCGTTATCCACGTTGTACTCGGTCCAGGTGTCACCACCGTCGTCGGAGTAGGACGTCTGCCAACCGCGCTTGGTGCTCACGCTTGAGCCCCAGTTCGGGCAGGCAGTGATGAGCATCAGACGCTCAGTGCCGTCCTCAAGGTTGAGGGCGTACATGGTCGGGGTCTCGAGCGAGCCGTCCCAGCTCTCCGGAATATCTTCCTTCTGCGTCCAGGTCTTGCCCTCGTCGTCGCTGATCATCATGACCAGCGGGCCGTGGCCGTGACCCTGCGGGAACGCGGTGATAAGGCGGCCGGCGTGCTTGCCCTTGGACACGCGGATCATGTCGGGCTGGCCGTAGTACTGCTTCTTGTTGTCCCACTTGCCGTCCATCTTGCCGTCGAGCTGATCGGGATGGAAGACGTCGGACATGAACTTGTCTTCAGCCTCGCCCTGGATGAGCACGGGGCCCAGCTGGTTGCTGGCGTTGACGTTGCGCTTAACGGTGACCTTGATGTCCTCGGACTGCTTGCCGCAGGTCACGGTGACCACGGCGGTGCCGCGCAGGTCGCCGGAGATCACGCCGTCGCGGGACACGGACACAACATCGTGGTCCTTGACGTTCTTGGCGTCGTCGGCGATGTTCTTCTGCTCCTTGACCTTGAACGTCACGTCCTTGGTCAGGTTGCCGGAGATGCCGTAGGTCTGCCCCTCGCGGAGGGTGACCTCCTTGCTCTCGAGGCCCAGACCGCCGGTCTGCTCCTCCTCGCCGGTGAACTCGTGCATCTGGGCGGTGATCTCGTCCTGCGTCAGCACGCGATCGTAAATCGCCAGCTCATCGATGATGCCGTTGAAACCGTTGCCGCCGATCACATCGACGGGGATCTTCACGTTGGCCTTGTTCGCGGCGCCCGCGGTCCACGTGTTCGTGTCGCCCGTCTTGACGCCGTTGACGTACATGGTCAGGCCCTTGGCGGGATCGTTGGTCCACGCAACGCGGTACCACTCGTTCTGCTTGAAGTTGGCACCCTTAAAGGTGAGCACATCGCCGTCGTTGGGACCAACGCGGAAGCCCGCGTCGGCGCGGCCGGCGGCGTCGCCCAGGCGCATGGCAAAGGCGTAGTTGGACTGCTCGTCAATCAAAGGCAGCGTCTGGCCATCGAGCGGCTCGACGGACTTGACCCAGTAGCCGACGGTCCAGGCCTTGGCGCCGTCGAGCGCGAACTGATCGTCGGGCAGGGAGACGGTCTTGTTCTCGGCGGCGTTCACGTGCACGCCCTTGCCGTCCTTGCCCTTTTCGAACGCCACCTCGCCGTTGATGGTGCCGTCCTGAGCGCCCTCGGCCGCGCGGGCGGAAGCGCCCGTCCAGTCGTCCTTGGCGTCCTTCTCAAAGGTGTAGTGCGCCACCTGGGCGTCGGTCACGTCGACCTCGGGGATCTGCGGCTGGCCCTTGGTGACCACGATGGTCTTGGTGGCTGAAACCTTCTCGTCGACCGTGGAGGTCGCGGTGATCTCGCACACGCCGGGCTTCTTTGCAGTGACGACGCCGTCGGCGCCAACCGTTGCCACGCTTGTATTGGACGCATCCCAGTCAACCGCACGCGACGCGGTGTCGGACTCAACAGAAAGCTTCAGAGTCTCGCCTGTGGCAACCGTATCCGCACCAACAATGGTGAGCTTAGTGGGGGCGCCCTCGCGCTCCTCGATGTATTGATCGGTCAGGACAACCAAGTCTTCCTTGAACTGGCTCATCTCGGCATCGAGAATCGCCATCTCCTGGTCAACCTTGGTCCAATCGCGATTAGTCTTCTTGGCCGCGACGCGAGTGATCTTGTCATAGACCTTCTGGATGTCGTCGGTCATATCAGTGACCTCGGCGCGCATCTTCTTGATCTTGTTAGCGTCACGCAGGCCCTCTGCCATGCGCTCGAGGCGAATGGAGGACTTAGCCGTCTTCTCGGCATCGGTCAGCTCACGGCCCTCAGCCTTGGCAGCCTCGACCGTGGCCTTGTCGGCACCAGGGTAAATCAGGAAACAATCGCCCGCCTCAAAAGCCCAGTGCGTTGCGTCGTTCAACGGGTCGTCGACCCAAGCGTCGTACGCCCAACGCAGGAAGCCGGAGGTGTTGCCGTCCTTCTCCGCATTCACGATGGACCAATAGGACTCAACAGGATTGCTCAGGGAGAAGTTGCCCGGGTAGTGCTCAGTGCAGGAATACAGCGTGGTGCGCAAGCCGGCCTCAGCGCGTTTCTTGAGCAGCTCGTCGTAACCCTCATTAGCATCCTGAGCAGCAAAGTCACCGATGTTCAGATCGTCGATACGCATGGCCAGTGCCACGCGATCGTCGCCCTTGATGCGGTCCATGGCACCAGCAGTCTTGAGGGACTCACCCTTGGAGTTCTTCACGGACTCAACCATGTCGAACGCCTCGTGGGTAATGCCGCGCTCGTCAATAGCCATGTAGGCAATGTCGAACCAACCCTTTTCCTCCAGGTGGTCCACAAGCGCATTCAGGAAGTGGCGCCAGTATTTGTTGCCCTCAGGCTGCCCAACCGTAGATGCGGGAACCGTCTGCAGATTACCCTGGGCATCGTAGTACTTCACAGAGTTGTGCCACGGCGCGATGCTGTACAGCACGATCTTATCGCCGATTCCAAGCTCCTGATTGAACTCGACCCACGCATCAAAGTGCGAGAAGTCGTAGGTCATCATACCGTTCTCGTCCATTTCCCAACGAATCATCGAAGGATAATGGATCTTCTCGTCATGACCGCCATCGGCATCCGGATCTGCATAGGTCTGGCCACTCCATGCCTCTTCGACAATGGTCGTTGTGATGGCATGGCCGCCGATTTCCTTGTAAAGCTCCATGATGGGCTTGAGGATCTCAAAGTGTTCGGCAGAGAAAGGCTCGACGCCATAATACTCGGCAGAGCTGTACGGATACTGCCACAGCTCCGCATCAAAGGTTTTGCCAAACGAAGACGCGTCGGGGAGCGTAGCGTCCTGCACTTTGAGGGTGTACTTGAACTCAAGCGGATCGTCAGAACCCTCGCAGGTAACCTTAACCGTGCCCACGTAATCGCCAGGCTCAGCGTCCTTGGGCACATTGACCTTCACAAAAATGTTCTGGAGCTTGCCTTGCTCAACGTCAACCGGGGTGCTGCCCAGCAGGATGTCATTCGACTCAGAGCGATTCTGCTCAGTGGCCTGAGGATACTTATTCGGCTGGTTTCCATAACCGAGGAACTTGCCGTTGTACGCCTTGGTGGAACCGGTGAACGAGAGCTCGACGTTCTTGGCCTCGATGGTCTTGCCGCCCTCGGCGGTGAAGTCGGTGGCCTCGAGGGTCACGTCCTCGACGTTCTTGCCTGCGGAAGCAAGGGTGATCTCGGAGATCGCGGCGTCGTTCTTCCATGCGGAAAGAGCTGCGGAATCGTCGACCTCGCTGGCGGCCTTGGCCTTCTTGGCCTTGGCGCCCTCGGCGTCGTTCTCCTCGATCTCGCCGAGCGCCTCGGCGTAGCGATCCTGCGTCCACTGGGTGTCGACGTCGGAGATGAAGCCGTCGAGGATCGGGGCCGCGGCAACCGTCACGGGGATCGTGATGGCCTTGGCTGCCTTGGCGCCTTCCGCGGCCTTAGGCGTGACGGTGATCTCGGTCGTGCCCGCGCCCACAGCGGTGACCATGCCGTTCTCGTCGACGGTGGCGATCTTCTCGTTCTTGGACGCGTAGGTCAGATCGGCGTCGGAGACATAGTCGGGCTCGGTCGTGAGCTTGACCTCGGCCTTGCCGGCCTCCTTGAGCTTGAGGCCCTCCTCGCCGAGTTTGGACTCGAGCTTGGTGGGGGCGTATGGCGCGTGATGCACAACGACCTTGGCGCAGTCGATGCCCGAATTGGAGGCACGATCGTTCTTCTTGCCCGTGGCCTCGGCATGCAGGGTGTGCTTGCCGTTGCTTAGGCCCTTGAACGAATGGATGAACTCGCAGGTCTGATTCGTCGGGTTATACAGATCGCACTCGACAGACTGCTCGTTTTTGGTGCCCTTGTCGATGGTGTACTTCACGATGCCCATCGGGTGGTTCTTACCCGAGTAGATATCGATCTGCGTGCCCACGAACTCGACCTCGTACCAGATGTCACTGGCGGGCCTATCGGCTCCGGGGACACCGGACCACACGTGCTCTTCGGTGCCGTCCTGGCCAAAGGCCCAGCCGCCCTTATCGGAGAACGTGAAGAAGTTCCCGTCGAGCTGGTCCTCGCCCTGCGGCTTTTGCTTTTGCGTGTGGGGAATCGTGGTCTCAATCAGGCCCGACTGCTCGCCGGGCGCGGCGGCCACCACTGCGGGAGGGGCGTCGGAGCCCGGCACGGCGAGCGCCGTCGACGCGCCGGCTCCGGAGAGCGCGAGCGCCGAGACGATCAGCGCGCAGGCGCCTCTCCTCCATGAAGTCATTCGCATGTAACCTCATTTCCTTACGACGGGCGCACGGAAATGTGCGCCGCTTTTGATAATTTCCCATAAAGCAACTGGGAAAAAGATAGACACTTCATTGTCGCGCTATGGCACAAGTGCCCTCTATGGAACAAAGGGGTTGCCGCGAACGGTATGGATTTGTCGGTGAGCGGCTTTAACTGGTATGGAATTGACGAGTCCAGTTTTGAGTTGCATCGATTCAAGTTTGAACGCGCGGCTCTGACGCACCGGCGCTTTAGGCAACGAGAGTGGCGGGCGGGAGCCGTGTGTAGAAGCGGGCGGCGACCTACGGTGGCACCAGCAAAAATCCGTTTGCGAGTCCACCCAACTTGCGGCGCGGTCCCGAGGGGCCCAGGTAGCGCGCTCTGGAACAGCGCTTCGACAGCGCGTCGCGGCATAGAAAAAGCGCCCGTGCATTCGATGGATCCGGATGCCCGTCAGAGGCTCCTTATGGCTGCTTCCTTCCGGACCTGACCAGGTTCGGAACATATCGTCACCCGAACCCATCGAACGCGCGCGGCGCTTCTGACTATGGTAACCGCTCGGGGCGCGCTCGTCCAGCAAAAGCTTACGGGCAGCGGGAGCGGCTGTGTGCGAGCCTAACAGGTGCCGGAGGAGTGTTACCAGGTCGCTGGTCTAGTTGCGAGCGCAGCGGCACCCGCCGCGCTTGCAGCTCGCCCTCTCAACTGCGCCGACGACTCGCCCCCAACCCGCCACCTCGGAGGCTCGCCCGCCAGCCTGCCGCGCCTACGGCTCGCCCTTCCTATATGAGCGCAATCAAACGGCCGAGCATCTCGCCCGTTGCAATGAGATTCTTCCGCACTTCCTCCGCCGTAAGGGCCTCGTGCAGGGGCTGCGGACCCATACCGATGGGGAACACGGCGTCGATGCCCGCACGGTAGACGGCGTCGAGGTTTTCGGCGCGCGACCCGCACACCGCAAACACTGGCACGTCGGGGCGCAGCTTCTTGGCCCGACGGGCCACTCCCGCGGGGACCTTGCCCTCCGCAGTCTGCGCGTCGACGGAGCCCTCCCCCGTTATCACGGCGCGCGCATCGGCCACCTCGCCATCAAAGCCCGACAGTTCGAGCATCGCATCCGCACCCGACGTAAGCTCAGCTCCCAACGCCAGCAGCGCGGCGCCCAGGCCGCCCGCCGCCCCCGCGCCTGGCACGCCCGCAAGCGATTTGGGCCGAGACTTTGCCGTCGCGACCTGCGAGGGGCTACCGTCAAGGGCGTCGCGTGCCGCCGTGAGACGGGCGCCGTACGCCGCCATCCAGCGGTCGCACACGTCGAGGCATGCATCCCGCTCATCAGGCTCAAAACCTGCGCACAACCCCTTTTGCGGGCCGAACACGCGAACCGCTCCTCGAGGCCCCACCAGCGGGTTTTTCACATCCGAAAGCGCCACAACGCGCACGCCGCACAGGGCGCGACGCGCAGGGGCGAGGTCGATCGAGGCGATTTTTGCCAGCCCTTCGATGCCCGGCTGAACGGGCTTGCCCTGGTCGTCGAGCACCTGCGCACCCAGGGCCTGCAACATGCCCACGCCGCCATCCGTCGTTGCGCTGCCGCCCAAGCCCACGTACAGCGTGCGCGCCCCACCCGCGATGGCCTGCAGCATCAGCTCGCCCACGCCACAGGTGCTCGCCGCTACGGCAGCGCCGTGCGTGCAAGGCGAGGCGGCTATGCCCGCCGCCTGAGCCGTTTCCATTACGGCGAACGGGTCTGCCTCCCCGCCGGTCGCAAGCAAATACGATGCCCGGCACGCATCCCCCAGGGGACCGGAAACCTCCACCTCATGCAGAGCCCCGCCCGCACACGCGCGCACGGCTTCGAGCGTTCCCTCGCCGCCGTCTGCCATGGGAATGCATACCAGCTGGAACCCGGGAGCCGACGAGCGAATACCCTGGGCAAGCCACGCCTCGGCATCCTCGCTGGAAGCCGATCCCTTAAAAGAGTCGAGCGCCAGGACCACCTTGGAAGCGTGGGCACGGACGCTCGCTACGCGCACCCGCGCGGGGGAGCTAGAGCGCGCAGCCAAGCCCGCGGGCCTCAGCGCCGATTTGACCGCGCGCTCAGGCACGGCGACATCACTCTCCGGGCACTCAGCAGCCACCGGCCCTCCGGTCGTAGTGCGGCCCATCCCGCTGTGCAGCTTGCAACCGGACTCCTCGCCCGCGCGCCCGTCCTCGGCGCCCTGCGCGCACTCCGCCTCCGCACCCGAAGCCTCCGCACCCGAAGACTTCGCCCCGCGCAGACGGGCGAAAAACGCACTCAGCTCCTGAGCGCATTCGCGCTCAAGCACACCGGACGTCACCTCAAACGCGTGGTTCAAACGAGCGTCGCAACTCACGTCAAAGAGCGTGCCCACCGCTCCGCCCTTGGGGTCGTATGCTCCGTACACACAGCGGTCGATGCGGGCGTTCACCATGAGCCCGGCGCACATGAGGCAGGGCTCGAGCGTCACGTACACCGTGCATCCCGTCAGGCGCCAGCGACCCAGCACGCGCGACGCCTCCATCATCGCGGCGAACTCCGCATGCGCCGACGGGTCCTCATCCAGCTCGCGACGATTGTGGGCTCGAGCGATTACCTCGCCCTCATGCACCACCACCGCGCCGATCGGCACCTCGCCAAGCTTCGCCGCCGCGTGCGCCTCTTCGAGCGCCATGCGCATAAAGCGCTCGTCAGCGGCAATCGACCCTGCCATGCGCGAAGCCCCTTTCATACTAAAAAAGCGAGCCGCGCTCACGACTCGCTTAACACTCAACCTGGCGGAGAGAGAGGGATTCGCCGGGCGCCTTTTCGGCGCCCTCCTCTCGCCGCGGCGCTCACGCGCCTTGCGGGCATACGCTGGAAAACGCTCGCGCGTTTTCTCAGCTCCGCCCCCTGCGGGTTCGAATCCACGCAGGGCCGCCAAAAAGCAAGCCTCAACAACTCGCTTAACACTCAAACTGGCGGAGAGAGAGGGATTCGAACCCTCGGGACACTTGCATGCCCAACGGTTTTCAAGACCGCCGCATTCAACCGCTCTGCCATCTCTCCACGCGTCGGATAATCATACCACCCTCGCGCGCCGGAGCGTAGCCTCGACGCGCAATCGGGCTTTCGGTGACTGTCTACCCCGCTAGCACGCGGGTCACCATCGTCTCGGCCATGGTGATGACCTCGGTTTCGCTCTCCTTGTGATGGCCGTACACCCACCATTTTTCCAGCACGCGCACGATGCCGCCGGCCGCAAACTCAGAAGCCGCGAGCAACGTGACATCCCGGTCCGGGTGCGCCTGGAATTTGACGCGGTAGCGCTCGCGAATCGTCTCTGCCACGCGGTCCTCCATCATGAGGACCATCATGCCGCTCATCGAGCTTTCAAAGATGTTGTCCACCAGCTTTTCGTGGTCGAGCATGAATCGCACGAGGGCCTCCAGAATCGCCAGGCCCTCTTCGGGGTCGGCGTCCGAGCGGGCGGGCGCGCCGTCAACAGCCTCCCCCGCAGCGGCGCGGCGCTCCTGCACGGTGCGCTCGCCGTACGAGGTGAGCTCAACGCGCAGGCTGTCCACAAAGAAGCTGAAGAACTCTGCTTTGTCGGCGAAATGCTTATAGAACGTGGTGCGGCGAATCATAGCTTCGTCACAGAGCATCGCCACGGTCACGTCCTCGTAACGATGTGTCTCGAGCAGCTTGGTAAAAGCCATGAGCAGCGAGCGGTACGTCTTTTGAATACGCAAGTCCATTGCGGCTCCGTCTCAGCAGTACGCGCGTACGCTATTACGCGCACGGGTGCACTTCGATACATAACTGATATTTGTCTCTTATGTTAGTCACCGATGCGGCAATAACAAGTCACGTGGTCCGCGAAATAGACAGATGGAGCGATATGTCGATAAACGGCGCGGCGGGCAGAGCACGGGCGCACGCCACCAGCACCCAACGGACGAGGGTCGTGCGCAAGCAGCTCAAGGTTCGCGGGCCGGCGCGTCGTGGCTACGACGACCCGGCGAAGGCGGCGTGGGCAGCCAAAGGCGGACGGAGGGAGCAACTCGGCACCCAACGCAGGCGGCGGCCGCCCCACCAACGGAGGCCAAGGCGCGGGGACGTTCGGCCGACGCGGGCAGACGGCACGCCTCGTAGCGCATGGCGGCGCATCGTCCATGGTCCGGACGGGTATCGCGCGCAACGCAGGCGGGTATACTGAATGCCACTAACGTGGGCGGCCGTGCGCCGCCGTCACAGAAACGGAGCTCACATGATCCCGCTCATTATTGGCATTGTCGTTGTCGCTGCCCTCGCAATGGGTATCGCGGGCATTTACAACAACCTGGTCACGCTGCGCAACCGCGTGGACAACGCCTGGCAGAACATCGATGCCCAACTGCAGCGCCGCAACGACCTGGTTCCCAACCTCGTCGAGACGGTCAAGGGCTACGCCACCCACGAGCAGGAGACGCTCAATGCCGTGACCGAGGCGCGCAACGCCGCCACGTCCGCCGCGACGCCCGATGCGAAAATGGCTGCCGACAATGCCCTGACCGGCGCTCTGCGCCAGCTCCTCATGGTCGCCGAGGCGTACCCCGACCTCAAGGCAAATGCGAACTTTACCCAGCTCCAGGCCACTCTCGAGGACACCGAGAATAAGATCTCCTATGCCCGTCAGAGCTACAACGACTGCGTGCTGAACTACAACAACGGCATCCAGACGTTCCCGGGCAATATCTTTGCCGGCATCTTCCAGTTCAAGGAGCGCTCCGGCTTTGAGGCTGCCGAGGCCTCGCGCGAGGTGCCCACGGTTAAGTTCTAGCCTTCATCCCGCTCCCCCATTCACTAAGTACGTTCAATTTTTGCAAAGGCTCGTGTACACAATTTGTACGCGAGCCTTTTACCTGCGGTTTTGTTTTCTCAATAGCCCGGTCTACTGGGGGCTTCCAGAAAATTGAACGTACTTAGCGACCGTCCTCGGGCATTCGCTCCAAATGAGCGCCTTTTGCGCCCGCAACGGATCGCTGGCGCGCTACCCGCACGCGCGAGACCATCCGTCCACCACACGCGAGACGCTCCCCGCCCGCGCACGTACCACGTGCGCGCAAGGCACCCCTTGCAGCCCTGGCCCGCAACGGATCGTAGGCTGCTCGACCTGCGCCGTAACGGGTCGTAAGGCGTCCGGCTCTCGCTCAGAGCCATCTTTCCAGTGCGCGCGAGACCTCCAGCCCGCGCGCATCACGTGCGTGCAGGGCCCTTTCGTCGCACGTGTGTGGCGCGGCGCCGCGGGCAAAACGGCACCCTCACCAAAATGTCACGCGACGTATACACGGGATGCACGGCAACGCGCTACCATCAATACAACGCACTTTAAACGCAGCCTTTCAAAGGACGCATTTTGACGAACTCGGCTCACCGCGAGGCACCTGCCCAGGCAGGCGTCCTTCGCTTTCGCTACAACCCCGCACTTGACGGCATCCGCACACTTGCCGTGGCAGCCGTGGTGCTGTACCACCTCAACCCCATGCTCGCCCCCGGCGGCATGCAGGGCGTCACGATTTTCTTCGTGCTCTCGGGGTTCCTAATCACGCGGCTTCTCCTTGTTGAGATGCACAACACCGGCCGTATTGACTTCAAGTCGTTCTGGCAGCGCCGCCTGCGCAGGCTCGTGCCCGCCGTTGTGACCGTCATCACCGTCACAGCCGCACTATGTACCCTGCTCAACCACGTCATGCTCACCAAGATGCGCCCGGACATCATCCCCTCGGCGCTGTTCTTCAACAACTGGTGGCAGATCTTCAACCAGCAGTCGTACTTCAACGCCATCGGCGACCCGTCACCGCTCACGCACTTCTGGTCGCTCGCGATTGAGATGCAGTTCTACCTCATATGGCCGCTCGTTCTAATGATGGGCCTTCGCTGGGGGCGGTCGCATCGAGGCGTTCGCCGCTTTGCGCTCGTGCTCGCCGTGGTGTCCGTGCTCGAAATGGCACTGCTCTACAACCCCGCGGCAGACCCCAGCCGCGTGTATTACGGAACCGATACGCGCGCCTTCTCGCTGCTGCTCGGAGCATGGCTGGCATTTTTGCCGCTTGGGCGCATCAACCTCGCGCTCACAAGCGCGCTGCACCGGGTACTGGGAATCCAGGACGCCGCTTCGCAGGCGGTCGAGCACGCGGCCGCGCAGGACGAGAGCCAGCACGCTGAGTCAACCGCGGAGCCGCAAACCGGCGTGGCCGCGGCCCTTGCACGCATCACGGCCTTTGACCTCATCGGTCTTGTCGGCCTTGCGGGCACGCTGCTGCTCATGGCGTTCACCAACGGCTACAGCGCCTTCCCGTACCGCGGCGGCATTGCACTCGCGTCCATCTTCGCCATGATGCTCATTATGGGCTGCACGCATCGCCGCGGACCGATCGCTCGGCTGTTCGGCCTTAAGCCCCTCGTGTGGCTGGGCCAGCGCTCCTACAGTATCTACCTGTGGCACTACCCCCTGCTGCTGCTCATGAACCCCGCCAGCGACGTATCCGCCAAGCCTTGGTGGGTGCTCGCGCTGCAGGTTTTCCTGGTAATCGGCGTATCCGAGCTGTGCTTCCGGTTTGTTGAGACGCCGTTTCGCCACGGGGCCTTTGGGCGCATCTTCGCGCGCCTGCGCGAGCGCAAAGCCGCCGTTCCCAGCTGGTGCAAACGGCACGCATGGGAACTCGCTGGGCCGGTTGCCGTACTTGCGATTGCCGTTGGCGGCCTGCTGTTTGTTCCGCCCACCTCTGCGCTGAGCGAGACGGGCGCGAACCTGCTCCAGGGCGGCGGCGCGTCTCAAAACGGAAACACCCCGGGATCGACGAACGAAAACGGCAACAAGGCACATGCGTCGGGCACTCCCGACAACTCCGCCAAGCCCGGCACGGCTTCCAAACCGGGCAAGCAGAGCAAGCCGGGCGGCTCATCCACGCATGCCACCGCCGACTTCCCCGAGGGCTCCTATGACCTCACCATGATTGGTGACTCCGTGTCGCTGCGCGCGGTCAACGCATTCCCCAACGCGTTCCCGCACAGCCATATCGACGCCGCCGTGAACCGCCAGTTCAATGCCGGCATAGAGATCTACCAGAGCCTGCTGGACCAAAACCTCGCGGGCCCCATCGCCGTGTTCGCACTCGGCACCAACGGCCCGGTTGCCAAGGAGAGCATCGACCAGCTCGTTGAGCTCGCAGGCAAAACGCGCATCGTGGTATTCGTGAACAATCGCTGTGCCCGCCCTTGGTGCGAGCCGAACAACCAGCTGTTCGCCGATGCCGCCAAGCGCCACAAGAACGTGCGTGTGGTGGACTGGTTTGGCGCGAGCGCCAATCGCAACGAGCTGTTTGACGGCGACGGCATCCATCTGTCGGACGCCGGCGTGGCGGAGTATCTCAAGCTCATCAAGGACAAGGTCGCCGCCTACCTGCCCGTCTACACCGAAGACGGCACCGATCCGCGCATCGCGGCCGCGCAGCAAATCACCGACGCGGTAAAGAACGCCATCGCTGCCAAGGCGGCGCCCGGCAGCGTCAAGTCGAAGTAGCCGGCTTCGGGGGGGACACCGGCGACGACTGCCCGCCGGGCGACTGCAGCTCCGTATCACGCTGACCGGCACGGGACGGCCGGCTCCTTGGTCCGCCGCACCTCAAAACAACGGGGCGCGGGCCAATGAAGCCCACGCCCCGCGCAACAAAGCCCCGCTAATACCCGAGCGCTTGAAGTGCGAACATCACCACCGTCAGAACGGTGATGAGCACAATGGTGGTCCAGGTGAGCACGTTCCACAGGCGACTATTCTTGTAGCGGCCCATGATGTGCTTGTCACCGGCGATGAACACCAGGAACACAAGCAGGATGGGCAGCAGCACGCCATTGATGACCTGCGCGCTCATCATGATCTGGAACAAATCGACGCCCGGCAGAATCACAAGCACCGCCGATGCCACGATGATCACGGTGATGATCGAGCGGTACACGGGCGCCTCGGTCCAGTTGCGATCGGCGCCGCGCTCCCAGCCGAACGCCTCGCAAATGGCAGACGACGTCACGCCCGGCAGCACGCAGGCGGCCAAGAAGCTCGCCGCCACCAGGCCCGCCGCGAACAGCACGGTGGCGAACTCGCCCGCGATGGGCTCAAGCGCCAGCGCCGCGTCGGCCGCGTCGGCGACCTGAATACCCGCGGGATACAAAACCGCGCCCGTGGTAATGATGATGAACCACGCGATGGCGCAGGCGATCACGGAGCCCGTGGTGGTGTCGATGCGCTGCAGAATGATGTCGGACTCGTCGGCGTTCTTGTCAACGACGTTGTTCTGCGCCAAAAAGATCATCCACGGTGCGATGGTCGTACCGATGGTCGCCACCAGCAGCGACACGTACCCCGGCTCGGGGATCAAGTGCGGCGTCACCGTGGAGGCCGCCACCGCACCCCAGTCGGGGCCGGCCAAGAACGCCGCCACCACGTAGGTCACGAACACACAGCTCACCAGCAGCAGGATCTTCTCAATACGCCTAAAGCTGCCGCTCATGGTGAGCAGCCAGATGAGCAGGCCCATGAGCGGGACCGACACCGTCTTGGGGATCCCGAACAGCGCCAGGCCGCTCGCAATACCCGCGAACTCCGAGATAGTCACCGCCGTGTTCGCAATGAGCAGGGCCACCATGGCGAGGGCCGTCTTGCGCACGCCGAACTTCTCGCGAATGAGTGAGGCGAAGCCCTTGCCCGTCACGCAGCCGCAGCGCGCGGCGGTCTCCTGCACCACGATGAGCAGCAGCGCCATCACGGGAAGCATCCATAACGTGGCGTAGCCGTAGCTCGCGCCGGCACTCGAATACGTGGCGATGCCGCCTGCGTCGTTGCCCGAAAGCGCCGCCAGCAGGCCGGGACCCATGGCGCCCAGCACTGCGGCGACGGTCAGTTTTTTCTTGGTCGATTGCTCCATAACGCTCCCACCCTACAGCAGCGGCACGGCGCCGAGCACGGTATAGGCGATCGCGGACAGCAGCACCGCGGCGAACGTGAGCGAGGTGCCCGAAATGTTCTGGTCCTTCTCATCGCTGCGGAACAGGATGAAGAAGTAAATCACCGCGCTCATGTACGTGCCGGCGATCACCGCGCCCGCGTTGCGGAAGCACGCGAGATACGTGGCAGCCTCGGCGGTCACCGACTCGGCAAAGAGCGTGGTCACCATGAGCTCGCCGCACAGGTACACCACGAGCGCGAGCACCAGGCCAATGAAGGTCGTTTTAATGAAGAACCCCAGGTACGGCTTGGGCTCGTCGTCGCGCTCGTCGTATTCCAGGTAGCTGTTCTTAACGAACGACACCATGCGCATGGACGCCATGAGCACCACCGGCATGATGGAGATGGGCATGAGCGCCATGAGGCCGGCGCCCGTGACGAGCTGGCGCGCGCCCTCCTCGCCCATATTCATGTAGGAGAAGTCGATATTGGCGAGCTTGGGCACCACGATGGCGGCGATGGCACAGGCCGCAATGGCCCACACCACGACCCAGTACTGGCGCTGGGCGAACCAGGTGAACGCGTGCGTGGACTCGCCGGAGTTCGTGTCGGCCACCGAAACGCCCGCGATCTGCAGGTCCTCGGCGTGCTCCTCGGCGATAACGTCGAGCGCGTCATCGACCGTGACGATGCCCAGGATATGGCGGTTCTCGTCGCACACAGGGATGGCCACGAGGTCGTACTTGGTCATCTCGTCGGCCACGAGCTCCTGGTCCAAGTCGGGGGCGACCCACACCACGTCGCGGAACGCCAGGTCCTTCAGGCGCGCGTCGTGCTCGGCCACCACGAGCGAGCGCATGGAGAGCACGCCCGTGAGCGCGCCGTCGGCGTCGGTGGTGTACACGTAGTAGATGCTCTCGAAGTCCTCGTCGAGGCCGCGCAGGGCGTCGATCGCATCCTGCACCGTGGCCGTGGCGGGCAGCGCCACGAACTCGTTGGTCATGATGCGGCCGGCGGTGTCCTCCTCGTAACCCAGCAGGTTACGAATGGCCTTCTCCTCCTTGACGCCCATGAGGCGCAGGAGCTTCTCAGCCTTCTCGTAATCGAGCTCCTCGATAAGGGCGGCAGCGTCGTCGGGGTCCATGGTGGCGAGCATCGTGGATGCCTCGCGGTCGGAGAGGCCCTCGAGCATCTCGGTCATGAGCTCGTCGTCGTCAAGCTCGGTGATGGCCTCGGCCGCCTGCTCGGTGTCGAGCTGGGCAAAGACCTGCGTGCGCAGACGCGGGTCGAGCTGCTCGATAATATCGGCGATGTCGGCCGGGTGCAGCTCGGAGAGGGTCTTGTGCGACACGGAGAGCTTGATTTGCTTGGTGGAGCGCTCGAGCAGGTCCATGTAGGACCACGCGATGATGTCCTCTGCGATCGGCTTGCCGAGCATCTTGGCGATCTTCACGCTCACGCGCTCGAACAGGGGGTGGATGGCGCGCAGCAAACCGCGGGCGCCCACCTCGGCGCCGAGCAGGCGCAGCTGGTTGTCGCCCGTGGCGGACAGCTTGATGTCGTTCACGCGCACGACCTTCATGCCCTGCGTGTCCACGATCTGCTTGTTCATGATGTCGCGCGCGAGCAGGACCTCGTCGGGCTGCAGGTAGGAGAAGCGAATGTCGGTGGCGGGGTACTTGAGGTACACGCCGTCCTCGTCAAAGCGCTCAACGTACTTGCGCCAGCTGATCATAAACGGGGTTTTGCCCGGGCCCTGGAACGCCAGGGCGGTTACGCGGGGGAAGACCTCGCCGGTGGCGATGCCGAGGTCGTTCACGATACCGATCTTCTCGCCCACCGAATCGACGACGGGGAGCCTGAGCATCTCGGAAAAGTAGTTCATAGCGCTCCTTCAAGCTGCGGATGTACCCCGTACGGGCACCCACGCGCGGCATGTTTCAGCAGCATAAGGGCGCTCGCAGGGGTCAGCGACTGTATGGTCGGGGTTTAGATTTCACCTCAGGCCTTTCTCGTGACCCTCGAAAACAGAACATGCGACCGCGCCCATCGGGCACAGTCGCATCTACTATACCACCCGCAATCGAGCGTTCATTCTAACTACAGCGATGGGTTTGACAGGGCTCTGTAAGGAATGGGGCAGGGCTGGGCCAGCTGCCGGGGATGCGCGCCGGCGGCGGGGGCGAACCAGCCGCCGGGGATGCGGCGCCAGCTCCGGAGGTGGAATGGGGAACCAGCCGCCGATGATGTGCGACGCCGGCGCCGCCCGCTGCGGGCGCATGCGGGCAGGCGCTGTCGCGCGCGACCCGCACCACCGCGCGCACACGCCGGCTCGAATCCCGCATCACCCTGCACTTTCTCCAACGCTGGCCCGCGCTCACGCACATCGCCCAAGCCCCGCTACTCCGCGGGCTTATCCTCCCCCAACGACGGCAGGGTCTTGCCCTTGGGCAAGCCGGCACGCCCAAGATCGAGCTTCTTGCTCAGGTCCTTGTCGGTCGCGATGAGCTCCGAGAGCGTCACGAGCTTGTAGCCCTGGGACTGCAGTGTGTCGATAACCTGAGGAAGCGCCTCGACGAGCTGGGCGCCCGTGGCCCCGCTGTCGGTGAACAGCACGATATCGCCGTTGCTCACCGAGCTGGTCACCGTATCGACCACCTCGCCTGCGCCCGGCTGCAGCCAGTCGCCCGAGTCGATCGTCCACGTCACCACGGCGCTCACCAGGTCCATCGCCTGCGCCCAGTTGTCGGGCGAGAACTCGCCAAAGGGCGGGCGAAGCAGCGGAACGGCGCTTCCCGTCACGTTCTCAACCGCATCCGAGGCCCGCGTGATCTGCGCACGCAGGTCCTCCCCCGAAAGCTCTGTGAGGTCCTTGTCTGCGTACGCGTTGGTGCCCAGCTCATTGCCCGACTTGGCAATCGCCTGAACAGCGGCCGCGTTCTTCTTCACCTTGTCGCCCGCGATGAAAAACGTCGCCTTGGCGTCCTTCTTCTCCAGGATCTCCAGGATCTCCTGGGTGTGGGTGCTCGGGCTCTCGTCAAAGGTGAGGGCGACGTACTTCACGCCCTTCTTGCGAGCGGGGTTCACGCCCGTGCATGAGACCACGGCGTCAACGGGCTCCTTCACGATACCCTTGTCCACCACCTTGCCGCTCGTGTGCCCCGTCCAGATCTCCGAACGGCCCGCCTCGCCCCATGTCTCGACGTAGCGCACCGGACCGGCACCCTTCACGCTCATCTTGGGCATGAGCTCGGTGACGGCAACATCGTGCTTCTCGTACACGTCTTTGCCGTCTTCGACGGTGAGCTTCTCCCCACCCTCGAGCTCGACCTTGCCGAGCTTACCGGGAGCAATCGCCTTGCCGTTCAGCGTCACCGTGCACTTCGTGCCGCCGTCGCGCTTGAGCACCTCGTCGTCCACAGCAAGTAAGTCCCCGGGGCTGGGCGTGAGCTCGTGCTCCGCCATGGCCTGCTCAATCGTGGAATGAATGCGCACCTTGGCAGGCTCGCCGTTCAGCGTGATCTCGACGCCGCGGTTGACGTACCACACAATGCTCGCGGCAAACAGCAAGAACGCGCAGCCGACCATGATGATCGCGTACGGCCTGCGGTCGTTGCCGCCGTATCCGCGCCCGGGCCTGCGACCCCCGCCGAAACCCTGCGTATGCCGCAGGTACTGGGCGTCTTTTCGACGACGCTGCTGTTGGCGCCCGCGCGCATTCGGAAGCTGGCGCGAGGGGCCCTTGCGGTAGCGGGGTTTATTGTTCATGGAATAGGAGGTGGTGTATCGAGGCAATGGTTCTCCCGTATCCGCTTGTTATTTCTTTTTACTTGGGGGCGTTCCCGCGGCTTTCTTGTATTCGCTCACAAAGGCGCCGAACATGCCCTTTGTTTTGCCGAGCTGCTTGCCCAGGGCCTTGGACCCCTTGTCGAGCGCCTTCGACCCATGCTCGTCGAGGGCCGCGGCACCCTTCTTCGCCTGCGCCTTGGCCTTGGCGCCAACCTCGGACGCCTTGGCCGCGGCCTTCACGCTCGCTTCGGCGGCCTTTGCGGCTGCCCCGCCCGAGAACTCCAGGGAGAGCACGTCGTCGGCAACGATCATGGCGCCGTCTTTGTACCCCTTGAGCATGGACGCCGGCATTTCGCGGTGACCCACGAGCGCATTGGACGCGCCGCCCTCGGTGAGCAAAAACGCCTTGACCGCACCGGTGCGCGGGTTAAAATCCGCGTCGGCGCAAAAGCCCACGCGTTTGCCCGACACGGTGCGCACATCCATGCCCGTCCAAATGATGCAGGTATCCAGGTCGATCCCCAGGCGCTTGGCAGCGGCGGCGTCAAACGCGGCGCGGTCCTCCTTGGCAACCATCACGTCCCCGTCAACGCCAATGGCGTCGAAGGCGAGGAAGCGATCGGGCTGCTTGATCATGCCGGCAATATCGGGCATCCGCAGCATAAAGCCAACAACGCGTGTGCCGTCCGCCGAGAAGACCGGGCAGTGGATCTTGCCGATCTTCTTGGGGTCGCGCACGGTGCCGTCTTTTTTCACCCGCTTTTCGGGTACGGGAACTTTATAGAGCTTGAGCCCGTTGAAATCGCCGGCAAGCATGGTTCGAATATCTCGCGATTCGGGCGCTTACGCCTGGACGGCGTCGGCGACCGTCTCGACCACGACGTCGGCTGCGGGGGTGACCGTACCGGCGCTCACGGCGTCGTTCAGCTGCTCGCGAAGCTGGTCCATGCGCTCACGGGCGAGGTCGACCTTGGCGCGCAGCTCGTCGGTCGCGGCATCCATCGTGGGGCCGAAGTCGTCCATAGCGGCGCGAGCCTGGTCAACGCCCTGCTCATACATGTCGCGTGCGGAGTCCCAGGCGTCGTTGGCCATATCGGCCGCCATGGCGCGCGTCTCGGAGCCGGAGCGCGGAGCGTACAGAACGCCCAGAACAACACCGGCGGCAGCGCCAACCACGGCACCTGCGACGAAACTAAAACCCTTGCCCATAACGTTCTCCTTTACCAAACCGGATGCCCGTGCGGGGCAATCGTTGAAAGTCCATTATACCCGCGCATCGCCCTTGCATGCGAAGCGCACGTCTCGCTCGGCTATCTGCTCGGCCGCCTACTCGGCCGCAGCGCCGCCAAAGACCGCGTCCTGCGCGAAGTCGTGCTGCTCGGCAACCGCGCCTTCGGTGTCGATCACCGCCGCGGAATCGCCGTTGCCCGCGTCCGCGTCCTCCGGCGCCGTATCGGCGCCGCGCAGGTTCTTCACCAGGCTGGTGAGCGCGGCAACGGTGCCGGGAAAGTCCGGAGCCATCGTATCGGCGTGCAAAAACGCCCAGTTCATCATGAAGCAGGCGGAGGACAGGGCGCCGATTGCCAGCGCGTCGTCCGGGCACGAGAGCTCGACGTCGAACAGGCGGTCATCGCCCAGCACGCCGCGCGTGCGGCCCGTGGAAATACTGCCCGCCAGGCCGGTCTCGTTCATAATCTCGACGGTGAGGTGCTCAAGCAGATGCGCGATCTCGGTGTTGCCCATGCAGTCCTGGAACTTAGAGCCGGCATCGCCCAGGCACAGGTGCTCGGCAATTGCCGGCGCCAGGTAGTACACGCGAGCGGTCGCCTCGACGTTCTCCGACGTCATGAGCGGCATGCCGGGGTTCACCAGCACACGCGCCGTGAGCTTCTTGGGTCCCACCGTGACCTTCAGGATGTTGAACAGGTCGGCCATGGCCCTTCCTTTCTACTCTGCGTAACCCTCAGCGCGCTGGGGCGTGAGGTCCTCGGGTGCGATGTTGGCTCCCGCACGCACCGAACGGGCGCGCACGGCGTTCTCACGGGCATGCTCGCGAGCCGAACGCTCGTCCTCAGCCGCCGCACGGTCGGCCTCGGCCTCGGCCGCAAGGTCGTCCTCGGACGGTGCGATCACGCGCACGAGCGAGATGCGCTGGCCGCGCATGGACTGTACCTTGAACTTGTACCCGTCCGCCTCAAAAACCTCGCCGATATCCGGCAGGGAATCACAAAGGTCCAACACCCAGCCGGCGATGGTCTCGTACTCGTCGCTCTCCTCGATGGGCCAGCCGAGCTCGATGGCGTCGTCGCACGGGAAGCGCCCGTCAACGAGCCACTCGCGGCGCGACAGGCGCGTGAGGTACTTGTTGTCGGGGTCGAACTCGTCCTCGATCTCGCCAACGATCTCCTCGACGATGTCCTCGATGGTGAGGATGCCCGCGGTGCCGCCGTACTCGTCCACCACGACCACAATCTGCTCGTGCGCCGTCTGCATTTCGGAGAGCAGCGGCAAGATGTCCTTGGTGTCGGGGATGAAGGTCGCGTCGCGCATGAAGTCGGACACCGGGCGCTCGCCCTCACCGCTCATGGCGGGCTTGATCAGGTCCTTGATGTGCGCGATACCCACCACGGAATCCTGGTCGTCATGGAACACGGGCACGCGCGAGTACCCCGTCTGGCACAGCAGGTTCATGACCTCGGACACCGTTTGGATGTCCTCGACCATCGTCACGTCCACGCGCGGGACCATGACCTCGCGCGCGGAGGCATCGCCCAGGTCGAACACCTCGTGGATGATGCGCTTTTCCTCGTCGAGCAGCGTATCCTGCTCGTTGATCATGTACTTGATCTCCTCTTCGGAGACGTTTTGACGGTCGTCGCCGCTCTTGATGCGCAGCAGGGCGGCCAGGCCGTCTGCCGAGGCCTGCGTGAGCCACACGAGCGGGCGGGCGATTTTTTGGAACACCGTCAGCGGATGGGCAACGCGCTTGGCCATGCCCTCGGCGTCGGCAAGCGCGATGCGCTTGGGCACGAGCTCGCCCACCACAATGGAGAGATAGGACACGATCAGCGTGATGATCACCGGGGCGAGGGCGGGAGCCGCGGCCGTGAGCGGCGCGATGCCAAAGCCCGCGAGCCACTGGGCGAGCGGCTCGGACAGGTTCGTGGAGGCCACCGCCGAGGACGCAAAGCCCACCAGCGTGATGGCGACCTGGATGGTCGCCAAGAAGTTACCGGAATCGCTCGCCAGCTCCGCCGCACGCGCGGCGCGACGGTCGCCCTCTTCCGCCTCGTGATCGAGCACGGCGCGCTTGGCCGTGGTGAGCGCCATCTCCGACATGGAGAAATACCCGTTGATAACGGTGAGAACAAGCGTGGTAACGATGCTTATGGTGATGTCCATAGGGACGGAATCAAACCTCCAAAACACTGGGAACAGGATGCGCCGCGCCGATGGATGCGAGGATGCATGCAGCTTGGCGGGCAGCGAGGCACGGGACCGGCGATGCGATGGGCACGTAGTTGCCCCGTCGCGCTACGGCCGTGCGGTAGGCGCTAGATCACGAACAGGACCACCGCCAGGAACTGCAGAACGCTGCCGGCGAGAACCCACAGATGAAAGATGCTGTGCATGTAGCGGATCTTCTTGAGCACGTAAAAGGCCGTACCCGCGGTGTAGCACAGGCCGCCCGCGGCGAGCAGGATGAGTGCCGTGGGGTCGAGCAGCTCGATGAGCTGCGGCAGGCGAAAGACCACGAGCCAGCCCATGATCAGGTACACGGCGATGGTCAGCCAGTGCGACTGACGCTCGCGCATGAAGGCTTCGAACAGGATGCCCGCCACAGCCAGCGCCCACACCGCGATGCACAGCGGGATACCGCCGGCTTCAGCCAGCGTGATCAGGCAAAACGGCGTGTACGTGCCCGCAATGAGCACGTAGATGCAGCTGTGGTCGATGATGCGGAACACGCGCT
>JAUNDT010000023.1 GCA_030525945.1 Coriobacteriaceae bacterium | reverse complement strand
AGGCAGCGGCCGTCCCTTTATCGACTTCGCTTACACCAACATTTTCGACGTGATCACCCCGAGGAGTTCGAAGCGAGGAATCGGGAAGACGCCGCTGCGGCGTAGTGGAGTATAAATGGAATCGGACTAGATTCAGATTCAGTGCGCTCGTACCTGCCGGCGCCGACAAGATCGTCGGCCTCCTCCTCGAACAGGCTGTTCAAGGTGTCCTCGACGGTCCTCCTGACCAGCTCTCGCAGGTCGGGCTTAAGGGATTCCTCGTTCAGTGTTACGATTGGCTCGGGCATGGTCCATCTCCGGAACGTTTCTTGTCTCGACAACTCGAATCATACCGAGGCGGGCGTGTCCTCCCTTCTGTCTAGACGCTATTCTGCTGTCAAAGTGCGCAAAACTGTGCGTTAGCTATATCCCCAAATCAGGCAACTCGCTCGCAATCGCGCGAAGTTCACGCGGGCGCAAATACGCATCTCCCAGCGACTTCTTGCTGTATGCCAAATAACTGTCTCTCGTTCGCTCAATGAGCTCTTTCGTAAAGAACTGCTCCCAGCTAAAGAAGTCGGAACTCTCAATATAATCAGAGGGATTCAGCAGCATATCCTGCGTCCGCGCATCATTGAATAACGAGGATTTGAGGACCAACCACTCAAACGATTCCGGCAGGAAAAGCCGTATGGATTTAAACCGCATGAGCGAGCTAACATACGCCATCTCAGAACCGAAAGCAGCGCCATCGGCAATCACCAGGATATCAGTCGCGCTTGATTTGCGAAGCAACGGATAAATGTTTGACTTGCCGCTGGCGCTCACACAGGAAACGCCGCTCCTCTCGCATAGAGCGCAGAAAAACTCGTATCCAGCGTTTGAATCTTCCACAACGACAAGCTCGGGTCGCTCGCCAGAAAAGACAGTCGAACCGAAAATCCGATAGGTGGAAGTGTATACACGTTTATACGCGGGATATTTCGAAGATGTCCGCGTTGCGTTCCTGAGCCCGAAAATCTCATCCACACTGTAGGGAAGCTGAGGTAGCGACTCTCGAGCAACCAATACATAGTAGTTGGTGCTATTTTTAGCCGCCTGGGCAAACTCATGGGACTTCATAAAGGCATTGTCTTCATCAATAAACACAATGCTGCCATCGATCTCCTCAAGATCGCGTTGCCAATTTCTGCCCGAAAGCACCCTGCAGTCAACATCGCAGTTAATCGTTACACCGCTACTTTCACCAAGCTCCTCATACTGCTGGATTAAGTCAATCAGTGTTGATTTGCCCGTGGCGCTTTTACCCTGCAGAATCGTGAGATTACGGCGAATCTCGAGTTTGATCTGCACCTTATTGTTGCGCACGACGACCTGATGAGCGCCCCTCACTGCAGGTCACCACGCAGGCAATCGGCTCCAACCAGCACGAGTTCATCCATGCTGTGGACAATTTCGCCGGTATTTGAAACGCGCGCCGTGAAGCGTCCGTTGCCGAAGTCCATAAGATGATACAAATTGATCGTAATGTCATGCATTTTTGCAATCTTGAGAATCCAAAATGCGCAGTTATCACCGCAGTTTGACGCGTTATAGATCTTTTCCGGCATGAAGCGCATGAGCAACAGCGTTTTCACGCCGCTTGAAAGTTTCTCCGGGGGAATCATGCCCAAAATCCTCGTATTAATGGCATTAGGCCCCGCAACAACGCCGCCATCGATGGACTTAATCATCCTTTGAGCCAGCTCGTCCTCGAGCCACTCAGGAGACATGACGTTATTAAAAAAGACCGAGGTGTTGTATATAACACCGTCCATTTCTCCATAGTGAATCGTGAGCACAGGCAACCTTTCTCAGAGCTTCCAAGCAAGTATAGGTCACTTTGGGGCGCTACCTACGCCGCAAGGCGCGCACCGCGAGTGCGCGGGCAGCCATACCGCAGACGGCGCCGCAGCAATCGAGCAGCACATCGGTCACCTGACCGGAGCGGCCGGCCACGAACAGCTGGATCGTCTCGTCAATGGAGGGGACGAGCGCGCACAGCAGCGCCGTTGCCACGATCCCGCCACGCGACAGGCGGCGGTGCGGGTCGAAGGCCTGCGACGCCAGCACGCCGAGAACCGCGTACTCGCAGAAGTGTGCGGTTTTGCGCACCAAGAAGTTGGTGAGCCACTCAAAGGGCAGACCCGCCGAGCGAAGCGCCCCGCGCACGACCTCCAGCACGCCTAAGCTCAACGAATCGCTCCCGCTGCCGGGCACAAGCGAGTTGCCCCAAATAACGGCGATAAAAACAATGGTGAGCACCAGCCAAGGGATGCTCACCCGTTCACGTATCTGTTGGAGAAAATCCCGCATACGCACGCCTTACGCCTCAGCGACCTCGAGCGACGGCATTGACGCCGTTCCACCCTCGATAACGCGCAGGTACTCGTGGGACGTGTGATGAACGGGGCGATTCGCCCTCGGTGCCGTCGCCGCACCGAGCGCAGCCGTAGCGCCGCTCAGACCCGCGGGGACCGGCTCATCCATATCCTCGTCCAAGATGGCCAAGGCACGCGCCCACATGGCCTCGTGGCCGGAGTAATCGGCAACGGGCACGTCCGCCGCAGAAGCGCTCGTCTCCGGCTCCGCCGCCATTGCGGGCGCCTCAACGGCGGTCGGCGCAGCAACGGCCTTAGATGTCGGCCTCGCCTCAACAGCGCTGATCGTCGGCAACACGGGCACGCAGGAACGCTCCGAGGCGCCCTCGCCGTACAGCGAAGCCATAGCCGCCTCGCGATCCGCCGCAGCCTCGCGCTCTTCGGCCGTGGGCTCAGCGGCAGCAGCCGGCGCCGGTGTTTCGGCCTTCGCGGAAGCACGGGCCGTGTTCATGAGCTCCTCGAGCGCAATCTGGTACACGTCCTTGCTGCGCGCGGGATCGCAGCTAAAGGGCGAGCCGTCACTCAGCATGCTGTCGATCTCGGCCCAGGCCTCGATCTCGTCAAGCGCGCCGATGGCACGCGTGATGACAGGCACGCCGTCCAGCTCGCGCTTGCGGCCAAAGCGACGTCCGCGCGGAGCTGCGTCTGCCGGCTTTGCAGAAGTACCGGCACCGCGCACGGCATCAGCCTGAGCCGCGCCCGTTGCCACCGTATGACCCGCCTCAACACGGGAGAACACCGAGGTGAGGCTCGCGGCCTCCGCCTTCTCAGCGGCGATTCGTTCGGCACGAGCATCGAGCACGTGACCGGTGATGGTAAGCAGGCCCACACCCGCGACAACGCCCGCTGCAAACGGCATGGCGCCGGCGCGAATGGCCTCGCCCGTGCCGTCGAGCGGCTGCGCGGCAACATAGGCAACGAGCGGCAGCGCGAGACCCAAGCCCGCGGAAATGCCTACGGCACAACGCCTATAGCCGATATGAGCTGTCGCCATGGTGCGCTCCTTCATCACCCATGCCTGCAAATAGATAATGCACGGCACCCAACGGGCACCGCGCTTGGTCGGTAAGGAAAAGATGAAGTGTATGGCTTGACGGGGCTTGCGCCCGCAAGCAACGGATTGTGGTTCGTTTCATCTGCGTTTTTCCGTCGCGATCTGCCCCGATTATCCGAGAAAATCCAAGGTTTTGCAAGGTATGCGGCCAAAATGGGCACAAGGATATACGGACGAAACGAAAGGAGTCGCCATGACGCGCATTGCCATAGTCACCGGTGCCAGCTCGGGCCTCGGCAGGGAGTTCGTAAAGCAGATCGATGCAAGCCCTGACTGGAATCTGGACGAGATCTGGGTGGTCGCCCGCCGCAAGGACCGCCTTGAGGCCTTGCAGCGAACCTGCCAAACCACCATCCGTCCCTTCTGCCTCGATTTGACCGATGCTGAGTCCTTCGACGTCATCGAAGGCACGCTCGAGCAGACGCCCGGCGCCGAGGTTTCGCTCCTAGTCAACAACGCGGGCTTTGGCGTCTTTGGCTCAGTTGCCAGCCAGAATAGGGACGCTGGTGGCACCATGGCGCGCCTGCTCATGCTCGCGCCGGTGGAGCTCATCTACCGCACGCTCCCCTACATGCGCGCGGGCTCGCGCATCATCAACATCGCGAGCGTCGCGGCGTTTCTCCCTCAGCCCAACTTGGCCGTGTACTCGGCGGCCAAGCGCTTCGTGCTCGACCTCTCCCGCTCGCTTGACGCCGAGCTGGGCTGCGCGAACATCCACGTGACCGCCGTGTGCCCCAAGTTCATGCAGACGGAGTTCTTGGACAAACCGGGCGACGCCACCGCCGCCCGCGCCATGATCGCCATCGGCTTCGAGCGCGCCGACCGCGTCGTAACCAAAGCCCTGCAAGCCTCGCGCGCCGGCCGTGACCTCTGCATTCCGTCCGTAGACATGAAGGCCTACTACGCCGCCTCCAAGCTCCTCCCCTACAAAGCCGCTTTGGCAGTAGAGCGCGCCCTGGGCATCCTGTAACCTGCCAGCCCCCGAATCCCGCCACAAGACCGCAGGAAGACCCCATCAACAGCAAATGACCTCCCCGCAAACGACAATATTGCGAGGAGGTCATTTTCGTCCAGGCAGATTCCACAACGACGTGCGGGCCGCAGGGCGTGCGGTGGGCTATACCGAAGGGGTGTTTTGTGAAGCGAAGCGAACCACACCCCGAAGCGTATACCCCGCCGCTCGCCCCAAGCGCCCCTACAGCGCGTCGGGGTGGTCTGCGGCCTTCTTGGCCGTGCGAATCAGGAAGTCCTGGTTGGAATTCGTGCCCTTGAGGCCCTTGATGAACGACGCGGCGGCGCGCTCGGTATTGTTCATGCCCGCGAGAATGCGGCGCACGCCCCACATGAACGGGCGCATCTGCTCGTCCACCAGCAGGTCCTCGTTGCGCGTGCCGGACGCAACGGGGTCGATCGCCGGGAAGATACGACGATTGGCCAGGTCACGGTCGAGCTTGAGCTCCATGTTGCCGGTGCCCTTGAACTCCTCGAAGATCACCTCGTCCATCTTGGAGCC
>JAUNDT010000015.1 GCA_030525945.1 Coriobacteriaceae bacterium | reverse complement strand
CACCCGGAACCTGGTCGAAGACCTCGGCAACGAGCTTCTCGAGGTACAGGACCTCGACGCCCTGATCGCGGAGGATCTGCGCGAAGGTGTCGTGCTCCTCCTGAGCGACCTCGAGGAAGGGCACGTCGTCGAAGAGCAGACGCTCGAGCTCGAACGGCGGGAGATTCAGAAGCTCCTCGCCCGGACGATGCAGGCAGACCTTCTTAAGCTGCCCGATCTCACTTGTGACATGCAAGCCTTTCGTCATTGCCTCCTACCTTTCTTTTGCGGGGGTGCCATGCGCCCCCTCTCTTAGCTCCACGGGGTGTGGGGCTCCGTTCAACAATTACCGTTATATCCAATTTTCGAATCTATATGCTCGACACCCGCCAACGGTAGGAAAAATGTCGGGAACGGTATATCCGCGCACAATGCACCAGTTGACTGCTTTTATAGGATAAAGCGATTTACGTGCGTAAACCTTTTGTATTGCCCTTGTCTGATATGGAAGAAAGAGGCTTTAGGATTCTCGTTACTGCATATTTTTGCAACTAGACTGCATACTATTGAAAACATGGTGGGTTGCTTTTTACGGCTCATCAATATACAAAATATTTTTCAGAATATTCAGTTTGCAGGTCAAAGATACCGTTTATCGGTGATTATCTACCGTCTGCCAGATTTTTGAGAGGCATCGGATGCACACGGGACTTGCCGTCGTATGCAGAATCGCCGCCAGATTAACCCGAATAATGTGGCTGGGCTGTGCTTGAAGCTGGTTAGAGCACCCCTGGTGGGCGGCAAAGCAGGCCTTCTTGTATCATATATAAGTTCTACGCACGACACATGCACTTGCAAGGCGGTGAACCCACAGGTGGAGCAGACTCTTCCATTTATATGCGTGGCCGTGGCGGCGTTCGTCACCACGTTCGCGTGCGTACCGCTCGCCAAGCGGCTGGCGCATCGCTTCGACGCCATCGACTACCCGTCCAAGCGGCGCATCAACACCAAGCCCATCCCCCGCCTGGGCGGGCTTGCCGTATTCGCCGGCCTGTGCGTTGCGCTTATCGTCGAGATTGCGGGCATCAAGCTCCTCGACTGGCCGCCGATCCTCATCCCCCACCCCAGCATGGATATCAACTACCCCCTGCTCGGCGTGGCGTTTCTCATCATCGTTATCGTGGGCGCCGTCGACGACGTGAAGTCACTCTCGCCCAAGAAGAAGCTCCTGGGGCAAATCGTCGCCGCGGGCGTGGCGGCGGCCGGCGGTCTGCTCATCGGCCGCGTGGTCAACCCCTTCGCCGCGGGCGCCGAGGTCGAGCTGGGGCTGCTCGCCTACCCCATTACGATCATCTACCTCGTTGCCTTCACGAACATCATTAACCTCATCGACGGGCTTGACGGGCTCGCCACGGGCATCTCCGGCATCGCGTCGCTTTCGATGTTCTCCTTCGCCCTGCTCTCGGGCCGTCTGGACGCCGCCGCCCTGGCAATCGCGCTGTTCGGCGCCTGCCTGGCGTTTTTGCGTTACAACTTCCACCCGGCGAGCATCTTTTTGGGAGACTCGGGCTCGCTGCTCCTGGGCTTTGGCCTGGGCACCATCTCGCTGCTGAATGTGAGCCGCACCGCCGCGCTCACCTCGCTGATCATCCCCCTGATCGTGGCGGGCGTGCCTATCATCGATACGCTGTCCGCCATTGTACGCAGGCGCCGGGCGCACGTAAGCATCGGCCAGGCCGACAAGGGCCACATTCATCACCGTCTCATTCAAGAGGGCTACGACCAGCGTCAGGCGGTGCTGCTGATTTACGCATGGTGCCTGCTGCTCTCCCTCGGCGCCGTGCTGATCAACCAGGTCACGGTGTGGCCCCGCGTCTTCATCTTCGTAACCCTGCTCATCGTGTCCGCTTGCTTCGCCGCGCGCCTGCATCTGTTTGAGCCCGTGCTTCGCCATCACTACAATCCCAAGACCAAGCGGGACGAGATCGTCACCCCCGAGGACCCGGGATTTGCCGAGGCAGAGGCAGAAGCGGCGGAAGCTCGCGAGGAGCGCCTCGAGCACCTTGAGCAGCTCCTGCCCACCGGCGAGCGCAAGTCTGCGGATAAGCGCCCTTAGATCCAGGACCTGAGATCGAGCCCCGACCCGAAGTCCCAGCCCCGGTCACCACTCCCTGCCATTCCCCATGCAGCCGCACCACGCCTCGGGCGGCGTCGCATGCCCGACTCATTCACCCAGAAAGGACCAGCCATGCCCAACGAACTCAGCTACGACGTGAGCCTCAAGCGCAGCAACGAGATCCGCGCCGACTTGCCCCTGCACCCCGAGAAGTACACCATGCTCACGGGCGACCGCCCCACCGGCCGCCTGCACCTGGGCCACTACTTTGGCACGCTCAAGAGCCGCGTGGAGCTGCAGGAGATGGGCGTGCGCACCAACGTGCTCATCGCCGATTACCAGGTCATCACCGACCGCGACTCCACCGAGAACATCCAGGACAACGTCTACAACATGGTCATCGACTACCTGGCCTGCGGCCTGGACCCCAACAAGACCATGATTTACACGCACTCCTCCGTGCCCGCCTGCAATCAGCTCATGCTGCCGTTCCTCTCTCTGGTCTCCGAGGCGCTGCTGCAGCGCAACCCCACGGTCAAGGCCGAGATGGAGGCGAGCAACCACGAGCTCACGGGCCTTTTGCTCACCTATCCGGTGCACCAGGCGTGCGACATCCTGTTCGCCAAGGGGAATGTGGTGCCGGTCGGCCGCGACCAGCTGCCGCATATCGAGCTCACCCGCACCATCGCGCGCAAGTTCAACAACCGCTTTGGCAACGTGTTCCCCGAGGTCGACGCGCTGCTGTCCGACACGCCGCTGCTGCCCGGACTGGACGGCCGCAAGATGAGCAAGTCCTACGGCAATGCCATCAACATCTCGATGACCGCCGAGGAGACCGCCAAGCGCATTAAGAAGAGCCAGACCGACGGCGAGCGCATGATCACGTTCGACCCGGAAGCGCGCCCCGGCGTGTCGGGCCTGCTCTCCACCGCCGCCATCTGCACCGGCCGCTCCGAGGTCGAGATCGCCGAGGAGATCGGCATGGGCGGGTCCGGTCAGCTCAAGAAGTACGTCACCGAGAGCGTGAACGAGTACTTCGCGCCCATCCGCGAGCGCCGCGCCGAGCTCGAGCGCGACCTGGATTACGTGAAGGACGTGCTGCATGAGGGCAACCGCCGTGCCAACGAGATCGCCGAGGCGACCCTGAATGAGGTCCGCGAGGCCATGGGCATGGTGTACTAGCCGCGCGCAACAAGATTTCTCCCGTGTAACGAGGCATGCTAACTTGTTGATTTAAGTATGAGGTGGGCGATAATGTGCCCGCCTCATTTTTCCAAGCGAAGGGAGTCCACGTGTACCGACTTGTCGCCAGCGATATGGACGAGACGTTTCTCGATGCCAGCCGCTCCGTTCCCGAGGCGAACCTACGGGCGCTGCGGCGCATGAAGGAGCTCGGCGTTTTGTTCGTCCCCTCAAGCGGACGTTGGTACTCCTCCATCATGGACAACTTCTCCGGTGAGGCGCGCGAGCTGATCGAAGGCAGCTACGTCCTCTCGTACAACGGCGGGTTTATGAACCGCGTGGGCGACCCTGCACCCCTCACCACCTGCGGTATCTCACGCGCATGTGCCGAGGAGCTCTACGCCGTGGGCCGCGAGCTGGGCCTGTGCATGCACATCAACGTCGCCGACGGGCACGTGTTCGTGCCTGACGCCGACGATGCCGAGCGGGCGTACCTCGCCTTGATCTCGGGCGTGACGCATGTGAACAGCAAGGACCACCCCGACCTGTCATTTTTGGGCGACCGGGATATCGTGAAGCTCATTTATGTGAATCGTGACTTTGAGGCCCTACAGGAGCTGGGCGAAACGCTTGCGCCCATGGCCGAGCGGCTCGGCGTTGAAATCACCTTCTCATCCAAACGGTACTTGGAGTTCATGCCGGCGGGCGTGAACAAGGGAACGGGTCTTGCCCGCCTGGCGCAGATGCTCGACATCCCGATGTCCGAGGTGATTGCCGTGGGCGATTCCGCAAACGACCTCTCCATGATCCAAGCTGCGGGCCTGGGCGTGGGCGTGGCGAATGTAACCGACGACGTTCGCCCGTATTGCGATGCCGTGCTTGAAACAACTGGCATGGACGGCGCGTTCGAGGAGCTCGTCGAGCGGTTCTTGGAGCCCTAAGTTACGGCCGACAGACGGAGCACAGGGCATGACAAGCAATACGCAGAGCCCCGCATGCAAAGCGCCCCTCCCCGGTCCTTCGAAAAAGAACTTGGGGAGGGGCGCTCGTAGCAAGTATGGCCTCAAACGGCGAATAGCGAACCGCTACCCAATCTTGCGGATGCTCGGAATCGCCCAAGTGATGCCCGCGAGCACGACCATGGCGGCGCCGACGAGCGTGAAGCACGAGCCCACGCCGATGACATCGGCGAACAGCGCCGAGATGATCAGGCCCAGAGGCATGGCCCAGCCGTTGACGGCGCCGTACAGGCCGAACACGCGACCCATACAGCTCGGCTCGATGCGCTCCTGCATGAGCGCCATCATGGGCGCGCCGTACAGCGGGCTCGAGAAGCCCATCACGAAGGCGAGGAGGAAGAAGAGCGGCAGCGCGGCGACGGGAACCAGGCCGCTCAGCAGCGTTGCAGCGCCGAAGAGCACGATGGCGAGCACGCAGGAGAAACCGCGGTTCTTAAGGCCGCCCGTCGCGCCGATCCATCCGCTCGCCACGATGATACCGACCGAGAACACGATTTCAGCTAGCGCGGAATCGACCGTTGTGCCGCCGAAATGGTCGAGCGTCATAAGCGGGAACAGGGCGGATATGGGTGAGAACAGCACCGAGAACACGAAGCCCGACCACAGCATGGCGAACAGCGCATCGTGGCGCTTCAGCTCGCGGTAGCCCTCCGCCGTGTCGGACAGGAAGGTACGGACCGCGAGGCGCGAGGTCTCGACGTTCTCCTCGGGCGTATGGCGCTCAGGCACGGGCGTCTTGACGCCTGAGAGCGCGACCGCGACACTCGCCAGCACGGCGCCCGCGACATCGAGCGCGATCATGGCGGTGAGACCGAACGCGGGATAGATGACCGCGGCAATCGCGTTGCCGATGATGAAGCTGCCCGACTGCATGAACTGCAGGATGCCCGCCAACTTGCCGAGCACCTCGGGCGGGGCGATCATGGGCGTAAGCGCATTGAACGCCGGCTGGTGCAGGGTGCTTCCGAGCGCACGGGCAAACGCCACCACGGCGACGGCCGCAACGGACAGGTCGCCGTTGAGGGAACCAAACACAAGAGTGAAGCTCACGACGGCGATGAACAGGTCGGCGCCGATCAAGAGGCGCTTGATAGACATGCGGTCCACGATGGTGCCGGCGAACGCGCCGAGCAGGGCCATGGGCAGGAAGGCCGCCAAGCTCACGAACGACAGTGCGCCGGCGGAGTTCGTGGTGAGGGTCACGTGCCAGATGAGGCCCATCTGGAGTATTGAGCTGGTAAGAACGGAGATGAACTCGCCAATCCAGACGAAGGCGAGCGGACGGCGCCACGCGTTGGAAGACGCGGGCACGGCCTCGGAACGAGGTTGCGACATATATGCTCCTTTAAACAATCGAGCGACGAACAAAAACAGGCGGTCGCTGAGCGACCGTTAGAAAGCGAGCATCGGAATCGGCACCGTGTCACAACCTTTCTTTCTTTGGAAAACCGTGGCGGATGAGTATAGCACAGGGGGTTACGGGAGCGCAATGATGAACGTGAGCGGACGCATCTCGCACGTCCCTAAAGGCGCGAGGATATCGACAGCGTCCCTCCCCTCGCCATCCCGTCCGCGCGGAACGCTGACGTCTCAATCCGCATAATCGCAGGTCATCGTCATGTACAACAGATTTTGCAGCGCATTTGGCAGGTGTGCCCGTATTATGTACAACAGATTTGATAGCGCCGCCGCACCAGCCGCGGCACGCTTCTTCACGACCGGGAGGTGAAAATGGACATCAGCAATCAGATCAAGATGCGCCGCGAGGCGATGGGGCTCTCACAGGAGCAACTCGCCGAAAAGCTCTATGTGTCGCGCCAGACGATTTCCAACTGGGAACGGGACAAGACGTACCCGGACGTCCAGAGTCTGCTCATGTTGAGCGTCCTGTTCGACACCTCCATCGACACACTCGTGAAGGGAGACGTGACCGTGATGGAAGAGGCCGTTGAGAAGGAGCGGGCGCGCACCGGCAAGATGATGGCGTGGCTGTCCGTGGCGATGGTCGCACTGCTGGCCGTGGTAATCGTGCTGGTCGTATCGCCCGCGCTCGAATGGACGGAACGCACGTGGGGTACGAGCATCGCCACCGCGCTGGTGCTCATGCCCGCAGTGGGCGCCTGCGCGCTCTCCTTCGTCGTGGAGCACATGAAGCGCAAGAACGACCTGGTGACGTACAAGGAAATCCTCGCGTTTATGAATGGCGAGGGAGAAATCGTGCGCGATCCCAACGCGCGGACCCGTCGTGGCTGGGCGGGTCGTCACCGTCTGGCGTATGACCTGCTGATATTCGCGCTTTCAGCCGTTATTGGCGGGGTTGTTGGATTCATTGCATGGGGTTTGCTGCACTAGGCTGCGGAGACACGCCCTGCAACAGCGCCAGCCGCCCATGACCCACAATTCGGATACACCACCGTCACGGGATTGGGCAAATCGCCCTGCCATGACGGTGGTGTATCCGAATGACGCGGCGCGACGGGCTCGCAAGGTAACAGACACCGTAAGGCAACAGGCACCGGAGGGGTGTTACCCGACTGAGACAACCGCCCCTGCCGAATTATTCGACAGGGGCGGCGAAAACCACATCTAGTCACCAATGACCACGCAGGCGATGCCGCACAAGACGCCGCCGATCACCCAGGGAAGCCAGAAGATGCTCATCGGCGCGCCGATAGACGGGCCTACGAACAGCCAGGCCAGGGCGATGATGGTCGCAACGAGCATGATGACCGTGCATGCCTTACTACTGTGATTGGCACGCTGGCGATGTGCGGGATCACTTGCGCGCAGGTACGCCTCTCGGCTTTGCGGGTCGAGCTGCGCCAGGTCATCTTCGCCCAGCTCGACCGTCTCGAGCCATTCCCTGTTGTACTCGTCTAGGTTCGTACGGCCCCAAAGCATGCTCCAATGGACGATGACGCCCACACCGGCAGCGATGAGGACCATCATGAGCGTGCTGCCGTACACCTGGACGTCCGACTCCACCTCGAACAGGGCCGCTACGGCAATGCCAAGCAGGATCAACGCGATGCCCGCGACGATCGCGATTGAAGCGCGGCGGCGCACCGTCGACTTCTGTTCTTCCGTGTAGAAATCTGCGACATACGGATGCGCCTTCTTGAACGCCGCGTAGTCCATCCCGGCGGGGATGATGAATCCCAGGCCGACGGCAACCAAGGCAAATAGGGACACAAGGACGATTCCATCTGAATGCAGGACCTCACCGGTGAATATCGCGGCGGCGAGGCCGAGGATAATCACGGTGACGCCGAGGGAGATCTTTCGCGCCAGGGAACGCGTTTGCTCGTCATAGCCGCAGATGTCCGTTGCGGGCCCCGCGGGGATCGGTAACCGTCGAGGTCGGTCGCTAAACGGCTCTCCCCCATCAAGCCCATGGGTAGAGGCGTTCACAACGGGGCTCGCCGCGCCCGCGTTACCCGTTGCGTCGACCGTACGGCGTGAGACGTCGCCCTGCACCAGGTCATCGAGCGAGCAGTCGAAGAGCTGGCAGATCTTGATGAGCTTATCCATCTCGGGATAGGCCTTCTCGGCCTCCCACTTGGTCACGCTCTGGCGCGACACGCCGAGTAGCATGGCAAGCTGCTCCTGGGTCATGCGGCGTTCGGCGCGCAGATATTGGAGGTTGGTGCGGAAACTCATGATGGGTCCTCTCGTTGGCCCGGGATGCTGATGGCGCAATGCGTCACTCAGCAACGCTCCACCTGAATGAAGCGGCACTCGTTAGGTGACGCTCCGCCAAATGCGCCCCGTCAGCACGCGGCGATGGCGCGAAGGCGGCTTCCCGGTATGGGCGGTTCCTTGCCGGCGACTCACACATTACGGTAGCCGCACGGCCCGAACCACCAACTTAAGGCTTCATTTTACGCAACTTCGAGGCACCCTGCGGTTGCAAGCCGCAGGTAGAAGGCAATGCCACCGTATGGCTGCACCTCCCAAACGACGTTGTGGTTGTTCTCACATCAAAGCAGCGCCAGTGTGCACATTCGCGAGCCCGGAAGCGCAAAAACGCCCGATTCATGACGCGAGTGTGCACATTCGCGACATCAGCGGCGAGGTCCAGCCCGTCCGCGAGGTAACGGGTGCCGAAGGGGCGTTAGATTCAAACCCCCGTTGACGCCTTATACTATGCGCCGTATAGTATCGGTTGAAGGGAGGTATCATGGATGCTCAGATGAAGCGAGGCTTCCTGGAGATATGCGTGCTCGCGTCGCTCAAGGCGCACGACTCCTACGGCTACCAGATCGTCAAGGACGTCCCCGACATCCTGGGGCTCACCGAGTCGACGCTCTACCCGCTGCTCAAACGCCTCGAGAAGGCCGAATGCCTCACCGCGTACTCCGTGGAGCACAACGGCCGCCTGCGCAAATACTACCGACTCACGCCCGCCGGCAGCGAACGCATCGCGGAATTCCTATCAGAACAAGCAGACATCATGTCGATCTACGATTTCGTGAAACGAGGTGCATCACAATGACCAAGCAGGCATTTCTTGCCGAGCTCGAACACGCGCTGGGCAAGCTCCCGCGCGCGGATATCGAGCAGGCGCTCGCGTTCTACGACGAGGCCATCAGCGACCGCATGGAGGACGGCCTTTCCGAAGACGAGGCGGTGGCGAGCCTTGGGCCCGTAAGCGACATCGCGGCGCAGATCACTGCCGAGCTACCACCCGTCCCCCGCGCCATCGCGCGAGCGAACACGGGCAGTCGCACGCTGAACATCGTCCTGCTCGCGCTGTTCTCCCCCATTTGGGTGCCGATCATCCTGGCGCTGGCGATCGCCTCACTCGCCATCTACGCGAGCATATGGGCGGTGATCGCGTCACTCGTGCTGGTCGACGCCATCTTGGTGCTCATGCCCGTTGTGGGGCTCTACGCACTCGTAACGTTTACCGCAGACGGCGCGGTGCAGTCGGGCATCTTCGTGTTGGGCGGCACGCTCATCGCTGCCGGCCTGGGACTTGTCGCCTCATTCGCCGTCCTGTGGGTGAGCAAGCTGTTGTTCCGTGTGACGAAGTCCTTTGCCCGCTGGATTGCCGGGCTGTTCGTGCGCGTTGGGAAAGTCGGGCACAAGGAGAACACGGCGGACGTAGACGCGGCGAGTGACTTCGCTCAACAGTATGGCGGCACTCTGAGCGCCAGCGCCCATCAAAATGGCCACGGCGCAGCCGAGCACGCACAGCAACGCAGCGGCGTTAGCAGCAGCTGCCGCCAAACCGATTCCCTCGTCAGCGCTGAATCCCAAACAGGCTCTACCAACGACCCCACGCCCCATTCGAATTCAGGTGATCACCATGCGTAAATCGTCAAAAGTCGTGCTCGTCACCGCTGCCGCGTTCATCTGCGCAGGCACGCTCCTCATGGGCGGCGCATGGGCGAGCGCGGGGTTCGACCTCGCTAAGCTCTCTACCGTCGATTATGACTGGAAACGAAACGAACGCACACTTGAGAGCGAGGAGAGCGCCCCGCATGGGCGCATCGTAGTTCGCTCCGACTTCGAGAACGTGCGCTTTGAACAGGCAGCCGGCGACGCCATCGAGATCGAATACTGGACGGGAAACGCGCAGGACATCGATATCGAAGGCGAAAACGGTGTGCTGACGCTCAACGTCACCAGCAAGCCCGTGGACGGCGTCATGCTCGACCTCTCCCCCGCTGAGGCGGGCGGTGTGCAGGACACGACCACCGTGGTGCGCGTGCCGTCGACGTTCGCCGGAGCCATCGAGATCGAATCCGACGCGGGAGAAGTCTTTATCGAAGACCTGCATGAACTCGCCGAGGTTTCCATCTCCAACCTCAACGGCGACACGGTGCTGAACGATGTTTCCGCCAAGAAGCTAAGCGCGGACCACCAGAGCAGCGACGCCATGCTTTCGAACGTCACGACAGATGAGCTCACCGTCTCCAATGAAAACGGCGAGGTCTCCCTCAGCGGCATCTCGACCCGAACCGCCGAGGTCGCAAGCACAAACGGATCCATCATCTTGGCAAACGTAACTGCAAGCGAGACCCTCACCTGCGAAAGCGAGAACGGTGAAATCACCGCGCAGAATCTCGATGCCGCGGAGACCGAAGTCGAGAGCGAAAACGGTGATGTAAGCCTGTCCTACTTGGGCAGCGAGAATGACTACCGCATCGACGCCTACAGCGAGGCCGGCGATGTCGACACACCGCGCGGCAACTTCGACGCATCGCGCATCGTCCACGTCGAGGCCATCAACGGCAGCATCCAGATCGGCTTTACCGGCAGTCGATAGGCAGCCCGAATCATCACAACCCCATCCACCCGCATCCTTTTGGAGGCACCCATGTCACTTCCGGCAGCACGCCTTGCTGGTGTCACTAAACGCTACCGCTCGAACGTCGTTTTGGGACCCGTAGACCTCGAGCTCGAATCGGGCCGCATCTACGGGCTCATCGGCGAGAACGGCGCGGGCAAGTCAACGCTCATTCGCATCCTCATGGGGCTAAGCAGGCCGAGCTCGGGCACGATCGAGCTATGGGGAGAGCACGACGTCGCGGGCTTGAGAAGAGCGCGGGCGAGCGTTGGCTATGTTCCTGACGCGGGTGCGAGCTACCCCCAGCTCAGCGCGACGGACAACCTCAAAGCGCGCTGCCTCGAATGGGGGCTTGACCAAGGGCAGATCCCCCACCTGCTGGACATGGCGGGGCTCGCCGACACGAGCAAGAAGAAGGTCCGAAGTTTCTCACTCGGCATGCGCAGGCGCCTGGACCTCACCATTGCACTGCTCGGCAACCCCCGTATGCTCGTGCTCGACGAGCCGACCAACGGGCTCGACCCATTGGGGACCGTCGAGATCCGTCAGCTGCTCAGGCGGCTCAACGAAGAACGCGCGACCACCATGCTCATCTCGAGCCACAACTTGTCCGAGCTCCATCAGACCGCGACAGACTTTCTGGTGCTGAGCCACGGCCATCTGATCGCGGAGATGACCGCGGACGATGTCGACAGGCTGGGCGGAGGAAACCTGGAGGAGCTGTACATGGATATCGCCTTGGGTCGATTCCGCGAGCGCAGGCGACATGCGCAAGGGCAAACGCACGGGATGGGATATTCCCAACGTGACGCACGTACGGAGACCCCGAGCGACATTGTGCGCGAAGTCGAAACAGCGCGGGGAGGGAGCCACTATGCGCGCTAGCCGGCAGCACGCGCCCATAGCATCGAACGCCAGGGGCACCGCCCTCAGAACCATGCGCAACGCGCTCGCGTCAGGCCTCTTCCTCGCCCGGCGCACGGGACGCATCGCCCTCCTCGCAGGCATGGCCCTGATGACCTGCGCCGCGACCGTCCTCGCCGAACAGGGCGGGCCGTTGTTCATGGTCGCGGGCGTCCCGAACGAAGTCGTCGGCGCCACCATTGGATTTATCGGCAACGTCACGGTGTCCGGGCAAGCCGCCGAATCCGCCTTGCGCGGCGCGCTCGTCTATACGATTGCCTGGATTCCCGTGGCGGCGATTCTGGCCGTCGCCGCCATAGACAAGGGAGTCTCCGCTATGACCGCGCGCATCTCGCGGGCACGCGGCATCCCCAGTGGGGCGACGGCCTTGTCACGCGCCCTGCCAGAGGCGGGCGCGCTCTCGCTCGCGTACGCCCTGTCGTGTTTCGCGAGCTTCATATTTCGGCTGCCCGCCTGCAACACGTCGTTCGTCGAGGCGCCCTGGGCCCTGGCATGCGCGGTGATTGCCACTAACTGCCTGCTGCTCAGTGCAATCTACCTCATCTCTTCGTGCATCGCCTCGCTGACGAGGGCTCCCCTGCTCTCCGCATTCCTTACCCTCACGTTTCATATAGGGGCGCTGCTTGCGTATCCCAACGCTTACATCGCAGGAAGTGCACCGGCAATCGTATGGGCCAATCCCGCCGTGTGTCTTATGCACACCTGCTCGCTGAACACGCAGTCCATGCTGCTGGGCGCAATCGCCATAATCGGCGCACTCGCAATCGGCATATGCTGCGCGCTCATGTACTTCGCTTGCAATCACCAGGAGGCTTGTCAATGAACACAAAGTGTAGCCGTCCCACGCGAGGCGGTCGTGCGTCACACGCCCCGACACGCCGTCCCCACCCATTCCGGGCAATGGCATTCGTATGTGCCAAGTCGCACCTCGGCCTGCTCGCCCTTGCCTGCACGGCGCTGTCGTGCCTCGTCTACCTCGCGGCAGGTAACGGGGCGTGGATGTTCGCCCTCACCGACCACGGCGGGATCGGTTTTGCCCCCGACCCCGCATATTGGATGGACAACGTGGGCGTCCCCGCCAACTACGCATTCGCATGCGCCGGCCTCGCGGGCACCGTGCTCCTGCCGTTCGCTGCGCTGGCGATGTGCGGACGGTTTGACGGCATTGCGCACGCAACCGGCACCCAAACCGCATCGCGGGCGCGCGGCATCTCCCCGTGGCGGCTGGGACTCAACGATTTTACGTGCGTCTCCATCCCAACGCTCGCACTCTTCACGTTCGCGACGCTCGGACAGACCGCCGTGTGCTGCCTGCAGGCGGGGTGTCTGGAGCTTATGCCGAGCGTCTTGGCGTTGGTCGTGCCGAGGCTGGCGATCATCCTCGTCGCCGGGGCATCGCTCATCGCCTGCTCACTCGCGGTTTTCCGCATCGTACCCAACCGTCCCGCGGCATTCGGCATCATGGCGGTCGGCTTCATCGCCGCATGCGTGGCACAGCTCTCATTTCCCGAATCTGTCCAGCTAACCCACGCAAGCTTCCTCATGCACGCCTGCAGCATGACGGACCTCTCCGCCATCGCGGTCCCAGCCGTTACGTTCTCCGCCATCACCAGCGCTGTCGCCCTCGCCCTGTACGCAGCGCGCGGCTGACGCATCGTCCTAGCCCCAAAATCTCACCGAAGAACCTACAATACCCCGCCGTGAAGCACGTCCTGAAAAGCAACTCAATATGGCCTCCTATTCCCTCACATGTTCCCACACCAGGACAACAGGCACCGTAGACGAAGGGTAACAAATGCCGTAGGGGTGTTACCAAGGAAGATGCATCGGGAAACTCCTCTGCATTGGGGGTGGTTTGAGCGACTTGAAAAACAACCTGCCCTACATTGGGGGAGGTTTTGGGCCAGCTGCTCGAAAAACAGCTAAACTCGCGAACGGAATCCTGCGGTTTTCTACTCAATTTGGCGCGCAAAAGGGCACCGGACACCCAAACCTCCCCCAATATAGGGCGGGTTTGGGGCGCGGACCCAAAAACCTCCCCCAATGCAGCTAGGGTTTGGAAATGACGGGCACTGGTCGCGCCAAACGACGGCTCAACCGCTTGCCTGCGGGCGCGCATCCGACAACCGTCCTCCCAACAACGTATCCCCAGCGACATCCAGCCTGGCAGACGGCCTGAACGGCAATAGGCAACAGGCGCCATTGGTAACAGGTACCGTAGGCAACAGGCGCCATGGGGGTCTTGCCCTTGAACGGCAATGCACAACATGTACCGGAGAAGCGTAGCCCTCAAAATAGACAGCCCATATCGCCAATGTGTACATTCGCAGTCTCAGACGCGCCAATAAGGTCATTTCGGCTCGCGAGTGTACACATTCGCGGCATCGGAAGCGGGACCGTGGCATCGAACTGCACTGCCACTTCGGATAACGCCGCAAACCGGTCCGCGAGCTGCACCAAAAACAGCAACGCAAACAGGGCTGAAAACGACAACGCAAGCAGGATCGCAATCGGCAGCGCGAGCCGGACCGCAAACGGAAAGCAAGCCGGACCGCAAACGGCAATGCCAACTACCCCAAACGAAAGTGACCGACGACGGGCGCATATCGCTCCAGCGCGTCCTCCTCATAGGCGAGCTGAAACTGGCTGGCATGGTGAATGAGATACGGCACGCCGCTGGCGTTGCGGCGGTCAGACACGATCCCAATATGGTTCTCGAACACGACAATATCGCCGCCCTGCCATTCCCCTATGCGCGCTGGGTCGCACGTGAGCGTCTGCGCGTTGCGCTCGAAAAACACCCGCAAGTTGCGCACACGGCGAAAGTCAATGGCGGAATCGGGCTGGTCAACGTCATACGTCTCCGGGCTGGCGGCAATATCCTCATGAACGAGTTCTTGCAAGTCATACCCCGCCTCCCGGCAGGCGACGGCAACAACATCGGTGCAGACCCTGTACCCGTCATCCGGATAACCCGAGGCATAATAGGCGCTTTTATACCGCGGCTTCGTCTCTACATAGGCAAGTGCCGCGGCAAGGATGTCGGGCTGGTCGTCCACGCCATCCCCGTCTTGATCGTTTGAGCTTGTATAGGCGGGCAAATCGAACGAGGAGCGATTCTCGGGACGAGCGGCGGACGTAATGCACAGCCTGCCCGTTCCAACCAAAACGCACGTCACCGCTATCGCCGCCACGCAGACGGCAAGCAGCATCAGCCCAATACGAGCACGCTTTCCGATTCGAGCCATAACGCGACCGCCCCTTCCCCTATGGGTATCCCCAGTATACGCCCCCAGGTAACAGGCGCCGTGCAACGGCAATCACTGGGAGCAGTGCCACCCACCGCAGGGTAACAAGTGAAGAAGGGGCGTTGCCCACTTCCGAGGGCGACTGGTGCCGGAGGGGTGTTACCAGGAGGAGTGCTACCCGTGCGCGACATCGCCGAAGATGCCTAGGGGAAGTAGCTGTACCTGACGCGGGACAACAGATGCCGTGCCGGCAACAGACATCGGGGTAACAGGTGCCGAAGTGGATAGCAGGTGCCGTAGGCAACAGGTACCGAAATGGATAGCAGGTGCCAAGGGCAACAGATGCTGGAGGGGTGTTGCCCCAGGGGTAGCAGGTGCCGGGGGTAACAGGTGCCGAAGGAGTGTTACCCCTTCTCCGCCCCGCCTAAGGCAGTGCCAGGCGCTCGGCGGCCCGCTCGGTAAGCAGGCTATACACCCCGATGAACCCAACCGTGAGTGCGAGCACGCCGGCAACAATTGACGCAAAGCTCTGCACGCCCAACGCAGATGAGAGAAACGCCACGAGCGCAAACCCGAACACATCATGGACGAGCGCGCCCAGAAGAGGGGCGGCAAAGCATAGGCGCACCTGCGTGCGCAACGAGGCCCGCATATCCGAGCGCTCGCAACCGAGCTGCGCAAGGGTCCGAAATGCCCCGCGGGAATCAGCAACCCCCGAGAGTTGCTGCAGCGAGAGCACCGCGACGGCCGCCAACAAGAACACCGAGCCATAAAAGATGCCGATGAATCCAATGGGTGCCAGCGAATCCGCCACACCGCTCGAGATCATCTCCGACGTGCGCAGCCCGACGCTGAGCGCAAACCCCGCGACCATCATGCACACCGCTGCGGCAATCAAGACGCACGCGCACGCGAGCGCCATCGAGGTGCTCGTAACGCGCGACTCAACCTGCCGCACCGTGAACACGCGCACGCCGCGCCAGTACCGCCCGCCTCGCCGCCGCGACGCTTCCGCCCATCGGACAACACCCAGCTGCGCGACAAGCGCCGTGGCAATGCACGCCGCAAACCCCATGGGGATAATAAAAGCGATGAAATAGACGGGTTGAAGCAAACAGGAGCCCCACACCACGCCAAGCAAAAGCACGGCGAGTGCCAGCCGAACCATACTTGCAAGGCCTCCCGTCACATGGGCCCGCTCCGGCGTTCGGCGGGCGGCGACGAGCTCGATCAACGGCTTTCGCGCGACCATGCGGGCGTCACCGGCGGCATTAACCGCAAACACTGCGGCAAAGCACAGCGCCGTCCACGCAGCGGCATCGGGAGAGAACGAGAACACAAACCGCCAGGACACACCAAACACGAATGCGGCTATCGCCCCGAACGCCGGGGACAGAAGTGCGCCCAGCGCCACGCCCCCAACAAGAGCGGTTGTTCCCACCAGCACGCCCTCAAAGAGCAGAATGGACGAAACTGCACCGGTGTCCATACCCATCAGCTCGTATAGCGCGAACTCCCGCGCGCGTCGGCGCAGCAAGAAGTGATCGGCGTAGCGGACCAAAAACATGAAGACGATCACCGTGAAGACGGAAAACGCCTGCAAAACATCGCCGGCGCTGCCGAGGGCATCAGCCTGCTCGGACGACAATCCAAGAGCCTTCAGGTAATCCATGGATGCCGTGAACGAGTACATAAGGCAGGTCGCGCACGCCAACGCGGCGAAATATACCGAGTAGTCGCGGGCGCATCGCCGCACATTGCCAGCCGCTAACTTGAGATATAGATACATACGGGTCCCTTCATTGATGTTTGCATCTATTCTCGTGAGCAGGCCCTCGCGCAGCCATCGATTTGGCTTACGCCAAACGAACAAACCCGTAAGACTGGGGGATCGGCCTTCTCAAATGACGAGGTGCAGCCACCAGGTGCGCACACGCACACGCACACGCAAAGCGACGTGCAAATACGCAAATGCGCGGATAAATACGGCGTATTCGGGCAGTGCGCTATTCCGCGTCTACGAAACCGCAGGTAGAGAAGGCGCGCTAATTCGGTCTGCTCGACTCATCAAAAATTATCCGCGCATTTGCGCATTTGCGTATTTGCATCATGCATCGCGGAAGACGGGCGGAGCTGAAACACATGAACCCCGCGGTCTTCTTGAGGAGAAATCTCCATGGTAACGCCCTCCGGGATGGCGACACCCCTCCGGCACCTGTTGCCCGCGTGTAACAGGTGCCGGAGGGGCGCTACCTCCTTGACAACGACGCCGCGCGCAGCCATCGATTTGACCTGCGCGCGGCGAACAAAAACGTAAGGTTACGGGCAGCTGGCTTACAGCTCGCCGTCGAGCATGAGGTTGACCTTGAGCACGTTCACGCGAGGCTCACCGAACACACCGAGGAAGCGACCCGTGGTGCAGTCGCGAACGATCTGGCGCACCTCGTCCTCGCTCTTGCCGGTGGCCTCGGCGATGCGCGGCACCTGGTACTCCGCCGCCGCGGGCGAGATCTCGGGGTCGAGGCCGGAGCCAGAACACGTCACCAGGTCCACCGGCACAGTGTCGGCGGTGGCATCCGGGTTCGCAGCGCGCAATTTGGCCACGCGCTCCTCAACCAGCGCAGCGTACTCGTCGCTTGCGGGCGACAAATTCGACGGAGCACCGTAGGCGCGCAGCTCGCCGTCGTCGCCCTCAACGAAAGTCGCGTTCTGGATGCGGCCCCACATGTGGCCCTCGTCCTCGAAGTTCTGGGCGATCAGCTCGGAGCCCAATACCTTGCCGTCGGCCTCGATGAGCGAGCCGTTCGCCTGATGCGGGAACACGAGCTGGGCGACACCCGTCACCACCAGTGTGTACCCCAGGCCGCACACCACGGTGAACAGCGCGAACACGGCAAGAGCGCGGGACGCGACGCCCTTGAAGCCCGACTTCACGCGGACGGAAGCGGGCGCGCTCGCGCCGGCGCCCTCCCCCGCGGCAGGCACCGCGGCAGATACGCGCGGACCCTCCGAACCTTCCGCAGTAACGGACGCGGCACCCTCCGCCGCAGCAGACGCCGCAGCTGCCTCAATCTGCTCAAACTCCGCAGAAGAACCCTGCTTCATGGAACTCTCCCCCAACCTTTACGCCAGCCCGCACACAACGAGCAGCATGTCGATGATCTTGATGAACACGAACGGGGCCACGATGCCGCCCACGCCCCACACGAGCAGGTTGTGCGCGAGCAGCTGGCTGCTGGGCACCTCGCGGTACTTAACGCCCTTGAGCGCCGCCGGGATGAGCGCCACGATCACCAGCGCGTTGTAGATGATGGCCGAGAGCACGGCGGACAGCGGCGTGGCGAGCCCCAGGATGTTCAGGGCCGAAAGGCCCGGGTAGATGGGTGCGAACAGCGCCGGGATGATGGCGAAGTACTTGGCCACGTCGTTGGCCACCGAGAAGGTGGTGAGCGAGCCGCGGGTCATGAGCAGCTGCTTGCCAATGCGCACGACCTCGATGAGCTTGGTGGGGCTCGAGTCGAGGTCCACCATGTTGCCGGCCTCCTTGGCGGCCTGCGTGCCGGTGTTCATGGCCACAGCCACGTCGGCCTGCGCGAGCGCCGGGGCGTCGTTGGTGCCGTCGCCCGTCATGGCCACGAGGTGCCCCTCGCGCTGGAACTGGCGGATCTTCTCGAGCTTGCCCTCGGGCGTGGCCTCGGCCAGGAAGTCGTCCACGCCTGCCTCGGCGGCGATGGCGGCCGCGGTGAGCGGGTTGTCGCCCGTGACCATGATGGTCTTGATGCCCATGCGGCGCAGGTCGGCGAACTTCTCCTTCACGCCCTGCTTGATGATGTCCTTGAGGTAGACCACGCCCAGCACGCGGGCGTTCTTGGTCACCACGAGCGGGGTGCCGCCGGCCTTGGCGATGCGCTCCACGACCTCGTCGCACTCGGGCGAGAACACGCCGCCCGCGGCCTCCACGTAGGCACGCACGGAGTCGGCCGCGCCCTTGCGGATCTGGTTGCCGTCGAAGTCCACGCCGGACATGCGGGTCGCCGCGGTGAAGGGGATGAACTCCATGCCCTTGTCCTCGAGCGTGCGGCCGCGCAGGCCGAACTGCTCCTTGGCGAGCACCACGATCGAGCGGCCCTCGGGCGTCTCGTCGGCCAGGCTGGAGAGCTGCGCGGCGTCGGCGAGCTCGGCGGCGTCCACGCCGTCCACCGGGATGAACTCGGAGGCATGGCGGTTGCCCAGCGTGATGGTGCCGGTCTTGTCGAGCATGAGGATGTCCACGTCGCCCGCGGCCTCGATGGCGCGGCCGCTCATGGCGAGCACGTTGGCCTCGTTCAGGCGGCTCATGCCGGCGATGCCGATGGCGGAGAGCAGGGCGCCGATGGTGGTGGGCGCCAGGCACACGAGCAGCGCCACGAGCGTGGTGAGCGCGGTGGGGTTCGCCATGCCGGCAAGGCCCGCGGAGAAGTCGGAGTAGCACCACAGGGCGATGGTCACGAGGATGAACACGATGGAGAGGGCCACGAGGAAGATCTCGAGCGCGATCTCGTTGGGGGTCTTCTTGCGCGCGGCGCCCTCAACCATGGCGATCATCTTGTCCAGGAAGCTCTGGCCGGGCTCGCTGGAGATCTTGACCACGATCCAGTCGGAGAGCACCGTGGTGCCGCCGGTCACGGCGGAGCGGTCGCCGCCGGCCTCGCGCACCACGGGCGCAGACTCGCCGGTGATGGCGCTCTCGTCCACGGAGGCCGCACCCTCGACCACGTCGCCGTCGCCCGGGATCTGCTCGCCTGCGCGGACGATCACCAGGTCACCGCGGGTAAGCGAGGCGCCAGGAACCACCGTGAAGGAGTCGCGCTCAGCGATGGAGGCGATTTTGTGTGCCTCGACGTCCTTCTTGGCGGCGCGCAGGGAGTCGGCCTGCGCCTTGCCGCGGCCCTCGGCGAGCGCCTCGGCAAAGTTAGAGAACAGGCAGGTGAGCCACAAAATCACCGCGATGGCAACCACGTATCCCGTGGAGACGCCGGCATCCTGCACACCCGCGGCCGACGCCACGGCGAGCACCGTGGTCATGACGGCGGACACCCATACGAGAAACATCACCGGGTTTTGGATCTGGATGCGCGGATCGAGCTTGGCGAACGAGTCGCGCACCGCACGCGCCGCCATATCTTTTTGAACAGCCATTATGAGTACGCCCTCCTTAGGCGATCATCTGGAAGAACTCGGCCACGGGGCCCAGCGCCAGCACGGGGAAGAAGCTGAGGGCGCCGATGAGCAGCACAACGAAGACGAGCAGGAACACGAACATGCCGTTGGTGGTGGAAAGCGTGCCCGCGGTCTCGGCGACCTTGGACTTGGACGCCAGGGAGCCGGCGATGGCGAGCGTGCCCGCGATGGGAAGGAAGCGCGCCACGAGCATCTCGACGCCGATCATGACGTTCAAAAGCGGCGTGTTGGCGTTCATGCCGGCAAAGGCGGAGCCGTTGTTACCGCCAGCCGAGGTGAACGTGTAGAGCAGCTCGGAGAAGCCGTGCGCGCCGCCGTTGGTGAGCTGATCGGAGATGCCGGGGATGAGCGAGGCGATCGCCGAGCACACCAGGATGCAAAACGGCGTAGCCAGGCACAGCACCACGGCCCAGCGCATCTCGCGCGGCTCGATCTTCTTGCCCAAGAACTCGGGCGTGCGGCCCACCATGAGGCCCGCGATGAACACCGTGAGGATGGCAAATCCGATCATGCCGTACAGGCCGCAGCCCACGCCGCCGAACACGACCTCGCCTAAGGCCATCTGGAGCATCTGCACCATACCGCCCAGCGGGGTGTAGGAGTCGTGCATGGAGTTCACCGAGCCGTTGGATGCGGCGGTGGTGAAGGCGGACCAGGTGGAGGAGGTGGCAATGCCAAAGCGCGTCTCCTTGCCCTCCATGTTGCCGCCGGGGTTGGACAGATCGGCGCCCTCGGCGGACGCGCCGTCCTGGGCGGCCATCTCGACCGCGCCGTCGCTCGCGAGCTGCGGGGTGCCGAGTTGCTCGTTCACGCCGATGACGCCGGTGAAGACCACGAGCAGCACGAGCATGGCGGCGAAGATCGCCTTGCCCTGACGGGTGTTCTTAACGCCGATGCCGAAGGTGAAGCAGCAGGCAGCCGGAATGAGCAGCAGGCTCGTCATCTCAATGAGGTTGGTGAACGGGTTGGGGTTCTCATACGGATGCGCGGAGTTCACGCCAAAGAAGCCGCCGCCGTTGGTGCCCGTCTGCTTGATGGCGACCTGGCTCGCAGCGGGGCCCTGGGGCAGCCATTGCTCGGTGACCACGCGGGCGCCCTCGACGACCTCACCGTCGACCGTCACGGTCTCGCCGTCAATCTGGGCGCCCTCGAACGGGACCCAAGCGCCGTCCTCGTTTTGCACGACGGCGATGGGCTCCACCAGCTCGGCGGTCTTTGCCGGCGAGAAGTTCGACACCACGCCGCCCGCGGCGAGCGCCAGGCCGAGCACGAGGTTCAGCGGGATGAGGACATAGAGCACGATACGGGTGAGGTCGACCCAGAAGGAGCCGAGGCCCGTGCTCTTGACCTGCCTGAAACCGCGGATGAGCGCGAACATCACCGCGATGCCGGTGCCGGCGGACACGAAGTTCTGCACCGTGAGGCCCATGAACTGCGTGAGGTAGGACAGCGTGCTCTCGCCCGAGTACGCCTGCCAGTTGGTGTTCGTGATGAAGGACGCCGCCGTGTTGAACGACAGGTCCCACGGCACTCCGGGAAGGCCCTCGGGGTTGCCCGGCAGCACGCCTTGGAGCATCTGCAGGGCGATCACGACCACCAGGCCGATACCCGAGAACGCAAGGACGCTCACCAGATAGCGCTTCCAGGCCATGTCCTCGGAAGGATCGATACGGAGCAGGCGGTAGATACCGCGCTCAACCGGTGCGAGCACCGGGGTGAGAAACGTGCGCTCGCCGTCCATCACGCGCGCCATGAAGCGGCCCAGCGGGACCGCGAGCGCGACGAGAATGGCGAAGTACAGCGCATATTGGATGATGGCACTCATGGCGTTACGACTCGCTCCTCATCAAGATATAGATGTAGTAGATCAGCAGACCGATGCAGGTCAGCCCAATGATGGGAATGAGAACGTCCATGTTCCGGCCCTTCCTCTGCGCGCGTCGTCTCCCCTTGCAGCTGCGCCCCGACACGCCCGAGCGCTTGAGGACAGTAAACGCCTTGGGGTCTTAAGACGGTGTAAACATGGGGAGCACTCGCGTTAAGATGCCATAAAGATGCAGGTAGACGGCGGTCGCATACGGCGACGGCGGGCTATACTCATGCCCAAGCGGTCGGTGGGTGGGCGCGCAACATCCGCTGCTCGAACAGTCCTACGCAAGACGGAGCGTCCACTGGACGCTCCTTTGCGTGCGGAACTCGCAACGGACGTTGTGCGCCCGCCCACCGACCGGCACCGACTCAAAACAAGCCCAGCCACGGCCGCGCATGGGCCTCCGGGCGGACCCATAGCGTCCGTCGCGAGTTCCGCACGAGCCGGACCGTCCAGTGGACGGTCCGTGCGAGCAGGACTGCCCGAGCAGCGGATGCTATGGGTCCGCCTGGAGACCACCCGGGAAGGAGAAAGCCATGCCGCGAGACGCATCGGACACCCGCGTCGATCCCGATAGGCTGCTACGCGCGATTGAGCAGGACGATCAGGCCGCCCAGCGCGAACGGCGCGGGCACCTCAAGATCTTCTTCGGCTACGCGGCGGGCGTAGGCAAGACCTACGCCATGCTGCAGGCGGCCCATGCGGCGCGCAAGCGCGGCGTGGACGTGGTGGCCGGCTACATCGAGCCGCACGAACGTCCCGCCACGGCGCGGCTCGCGCGCGGCCTGGAGCAGGTCCCGCATGAGCTCGTGGATCACAACGGCATCACCCTGCGCGAATTCGACCTGGACGCCGCCATCATGCGCGCCCCGCAGCTCATCCTCGTCGATGAGCTCGCCCACACCAATGCCCCGGGCTGCCGTCATGCCAAGCGCTACCAGGACGTCGAGGAGCTCCTGCGCGCGGGCATCGACGTATACACCACGGTCAACGTGCAGCACATCGAGAGCCTGAACGATATGGTTGCCGCCATCACCGGCGTCATCGTGCGCGAGCGCATCCCCGACCGCGTCTTCGATGACGCCGACCAGGTCGAGCTCGTGGACATCGAGCCGAGCGACCTGCTCGAGCGCCTGCAGGCGGGCCTCGTCTACCGCGAGACCCAGGCCGAGCGCGCCCAGGACAACTTCTTCACCGTGGAGAACCTCACCGCCCTGCGCGAGATCGCCCTGCGCAAGTGCGCCGACCGCATGGGCCGCCTGGCCGACGCCGCGCGCGTGATCGGCAACCGCGACTACTATACGAGCGAGCACATCCTCGTGTGCGTCTCCCCCGCGCCCACCAACCCGCGCATCGTGCGCACGGCCGCGCGCATGGCCAAGGCGTTCCACGGGCAGCTCACGGCTCTGTTCGTGGAAAGCCCGCACACCCAGGCCATGAGCGATGGGGACCGCGAGCGTCTACAGCAGAACATGGCGCTCGCCGAGCAACTCGGGGCGCACGTGGAGTCGGTCTACGGCGACGACGTCGCGTTCCAGATCGCCGAGTTCGCGCGGCTCTCCGGCATCTCGAAGATCGTCATGGGCCGCACGGGCGAGACGAGCGGCGCACGCCGGGCGCTATTCGGCAAGAAGTCGCTGATCGAGCAGCTCATCGCCATCGCGCCCAACCTCGACATCTACATCATCCCCGACCAGACGAGCGCACGCGCCATCGAGCGCCACGCCGCGCGCCAGGAGGCACCCGACATGCCCCGCACGCGCGACGTCGCCCGCACCGTGGGGCTCGCCGCCATCGCCACCGGCATCGGCCTGGGCTTCCGCTCCTTCGGCTTCGCGGACTCGAGTATCATCTCGCTGTACATCCTCACGGCGCTGCTCACCGCCGTCACCACCGAGGGACGGCTGTGCACCCTGTTGTCGAGTGTGCTGTCCGTGGTGCTCTACAACTTCTGCTTCGTCACGCCTATCCTCTCGCTCGAGAGCTTCGACAAAAGTTACCTCGTCACCTTCGCCATCATGTTCGTGACCGCCATGGTGGCGGCCGAGCTCACCGCGCGCATCACCGACAACGCCCGTGCGAGCGCCAAGAACGCCTACCGCACGCGTGTGCTACTGGAGACGAACCAGCTGCTCCAACAGGAACAGGGCCTCGAGGCGCGGGCGCGCGTCATGATGAGCCAACTCATCAAGCTCCTGCGCGTGGACGTGGTGTTCTACCCCGCCGAGGGCGAGGGTCTGGGCGAGCCACTCTACCAGGGCGCGGGTACCGAGCACGAGCACGGCGAGCTCGTCGGCGACTACGAGCGCGCCGTGGCGATGTGGGCGTTCACGAACAACAAGCACGCGGGCGCCAGCACCAGCACCCTGCCCGAGGCGCGCTGCCTGTACCTGGCCGTGCGCGCCGGTGGGCGCGTGTTCGGCGTGGTGGGCCTGGCCATCGGCAAGCGGCCCCTCGAGGCGTTCGAGAACTCCATCATGCTCTCCATCGTGGGCGAGGCCGCGCTCGCGCTCGAGAGCGACCAGGCAGCCCGCGAGCGCGAGGAGGCCGCCGTGCTCGCCAAAAACGAGCAACTCCGCGCCAACCTGCTGCGCTCCATCGGGCACGACCTGCGCACGCCGCTCACGTCCATCTCCGGCTCGGCGGGGATTCTCCGCGAGGACACGGGGCAGCTCGGCCCGGCCAAGCGCCACGAACTCGCGAACGCCATCTACGACGACTCGCTGTGGCTCATCGACACGGTGGAGAACCTGCTGGCCGTCACGCGCATCGAGGACGGCGACATGAAGCTCAACCTCACCTCCGAGCTCATGGACGAGGTGATCTCCGAGGCGCTCGCGCACGTCACGCGCGAGACGTCCGGCCACACGGTGGTGATGGAGCACACCGACGACCTGCTGCTCGTGCGCATCGACGTGCACCTGATCATGCAGGTGCTCACGAACCTCATCGTGAACGGGCTCAAGTACACGCCGACCGGGTCAACGATCACGGTGCGCTCGTTCCGGTCGGGCCAGAACGTGGTCGTGGAGGTAGCGGACGATGGCCCCGGCGTGGCGGACGAGGACAAGCCACGGATCTTCGACCGGTTCTTCATCGCGTCCAACTCGCTGCCCGTGGACTCGCATCGCAGCTTTGGGCTGGGACTGTCGCTTTGCCGCTCCATCATCGAGGCGCATGGCGGTACCATTGGCGTGTTCGACAACGTGCCGCACGGGGCGGTGTTCCGCTTTACGCTGGCGGGCGAGGAGGTAGAGATTCATGAGTGAGGCATCTGCGCAGCACACGATTTTGGTGGTCGAGGACGACGGCGCGGTGCGCAACCTGGTGACCACCGCGCTCGAGATGCACGGCTACCACCTGGACGTCGCCGTTACGGGCGAGGCCGCCGTGCTCGCCGCCGCCTCGCACCACCCCGACCTCATCATGCTCGACCTGGGCCTGCCCGACATCGACGGCGTGGATGTGATCGAGAAGGTGCGCGGGTGGTCAGCCGTACCGATCATCGTCATCTCCGCGCGCGCCGAGGACGCCGACAAGATCCGCGCGCTCGATGCCGGGGCCGATGACTACCTCACCAAGCCCTTCTCCGTGGACGAGCTGTTGGCGCGCGTGCGGGCGAGCCTGCGCCGCTCGCAGCTGGCGGGCGGCGGCGCGGCGGACGAGAGCGTATTCGAGAACGGGCCGCTGCGCATCGATTATGCGGCGGGCTGCGCCTACCTGGGCGGCGAGCAGCTCGGCCTCACCCCCACCGAGTACAAGCTGCTGGCGCTGTTGGCGCGCAACGCTGGCAAGGTGCTCACCCACACGTTCATCACGCGCGAGATCTGGGGCACGAGCTGGGACAGCGACATCGCCAGCCTGCGCGTGTTCATGCGGACGCTGCGCAAGAAGATCGAGGCCGACCCCGCGCACCCGCAGCTCATCCAGACGCACGTGGGCGTGGGATACCGCATGCAGCGACTGTAGCGGGCGGGGCTGAGCGGATGTGTCACCGGCGTGCGATGCGCCTAACGCCCCGGGTGCACCTCACGTCGCCAGCTCCGTTGAGAGCCTCGTTACGTCCTTAAGAAAACAAGTTTTTGCTAAAATACGTCCTTAAAAAAGCATAAACTTGCGAAAATACGTCCTTAAAATCGCACACCTTCCGCAATACAATAGGTATCAACCGTAGAGAACGCAAGCGTTGCCAGGAAGGATGCTATGGACAGAGACCTCATGAAGGATTTGCTGGCTTGGCGCAAAAGCAAGCGTCGCAAGCCCTTGATCCTCAATGGCGCCCGACAAGTCGGAAAAACCTGGTTATTGAAGGAGTTCGGCCGCACGGCGTTCGACAACATCGCCTACGTCAACCTGGACGGCAATCCCGCGATGTCCGAGCAATTCGAAGCCGGCTACAACATCGACCGCATACTTTCCGCCATCCAATTTGAGACCGGAGAAGTAATCAGAGAAGGCTCCACGCTCATCATCCTCGATGAGATACAGGCCTGCCCCAAAGCACTCACCTCGCTCAAGTATTTCTGCGAGGACGCGCCCGGATGTTTTATCGCCGCAGCCGGATCACTTCTCGGCATAACGGTACACGAGGGAACAGGCTATCCAGTCGGCAAGGTCAACACACTCGACCTGTATCCGCTGAACTTCCCAGAATTCCTCGATGCCACGGGCAACCAGAACCTGCGCCACCTTATCGAGAGCGGCGACGTCACGCTCATCAATTCGTTTGCCAGTCGACTCACGCCGCTGCTGAGACAGTACTACTACGTTGGGGGCATGCCGGAAGCCGTCAGTGCTTTTATGGAAGACGGCCTGCTCGAAGACGCGCGCGACGTGCAGAACCAGATTCTGCTTGGATACGAGCGCGACATCTCCAAGCACTTGGGCGGTCGAGAGTCCGAGTACGCGATCGCCGCCTTCCGCTCAATCCCAACGCATCTGGGACAAGAGAACAAGAAATTCGTATTCGGACACATCGCACAAGGTGCACGAGCCACAAACTACCGCTCGGGAATCACCTGGCTCGAACAGGCGGGCATCGTAGTGAGGGTCCCCCGAATCTCCAAGCCGGACGTCCCGCTCAAGGCGTACGCCAACAATTCCTCGTTCAAGCTCTTCCTGGTAGACATCGGCCTCCTCTCCGCCATGGCGGAACTCAACAAGGAAACCGTCATAGGAGGCAGCGCGATATTCGAGGAGTTCAAGGGCGCCCTCACCGAACAGTTCATTTGCCAGCAGCTGATCTCCGCCTGCGCATGCACCCCGCATTATTGGTCGGCGGAGAACTCCACCGGTGAGATAGACTTCCTGGTCCAAAATGGTTCCGATGTGTGCGCCATTGAAGTCAAGGCATCGGAAAACTTGAGGTCAAAAAGCCTGCGCGCATTCAAAGACAGACATCCCGAAGTCCAGGCAGTACGCTTCAGCCTCTCCGGCTATCGCGAACAAGACTGGATGAGGAACATACCGCTCTACGCAGCGACGAATAGGGCGCTCTGGACATAGAAACCGCACGGCAAAGACGCAACCATGACCCAACATCCAAAGGTGGGGTCGCGCATATCGACCGCGCCGCCGGCCGCTCCCGCCCAGGCGCGAGCGGCTCGCCTTCGCCCCACTGCGCTCAGCCGTCAGCGCTTTTTGATCGCGGCGACAACTGGGGCAATCGCATCGCGCGCGTGGGACGATTACTCGTCGCCGAACGATACACCTAGGGCGCGTGCTTCGCGCACCAGGTCGCCCTCGGGGTCGACGCGCTTGAGGCGGCCGGCCACCTCCCCCAGCGGCACGCGGCACATGCGCCCCTCGCGCTGCGCGACCATGAAGCCGTGCGCGCCCTCCAAAAAGCCCAGTGCGGCCTCGACGCCGCACTGCGTGGCGAACACGCGGTCCTGCGCGTCGGGCGCGCCGCCGCGCTGCGTATGGCCCGGCACCGCCGTGCGCACCTCGCGGCCCGTGCGGGCGCCGAGCTCGCGCGCGATGTCGTACGCGACGGACGGCGAGGTCCGCGCCGCCACCGCCCTCTTGTACTCCTTCTTGGGCATCTCCACCTCCGCGCGCGAGACGGCGCCCTCCGCCACCACCACGATCGCGCACGCCGCACCCGCGTCCAGCCTGCGCTCCACGGCCGCCGCAACCTTGTCGATCTCGTAGGGGATCTCGGGGATCAGGCACGCGTCCGCGCCGCCCGCGACCGCGGCGTACAGCGGGATCCAGCCGACCTTGTGCCCCATGACCTCGACCGCGAACACGCGCCCGTGGCTGCTCGCCGTGGTGCGGATGTCGTCGATGCACCGCGTCGCCACCTCGACAGCGCTCGTGAAGCCGAAGGTGAGGTCGGTCCCCCAGGTGTCGTTGTCGATGGTCTTGGGCAGCGCGATGACGCGCAGCCCCTCGCGCGCAAGACGGTGCGCCGTCTTCGTCGAGCCGTTGCCGCCCAGCATGAACAGGCAGTCGAGCCCCAACTCCGCATAGGTGCGCTTCATGGCGGCGACCTTGTCCACCCCGTCGGCCTCCGGTATGTCGAGGCGCTTGAAGGGCGTGCGGCTGGTCCCCAAGATAGTGCCGCCGCGCGCGAGGACGTCGTCGAAACCCGCCGGGTCCATCATGCGAAACCGCCGGTAGATGAGCCCCTGGTAGCCGTCCTCGAAACCGACGACCTCGACCGGTTCGGGCGCGCGGTTGACGAGGGTCCTCACGATGGCGCGCATGGTCGCGTTGAGCGCCTGGCAATCGCCGCCGCTGGTCAAAAGGCCGATACGCAACATAGAGATCCTCCATGGTCAGGGTCGCGCCACCAAGCGGGCGACGCGGGGGACGGGTTTTCATCCTCACAGTGTACGCCCGGCGGCCGGACCCGCCGCGCTTCCGTGCGCAGCGCTTACAATCGCGCCCCATCCTCATGCGCCGGACAGCTGCGTGTAAGGGGCTCGTCAGGCTTCGCTCCCCCGCCCGCCCGCACGCCGCCGCGGCGATAGCCTGAAAACCTTAACGCCATGCATCACAGCAGCGCACAGCAACGCACGACGAGGGAGCAGCCATGGGAAGCGACGGAAACGACGGCACGCGAGACACGACCTACACGCAGAACAGGGAGCTCTCCTGGCTTCGCTTCGACGAGCGCGTGCTCGAGGAGTCCCTCGATGAGAGCGTGCCGCTGTTCGAGCGGCTCAAGTTCATCGCCATCTTCGAGAGCAACATGCACGAGTTCCTCATGGTCCGCATGGGCGGCCTGTCGAGCCTGGCGACGCTCAAGCGCCAGCCGCGGGACAACAGGAGCGGCATGGCCCCGTCCGAGCAGGTCGAGGCGGTCTTCCAGCGGCTGCCCCAGATCTTCGGCCGAGCGGCGGACTCCCTGCGCTCCCTCGAGTCCGAGCTGCGTACGGAGGGCGTCGAGCGCATCTCGCCCGCCGAGCTCATCGGCGCCGAGCGCGACTTCGTGCGCAGCTACTTCGCCCGCAACGTGCTCCCCATCTTCTCACCGCTGGTCATCGACCCGCGCCACCCCTTCCCCAACCTGCGAAACGGCGCGCTCTACGTGGTGTGCACCCTCGCGTCGGCCACCGGCGACGAGCAGGGGCTGCTCGGCATCATCGAGGTCCCCGCGTCGCTGCCGCGCGTGGTCGAGATCCCCGGCGACGGAGGCCACCTGCGCTACATCCTGCTCGAGGACGTCATCCTCTCGTGCCTCGACTCGTGCTTTGGGGCATACGTGCCCGAGGGCGGCGCCGTGATCCGCGTCACCCGCAACGCTGACCTCGACCCCGACGGCGAGGGGGTCGAGGAGGACGAGGACTACCGCCAGCACATGAAGAAGGTGCTCAAGAAGCGCCTGCGCCTGAAGCCCGTGCTCCTCGCCATCCATGGTGAGCTCGGACGCGACGCGGTCAAGACCGTCCGCAAGGCGCTGCACCTATCCCAGATGGCGACCCTGCACGTGGATATGCCGCTTGACCTGGGCTACGTGTACGCGCTCGAGGGCAAGCTCCCCGCGCCCGCACGCGAACGGCTGCTCTTCGCGCCGTTCTCCCCGCAGCCCAGCCCGCTCTTCGCGCCGGGCGCCCCCATGCGCGACCAGGTGTTCGCCGAAGACAAGCTGCTCTTCTACCCCTACGAGTCCATGGGGACCCTGCTCGGCCTCATCAACGAGGCCGCGCACGACGACACCTGCATCTCGCTGCGCATCACGCTCTACCGCGTGGCGCGCCAGTCGCGCCTGTGCGAGTCACTCATAAGCGCGGCCGAGAGCGGCAAGGAGGTCACGGTGCTCATGGAGCTTCGTGCGCGCTTCGACGAGGAGAACAACATCGCGTGGGCGGAGCGGCTCGAGGAGGCGGGGTGCACCGTCATCTACGGAAGCGAGGGGTTCAAATGTCACTCCAAGATCTGCCAACTCACCTACCATGACCAGGGAAAGATCAAGCGGATCACGCTGCTCGGCACGGGCAACTTCAATGAGAAGACCGCCCAACTGTATTCCGACTTCATGCTCATGACCGCGCACGAGGGCATCGGCGAGGATGCGAACGCGTTTTTCCGCAACCTCACGCTGGGAAACCTCCACGGGGAGTACCGGTACCTCGGCGTGGCGCCCTCCGGGCTGAAACCCCTGGTCATGGTCGGGCTGGACCGCGAGATCTCCCGGGCGCGCGCGGGTATGCCAGCGCACGCCTTCTTCAAGATGAACTCCCTCACCGACCGCGACGTCATCGACAAGATCGCCGAGGCGAGCCGCGCCGGAGTGCGGGTCGACATGATCATCCGCGGCATCTCATGCCTGCTGCCGGGCGTCGACGGGCGAACCGAGAACGTGCACATCCGCTCGATCGTCGGGCGGTTCCTTGAGCACGCCCGCGTTTATGCCTTCGGCGAGGAGGCCGACACGATCTACCTCTCGAGCGCGGACATGATGACGCGCAACACCGAGCATCGCGTGGAGATCGCGTTTCCCGTTCTCAGCCCCGCGTGCCGCGCCATGGTTCGGAAGTACATGGCGGCCCAGCTGCGCGATAACGTGAAGGCGCGGCGTCTCGATCGCACCGGAGCTTGGGAGCCCATCCCCGTCGATGAGGGCGGCGAGGCCTTCAATGCGCAGGAATACCTCATGGCGCAGGCGTGCGAACGGGCCAGGGATGCGGAGGAGCAATGGGCGCGGGCGGGGTCGGTCGCGGTGGCTGGCGGCGGCGCGGTCAGTTCGCAGGAACCGTGCACCCTGCCGGATGCGAATGCCTGCGCCCGCGAGCTGGCGCTCGTGCGCGGGTGTGAGGATACGGCGCAGGGGGCGACGCCCTCGAGGGCCATCGAGCTTGCACCTCGTCCAGCCGATGCGGACGGGCAGACGAACGGGAGCCGCCGAGGCCGCGTACGTCACGGATTCAACCTCATCCTCAGCGGCGTACGCGAAATCCTCTCGTAACCGCAGCGGCCGCCGGCAGTCGAGATGGCGCGCAACACGGGCCATATCGACACCAGCTCGGGTGATGCGCACATAGGACGACCCAACCGCTCCACGCGCACCGCCCCCCACTTCACGAAAATGGGACGGCCATCACTGACCGCCCCGTATGAGTGTAACGCCCGGGCTGGAAGCGCATCCAGCCCGGGCATCAAATCCAACGCCGCGCCGGGAAAACGCCCGACACGCAATCCCACGCAAGCAACCCGCACGTCGCGCTAATCCGCGCGCCGCCACTCGGTCGCGCTGCCGGCAACCAGGTCGTGCGCGTCGAACGGCTCGGGGTCCTTGCGCCGGCGTCCCCACAGCAGCCAGCCCGTCAGCAGGCCAAGCAAGAACGCGAGTAGACCCGTGAGCAGCAACAGCAGCCACGGGAACGGACACGACGCCGCCGTGCACGACGACTCGGTGTACGGCACGCGCTCCGCCTCCACGAGCAGCCGGTGCGAGTTGATCCCGTACGGTGTGCACGTCACCAGCGTGAGCAGGTCCTTGCCCGCCTTGATGTCCAGGCCCGACGTGTCCTCGGGCAGCACCTTGCGATGACCCGTCACCCGGTACGCAAACGTCTCCCCGAAGATCTTGATGTAGATGAGCTCGCCCTCATCAAGCTGTCCGATGCCCGTGAAAATGGGCGCGGACGGCAAGCCGCTATGACCCGTGAGTACCGCATGCGAGCCCGAGCCGCCCACCGGCAGCGACGTGCCCTCGAGGTGCCCCACGCCCTTTTGCAGCAGGGCCTCCTCCGTGCCGTGGAAGATGGGCAGTGTGCGGTTGAGGCTCGGGATGACGATGTAGCCCATGAGGCCGTCGCCAAAGTTCAGCAGGTCGTCGTAGGGCAGCTGCGCAAGCGCGCGCTCCTCCTCCGCCGAGACCTCGCGCGGGCCGTACGCGCCGCCCGAGGGCGCGATCAGACGGTTGAAATCGTGCGCACGGCCGAGCTCGCGCTGGGCCTGCGTTTGGGACACGTCCTTCATCTGCTCGTTGTACGCCTCGACGCTGTGCGACACGTCCCACGAGTACAAGAAGGCACTCACGAACGGATACGCGCAGATGGCGAGGCCGAGCAGCATCACGAGCAGCGGGGCGATCAGGCGCCGCCAGCGCGCCGGGCGGGGCACGTCATAGGTGTACCACCCCGCCCGATGCCGGCGAAAATGTTGTCCACGGTACCGACGCATGGGTCGCTACCGGTCGTTCACCATGCGGCTGCGCATCCAATATGCGCCGCCCGCGACGATCGAAGCGCCAACCACGAGGAAGGGCACCACGCCCATGCCGCCCGTGTTGGGCAGCGGGTCGCCCTGGCTCTTCTTGTTGAGCACGGGGATGACGTTGGAGCCGTCCTCCTGGTTGACCTTATTCGCCACGGCCGGCTTCTCGCCGCTGCCGTCGCCCATGTCATAGGCAAACTCCCAGCCGGTAAGCGCCTTGGAGTCGGTGTCGTAGTTCGCCTTGACGATGATCTTCACCGGCTTGGCGAGCTTCTTGAAGCCCGACGGAGGCTCGACCTCGTGCAGCCAGTACTCGCCTGCACCCAGACCCTCAATCGTAACCTGCCCAGAGTCGGGCGTGGTGAACTGGGTGACCGCCTCTGACCAAGACCCTACAGTCGGGTCACAAATTCGATAAACATTCGCCTCTTTGCTATACAGCTTATAAGCCTCAGCATCGGGGTTTTCGCCTTTGCGCAGCTCGAACTTGGCACCCGCCAAGTTCGAGCTGCCTGGCTGACCGTACTCACCCGTAAACTTATCAATCACGATACGTGAAGAGTAGACATCGGCATGAGCGCGTTTTTTCTCTTTATAGCCCTCTCCGTCAACGGAGTTTGAGTAAAGAGTTACATTGCCCTTATTCGCAGTGGCATCACTAATGGTAGTTCCCGCTGTTCCGGATATCGTATTGACATACGCCGAAAAAGTAACAACGACATCCTGTCCGATCAACTCTTGGTGCTTATTCATATATTCATAAGGAATAGCGATTCTCGGTCCATCGCTCCTCATCATCTGGGTAATTCCCTCAACACCTAAATAGTTGACACCGCCTATCGTAAATGAAGTGATTTCATACGGTTGAACAGTAAATGAAGAATTGCTTACGTCATGGTCCAAATTAACCGCAGCCGGATAGCTGGAAGATACGCTGTGCACATAAGGGTCTTGCACCTTCGTCTTGTAGCGAAATGTCACTAACTCGCCAAATGACGCGTCAACAGACGGCTTGAAATCCTCCTCACGCGGATTCAAGCCCTTTGCAACCTCATTTGTAATGGAAACATGTTCCATCTTGATACTAGATTGAACAGCGCCGTCAATCGCATTAATCAAGATGCCATTTTTACTTGAAGAGAAATCAATCCTCACCGCGTAATACCCCGGCTCGACTTCCTGCGTCAAAGTATCGCCCGATGATTTCACACCATAGTATTTGGGGGAAGTCCAATTCTTACGAACCCAAGCGAGCACTTCGCCGGAAAACTCAACGAGCTTATCGACCTGCTCCTCGCGACCTGCCAGCTTAGACAAACCAGCAACATACTCATATGCAGCATCGCTCAGGTCGCTGCCATCCAAGCCCGCGCACCCGTACTTCTCGTTCGATTTAAAAAACTCATCGAACGGCTTCTGGAGCGTATACGCCACCTGGCCATTCTCCAACTTCGAAGCTGAGAAAATCTGCCAAAAGTCTGCGCCAAAACCGCCCTCGGCATTGTAGGTGCCATCGTTTTTAATCACGACAGTCGCGGTTCCGCCGGCGGCTCGCGCGGGCGGAGGGGCGACAACGGCTATCGCCATGACAGCCACGAGCAGGCACGCAACGCGCATAAACATCCTGCCCATACGAGATGAGCTACACATTGGTCTATTCCTTTCTGCTATGTTTGTTGCACCCAACGTGCATCAACCGCGAATCATGGGGCGCTCTCCCTGCAGGAGGAAACGCCGACAGGCCGCCCACTCCAAAGGGCGAACGGCTGCAAAATCTATTGTTGGAAATCGAAACAGCGAACGGGGCAGGCGAGACAACGCTGCAACCCGACCCAGGCAAATCCGCTATAAGAACTTGGGAATTGTCAGCCGACCTATTCTGGCCGGAAACATATGTGCTGGAATCTGGCCCGAAGCATCGCGTGACAACGACCGGCCGGACCGCTTGCGCTCCACGCATTGGCGGCAAACCCTGCCGCCTACGCTCATAACCCCGCGCTGCGACGCGCCTTCTGCGCGCTACGCGACAGCTACGCGAGTCTTGCTGGGAATACCCCCCCCCAGCAAGTAAATATGCGCTTCCAGGTCACGAACATATGGGCTGATGCTTCCTCGCTGCGTCTCATCGCGACGCATATGGTCAATCGCCTAGATTTTAGCCCATCCCCACATGCCACTTCATCCAATTATATTTATGGGAATCTTAAAATGATCACAAGGCGGGAACGACCACCACCGCGCTTCCGGCTCGAGTGTGCACCTGCCGCGTCGAGAGTGCACTTTTTGCCCACTTTCCGTTACAAAATGGTACGAAAGTGCTCTCTCGACACAGCAGGTGCACGCTCGACGCAATAAGTGCACGGTCGATGCGGCGGGTGCATAGTCGACTCGGCGGGCGTGCGGCCGGCGCAACGGGCACGCAGCCCACACGACGGTCGCACAGTTAACGCTACGAACTCAAAGCCGGCGCAGGGGCCACATCAGCCCTCCAGTTGCTCACTCACCTCAAGCCAAGCCATCTCAAGCTCGTCGAGCTCCTCCTGCGCTGCGGAAATTGCATCCTGCTGGGCCGTCAGGGCCGCAAAGTCGGTGGGATCGATGGCAAACATCGCTTCCTTCGCTTCTTCGAGCTTGGTACGCCGCGTCTCCATCTTGCGCTCAAGGGAGGCGACCTCCTTTTTCAGGCGCTGCCGCTCGGCGTTGCTCAGCGAGGGCTCAGACCCCGCCGCCTTTTCCGCACTGCGCAACGCATCGCCGCCCTCCTCGACCGTCCCGGTGAAGCCCGGTGCCTGCGGGCGCGCCGCACCACCTGGGCTCGCCTGCGCCGCCAGGCGCAGATACTCATCCACTCCACCCGGCACATGGCGGAGCTTGCCGCCAAGTAGGGCCCACTGCTGGTCGGTCACGCGCTCCATAAGGAAGCGGTCGTGCGTCACCAAAATGAGCGTGCCAGGCCAGCTATCGAGCAGATCCTCCAC
>JAUNDT010000014.1 GCA_030525945.1 Coriobacteriaceae bacterium | reverse complement strand
GACTTAAAATCTTCGGCCTTCGGGATTGTGGGTTCGAGTCCCACCGCCCCTACCAGTTATGATGAGAGAAGCGAGTCGGATCGGCTCGCTTTTTTGTGCAGCGTGTACGGACTCGAACCTGAGAGAGCGCGGAGCTGAGGAAACGCGGAAGCGTTTTCCAGCGGAGCGCGCAAGGGGCGAAGCCCCGCAGTGGGGCGCGCGGTGCAGCCGCGCGGAGTCCCACCGCCCCTACCAGAAATTCGTTCAAAAAAGTTCTTGAATGTAAAACAGCGATTCGCTAACATAGGAGTCCATGCGGGCGTGGCGGAATTGGCAGACGCGTATGGTTCAGGTCCATATGGGGGCAACCCCGTGAAGGTTCAAGTCCTTTCGCCCGCACCATAGATTGTGAGAGCTCCAGCAATGGGGCTTTTTTATTACCGTTTACCGACGAAGTTGACCGTTTGCCATATTTGCAAGTGCGGTCAAATCGAATATGCAAAAATCCTAATATAGTGCCGTCAAATAGTGAGGGCTTCCGCCATGATGACTGCATGCATAAGATCGTTGATGCGCATCGTGATGCGAAATGGCATGTACGCCGTTTCCTTGTTGCTGGTGTCAATTTACTTTGCTTTGCCATCCTTTGTCCCCAACGATACGGGTGCGTTTCGATTCGGTGCAGAGTACTTGAGGGAGACGAGGCTTGACGGGCTAAAGGAGGCGATAGCGTCGGGGGCGTATGACACCGCTCCCCAGAACATCAAAGACGCCAACACGAGGCAGCTTGAGCTTCTGGAGATAACACAAGGAAATGATGTTGCGGCGTCGCTTCGCGCCCAGGAGGAGATATCCAGAATCGATCTAGAGTTATACGATGCGGGGAACTTGTCTGGCGATTACGGAATGCTAAAAGTCAATCATGCATTCTTGGAACAACTATCTGGTTTGCAGACGCCGAGTTTGTATGAAACCACGGCTGACGAACCGATGCTGTACAGGCTGGCAGAGCTATTCGGTACGGTTCCCCCTTTGCTTCTGTTCGTGCCCGTCGTTGTGATTTCCTTTGCAGTGTTCCGGTCGATTGAGGATGATCGCCTAGGATTTCAGTTTCCGCTATCTCGCAAGATGAAAATATCGCTATCTGTCGTTACGACGCTCATCGTCGCTTCCCTGTCTTTCATCGTTTCGCTGATTCCTGCCGCGCTTACAAGCTGCTTGATGAACGGATTTGGTGATCCGAGTTACCCCGTTGTGCTGATGCAATCGGGCGAGGTCGTCACGTTGACCGTATTATCAGCTTTGGCTCGTGCATGCGGGCTCCTATTGATGGAGACGCTTTTTGTTGCAAGCCTTTCGGCAGCATTTTTCGCGGTGACTTCAAGTTCCGTCCCGGGGGCCTTGACCTGTCTTGCCCTGGGCTTCGTTCCTTCCATCCCGCAATACTTCTCAGAAACATTCATTTTGCATGAAGTGCTGAAATATCTTCCAACGACGTACTTTTATGTTGCCCCAGTAGGGGGTTGGCCGTGCTATCTCAATCTTATGGATGTCTTTCCCGTTCCAGGGGCGTCGTGGGAGCTTGGGATGACGGTCTTATTTGCTTGCACGGTGGTTTTCGTATTGCTGTCGTCTTTCTGGTGCTCTCTTCATTTGAGTTTTGAACCTTGGAAGGGAGCGAGAAATGATTGAGATCAGGGATTACTCCGTGTCCATGAGCGGAAGGTCGCTCTTGGATAGTCAGTCGCTCTGCATTCAATCTGGTTCGATAACTGGTCTTGTTGCTCCCAACGGCAGCGGTAAAACCACCTTTATGCGATCTCTCTGTGGAGCGAGTGATATTCAAGCCAGTGGAGAAGTTCGAATAAATGGAAAGATAACGGGAAAAGAGGGCACGTACAGGAGAGAGATCTTTTATGTGCCCGGTGATGCCTCAATCTTGTATCCGCTCCTGACCGTACGTGACAATCTGCTTATCGCCCATAGTTGCTGGCGCGATGCGCTAGAGGTGGAGGATATTTCCGAGCGATGCCACATACGAAGCTTTTTGAATAAAAGAGTTTGCAGGTTGTCTTTGGGAATGAAGCAGCAGGTGTCGCTCGCCATTGGATACATGGTTGGTGCGCGTTATTTGCTACTTGATGAGCCAATGAATGCCCTTGATCCCACAAATTTGGAGATCAACAGTCAAATCATCTGCGAGCTGCGCGATTCGGGGACAGGAATACTCATGTCCTCACATATTTTGGGAAGCGTCGATGAGCTTGCTGACAGGGTGGTTTTCATAAAAGACGGGAAGTTCGTCTGTGGCCTTGGGGCGGATTCAGGTACCAAGGCCGCCTATAAGCAGCTATACGGGTGAGGAGGTGAAAACTAGAAACCGGAGTATCTCAGCAGAGGAGGAGACGGATGAAAAAGAGCGGAAAGACCTTTTTGCGTTTTGCTACGGCCGCTGCTCTGGGGCTAGCGTTTGTGCTTCCAGCGTTGGCGCCGGTTGCGGCAGTTGCGCGAGAAGGCATGGGTCCTGAGCCCTATGCGATGAACGAGAGGGTCGTCGACACGTTCTGGAGCAAAACGTGTCAGTCGACAGCATCCCATTACTGGGAGGGTGACAAGACGTATCGAACTATCACTTTTCAGACTAGCTACGCTTGGGATCACCGGGACATCATTTCTAATGAGGTGAAGTATCCCTGTGCGTACCAGTACAACCATATGGCCGCGCACACCAAGTGGAAGAATTACTACCGCACTTGGTAAACAGGTTAGAGAATTGAGGAGCTGCAATGGGAAGGAAGGGAATTGCCATCGCGTTGGCCTTTGCCGTGCTTGCAGCCGTATCGCTGCTGGCATTTTCTCCCAAAGTGGCTCCTCAGCGATCTTTGGCTCCAGCTATCTTTATCTCCTGCGATGAGGAGGGCAATGAGTCCCGAATCTACTTTTCGATTAGCGCAGAAACTGGGGAAGTGAGCGTAGACGCAACCGATGATGCTCATTTCGGGAAGTCATGGGGTAGGTACCTGGAGCCAGCTTCTTTTGACTATTCGCCTCTAACAGGCGAGGTTCGTTTTGATGGCAAGGTTTGGAGGATTACTGGGGAACCAGGAGCTCGAACGCTTGAAAACATCGAAACGGACTACGGGGCTTTATGGGGAACTTACTACGAGGACGCCAGGGCAGCTTCGGAGGCTGAGCCCTATCACTACGAACGGTAGGGCTCGATCAGTTCGCCTTAATTACCAAATCCCAAGCGCGCGGGTGAGCTCCTCGTCCATTTCGTCGGAATCGAAGACCCACGCGCTGCCCTTCTTCGTCAGTGAAACGCTGGAAAACGTGTCGCTGGTAAGGGGCGCGCTCTCTACCGCATCGGCGTGGATGGAGCGCGTCCTTTCCTTTTGGGAATCGCTCAGCGTTATCGCCTCGTCCGAGATGGAGAAGTCCTGGCTATCAAGGTAATCGTAGATGTCGCTGCTGGACTCACTCAGGATCGACGCCGCGCTCGGGCCCCAAGAGGTGAAGTAGAGGTTCGCAGTCCCGTCCTCAAATACGTAGCACGAGTCGATTTCGTACGTGAAGTGGTCCATGAGCCAGTTGGCAAAGGAGACGGAGTCAACGCCGAGCTCCTCAGCGCTGAGGCCGGTTGACTGCTTGTAAAGGTCGGAGAGCTTGCCGGCGATTTCCTGTCGCATGGGGCTGTTTTGGGCGGTCGCGGCTTGCAGATACTCGCGCACGACCTTTTCGCATGCGGCCTTGTCCTGTTCGGACGTGCTCGGATCGGCGATGTCAACGAAATCGGGCGGGGGGTCGTCTTGCGGATCGTTGCGCTCGATGAAGTCGACGGCGAGGCTGAGTGCAAGGGGCACCACGTTGACGAGCACGGCAAAAATCAGAATCGTCTTGACGACCGGATGCTTGCGCTTGGGGCGGGTGCCCGTGCCGGCTGGCTTCGCGGAGCTGCGGGCCTCTTTGAGTTTGGCGCGGGCGATGAGCTTGCGTTGGCGTGGAGTGAGGCCGTCGTCCGACTGCACGGAACTGTTTTCGTCCAAAGGCTCGTTCGCCTCGGGTGCTTGGTAATTGTCGGGAGCCTTGGTCGGACCGTCGTAAGGGTCGTCGCCGAAGGCGCATACTTCGGCATCATGTTCAGGCTCATCGTGCAACTCGAGGGAATCCGGCTCGCACCACGGCAGCGTGGGCTCCCCCGCGTTGAACGGGTCTACGTACTCGTCGTGCAAAACGCGTCGGGCCATGGCCGCCTCCTTGGGTGCTCAGGTGGGGCAAGCATAGCACGGCGCGCCTGTCGCCGCCGTCAAATGACCGTTTGCGGGAAACCAACGGTATAAAGTGACGGGATGAGCGGTAGGGTGGGTATCATGCACGCATCGACCCTTCGTTCTAAGGATGGATCTTATGCTTTCCGCACTGTTCGGCCTAGTGTTCTGGGCGGTGGTTCTCGTTGTCGTGGTGGGCCTGTTCACCGGCAACCTGTTTTACGTGGTCAAGCAGCAGCATGCGGTGATCATCGAGCGCCTGGGCAAGTTTCACCGTATCGTGGGCGCCGGTTTTCACGTAAAGATCCCGTTCATCGACCGCAAAGCCGCCACTGTGAGCCTGCGTACCATGAAGAACGGCTTTGATATCGACGTGAAGACCGAGGACAACGTGACCATTGGTCTGGAGGTCTCCGCTCAGTATCACGTGAGCTACGAGATGGGCAACGTGCCGCAGGAGTCCGGCGTGTACAAGAGCTACTACATGCTGCAGCAGCCGGTCGCCCAGATGCGCGACTTCATCACCGACGCGCTGCGCTCCTCCATCCCCGTTTACACGCTCGACGAGGTGTTCGCCAAAAAGGACGATATCGCCAAGGACGTGAACGCCACTGTGTCCGAGCAGATGGACGCCTACGGCTTCACCCTGGTGAGCACGCTGATCACCAAGATCGCCCTGCCGGCTGAGGTCGAGGACTCCATGAACCAGATCAACGCGGCGCAGCGCACTAAGGCTGCGGCTCAGGACCTGGCCGAGGCGGACCGTATCCGCCGTGTGACCGAGGCGAAGGCCGAGGCCGAGGCCATGGAGAAGGCGGGCGAGGGTATCGCCAACCAGCGCAAGGCAATCGCCATCGGCATCAAGGACTCGCTCGAGACCATCCAGGAGACGGGCGTGGGCAACGACGAGGCCAACCAACTGTTCATGTTCACCCAATGGACCGAGATGATGAATGAGTTCGCCAAAAGTGGGCGGGCGAGCACCGTGGTGCTGCCGACCGATTTCACGCAGAGCGCGGGCATGTTCGAGCAGATGCTCACGGCGAGCCAGGCCAACGACTCCGCTCCGGTGCCTGTGGCGCCTCCTGCGCCTCCGGTTGACCCGCACGCGTAAGGGCGCGATTGCGTCTGCGGAGGGCGCCACGCCCGTTTGGGCTCGAAGCTCACGTTCAAGGCGGTTAAACTGGGTATAAGCACAACATTGCGATGGGGGCTGCGATGTGCGGCCCCTTTGCCTGAGGAGAGGGGAAGCGATGAGCGGATCGCGCAAGATGCTAAAGCTCGTGTCCATTGTTGCCGCAATCAGCGGCTTGGTCATGTTGCTGTTCGGACTGGGCGTTGCCGGTTGCGGCCTGTTTGGCGGTACGGCGATTTCGGGGACCGACGCGGCGCCCGTGTATATGGGAGTGTCCGGTGTGTCGGCGCTGTGCTTTGTGGTCATGGGCCTGATGGGCATGCGCGCGTCCAATGTTCCCTCGCGCAGCGGCACGTCGCTGGCATGCGCATTTGGTAGCATTGCCGTCACGGCTGTTGCGGTGGTGTTCTGGGCCTGGCAGGGCTTCGTAAAGATCGACGTGGTCAATGCGATCCTGCTTGTTGCGGGGGCGCTTGAGGCAATCGCCGTGCTGGTGCTGACGCGTAAGGTCAAGAAGGAGCACGACGTCTGGCATTAGGCGTTCGCGCGCCGCGGCGGCATTCGTCGCGTTTTGGTATATGGTGCAGTCGAGGGGGGCGGAGCTTAGGCTCTGCCCTTTCGCGTTACCATGGGGTGAAAAGCTCAAGACGGCAGCCAGAGGGAGGCGCGACATGGATCTGCGCAGTGTGAACATCGGTTTTATTGGATTCGGCAACATGGCGAGCGCGATGGCGGATGGCTGGATCGCCAGCGGCGCGATTGCCCCCGAGCGTATGTATGCGTGCGCGGGGCGCTTTGACGCGCTGAAGGATCGTTGTGATGCGCGTGGGATGGCGGCGCTCGCCGGCGCGGCGGACGTGGCCCAGCGCTGTGACGTGATCGTGGTGGCGGTGAAGCCGTACATGATCGAGCGGGTGCTCGCGCCTGTTGCGGACATGCTCGGCGGCAAGGTGATCCTGTCCGTTGCGGCGGGTTGGGATTGCGCGGCGTATGAGCGCGTGATTCCGGGGGCGCACCATATCTCGACGGTGCCGAATACGCCTGTTGCCATTAACGAGGGCGTGATTGCCTGCGAAAAGACCTCGACGCTTCTGGATGATGAGCGCGAGCTGGTATTCGCGCTGCTCGGCCTGCTGGGCAAGCCCGTGGAGGTCGAGACGCGTCTGCTCTCGGTGGCGGGAACGGTGGGCGGTTGCTCGCCGGCGTTCATTGCCATGGTGATCGAGGCGCTTGGCGACGCTGCGGTAAAGCACGGAATCCCGCGGGCCACCGCCTACGAAATGGTGAGCCAGATGATGGTGGGCACGGCGAAGCTGCAGCTGACGACCGGCACGCATCCCGGCGCGATGAAGGACGCCGTGTGCTCCCCGGGCGGCACGACCATCAAGGGCGTTGCGGAGCTCGAGGCAGCGGGTATGCGCAGCGCGTTTATCCGGGCGATCGACGTAATCGAGGGTTAGAACAGGGAGTCGTCGTCCTCGGGCTTGGGACCGCGGTCGACATACATCTGTGACGTGCGCTTCTCGAGCACGAAGGCCGCCACGGCGAAGATGACGATGCCGGCGAAGAACAGGACGGCCACGCCTGCACGCGTGCCAAAGAGGAAATTGAACAGCTCTTCCATGGTGTGGGTCCTGCTTTCTTGATTGCCCTGCCTGTCGTTATAACGGTCACCAGTATATACTTGCACTGCACAACCTTGCACCCTCTCATTTGGCGGGGTGCGTCGCAATACGCGTTACGGCACGAATACGGAGGCATTATGCTCGACATCAAATTGGTCCGCGAGAATCCCGAGGCCCTCGACGCCGCCATGGCAAACCGTCAGGGCAGCTGGGATCGCGAGCGCTTTTTCGCGCTGGACGAGGAGCGTCGTTCCGTGATTTCCCAGGTTGAGGACCTGCAGGCCACGCGTAACGCCGAGTCCAAGAAGATCGGCGCGCTCATGAAGGAGGGCAAGCGCGAGGAGGCCGAGGCCGCCAAGGAGGCCGTTCGCAAAGTGAACGAGCAGATCGAGGGCCTCGCCGAGCGCCGCTCTGAGCTCGATGCCGAGGTTGCCGACTTTATGGCGCGCATTCCCAATATCCCCTGCGAGGCCACGCCCGTGGGTAAGGACGAGAACGAGAACCCCGAGCGCCGTCGTGTGGGCGAGCCCCGTGATTTCGCGGCCGAGGGCTTTGAGCCCAAGGCGCACTGGGACCTGGGTGCCGAGACGGGCATTCTCGACTTCGACCGCGGCGCCAAGCTCTCCGGCGCGCGCTTTACCGTGCTCTCCGGCGCGGGTGCCACGCTTGATCGCGCGCTGCAGAACTTCTTCCTCAACACGCATATCTCCCGTGGGTTCAAGGAGTTCATCCCGCCGGTGATCGTCAACCGCGAGATCATGTACGGCACGGGCCAGCTGCCCAAGTTCGAGGACGACGCCTACCACACGGGCGAGGACCAGTTCCTGATCCCCACCGCCGAGGTCGCGCTTACCAACCTGCACGCCGGTGAGGTGCTCGATGCTTCCCAGCTGCCCATGCGCTACACCGCGGGCACCCCGTGCTTCCGCGAGGAGGCGGGCTCTGCGGGTCGCGACACGCGCGGCATCATCCGCCAGCACCAGTTCACCAAGGTCGAGATGGTCAAGTTCGCCCGCCCCGAAGAGTCGGACGCCGAGCTCGAGAGCATGGTTGCCGAGGCAGAGTTCATCCTGCAGCAGCTTGGCCTGCCGTATCGCGTGATCAGCCTGTGCACGGGCGACCTGGGCTTCTCTGCCCGTCAGACCTACGACATCGAGGTTTGGCTGCCCAGCTACAACGCCTACAAGGAGATCTCCTCCTGCTCCAACTGCGGCGACTTCCAGGCGCGCCGCGCGAACATCAAGTACCGCGACCCCGAGAACTTCAAGGGCACGCGCTTTGTGCACACGCTCAATGGCTCCGGTCTGCCCACGGGTCGCACCATGGCCGCCATCATGGAGAACTACCAGAATGCCGACGGCTCCATTACGGTGCCCGAGGTCCTGCGTCCCTACATGGGCGGCCTCGAGAAGATCGAGCCCATGGCGTAAAGCCGCTCGGTCGTATACGGGATTCGAAAACGGCTGTCCTTTGGGGCAGCCGTTTTTTATGAAGAAATAGCGAACAAAAGTTCTACGAACAAACGTTCTGATTTTGGGTATACTGTAGCTACGTTAGGAGGCGGAAGCGAAAGGAGAGTGGCGATGATGGAACTGTTTGACTGCGGAGCGGTGCTGTTTGAGAGCCGGGAGGGCGAGGAGAGCCTGCGCATCGAGTGCGCCGTTACGCCGGAGGGGGCGCTTGAGGTGCTGCAGGAGAGCGATGGCCCGCTGACCTCGTGGTGTTTTGAGGAGAGCCCTCATCGCATCGAGGCGTTGGTGGAGCCGTTGGATCTCAAGGGGCTCATGGAGTATCTCCACGCTGATGATCCACGGCAGCTGCCGGCGATCTTGCGTTTTGAGTACACGGGGTACGATTGCTTCATGCGCCTGCGGGGTCTTCTGAAGCGCTTGGGCGTACCGTACACCGTCTTTGAGGCCGCTATCGTTCGCTGAGCGGAGCTGGGCCTGGGCGCCTCGACGCAGGTACAAGCGCTGGGCGATTATTCGTTCCAGGAATCTGAAAAAATTTAGGCATCTTCCTTGACGGGATGCATGATAGGTGGCAATATATTCCACGCGTTGCGGCGTTACCTCAGCTGGATAGAGGGTCTGACTACGAATCAGAACGTCACAGGTTCGAATCCTGTACGCCGCACCAGTTCGGATTTAAAGGGCACCTACGGGTGCCCTTTCCTGTTAGGCGACCTTGCGGGGATTCGAACCTTGGTAAAGGCGCGAGCGTTAAGCGAACGCGGAGCGTTTGCAGCGAGCGGGCGAGGTCGCCGGTAGGCGGCCGAAGCCGGTGCGGGCGCCGCAAGGCGCACGCGGAATCCTGTACGCCGCACCAGTTCGGATTTGAAGGGCACCTACGGGTGCCCTTTCCTGTTAGGCGACCTTGCGGGGATTCGAACCTTGGTAAAGGCGCGAGCGTTAAGCGAACGCGGAGCGTTTGCAGCGAGCGGGCGAGGTCGCCGGCAGGCGGCCGAAGCCGGTGCGGGCGCCGCAAGGCGCACGCTAGGACGGCCGATACAGCGTTGCGTTCCTGTCGAGGTTTGAGAATACGCCACGGCCGAGCTCTAAGAGCTTGCATGCCATGTGGTGGGGAATAGGGGTTTCCTGGCGCTCGAGTTCCGTTGGGACGGGGCTTTTGCGTGGATCGGCGAGGGATGCGAGCTGGTCGAGCCCGTCGGTGTCCGCCTGGATATGTGCGCCGGTGCTGGATAACCGCACTCGCACCTGCTTGAGGCCCAAATCGTGCAGATAGTCTTCACACGCACGGATGGCATCGAGTTTTTGAGGCGTGATCGCCTCGTTGGCCGCCATGCGCGTTGCAAGGCAGGCCCCTGCTGGCATGTCCCACACGGCAAAGCCCCAGGAGCGCAGAAGCGCTCGCTCCTCATTTTTGGTCCAGCCGAGCTCCATGAGCGGCGAGCGGGCGCCGAGCTCTTGAACGGCGCGCATTCCGGGACGCGCGTGGGGGTCGTCGCTCGCATTGCTTCCCTCAAGAACGGTGCGGCATCCGATCGCGGAGGCCGTGGTGCAGATCGCTTGGAACGCGAGATGCTTGCAGTGGTAACAGCGGTCGCGTGCGCCTTGGCTGACCTGAGAGCAGACGAGCGGACTGAGCGGCAGGCGAATGTAGGCAAGTCCCAAGGAGGCAAGGGCCTGATCGCACGCGTGCTTTTCGGGGGACGCGATAAAAGGGGTGTCCAGGTGGATGAGCGTGGTTTGCTCGGGTGCGCAGCGTGCGCAGACTGCGGCGAGGAAGGTGCTGTCGACGCCGCCCGAGAAGCCGATGGCGATCGGCGCAAGCGACTGGATCAGGCGCTGCAGCTTCTCGAGTTTGACGCAGAGCTCCTGAGGTGACGGAAGCTCGGGCGGATTACCTGGTACATACATGTTCATGACATGTATGATAACTGGGCGCTGCTGGCAAGACGCTAGAATGTCCCGAGAAGACGCTGCGGTGTTCGACCGCTCGCTGAGCGCGGTGCCGACCGGCTTGGTATGAGCGGAGCCGCGCGCGTTGTGTGGAACATCGAGGTCTCGCCCGAGGTTGCTTCATCACTCAGCCTGAATAGAGCCCGAGATAGAGATAGCGGAGGATAGGATAATGAGCCCGATTAAGGCAGTTATTTTTGACATGGACGGAACGCTCATCGATACGGAGCGCGTGTGCCGCACGGCATGGTCGCGTGCGAGTGCGGAGCTCGGCGCGCCGCTGCCCGATTGGATGCTCCATGCGTTCGTTGGCTGTAGTCTCCCGAACGCGCGCTCCATGCTCATGGAGGAGTTCGGCGACGAGGCGCTGATCGATGCCATGTTCAAGCGCATGCTCGAGCTGTTCCATGAGGGGTGTGCGCACGACCTGGAGCCGCGAGACGGCGCAGGCGAGGCCCTGGAGGGCCTTAAGGATGCGGGCTACACCCTTGCCCTTGCGACCTCCTCGTACCGTGAAGGTGCGGTTGAGAAGATGAAGCGCTTCGGCTTCTACCCGTACTTTGCAACCTCGGCGTTCGGCGACGAGATTGAGCGCTCCAAGCCCGAGCCCGACATCTACCTCAAGACGGCTGAGCACTTGGGTATTGATCCGCGCGAGTGCGTTGCCGTGGAGGACTCGTTCAACGGCGTGCGCGCTGCCCATGCGGCGGGCATGCAGGTGTTTATGGTCCCCGACTTCAACGAGCCTACGGAAGAAATCGCCAACATGTGCGCCGGGGTCTTGAAGAGCCTGCATGAACTGCCCGATGCCGTTGAGGCGCTGCGGATGTCGTAACACCTGCTTAAGGCTGGTGCCGGACGGCGAAATGCCGCGGGGCGGGCGGGAGATGGCCGAAGTTGCGGACGGGGCTGCCCGGCGCGCTGAGCGGGGCTCACATCCAGTGCCGTTCAGCGGCAGGCGCTTCGGGCTGCGTGCGGGCACGGCTCGCAGCCCAATCGACTACAGATACCCGCTGATGTCCAAGTCTGGGTCGGCAAAGTCGCTGCCGTTGTTCACGCCGGTGCTCAAGCGCGCCAAAAGGAACGGGCGAACGAACTGCTGGTGATTGTCGGACGTGGATACATATCCGCCTTCTTTTGCATGCTCAATCTGCTCGAGTAGGTCCTGGACGCCGCGTCGGCCGATTTCGTAGCCGGGAGGGGCGATGGTCGTGAGCGGAACGGGGCCCGACCACGCCAGCGGATTGCCGTCGCATCCCGCCACGCGCACGTCGCGCGGAACGGACGCACCCGCAGACCGGACGCCGGAGACGACGCCCGTGGCGAGCACATCGGTGAGGCACAAGATGAAATCGGGTCGGCTTTCCGCAGGGCGTAGGGCCAGCTCACGCCCGATGTCGTAGCCATCGCGCGCAATGTTCCAAGCGCCGCGGTGCATGACTTCGACCTGAGCGGAGCCTGCCGTGGCAAGGGCAAGTTCGATGCCGTCGAGTCGGCGCTGGAGACGACGCAGCGACGGATCGCCGACAACGGCAACGTGTCGCGCCCCGCACGCCAGGGCATGCTCGGCCATGACGGAGCCCTGCGCCACGTTATCGGCGGCAACATAGTATCCGGGCTGATCACTCTGTACGTCGAGGAAAACGTACGGCAGGGGGATCTGGCCCACATCGAGCGCGCGTCCGCTGATGGCGGGGGGCTGTATGAGGATGCCGGCGACCTGCGTGCCCATAAAGTACGTGCGGTAGCTGTCGGCGACCTCGTCGTTGTTGTTCGCCGTGGCGAATAGCAGACTGTATCCAGCCTTGCGCGCCTCGGCGGTGGCCCCATTTGCGATTTGGAGCGAAATGCCGTGGTCGAGGTTGGGAAGGATAAGCCCGAACACGCGGTTTCGCCCACCTGCGAGCATGCGCGCGTTCTGATTGGGGGCATAGCCGAGGCGGGTTGCCGCCTCGCGCACGCGCTTGAGCGTGCCGGGGCGCACCTTGTTGGGGTGATTGAGGGCGTTGGACACCGTGCCGAGCGCAACGCCTGCCTCTTTGGCGACGTCGTGAATGGTCGGATGCGTTCGGTGTGCCATGGAGCCTCCCATAACGAGGTGAATCGGGCATTATTGTAGCGCTTCAACGCATGCGGCCTGTAAACTATGCAGGTCCTTGGCGGGTTTGGACCGCGAGGTCGGCTCAAAAATCACGTGAGGCGTGAGCCAAGCGAGCAAACAGCCACGCAAGCGGGCGTGGGTACGGCAATCCCCGCTGCCGGCCAGCTCAACGTGGCTGTACCGTGGGCGGCGGATGGAGATATGGAAAGGCAGGGCAATGGAGCTCTTTAAAAACTTTAGAACCGTGTGGAAGGGAACGGCGCTGGCGCTGCTTGTCGCCGTTCCGGCATGGTTGTTGGGAAAGCAGTTCGAGGTGGTCGGCGCGCCCGTGTTCGCGATTCTGATAGGTATGGTCGTGGCGCAAATCCTGCGAGGGTGCGACGGCCTCGCAAAAGCTGTTGCACCCGGCATCGCGTTCACCTCAAAGAAAGTCCTGCAGTATGCGGTCATCCTGTTGGGCTTTGGGCTGAACCTGGGGCAGATTGCCATGGTCGGCATGAGCTCGCTGCCGGTGATTGTGGCAACGATCAGCACGTCGCTTATCATTGCGTTCACGCTGTGCCGTGCTCTGCATATTCCACGTAAGATCGCAACGCTCGTGGGCGTGGGCTCCTCTATTTGCGGAGGCTCCGCCATTGCGGCGACGGCTCCCGTAATCGATGCGGACGATGAGGAAATCGCCCAGGCTATCAGCGTTATCTTCCTGTTCAACATCCTCGCCGCGCTGCTGTTCCCAACTCTCGGAGGCATGCTCGGCATGAGCAACGAGGGCTTTGGGCTTTTCGCGGGCACGGCGGTAAACGACACGTCGTCCGTAACGGCCGCGGCTGCGGCGTGGGACGGCATGCATCCCGGGGCGAACACGCTCGATCAGGCGACAATCGTCAAGCTCACCCGTACGCTCGCGATCATCCCCATTACGCTCGTGCTCGCATTTTGGCAGATGCGTCAGGCAAAGAAGACGGCGCTTGCGGGTGGCCAGGGTACCGCGGGAGGCTCCTTTAGCTTCAAGAAGGTGTTCCCGCTGTTCATCTTGTTCTTCGTAATGGCGAGCCTTGTGACCACAGTGTTCGCGCTGCCGGCTGCAGTGGTCGCACCCCTCAAGACGCTGTCCAAGTTCTTTATCGTGATGGCCATGGCGGCGATCGGCTTTAACACGGATGTGGTGAAGCTCGTGCGCACCGGCGGCAAGCCCATCTTGTTGGGCGCGTGCTGCTGGGTTGGTATCGCGCTGGTGAGTTTGGGCATGCAGCTCGTTTTGGGCATCTGGTAGCAACCGTTGCTCGAACAAAACGACCGTCCGCCTATTCGTTCGGAACGACTGTATAAAAAACGGGAAAGATGGAGGTAGTGGTTTTGCATGCGCCCGACCGTATGGGTGCCGGGCGCCGGACAGATAGGAGCCGACCATGGGTATGAAGGCTGAGCAGGAGATCCTCTTGGATTTCGAGGGGCTTTTGTCCTACCTCCGTTCGAAGACGCGCGTCTTCATGGATGTCGACGGCCACGAGTACTACGTCACGCACACCGACGGGTACTGGCGTGTGCAGGACTGTGAGCAGCTGAACGAGAAGGGACACTTCGCCGATTGCTCCGAGCTCGTGACGACGCTCCCCGAGCTCGTCGAGCTCCCGTGGCTGAACGGCAAGAGCGTGCACGACCTCGCCGCCAGCGCCACGTTCTTCGAGTCCATCCAGGAAGGCTGGGTGGCGCCGGGTGCTCCGGTGGAGGAGCCCGTACCCGAGGAGTCGGAGTAGGACACTCCGCCCGGCAGGTACAGGGCCCGTGCGGCCCGAGCCTGAGTCAGCCGCCGCAGGGCGACGCATGACGTCAACTGTGCACCCCATTTCTCGACGAGATGAAGTGGGGTGCATTCTTATCGAGCGGCGGTCGGTCTGGGAGAAGGCAGGCTTGGGCGGCGCGCTCCTGAGCGAAGTCGGCTGGGTGGCGCGCGGCCCGTGTTAAAAGTATGGGCCATTCGCTGGCGCATGATAGAGTGGAAATTCAGGCACATTCAGGCACATTACCTGCTGCTTATGGGGAAGGAAGAGCGTATGAAGCTGCTGTGGCAAACCATCAAACCGTACAAGGCCCTCGTTGCGGCCACATTGGCGGCGCTGCTGCTCGATGTCGCGGGTACGCTCTACGTTCCCACCATGCTCGCCGGCATGATCAACCAGGGCGTCACAAGCGGAAGCACGGACTTCATCGCCACCCAGGGCCTGCGCATGCTCGTGGCGTGCTGCTGCGCGAGCGGCGGCGCGCTTTTGGGCAACTACCTGTGCGCCCGCTTGGCCTCGTATGTGGGGCGCGACATCCGCAACGCCGTGTACGACGCCTCGCTTGCGTTCTCCGGCAGCGATTTTGAGGAGTTCGGCACTGGCTCCATGATCACGCGCACTCTGAACGACATCAATGTTATTCAGCAGACGGTCATGCTCGCCACGCAGGCCATGCTGCCCGTGCCCATTATCTGCGTCATGGGCACTCTGCTCGCATTCAAAATCGACGCGCAGATGGGCACTATGATGCTCGCCGTAGTCACGGTGGTTATGGTGTTCGCCGTTATCGCGGTGCGCCGCGCCGCGCCGATTTTCGAGAAGATGCAGGGCTTCATCGACCGCATGAACGTGGTGCTGCGCGAGAACATCATCGGCGTGCGCGTGATCCGCGCCTTTGGCAAAGAGCGCCACGAAGAGGGGCGTATGGGCCGCGTGTTCAGCGACTACGCCGACGCCGCCATCAAGGTGAATTGGATCTTTGCGGGCGTTGACTGCTTCAGCTTTTGCCTGATGAACATCGCCGAGGTGCTGCTTATGTGGCTGGGCGGTAACCGCGTGGGCGCGCATGCCATGGAGATCGGCAACATCTCCGCGGTGGTTGAGTACGCCATGCTCATCATGTTTTACATCATGATGGCGCAGTTCGTGGCGCTCATGGTGCCGCGCGCCATCGTGTGCCTGCAGCGCTGCGCCGAGGTCATTAACAAGCAGCCGAGCATCGTCGACGGCGACGGGAGCCTGCCGGCAACGGGAAAGGGCGCCGCGGGTTGCAGCGAGGCAGCGCCGTCCGGTTCGCCTGCTGCTAACGCTTCGGATGTGGTGGCCGAGTTCGATCATGCGTCGTTCCGTTTTGCCGACGCCGACGAGGACACCCTCTCCGACATCGACTTTTCCTGCCGGCGCGGCCAGACCACGGCGATCATCGGCTCCACCGGCTCCGGCAAGTCGACCATCGCAAAGCTGCTGCTGCGCCTGCACGACGCGACGGGCGGCGCGGTGCGTTTTGAACGTGCGGATCTGCGCGACCTCACCCAGCATGACCTACGCGAGCGCATTGCGTACGTGCCGCAGAAGGCGTGGCTGTTCAGCGGCACGGTGGCGAGCAACCTGCGCTACGGCAATGAGGACGCAACCGAGCCTGAGATGCGCCATGCCCTCGCGGTCGCCCAGTCGGACTTCGTGTGGGGTCTTTCCGAAAAGCTCGAAGCCCCGGTTGCCCAGGGCGGCACGAACTTTTCGGGCGGTCAGCGCCAGCGTTTGGCCATCGCTCGCGCGCTTATGAAGCACGCCGACCTCTATATCTTCGACGACAGCTTCTCCGCGCTGGACTTCAAGACCGATGCGGCGCTGCGCCGCGCGCTCAAGCCCGAGACACGCGATGCCGCGGTGCTGATCATCGCCCAGCGTATCAACACGATTCTGCACGCCGACCAGATCGTGGTGCTCAAGGACGGTCGCATTGCGGGCAAGGGCACGCACGAGGAGCTTATGGAGTCGTGCGAGGTGTATCGCGAAATCGCCAACAGTCAGTTGAAGGGAGGTGAGTAGGATGGCGTGGTTCAAGCACGGCAAAACAAAGAACGCGCAGGAGCAAAATGCCGAAAAGGGAATCCGTTCGCAGGGCTCCGCCGCCCGCACCGCGGATAAGCAAGACGAGCTGTTCGCGGAGAACGCGCGGATAGAGGAGGAGCGCATGCGCGCGTCCGTGGAGGACGCCCGCGCCATGACGCCCGATGCCGAGACGGAAGACGAGCTCGAGGTCCCCAAGGACACATGGGGCACGGTGCGTCGCCTGTGGACTGCCGCCAAGGGCGAGCGCTGGCGCTTTGGCGTGGTCATCGCCGCCATTCTGCTCTATACCGGTTTCCATGTTGCCGCGCCCGCATACAGCGCGCACGTAATTGACGTACTCTGGACCAATATCCAGGCTGCGTTTGCCGAGGGCCGCATGTTCACGGTCGCGTGGGACACAGGCGGCAAGGAGCTCGCCGTGTACTTTGGCATTTGGACGGGGGCGTGCGCCCTGTATTGGGTCCAGTGCTTCGTGATGGCGGGATTTGCCGAAAAGCTCAATCTCTCCCTGCGCACCAGCATTGCCGAGAAGCTCAATCGCCTGCCGCTCAAGTTCTACGATGGGCACAAGCCCGGCGAGGTGGTGAGCCGCGCGACGAACGATTTGGACAAGATGTCCGAGGTGCTGCAGACCGGCCTGCTCAAGCTCATGAGCGCGGTTGGCACCATCATCGGCGCGCTCATTATGATGTGCCGCTACAGCTTGCTGCTCACGGGGATCTTCCTGGTGTTCGCCTTTTTCTCCACGGTGGTGACGCAGTATGTGTCGAAGCAGACGCTGCGTCTTGCCGCTGAGCGCCAGCGCTACGTGGGCAAGCTCACCGCCACGGTGGAGGAGGCGTATTCGGGCCGTCTGATCATCAAGAGCTTCAACCGCGAGGAGGCGAGCTCGACAGAGGTGCACGAGCTGGCCGACAAGCTCGCTACCGCGAGCCGCCGCGCGGACTTCGTGACCAACGCCATCAGCCCGCTCATCCGCTTCATCATCCGCCTGGCGCAGGTGATTATCGCCATGGTGGCGGGCGGCATGCTCGTGGGCGGCCAGATTACCATCGGCGTGTTCCAGGCGTTCTTTCACTACATCTATCAGGTGTCCGAGCCGCTCACGCAGCTCTCCTTTACCATTAACACGCTGCAAAACGCGCTTGCCTCGGTGGAGCGCGTGTTCGACATCCTGGACGAGGATGAGGTCGAGCTCGATCCCGAGCCCGAGCTGGCGCTGGCGTTGCCCGCCGAGGTCGAGGGCCGTGTGGACTTTAGCCGCGTGCGCTTTGGCTACAACCCGGACAAGCCGCTCATGCGCGACGTGACGTTCCACGTGAAGCCGGGGCAGAAGATCGCCATCGTGGGGGCTACGGGCGCGGGCAAGACCACGCTCATCAACCTGCTCATGCGTTTTTACGAGATCGACGGCGGGCGCATTGAGCTCGACGGCGTGGACACGCACGGCATGACGCGCGCGGCGCTGCGGCAGAACTTTGGCATGGTGCTGCAGGACGCGTGGCTCTTTGACGGGACGATTGCCGAGAACATCGCGTACGGGCGGCCCGACGCCACGCGCGAAGAGATCATCGCCGCAGCCAAGATGGCCCATGTGGACCACTTCGTGCGCACGATGCCCGACGGCTACGATACGCATGTGGAGAACGACGCGGAGAACATCTCGCAGGGCCAGCGCCAGCTGCTCACCATCGCGCGCGTGATCCTATGCGATCCCAAGATCCTTATTCTGGACGAGGCGACCTCAAGCGTGGACACGCGTACCGAGCGCGATATCGTGCGCGCCATGGAGACGCTCATGCAGGGGCGCACGAGCTTTGTGATTGCGCATCGGCTGAGCACCATTGTTGACGCCGACCTGATTTTGCACATGCGCGCCGGCAACATCATCGAGCAGGGCACTCATGAGGAGCTTCTCGAGGAGAACGGGCCGTATGCAGAGCTCTATCGCAGTCAGTTCGCGTAAGCACGTCCGAAGGGGTTATTTCACCAGCTAGAACGCGTGCCGGAGAACACTGATTTCAAAGCTCGTATACCATGGTATGCAGTTTGTAGCAAGAAAAACCCACTGTGGGAGCTGAGGTTTCTGCAGTGGGTTTTCTTTTTGATGACGTGTATAAAAGTCAGCATTCTGTACAGTAAAAAATTGAATCGATTACATGGCCTTCTGACCTGCGATTACCCGATATTTACCCTGCTTGGAAAAGGGTTGAATTCACAAAGAGAAGGGTCTAGCATGACACGTGTTGTGTTCAAAACGTGTAACAACAAAGGAGGTTGTGTGATGGTAAGTATCGTTCTGGCAAGCCACGGTGACTTGGCTGAGGGCCTCAAGATGACCGGCTCTATGGTCTTTGGCGATCAGCCCAACGTTGCCACGGTTTCCCTCATGCCGAGCATGGGTCCGGACGACTTCCGCCAGAAGGTGGAAGAGGCAGTTGCCACCTTTGAAGACCCCGAGGACGTGCTGTTCCTCGTGGATCTGTGGGGCGGCACGCCGTTCAACCAGATCAGCGGTCTGTCCGACGCCCATCCCAATTGGGCAATCCTGACCGGCGTGAACTTGCCGATGCTCGTCGAGGTATACACGGCGCGCTTCGACGCGTCCAAGACGGCGCACGATATCGCCAAGCACGTCATTTCCGGGTCTCGTGAGGGCGTTCGCGTAAAGCCCGAGTCCCTCGAGCCCAAGGAGGCCAAGCCCGCTGCCGCAGCGGCGCCGGCCGTTCCGCAGGGCGCGATCCCGGAGGGCACGGTTTTGGGCGACGGGCACATCAAGTTCGTGCTCACCCGTGTGGACACGCGTCTGCTACACGGCCAGGTTGCAACGACCTGGACCAAGATGACCAAGCCGGACCGCATCATCGTTGTGTCCGACGCGGTCTCCCACGATGACCTGCGCAAGTCCATGATCACCGAGGCGGCTCCTCCCGGGGTCAAGGCGCACGTCGTCCCCGTGCAGAAGATGATCGAGGTCGCCAAGGACCCGCGCTTTGGTGCCACCAAGGCCATGCTGCTGTTCGAGACTCCGCAGGACCTGCTCCGCGCGGTCGAGGGCGGCGTGGGCATCAAGGAGGTCAACCTCGGTTCCATGGCTCATTCGGTGGGCAAGGTCGTCGTCACCAACGCCATCGCCATGGATAACGATGACGTCGAGACGCTTGAGAAGCTTGCTGCCAAGGGCATCACCTTCGACATCCGCAAGGTCCCGGCCGATTCCGCCGAGTCCTACGACGCGATGATCAAGAAGGCCAAGTCCGAGCTGGCCGCCCAGTAAAGGAGGGAATATGTCAGCACTTTCGATCGTTCTGATCGCCATTATCGCGCTGCTGGCCGGTATGGAAGGTGTTCTGGACGAGTTCCAGTTCCACCAGCCGCTCGTGGCCTGTACGCTCATCGGTCTAGTGACCGGTCATTTGGAGGAAGGCATCATGCTCGGTGGCTCCCTGCAGATGATCGCCCTCGGTTGGGCGAACGTCGGCGCCGCCGTCGCTCCCGATGCGGCCCTCGCCTCCGTGGCGTCCGCCATCATCATGGTGCTCGCGCTCTCCGACGGCACCGCCGACCCGCAGACCGCCATCACCACCTCCATCGCGCTCGCCGTGCCGCTGTCCGTGGCCGGCCTGTTCCTCACGATGATCTGCCGTACGCTGTCCATCCCTATGGTGCACGCCATGGACGCCGCTGCCGCTAAGGGCAACTTCAAGGGCGTTGAGATGTGGCACATCCTGGCCATCCTCATGCAGGGTGTCCGCATTATGATCCCGGCGCTCGCCCTGTGCTTCGTGTCGCCCGAGATCGTGACCGGCGCGCTCAAGATGATGCCCGCCTGGCTGTCCGACGGCATGGCCATCGGTGGCGGCATGGTCGCCGCTGTTGGTTACGCCATGGTCATCAACATGATGGCAACCAAGGAGACCTGGCCCTTCTTCGCGCTCGGCTTTGTCTTCGCCGCCATTTCCCAACTCACCCTCATCGCCCTCGGCGTTATTGGCATCTCCCTCGCCCTGCTGTACCTGGGCCTCAAGGAGACCGCTAAGAACAGCGGCGGCGGCACCGGCACCGGTGACCCGCTCGGCGATATCCTGAACGACTACGAGTAAGGAAGGGAGGACGTACATCATGGCAGAGAACAAGGTTCAGCTTTCCAAGTCCGACCGCATGTCCGTGTGCATGCGCCATCAGTTCCTGCAGGGCTCGTGGAACTACGAGCGTATGCAGAACGGCGGCTGGTGCTTCTCGATGATCCCCGCGATCAAGAAGCTCTACCCCAACAAGGAGGACCAGGTCGAGGCTCTCAAGCGCCACATGGAGTTCTACAACACGCATCCGTACGTGTCCGCTCCCGTTATCGGCGTGACCCTCGCCCTCGAGGAGGATCGCGCTAACGGCGCCCCCATCGACGACGCCGCCATCCAGGGCGTCAAGGTCGGCATGATGGGCCCGCTCGCCGGCGTGGGCGACCCCGTCTTCTGGTTCACCCTGCGCCCGATTCTCGGCGCGCTCGGCGCTTCCCTGGCCCTTTCCGGCTCCATCGTGGGTCCGCTGCTGTTCTTCTTCGTGTGGAACATCATCCGCGTCGCCTTCCTGTGGTACACCCAGGAGTTCGGCTACAAGGTCGGTACCTCCATTACCAAGGATCTCTCCGGCGGCCTCATGGGCAAGATCACCGAGGGCGCTTCCATCCTCGGTATGTTCATCATCGGCTCGCTGGTGCAGCGCTGGGTGAGCATCTCCTTCACCCCGGTTGTCTCCACGGTTGAGCAGTCCGCCGGCGCCTACATCGACTGGGCTAACCTTCCGGCAGGCACCGACGGTATCCGTGAGGCTCTTACGCAGTTCGCTTCGCTCGGCGCTAACGGCCTCGACGTTATGAAGGTCACCACCCTGCAGGCCAACCTCGACCAGCTCATCCCTGGCCTGGCCGCCGTGTGCCTGACGCTGCTGTGCTGCCAGCTGCTCAAGAAGAAGGTCTCCCCGATCGTCATCATCATCGCCCTGTTCGCTGTGGGTATTGGCGCCCACCTCATCGGCCTGATGTAAAACGCAGCGGCACTGAGCGCGCATGAGCGCTTGTGCCTGTGGCCGCGCCTGCTACCATGGTTTTCCATCGGTGGAAGGCGCGGCCGTTTTATACGTGAAAGGGTTACGAAGAGGGCGCGAATTGAATTGTGCGAATGGAATCCGGCCGGCGCTTGCGCTCGCCAGGGCGGGCCGGATTATATTTGCGAACGAGACGCGGCGCAGCAGGCCGAACGGCTCGCCGCCAGCATATGAGAGGATGGACCGGCTATGGCTCAGTCACAGAACAGCTCGGTGTATTACACGGAAAAGGCAACGTCGTTTCACGGGTTGGGAACGTACGGCAATGTAATGCTCGGCAATAAGGCGTTCGAGTTCTACAACGAGCGCAACCCCGAGGACTACATCCAGATTCCGTGGGACGAGATCAATTACGTGGCGGCATCCGTGCTGTTCGGCGGCAAGAAGATCGCCCGCTTCGCGATCTTCATCAAAGGCAGCGAGAGCGGTTTTTCGTTCTCCACGCGTGACAACAAGGCGACGCTGCGCGCCATGCGCGAGCACGTGCCCGAGGACAAGCTGCTGCGCTCGTTGAGCTTCTTTGACGTGATTAAGCAAGGCGTGCTGTCGCTGTTCCGCAAAAAACGGTAGAATATCCGTTGCAAGCACTTGCGTCGTGCCGTGTTTAGGCTGGCATAGTCCCTAGGTGGCCGAGTCCCGCCCCAAACCGCGCGATGAGCGCGTGGTGGCGGCTTTGGATGCCAGGCGCAAGATCGCTTCGTATTGGCAATGCCTCCGTAGCTCAGGGGATAGAGCACCGCTCTCCTAAAGCGGGTGTCGTACGTTCGAATCGTATCGGGGGCACCATTCAAATGAACAGGCCAGGAGCCCTCGAGCTCCTGGCTTGATTGCTATTCGGAGCTTCTCCCTTTATGTTCCTCGCAAAGCTCGTTCAAGGTCCTAACATTGAAGCAAGCGATTTGCCCGGCATCGCTGAGAATACCTTCTGCCCTGTTGTGGGTTACGGCAACGCAGGTCCCAACGGGCATCGTGTCAATGATCTCTTCGATCTTCTCGGGCCCTTTTAGTCGAAATACAACGGTTCCGTCCGTGCTGTTGCCGTCTGCCCGTGCGCTCCAGTCGGCCTTGTCGAGCGCAATGGTGCCTTCTGCGGTATCGAAGCTTGCGAGGGTGCCTGTAGTTATAACCATATCTTTGCGGTTTGGGTAGACGAAGAGCGGTTCTGCAGCGTAAAAATCGTCTGCAATAAGCTCTCCCGAATCGCTAACGACTCCTTTTGCCCGCTCGTGCACAACGACGATTCGAGTGCCTAGTGGAATCTCTTGACGCATCCTTACTAAATCGTCCGGATTCTTCATGGTGAAAGTGACAGTGCCATTAACATCGTTGCCGTCTACAGCTGCGCACCAGGAAGTAAAGTCCAATGTGAAGACTTCCGAATCCATATCGATATGGGAAAGAGTTCCGCTCGTGGTGTTTTCCAAATCGGGATTCCAGTTTCCAGTTTGATTGGGGTTGGTGTTTTTGGTAAAGGCCACGAGTCCAAGTGTGGTGGCAGCCACCAAGAAGAGGGCGCAAAGTGCGGAGATTCTCGTTTTCATGATTATTTTTTTCTGTATAAAAGTGTGAGGTTCTTGAAATAATAGTTAGGAAAATCGAAGTTGAAGAATTGGTGGTCATCCCATCCATCAAAGACCGCAGCACATTGAAGCACCCTGTTATCGCTCTTCCTGTGAATATACGCATAGCCATTGCATGCAAGAAAGTGCCCAGAGTCGCCATCTGGCGTTTTAATGCCTGCGCCAATTACCGCAACATCGGATCCGTTGATGTGGGTCACTAACGTAAGGAAGGATGGATTGACGACGAGGTTGCTGCGCATGGTTGTTGCACGCTCTGAGCAAAGTCGGACAAAAGCTGGGCCGATCCTGTCCGAGTTGGTTTCACCATATATAACCCCATTGGGATCGCTGCTGCTCAGCCGTGTATTAGAATAATTCCAAAGCTTGATATAGCAGGACCAGTCATTGGTGGCGTTTGGGATGATAGGGGCAGACAACCTGTCATTTGGAAGCGCGGCACCAATTACGTAAAGGGCATGCGGACCACATGCGTATCGCTTGCAGCCTCTAGTCGCCATAAGCTTGGTAATGTAAGCAAGTTCTCCAGCGTATTTTGTGCTGCCCAGAGAGTAGTTGCCAGCGGATAATTCATTCGAATCGATAAGGACGTCATCCCATGTTGCTCGCTGGCGAAGTTTTAACGTCAGAGCAGGGCTGGCCTCAAGTGAAGTTGAATAGCTGACAACCCTGGCACCAAGCTCATCGTAGAGCCCAAAATTGAAGGGATCGATTGCGATTAAAAAGGACTTGTCTATGGACTGAGCACCGAGCGTTGCGGGTCGTTCTTGCAGCAGTCGACCTCCTTGACCAAGTGCGCCAAATTCAAGGCAGTACGAAGCAACTAGACCAGGGTAATCGATGTTCAGAGAAACGTAACCACTGGGGCTGCCCTCGCTAAGAAGACCTACAAAGTAACCTTTCAAAGAGCCATTGAGGTCGAGCACTGGAACGCACGTGTCGACATCCCAAGTGCATGTGGGGTTTATTCCGTTCGCAAAATGAATTGCAATTTGACTGGCCACATCATAGGAAAAAGGAATTGAATCGGTTGTTGACTCTTGGTTGGCGTTTGCAGAGTTGGGGTGCAGGAGAAGATGCGCCATTCCTGCCCCAGCGATACTCAATAGCCGCCTGCGCGATATGGACATATTCAATCCCTTTCATGAGCGGGCGGTTGTTATAGTCGCATTATCCGATGGCGCCGTGAAGTCAGTGCTGGTGTTTCGGCAAAGCGGGTGTTTAATCGGCGAACGTTGCTAAATGGAGGGCAAAGGGCAGGCATGGATGTCTGACTCACGTGTTCCGCCACGTATATGTCCACTGGAAGAGCGACCTTCAAAAAAACCGGGTCCGAGATTGCTCTCGGACCCGGTTTGTTCATGCGGAGATATGTAGCGACTCGCCTTATGCCTCGTTGTCTTCGCCCTCGCCGCTCTCAATCGCCTGCGTGGTGAGAACGATGTTGGAGCCCTTGGGCAGGGAGCCAGAGGCGGACTGAGCGGTTACAACGCCGTCTGCCGGACCCTGGAGCGTCACGCTAAAGCCGAGCGCCTTGAGATCGCGCGCGGCCGTGGCAGCGGAGGCGCCCACGTAGTACGGCGCTTCGACCTTCTCAACGGGCTTGGGGCCCTTGGAAAGCACGATGGTGATGGTGGAGCCGGGGGTGACGGTGCCCTGCGGGTCATAGCTGATCACGCAGCCGGAAGGCACGCTGTCGCTGTAGTCCTCGCTGAACTTGTAGCTGAGCTTGGCCTCATCGAGCAGGGAGATAGCGTCCTGCTTGGTGTAGCCGGTGATCGCGGGGACCTCGACGGTGTCGGGGCCCTTGGAAACCCAGTACTCGACCTCCGTGCCCTCGTCGACCTCGGTGCCGGTGTTCGTGCCCTGCTTGAAGACCTTGCCCTCCTCGGCGTCGTTCGCCTCCTCGTGAGCCTTGCCCTTAAGACCCAGGCGCGCAAGCTCGGCCTCGGCTTCCTCCTTGGTCATGCCGACGAGATTGGGAACCTCGACCTGCTCAATGGGAACGGGACCCTTGGAGATGATCAGCTTGACGGTAGAGCCCTTGCGAGCCTCGCGGTTTCCGTCGGGCGTCTGGTCGACGACGTTGCCCTCTTTGACGTCGTCGCTGGTGACCTCGGTGCCGTAATCGACCTTGAAGCCGGCGTTCTCGAGTGTCTCCTCGGCCTGCTCCTTGGGGTAGTCGATCACGTTGGGGACAACCACCATCTCGCCGCCGCCGAACAGGCTGGTGGCGGCAAAGACGGCAATGCCGATAGCGGCGATAACGCCCACGACGATGGCGACGATCTTGCCGGTGTTCTTCTTGGGCTCCTCGTAGCTCGAGGTGCGCGGGCCGGTTGTGCCGGGGGCGATACGGGGGCCGGAGGCGGTGGAGCCCGGGCCGGCGGCGGGGCGCATCATGGCCTGCGTGGCATCGCCCATCACGCGCGTCTCAGTGGCGCCCGCGCCATAAGGGGCGGCGCCTGAGATCACGGTCGTGGGCTCGGCGATGTCAACGGCGCGGCCGGCGGCGTAGCTGTTCAGGACGGCGCGCAGCTCATCGGCGGTCTGGAAGCGGGCCGCGGGGTCTTTCTCCATGCACTTGAGGATGATGCGCTCGAGCGCCGGGTCGACGCCGGGGTTGATCTGCGAAGGCGGAACAGGCAGCTCGTTGACCTGCTTGAGGGCCACCGAGATGGCGTCGTCGCCGTCGAACGGGACCTTGCCGGTGGCGCACTCGTACATGACCACGCCCAGCGAGTAGATGTCGGAGGTCGGCCCAAGCTCCTGACCGCGCGTCTGCTCGGGGGAGACGTAGTGGGCGGTGCCCAGGACGTTGTTGTCCTGCGTGAGATGACTGTTCTTGGCGCGGGCGATGCCAAAGTCCATCACCTTGATGTTGCCGTCGGGCAGCACCATGATGTTCTGGGGCTTGATGTCGCGGTGGATGATCTCGTGCTTATGGGCGACGGAGAGCGCGCCGCAGATCTGGGAGCCGATCTGGGCGACCTTCTTGGGGTCGAGCGCGCCATGGCTGCGCACGCCGCTCTTGAGGTCGGTGCCGCGCAGGTACTCCATAACGATGTAATACGTGTCGCCGTCCTTGCCCCAGTCGTACACGCCCACGATGTAGGGGCTCTGCAGACCGGCGGCCGCCTGCGCCTCCTGCTTAAAGCGCGCGGCGAACGTGGCGTCGCCGGCGTATTGCGGCAGCATGATCTTGACCGCCACCGTGCGGTCGAGCACCTGGTCCTGCGCGCGGAACACGCTGGCCATGCCGCCGTTGCCCACCTTGTCCTTAAGCAGGTATCTGCCTCCAAGGACGCGCTGTGCCTCTGCCATTCTCGTAACTCCTCATCAATCTCGTAAACCCGTTTGGGATGGTGTGCACTACGTGTTCCAGGCTCGCTACGAACTTTGCGCCGCGAGGGCCGCGCGCAGGACCTGTCCTGCGATGGCGGCGGCGTTCGCCTCCGTCTCGCCCGTCTCCTCCAAAACGACGGAGATGGCGAGGGTGGGGGTATCGTAAGGCGCAAAGCCAACGAACGTGGAGTTGGGCGTCGAGCTGTTCGTCTCGGCGGTGCCGGTCTTGCCGGCGACCTTGACGCCGGGGATGCTCGCCGCCATGCCGCTGCCGTTTTGGACGACGTCGAGCATGGCCTGCTTGACCGCATCGGCGGTGGTGCTGCTAATGGCCTGGCCGAGCGAGCGGTCGCGGGTGGTCTTGATGACCGTGCCGTCGGGGGCGAGGATCTGGCCCACAACGTAGGGGTTCATGGCGATGCCGCCGTTGGCGACCGCGCCCGCGATGACGGCGTTTTGCATGATGGTGGTCTGAGGGCCGGGGGTGTGGCCCTGGCCGACGGGCTGGCCGGCGCCCGCCCAGGCGAGCTCCCACGTGGTCATCTCCTCGGGCTTGGGCATGATGGACGCGACGGTCGTAAAGTCCTGGCCGAGTTCCTGGCCGTAGCCGAAGGCCTGCGCGGTTGCGATCAGGCGGTCGGCGCCAAGCTGCTCGGCAACCTGGCCGAAGACTGTGTTGGACGAGACGGCAAAGGCGCGATCGAGGGTGATCGTTCCGTAGCCGACCTTGTTGACGCTCACCACATCGGCGCCGCCGATCTTCATGGTGCCGGGGCTGTCAAAGCGGCTCTGGAGGGTCGCCGCGCCGTTCTCGAGTGCCGAGGCGAGCGTGACCACCTTGAACGTGGAGCCCGGCGTGTAGAGCGCCTGGGTGGCTCGGTCGAACATGGAGGTGTCTGCGCCGCCGCTGGCGTTGGCGGACTCAATCGCCTGCTGGATGTTCGCGTTGTCGTACGCCGGGGCGCTCGCCCAAGCCAGCACGGCACCGGTGCGCGGGTCGAGCACGACGATGGCGCCCTTGCGGCCCGCAAGCGCGTTCTCGGCGGCCTGCTGGATGCGCGAGTCGAGGGTGAGCTGGACGGAGTTGCCCGGCTCGGTGATGCCCGCCAGCGAGTTGATGGCGTGCTGCCAGCTGGAGTAGTCCTTGGAGCCGGTGAGCGTCTTGTCCTGCGAGGCCTCGACGCCGGAGCTGCCGTACTGCTGCGAGTAGTAGCCCACGGCGTGCGCGGCGAGGTTGCCGTTCGGGTAGGAGCGGGTATACGTACCGTCTTCCTGCTGAATGGACTCGGCAAGCGTAAGGCCGTCGGAGGTGATGATGGAGCCGCGCTTGATGTACTGGGCGCGCTTGATGGTGTGGTTGTTCGCCGGCATGTCCTGGAGCTCGGAAGCCTTGAAGACCTGCAGGTAGGTGATGTTGCCAATGAGCACCGCGAACAGGGCGGTGAACAGGAAGACCGTGCGCGTTAGGCGGTTGGCGAGCGCGACGCGTCCCAACAGGCCACTCTCGGGTGTGTCGAGCGCGGGGCGGCGCAGGTGCGAGCCGCGTGCGGTTGAGCGGTAGCCGGCGGCAGGGGCCGCGTTCAGCTCGGTGCTCGTGTTCGCAAGCTCGCTCGCGCGACCCGTGGCCTCGTCGCCCGCGCGCAGCAGCAGGGCCACGATCACAAAGCTCGCCAGCAGCGAGGAACCGCCCTGGCTCATAAAGGGCAGGGTCACGCCGGTGAGCGGGATGAGCTTGGTCACGCCGCCCACAATGGTGAACGCCTGGAACGAGATGGCGGCGGTGAGGCCCGCCGCGGAGAACGCGGCGAGGTCGGACTTGGCACGCGCCGCGGTGGTGAGGCCGCGCACGGCGAAGAGCATGAACAGGAGCAGTACGGCAGCGGCACCCAAAAGGCCGATCTCCTCGGCGATGGCGGCGAAGATCATGTCGGATGCCACGACGGGGATGGTCTCGGCGCCGAGGCCCTTGCCGATGCCCACGCCCGTAAGGCCGCCGTCGGCCATGGAGTAGAGCGACTGCACGATCTGGAAGCCGAGGTTCTGCGCGTCGGAGAACGGGTCGAGCCAGATCTTCACGCGCACCTGCACGTGGCTCATGATCTGGTACATGCCGCAGGCGCCCACGGCGAGCAGCACGAGGCCGATCAGCACATAGGAGATGCGCCCCGTTGCCACATACAGCATGATGAGGAAGATCGTGTAGAACAGCAGCGCGCTACCCAGGTCGCGTTCGAACGCAACCACGAGCAGGCACACGCCCCACACGATGAGCAAGGGGTAGAGCAGGCGCAGGCGGGGCAGCTTGATGCCCAAGAAGCTGCGGTTGGAAATGGAGAGCAGCTCGCGGTTCTCGGCCAGGTAGCCCGCCAGGAACAAGACGATGAACACCTTGGCGAACTCGCCCGGCTGGAACTGGAAGCTGCCGATCTTGATCCACAGCTTGGAGCCGTAGATCTCGGTGCCGATGAGCATAGGCAGCACGAGCAGCACGATGCCGATCGCGCCCAGCACGTACTTGTACCGTTTGATGACCTCGAGGTTCTTGACCACAGCGAGCGTTCCCACCATGAGCACGACGCCCAAAAACAGGAACACGACCTGCCCCATGGCCGCCGTGGGCTCCAGGCGCGTGACGAACGTGATGCCGATGCCCGAGAGCGCGAACACGATGGGCAGGATGGCGGGGTCCGCACCCGGCGCGAAGATGCGCACGCCGATGTGCGCCGCGGCGAAGGCGGCGAAAAGACCCAGCGGGACTGCCAGGGTTTCAAACGAGAGCGCGGTTCCCGTGGTCACAAGGAACAGTGCGTAGAGGAGCGTTACCGGGAACGCGGCGGCTATCAAAAGAAGCAGCTCGGTTGTTCTGCGGCTCATTTACTCGGCACCTCCTTCGGCGGGTGTGTTGTTGGGGTCACTGGGGGCAACGGGCTGCGCGGGGTTGCTGGAGCTCACGGCGCTCGCGGGCCCCTGCTCGTCGCGAATGGCGCGGACGTCTTGGAGCGCCTTCTTTTGGGACTCCTCGATTTGCGTGCGGTAGTTGTCCACCGCGTCCATCGCCTCGTCCAGGCTCTTTTGCGGTATGCCGGCGCGCAGGCGCTTCTGCGTGTCCTCGGGCAGGTCGGCGAGGCTCACGGAGGTCTCGTCTTGCAGCCAGTGGAGCTCGAGGCCGAACGGCGAGTCGGGCACGCCCTTGTAGACGGCCACGGCGTCGTCTTTAACGCCCAGGTAAACCGAGCCGGTAATCGAGCTGAACGTCACGACGCCCGCCACCGCGATGGCGGCCAAAAGCAGCAGGACGCCGATCAGCGCGTTACGGCGGTGCTTTTTGGCGAGCTCGCGCATACGGCCGTCGTCTCGGATGTCGACGACCACCACGGTCACGTTGTCGCTTCCGCCGGCGGCGAGCGCGGCGTCCACGAGGTTGTCGACGCAGATCTGGGCGGTGGAGCTCTGCTGCGCCACGCGCTCGATTTCGCCGTCGGGAATCATGCTGGAGAGGCCGTCGGAGCACAGGATCAGACGGTCGCCCTCCTCGATATTCAGCGTGAAGTGATCCGCGTACATGGCGGGGTCGGAGCCCAGCGCGCGCGTGATCACGGAGCGGTTGGGGTGCACGCGCGCCTCGTCGGCGGTGATCTCGCCGGCGTCCACGAGCTCCTCAACATACGAATGGTCGCGGGTCACGCGGATGAGCGTGCCCTCGTGTAGCAGGTACGCGCGCGAGTCGCCCACGTGCGCGATGGCGAGCGTGGTGCCGTCGATGACTGCCGCCGTGGCGGTGCAGCCCATGCCCGGGCGGCCCACGCCGTTGACGGCGGCCTCGATGATGGCTGCATTGGCGGCCTCGATCGCTGCGCCGAGCTGTGCGGCATCGGCGGTCTTGGGGCCGGTCTTTGCGATCGTCTCGACGGCGATCGCGCTTGCGACCTCGCCCGCCGCGTGGCCGCCCATGCCGTCGCACACGCAAAAGAGCGGCGAGGCCACCAGGTAGGAGTCCTCGTTGTGGTTGCGCACGCAGCCCACGTCGGAGCGGGCGCCCCACATGAGCATGGCGGACGTGCCGGCGTCGAATGTTGCGTCGGTATCTATGAGCTCGTCGGAGATGGGGGCGAAGCTCTGCGTGGACCCGGGGTCCGAGAGCTGCGCCTCAACTGCGGCGACGTCGATCTCCGCGGTGTCCTCGGGCGACGCCTGCGCGGCGGGGTCGGGGACCACGTCGATGGGGGTGGCGGGCTCGGAGGCCGCGGGCTCTGCCGGGATATCGGCGTGGGCGGGAGCGGCGGGATCCGCGGGCGCTTCCGGTGTATACGGCACGCCGGCGAGCGACTCGGGCGCAGGTCCCAGGTCGTCCTCTACGGGAGGCAGGGGCTCGTCGTCCTGCATGGCCGCGGGTACGGCGGGCTCATCCTCGGGCTCGAACGACCCCGGAGCGGCGTGCGCGGGCGTTTGCGGACGCGGCGCCTCAGGCGCGGGCGCGGCATGCGCCCCAATGGGGGCGGCGTTCTCGTATTCGCTGCGCTCGTCGTCCTCGAACAGGGTGTTGTCCGCAGAATCGCTCATCGGCGATTCACCTTCATGACAACGTCGCCGATCTGGACTTCGTCACCCTCGCGCAGGGTGGCGGGCTCCTGCAGAGGACGCCCGTTCACCAGCGTGCCGTTGAGCGAGTTGAGGTCTTCAATCACGAGCGCGGGCCCCTGCAGCGAGAAACGGGCATGGCTCGCGGAGACGAAGGGCTCGTTCACGCAGATGTCGGAGGAGGGGGAGCGGCCCACGATGACCGGCCCCAGGATGTCCATGTGGATGCCGCGGATGCCGCGCGGGCCCTTGTCCACGTCGATGGTCCAGATCGCGGAGTCCCGACGCTGGCCGCGCACGAGTCCCACGCCGGTCTTCATGACCGCGAACAGGAAGATGTAGAGCAGCAGGATGAGGACGATGCGCCCGGCGAACAGGATGATGTCAATCACGGTTTAGCCCCTAAACTCGAAGGTGCTGAGGCCGAATGTCAGCAGGTCGCCGGTGCGCAGCGGGCAGCGCGAGATGCGGCGGTTGTTGACGAGGGTGCCGTTGGTGGAGTTGAGGTCCTCGATGGACCAGTCGCTGCCGGTGTAGGTGAGGACGGCGTGGCTGCGGCTGACGTTTGGGTCGCGCAGGACCACATCGGCGGCGGCGCGCTCGCGGCCGACCACCGCGCGGGCGCTGGTGACCTCGTAGGTGTCGCCGGTGACCACGTCGACGAGCTGGGCGAGCGGGCGGGCGGGAGCGGCGGGGCGGGCGGCTGCCATGTGGGCGGCAACGCCGGCGCCTGCGGCAACGGCGGCAGTGCCGGCGGCGGCTCCGCCGAGCCCGGCGATCTGCTCGCGCGTGAGCGTTTGGGGAACGGGGATGGGGCCGCCGAGCTCGTCCATAGACGGCGCGAACGGGTCAAAGCCGTCCTCGCCCGGCTGCGGGGACGGAACCGAGGCGATGTTGGGCACCGCGGCGGGCTGCGGCGCCGCCATAGGCGCGGGCTCGGCTGCGCGGGCTGCGCGCGGCGACGGCTGGGAGGCGCCGCGCAGGAACGCGCGCTCCTCCTCGTACAGGCGAGCCAGGGTGGGCGCGTCGACGTTCTCGGCAAACACCGAGAACTTGCCCGCTTTGAGCGACGGGTCGATCATAAAGCGCACGAGCGGGGTGCCGGCAAAGCGATAGCGCTTCTTCTCGGCCTGGGCTTTGACGAACTCGGACACCTCGCTGGCGAGCTGCTGGTAGAACGGCGCCAGGAAGGGGTCGTCGTCGGCGGCGATGAGCACGGTGTAGAGGGCCGGGGCGGTGTTGACGCCGTTGATGACGAGGGTCTGGTCCTCCATCTCGCGGGCAGCCTGCTTGGCGAGCTTCTTAAAGGAAAACGGGGCCTGAGCCGCGCCAAAGATGCCGGCAACGCGGTCCTCAAAAATGTTCAGGAAGTTCACGAGCATTCACCTTCCGGGGTTTCTCGTCGGTATCCGAGGGTGTATAGACATATCCAAACAAGTATAGAGGATAGGCACCCGAGGCCCGCAGCGAGCGCGATGTCGGCAAGCGGTAGGTTGGCAATTTCCATAGGGTGCGCAAGATAGCGCAATCCCACCGACGCTATGGGTATGAGGGCGTAGAGCAGCGCCGTGAGCCCCGCGCCCTCCCCGGCTTCGCGGGCTGCGCAGATGCGGTCGAGCGCCCAGCTGGTGAGCGCCGCCATTCCCGAGAACCCCGCGACGGCCGCGAGAAGTGCCGGGTTTGCGAGCGCCTCCACGGTTGCTCCGAATCCGAGCACGCCTCCGTTCGCATGGGCGGCGAGCAGCAGCTGCGCCATGGCAACGCCGGTACCCATCGTGCTGGCGGCAACTCCCGGGGGCAGGAAAAACGCCGCGGCGGCCACCGCGATCGGGGCGGCAAACGCCGCATCCCCGCTCAGCAGCGCCAAAGCGCACACCAGGGAGAACGCCATGGAGCTGGCGGGCCACACGCGCCCCCACACGTACCACCAGGCGGCGAGCAGCGCGAACGCGACAATGGCGACCCCGAGGACCGAGAAGAGGGGCGTGGCGTTGAGGATGAGCATGAGCCAGCCCGCGACGATGAGCGCCGACCCGATCTGCGGGGCCACGGCGGCCGCCGCTCCGATGCCGAGCGCGGTGCAGGCGCGCGCCCCGACGCCGACGACCCCGAGGTCGCCCAAGAGCGCCCACGACACCGCCGCCACCGCAATGCCGCTCACAGCGGCGCGGGCGTAGCGGCGCGCCCGCGGCGTACGGCTGCCCAGGTGCCCCTCGTCCGGATCCAGCTCCCATACGGGGCCGGCGACCACCTGAGTCTCGTCCGCCTCCCCCTCGTCATCGGAGGTGAGCCGGGCGATGATGCGCGCCAGGCTCTTGCGGCCTTCGCGGGGGTTGCCCAAGCCGCCCAAGAACTCATCGCCAAAATCCGCAACACTGTCCATGCGGTCGCGGGGATCGGGGGAGAGCGCCTGCAGGAGGGCCTGCTCGGAGGGCTCGGGGATATCGGGGAGCAGGCTGCTGGGGTAGATGACGCCGCGCTCGATGTTCGCCAGGGAGTCGGCAGCCGTGCCCGCGCGGAACGGCGCGTTGGCGCACAGCGATTCGTAGAGCACGGCGGCGAGCGAGAAGATGTCGGTGCGCGCGTCCACGCCGTCGTTTCCCAGCTGCTCGGGCGGCATGTAGCCGATGGTGCCTCCGCGCGCGTCGCCAAAGCCCGCGGCGGTGGTGAGGGTGGCCATGCCAAAGTCGGCGAGCTTGACGTGGCCGCTGCGGTCGATGAGCACGTTGGCGGGCTTGATGTCCAGGTGCAGCACGCCGTTCTCGTGGGCGAAGGCGAGGGCCTGCACCAGGGCGTCGGCGATGCAGGCCGCCTCGTCGTAGGTGAGCGAGTGGCCCTCGACCTGCGCCAGGAACTCTTCGAGGTTCATGCCGTCGACGTACTCCATGACCAGGTAGGCATAGCCGCTGTCATGCGTGAAGTCGATGACCTGCACGATGTTGGGATGCGGCAGCATGCTGGCGGTGCGGGCCTCGCCTAAGGCCATGGAGGTCGTTTCGGCGGACGTTCGGTTGAAGGGGGAGGCGAGCGGCGTGCGCTTGATGGCCACGCGGCGCTGCAGACGGCGGTCCAGGCAGATCTCCACGCTGCCAAAGCCACCGGTGGCGCGCGTTTCGAGCGGGCGGTAGCGCTTGAGCAGCGACGACGCCGCGGAGCCGGCGGGCGGCGCCTCGGGTGCGGGGGCGGCGTTGGGTTTGAGGGGGAATGAGGGCGGCGCCGGTGCGTCGTAGCCCAGGTTCCGCTTGTCAAAAGAGAAGCGCGGCATGGCCATCCTTGGGTGGGTTTTTGGTTCGTTTGCGGCTTGAGCCAGTGCGTTTTGGGGCATTTTACCACGGCGCCCGCACGCTCGAACAAGGTCTGCCCAAGACGCTATGATGGTGTGCATTAAGAATTGATATTGAGGGAGGGCGGTGCGCACATGAGCGATGCCGAGCGTTTGGAGGCATACGACGCGTTCTCGCGCGCGGTGCGTGCGGAGCTCTCCGAGATGGGCGAGCGAATGGATGCGCTGCGTGCCGAGAACAAGGTCAAAACGGCAACGTATCGCCAGTTGTTCGCTATGCGCATGACCTTGAAGGAGATCGACCGCCGTTTGGCCGAGCGCGGATTGTAGGAGGGTTCTTGTGGAGTCGTTGTACCGGAAGTACCGCCCGCTCACGTTTGGGAGCGTGGTTGGGCAGCAGCATATCGTGTCCACGCTGGAGCATGCGGTGGCGGAAGGGCGCCTGAGCCATGCCTACCTGTTCTGCGGTCCGCGCGGAACGGGCAAGACCACGATGGCGCGCATTCTTGCCAAGTCGCTGCTGTGCGAGGGGGCCGAGGCGGCGCGCGCCGAGGGCGCCTCGGGCTGCATGCCCGACGGGACCTGCCCGGAGTGCGAGGCCATCGCCGCCGGCACGCACCCCGACGTGTACGAGCTCGACGCCGCCAGCCGCACGGGCGTGGACAACGTGCGCGAGGAGATCATCAACTCGGTGAGCTTTGCCCCGGTGCGCGGCGCGTACAAGGTCTACATCATCGACGAGGTCCACATGCTCACCACGGCGGCGTTCAACGCGCTGCTCAAGACGCTCGAGGAGCCGCCGAGCCACGTGATCTTCGTGCTGTGCACCACCGACCCGCAAAAGATCCTCGAGACGATTCTGTCGCGCTGCCAGCGCTTCGACTTCCATCGCATTTCGAACGACGACATCGTGGGGCGCCTGCGCTACATCTGCGAGCAGGAGAGCTTTGCGTTCGACGACGAGGCGCTCGAGATCGTGGCGCGCCATGCCCGCGGCGGCATGCGCGACGCGCTTTCAACGCTTGAGCAACTGTCTGTGTTCGGCGATGGGTCGGTGCGGGTGGACGACGCCCGCTCGCTGCTGGGCGAGGTCGCCTCGACCGTGCTGTCGGAGTTCTCGCAAAAGATCGCGGAACGCAACACCGTGGAGCTCTTCGGGCTCGTGCGCGCGCAGGCGGACGAGGGCAACGACCTTATGGAGCTTACGCACGACTTGGTCGCCCACATGCGCGACGTGTATACCGCCTCGATTGCGGGGGCCAAGCCCGAGCTGTTCGACGGCACGCCCGAGGAGGTCGCGGCGCTGGTTGAGGAGGCGCGGTTGTTCGGTGACCCCGATCGCCTAGCCCGCGCGCTCACACTGCTGGACGACGCGGCGCTTGAGATGCGCGACGCCTCCGACCCGCGCTTGGTGCTCGAGATCGCGCTGACGAGGCTCGCGCGACCGGAGTCCGACCTGACGATCGAGGCTTTGGCCGAGCGCCTGGCCCGCCTTGAGGCGCAGATCGCCGCCGGCGTCCCGAGTGCCCCGATGACCCCGGCGCAGCGCGCGGCGGCGGTTGGGGAGAGCCATGGCGTCCCTGCGGCCGCCGTGGCTGCTCCGCGTACGCCGCATGCGGGCGGCGCGGGTGCGCGCGGTGCCGGTGCGGTGCCTGCGCGCGGGGCGGGGGCGGCG